>NZ_CP016428.1:1856250-2475000 GCF_001693385.1 Bradyrhizobium icense
AGTGGTCCTGCTCTATCTCGCCGGCATCAATTGCATCCTGGCCGTATTCAATATGGTGCCAGCCTTTCCACTCGACGGCGGGCGCATGCTGCGGGCGGCGCTCTGGGCATGGAAGAATGACATCCTGTGGGCAACGCGAATCGCGGCACGAGCAGGTTGGGCGTTCGGATTTCTCCTCATGGCCTCGGGCTTGTTTGCGTTTGTGACTGGACGCGTTATCGGCGGCATCTGGTGGTTCATACTTGGACTGTTTGTTCAAATGGCCGCTAGTTCACACCTCGAGCATCAGGTGCGTCGATCGATCCTCGCGGGGATCCCCGTTTCCGCTGTGATGCGCCGCGATCCGATTTCCGTGGCGCCAGCTCTCACGATTGATCGGTTGCTCAATGAGTATTTTTTGCGGCACTACTTCAAGGACCCGTCGTCGATGACGGGCGCCTCGTCGGTTGCGTCTCGCTGGATGCATTGCGCGACAAAGCAGGTCCCACGCTCGCGCGGCAGCAGGTCTCGGACGTCATGTATGCATGCGGCGAGCACAACACTATCTCGGCGGAAGCCGACGCGAGCCGGGCCCTCCACAAGATGCAGCGCGGAAGGAGGGGACACCTGCTGGTCTCGCGCGATGGACAGCTGGTCGGTGTGCTCTCGCTGCGCGACCTGCTGAGCTACCTCGGCATCCGTCAGGAGTTCGAGCAACTGACTTCGAGAGACGGTCGCGCTGGCGCCAATGTTGCCAGGCGCGTTCCGTCTGCCAGCCGGAACTCATAGCCGCGAAGGCGCGCCTTGGATTTCGATCGTCCGAGCCTACAAGGAAAGCAGTGGCGACCGGTTCACCGGCCACGAAGACGATCGAGTCTTTCCAACCAGCTGCGGCGTTTTCGCGCGGGTAAGCGGGGCGGCCGCCTGACGGAAGTCATGTCGACAACGGCGCGCGGTCTGACCGATGACGATATCGAGGCCGTCGCAATGTACCATAGCGTACTCAGATGATCTCTTTGTCCGGCAGGAAGCTGCTCAGCCCATGACTACACGAGCCAACCTTCGGGAGATGCGGGCGACCGAATAGCTTGTGCTGTCATTCAGAAATGAGCGTCGACAGCGTATGGAAAGAACGCCTCTGTCCGCACAACCCGCGAACCGACTTAGATTTAGCCTGAAGATCGGTAGCGTGTGGTTGCTAGCTCGGGCCGAAGAATAGATTCGGAAAATACAAAGCGATCTCGGGAAGCATGATCACGATCAGCACGCCGACAAAGGTCACGAGCACGTACGGAATGACCGACCAATAGATGTCGCTCATCGTGACGTCGGGTGGTGCCACCGACTTCAAGTAGAACAGGTTAAAGCCGAAGGGTGGCGTCATGTAGCCGATTTCCATCATGATGATGAAGATCACTCCAAACCAGATCGGGTCCCAACCGTTTGCCTGTACAACCGGCAAAAAGACCGGCAGCGTGATCAGCATGATGCCGACAGGATCGAGCACCATGCCTAGGATCAGAAGTAGCAGAAGCATGAATGCGAGCGCGCCCCACTGGCCACCAGGAATCAGCGACATCATATGGTTCATCAGATCGTTGGCGCCCAGCGTGGTATAGGCGGTCGAAAACGCATGCGCGGCGAACAGGATCCACATGATCAGCGCGGTTAACCTGAGCGTCTGCATCGCGGCATCGGCCAGGACTGCGACGGAGAGCCGGCGATGAACCGCTGATGCGATCAGAGCGCCAAACACGCCGAGCGCGGCGGCCTCAGTCGGCGTGGCGAAGCCTCCGAAGATCGCGCCGAGTACCAGGAAAACGATGAGCAGCGGCAACAGCACCGCCTTTAATGAACTGAGTTTCAGCGTCCAGTCGCCGCGTTCGTCTACCGGTAGCGCCGGTGCGAGCGAGGGCTGCAGCCACGCGCGCACGCCGATATAGATCGACACGAGAACAAAAAGCAGGATCCCTGGACCAATGCCCGAAGCAAACAGCCGGCCGACCGAAACCTCGGTCAGCAGGGCATAGAGCACCATAAGGATCGAAGGCGGAATGAGAATTCCCCAACCCCCGCCGCAGTTAATCGCACCGACTGCGAGCCGCTTGTCATAACCGCGCTCCAGCATGCGCGGCAGTGCGATAGTGCCCATGGTCACGACGGCGGCGCCACTAATCCCGCTCATCGCCGCAAATATCGCGCAGATCGCAACGGTGCCGATCGCCAGTCCGCCGCGGATGGCGCCGAACCAGACGTGCATCATCCGGTACAAGTCATGCGCGACGCCCGATTTCTCAAGCAGCATCGCCATGTACACGTACATCGGTATTGCGATCAGTGTGAAACTCATCATTGAGTCCCAGAACTTGGAGGCGACGATGTAGAAGCCGACCGGGCCCATCGTAAAGTACAGGAAGATGACCGAGATACCGCCGAGCGTGAACACAAGCGGCGTACCGAGGAAAAGGAAGAGCAGCAGTGAGCCGAAGAAAAGGAGTGTGAGAAGTTCGACTGACACGAGCAGTGTTCCAGGGGTCAATGAGAGGATTGGTCGTCGGCTTGTTTGCCGAAAATTTCGGGATCGTTGTCCAGCCCGTTAATGGTACGGATATCCGAGACGAGGCGGACGAGCCCCTGCAGCAGCAATAAAACGCCGGCGATCGGAATGGCCAGCTTGACAGGCCAGATATGCGGGTTCCAGATGCTGTAAGAGGTCTCGAGACTCGCCGCTGACTCCCACGCCATGTCGGCGGCCTGCCAGATCAGGACTCCGAGGAAGAGGAAGAACAGAAACGAGGTCGCCAAATCTATCTTTGCCTTCTGAACGCGGCTGAGCTTTCCGTAGACTATGTCGACATTGACATGGGCGCGTTCGATCAGCAGATAGCCGCCGGCGATGACCGCATAGACGCCGAAGATCAGCTGCGCGAGCTCGGCGGTCCAGATTGCTGCGCTTCCGACCACGTAGCGCGTGATGACTTCGGCCAGAAGCAGCAGGAACATCGGTGCAATCAACGAGGCGGTCAGCCAGGCCACCCACACGTTAACAAGTGTGATTGCCCGTGCGATCTTCAGCATGCTGTTACCTGACATTGTCCGGCAGCCGCAAAACGGCGGCACGCGCGGGTACACTTCCGCCACAACTGCGGAAATTGAATCTTCCCAAGCTTCGGCCGGTACCTTGGCTCAAGTGTAGCCGAGATCGCTCATCAGCTTCGTCACGGCCTGGCCGCCCTTCGCGGCGATGTCACCCTTCGCAATCTCCTTCTTCAGGATGGTGTTCGAAGCATCGGCGAATCGCTTGAGAACGTCGTCGGGGAAGCGGACGACCTCGACGTTCATCTTCTCCTTCCCGGTATTCAAGGAGATCGCTTCCTGGTGCAGGTACTCGACCGAGCGACGGAAGTACCGTTCCTCGACCAGCGAGACGAACTGCAGTCGCAGATCGGCTGGCAGCTTGTCGAGGGCGGCGATGTTGATGATGTAGGCGTCGTTCGCAAAGCCCAGCGCCGGCTTCATGTGATACGGCGCAACTTCCCACAGCTTCATTGACAGTGCGCCGATCGCCGCGC
Organism: Bradyrhizobium icense; assembly: GCF_001693385.1. Classification (NCBI taxonomy): domain Bacteria; kingdom Pseudomonadati; phylum Pseudomonadota; class Alphaproteobacteria; order Hyphomicrobiales; family Nitrobacteraceae; genus Bradyrhizobium; species Bradyrhizobium icense. Next base: position 1,859,802 of record NZ_CP016428.1, read on the forward strand.
CCCAATGGGCGCCATCGACGACGCCTGTCGCTAGCCCCTGGTAGAGTTCCGGACCTGCGATTTGCTGCGGTGAAGCGCCGGCAGCGGCCAAATACTCGAGCATCGTGCCGGTCGAACGGACCTTCAGCGAGCCCAGGTCGGCGGCTGAGGTGATCTTCTTCTTCAGCACAAGCTCGGTTGGGTAGGACTTATCGCCCATCATGATGACGCCCTTCGGGCGGAGCTGATCATTGACCATCTTCTCGATGCCGAGATTCTTGGTCAGGTGCATCATTTCCCAGCTCTCGCGGAGCGTGCCCGGCACGCCGTAGTACAGGCCCATCGCCTGCGCTTCGCCGAGAATATATGCCGGGGAAATCGTGCCCATCGAGACGACTCCGCGGCGGACGATGTTGTAGATCTCGCGATCCTTCGCAATCTCGCCTGCGCCGTACAGCTCCAGCTTGAAGCGTCCTCCAGTACGTTCATCCAGTTCCTTTGCGAGCACGCCCAGACTGTCGTCGAACGAGCCCGATGCTTTGGGCCAGTGGGATTGCACTTTCCAGGTGATCTTCTCCTGCGCGTGCGCGACGGAGATGAATGCGGGGGCCGCAGCAACAGCAAGCGAGCCCTTGAGGACCTTACGTCGGTCAACGTTGCTTGGTTGGGGCAAGGTCGTTCGCTCCATTGATTTCGTGGCGAGGCGGCACGACCACCATTGTGGCAGTCGATCTGTGTTCCGCTTAGAAGCGAAACTGATCGGGTCAGCATCAGGTTCCTCAGCTACATGCGGCGCATGCGCGCGCCGGTCTGATGCCTGCTTCGCAATATGCGGGGTCCGGAAAACATGCGGGGGTCGGGAAAACAATTAATGTACGGAATCGGACCGATGGACCAGCGGCAGCACCAACCTTGCAGCAACCGGCGCGCGACGTGCACTGCAACACGGACGGCGGATTTCAGGATCGGTTGAAGGATCCCCTCCCGCCGCGCGCTAACGGAAACGAACTCTGACTCCGAATGTTGTCTGCGAGAGCCAGCTCGTTGCCAACTTCGGCCAGGAAGCAGAAAGTCGATGCGACGTTCCCCCGACTTGCAGGATGATCATGCGGAGACGTCGAAACCTTCGACGGACGAACTCGCCAGAAGTGCTGATTGCGATCAGCTCGAACCTACCGAGATCTCCGAGCGAACCTTAGCCGAGCGGCCGACGGGCATCGATGCGGACGAAGCAGGCCGAGCCCGACCCCTGCACGTGCATACCGCGACAGCTGTTCGGGGTCTGCTCATCGCCCTCATTGCCGACCTGTTGGCCCTAGGGCGTCGCATCCGGTCGCTGTGGAGCGGGGCGCGGGCAAAGCAGGGACGCTTGGGAGCAAGCGAGGGCGACCAGCGCACACGGAGAAAGGGGAGAGTGGAGCGGTGCGCTCCGCTGGTCGTTTCGTTCGTTAAAGGCGCCGTCACGTCGGCGCTGGTCACGGGACTTGTCATCACGGGCGGTATTCTCTGGGCACTGCACGACACGCGCATCGCCGGCAAGTCGTTGCGACCCGGCTGGCCATCGCTTGTGCTGGAGACCGCCGACGGCCGCCCGCTCGGGCGGACCGGCTCGCTCGCTGAAGAGGCGGTCCGAAGCGACTTCCCCGACGTGCTCGTCAATGCGGTAATAAGCGTCGAGGATCGCCGCTTCTACCAGCATCTCGGCGTCGACCCGATTGGCATTCTGCGCGCGGCGAGCGCGAACTTCGATGCCGGCGGGATTGTCGAAGGTGGCAGCACCATCACGCAACAGCTCGCCAGGCTGCGCCGCATCGTCGGCCGCGAGCAGTCGATCGAACGCAAGCTGCGCGAGGCTTTTGCTGCACTTTGGCTCGATTTCCACATGGACAAGGACGCCATTCTTACTGACTACCTGAACCGGATTTATCTTGGTGCAGGAAGTTACGGCGTCGCGGCGGCCGCTCACATTTACTTCGGCAAGCGGCTGGCCGAGCTCACCTTAGCGGAAGCCGCGATGCTGGCCGGCCTGATCAAGGCGCCGTCGGAGTACAACCCTCTTCGTAATCTTGAAGCGGCGCGTCAGCGGGCCGCACAGGTACTCGACGCGATGGTCGCGGCCGGAGCGATCGACGCCAAGGCTGCCGCTGCAGCGAAAGCCGCGCCGGCCGAGGTGAAAGCCGCTGCGCAGTTTGCGCCTGCGACCTCATGGTTCGCCGACTGGATCGCCAAGCATGAGTATCCAAGAGTATCCGGCGCGTATACGCGCAGCATCAAGGTACGTACGACCCTGATGCCTGAGCTGCAGGAGGTGGCCGAGCGGGTCATTGCCGAGACATTCAGCGCTCCGCGGGGCGGCGGACCCACCCAGGCTGCGCTCGTCGCCATGCGGCCGGACGGCGCCGTTCTCGCCATGGTTGGCGGGCGCGACTATGACCGTAGCCAGTTCAACCGAGCCGCCGACGCCCGCCGGCAACCGGGTTCCGCGTTCAAGCTGTTCGTGTGGCTCGCCGCGTTGCGTAGCGGCTATTCGCTCAATGACGTTGTCGATGCTTCGCCGATCCGGATCAAGCAGTGGGAGCCCAGGAATTTTGGCGGACGCCGCTACGGCACGATGACGCTTGAGCAGGCCTTTGCGCAGTCGGTTAATACCGCGGCCGTGCGGCTCGGAAACGAGGTCGGGCTGGACAAGGTGGTGAGCGCCGCGCGGGATCTTGGGATTGATGCGCCGCTACCCGCAGTGCCAAGTCTCGCGCTTGGCATTGCCGAACTGACGCTCGTGGACCTCACCGGCGCCTTTGCATCGGTGCGGGCGGGCCAGCGGGTCGACCCGTTCGGCATCATCGCATTCGGCCCGGAGAACGAAAGCCTACGCACACTGGGCCCATCAAAGGGCAAGGCGCTGGCGTATCAACACGAGTTGACTGCGCTCCTGCGCCGGGTGGTGACGAGCGGCACCGGCCGCGGCGCAGATTCCAGCGGCTTTACTGCCGGAAAAACGGGCACCAGCCAGGATCATCGCGACGCCTGGTTCATAGGCTTCAACGAATCCCTGGTCATTGGGGTGTGGGTCGGCAACGACGACCACACGCCGATGCGAGGCGTGACCGGTGGGTCTGTGCCAGCGCAGATCTGGCGCCGCTTCGTAGAGGCAGCCGGCGCGGTCGCGTGGACCGGACCGCACATTGCCGCGGAACCGATAGCCGCGCCACTGGAGACGCCCGACACGGAAGAATCGCGCAGTATGGCTGACGCATCTGGATTCTCCAGTGCCGCTACGGGCGCGTGGCCGCAATGCGATCACGAGGCCTGCTCGAACGCTTACGAATCGTTCCGCGCGTCCGACTGCACATACCAGCCGTACCGGGGCGAACGCCGAATGTGCGGCATCCCGCCGGCCAGGGGTACCCTTGACGAATCAATGGCACATATCCCGGCCAACTCGTCTTGCAATGTCGATGTGTGCTCGCGCCGTTATCGTTCGTTCGACTCGACTGACTGCACCTATCAACCTTATAGAGGAGGCCCGCGCCGCTTCTGCGACGCAGACCGATAAGGGGTTGCGCGTTCGCTCCTCACGACCTCATTCATTGCCGAGCCGAACAGCGCCCGCCACATCCACAGTCATTGAGGCGTTGCGCCGCCAGCGCCACACCGGCAAGCAGATCGCCGCGGAAACCGGCGTCTCCCCGGCCACCGTCAGCCGCATCCGATCTTGATACTTGTCCACTGGACGCGCCGCCGCGCCACGTCGGGACGGTCGCGTTCGCCGGCCACCACGCTATTTTTGAAGCTGAGCTTCTCGGCATGCAATTGATTTCCTGCGCTTAGGCCATGCACCGTCACCGCACCAGCCCAGCCCGCGATGCCGCGTTTGTCCGTGGTCCTGATTTGCCCGCGGCTAGCGCGCCGTTCCCGGGCCGCCGTCGCTGCCGTTCTTCGGTGAAGAGCCTTAGCGAGAAATAGTTGATGGTCGCGCGCAGGCCCTCATCGAGAGGGATCTTGGATATCCAGCCCAGCACATCGCGCGCGCGAAATGAGGGGGCGACGACGCTTGGGATCGTCCCGAGGCAGCGGATGGTACTCGATGGTGGACTTCGATCCCGTTTGCTCAACGATCAGATCGGCAATTCGCCTGACCGTCTGCTCCTCAGGATTCCCGAGATTGAAAGGGCCGGTGATCTCGGGTGGGCTTTCCATCAGAAGCTGGAGACCGGCCAACAGATCGTCAATGTAGCAGAACGAACGAGTCTGGGAGCCGTCGCCATAGATGGTGATGGGGGTGCCCTTGAGCGCTTGAACAATGAAATTCGAAATGATGCGGCCGTCGTTCTCCAACATGCGTGCACCGTAGGTATTGAAGATGCGTGCCACCTTGATCGACATGCGATGAATGCGATGGCAGTCGAAAAAGACGGTTTCCGCAGCACGCTTGCCTTCATCATAACAGGCGCGCGGACCAACCGGGTTGACATTCCCCAGATACGTCTCGGGCTGCGGATGAACGTCCGGGTCACCGTACACCTCGCTGGTCGATGCCTGAAGTACTCGCGCGCCCTTTTCCGTGGCAAATTCGATCACGTGGCCTGCGCCAAGGACGCACGTGCGTAACGTTCCGAGCGGATCGCGCTGATAGTGACGCGGGGAGGCGGGGCACGCGAGATTGTAGATGCGGTCGATTCGTCCGTCGAGGTCGGCTTGAGTATTGTTGTTTCCTCCCGTTTTGTTGTTTGTTATAACAAACAACGTCGGGTGGTCAATAGACCGCCTTGCGAGGGAATTTGCGCCATGTCGCGTGCTGGGATAGCGAGCGTCCGATGACGACGGCATTGAAACGAATCGAACCTGAGCCGCTGTGGGATCTCGCGCATGCGCAGTTGCGGGACGCGCTGCTGGCCGGGCGTTTTGAGCCAGGCACCGTCTTGACCTTGCGCGCACTGGCCGAAAGTTTTGGGACGTCGATCACGCCGGTGCGCGACGCCGTCACCCGGCTGGTGGCGCAGGGCATATTGCAGCAGGGGCCGCGCAATTCGGCGATCGTGCCGAACCTGTCACGCAAGGAGCTTGCAGATCTGACGGTGGTGCGCTGCGCGCTCGAGGGACGCGCGGCGCGGGAAGCGGCGCTGCAACGGCACGACGACGCCACGCTGCGCCGCCTTGAGGAGCGGCTTGCGACAATGCAGTCGCTGATCCAGGCGCGTAAGCTCGAAAGTTATCTCGAGCATCACCGAAAATTCCATTTCGGGATTTACGCGATGTCGGGCATCCCGCTGATGGTCGAGACCATTGAGAATATGTGGTTGCGCTGCGGCCCGGTGCTGTCCTTTGTGATTCCTGAATATGTCGTTCTGCTAAAAGGGTGGGATCATCACACCGCGGCGCTGAAGGCGATCATGGTGGGTGATGCGGATGGCGCGGAGCGTGAGATTATCGCCGACATTAGCGAGGCCGCGCATTATCTTGCCGGCCTTGCAGATTCGAAGGGGCAATTAAGGCGGCCGTCCAGCTAGCTGGGCTTGCATTCAGAAAATCTCGCGACCGACGTTCAGATCTTCCGTATCGTTGCACCTTGATGTCAAAGGACGAAGTTCAGCGGCTGCTGGGGACATGCCTGATAGCAGTGCCCTGAGGGCAGAAAGCGGCGGGAGGATGCACTGAAGCAACAAGAAACGTGGCTCTGATTGTGCGATGGTTCGCTTGACCCTAGGGCCGTCTCTACTGTTGCCCCTTTGCCAGCACCTGTGGCCTGAACCGGAGAAAATGTAATGTCAGCGACTATCCGACCGGCTACCATGAAGGGGCCCGCAATTTTTCTGGCGCAGTTCATCGGCGATGCACAGCCGTTTGACAGCTTCGATGCCATCTGCGGCTGGGCGGCAGGACTCGGTTACAGGGGCGTTCAGGTCCCGACCTCCGATCCACGTCTGATCGATATCGAAAAGGCCGCGGCCTCTCAGACCTATTGCGATGAAATTGCCGGCGTGGCCGCAAGCCACGGTCTGGTGATCACCGAATTGTCTACCCACCTGCAAGGACAACTCGTCGCCGTTCACCCGGCCTACAACGAAGCCTTCCACGCTTTTGCACCGCCGGAAGTCAGGGGCAGGCCGAACGAACGTCAGATCTGGGCGGTAGATCAAATGATGAAGGCCGCGCAGGCGTCTCGCCGCCTCGGCCTCACCGGCAGCGTGAGCTTCACCGGCGCGCTTGCCTGGCCATTCCTTTATCCCTGGCCGCAGCGGCCGCCGGGTCTGATCGAGACGGCGTTCGACGAACTCGCGCGTCGCTGGCGTCCGATCCTCGATGCATATGAGGAAGCGGGCGTCGACCTCTGCTACGAGGTCCATCCAGGCGAGGACGTATGCGACGGCATTACCTTCGAGATGTTCTACGAGCGCACCGGCAATCACCCCCGTTGCGCGATCAACTACGATCCGTCCCATTTCGTCCTGCAGCAACTGGACTATCTGGCCTTCATCGACATTTACGCCGAGCGTATCCGCGCCTTCCACGTCAAGGACGCGGAGTTCAATCCGACCGGGCGGCAGGGCGTCTATTCGGGCTTTCAGCCCTGGATCAATCGCGCCGGCCGCTTTCGCTCGCTCGGCGACGGACAGGTTGACTTCAAGGCGATCTTCTCACGGCTGGCTGCCATCGGATTCGACCGCTGGGCAGTGCTGGAGTGGGAGTGCTGCTTGAAGAACGCGGAGGACGGGGCGCGCGAAGGCGCCGCCTTTATCCGGGACCACATCATCCGCGTCACCGAGCGAGCTTTCGACGACTTCGCCGGCGGCACCAGCGACGAGACGCAGATCCGACGGTCATTGGGCCTCACCTGAGCGCCGGAATAAGTCGACAGGAGCGCGCGACATGGCTGAGCCACGTATTCGACTTGGAATGGTAGGCGGCGGGGAAGGCGCCTTCATCGGCGCAGTCCACCGTATCGCCGCGCGCCTGGACGATCGTTACGAACTCGTCGCTGGCGCGCTTTCGGCCTCGCCCGACAAAGCGATCCGATCGGCGGCGGCTATCGGCCTTGCATCTGATCGATCCTATCCCGACTTTCGGACCATGGCGCAGGCCGAGGGCGCGCGAACCGACGGTGTCGAAGCGGTTGCGATCGTCACTCCAAACCATATGCACGCACCTGTCGCCGACGCCTTCCTGGATGCGGGTGTTCATGTCATCTGCGACAAGCCGTTGACGACAACCCTAGAGGAGGCGCGCCGCTTGCGCGACAAGGCGCGCACGAGCGGACTAATATTTGCCGTCACCTATAATTACTCCGGTTATCCGCTTGTCCGCCATGCACGCTCTATGGTTCAGGGCGGCGAACTCGGCGCGATCCGGATCGTGCAGGTCGAATATCCGCAGGATTGGTTGGCCGATCCGCTTGAGGCTGCGGGCCAGAAGCAGGCCGACTGGCGTACCGACCCAGCGCGCTCGGGTGGTGGCGGCTGCGTCGGCGACATCGGTACCCATGCATATCAGCTGGCGCATTTTGTCACCGGGATGATGCCTGAGCGGATTCTGGCCGAGGCGACCATCTTCGTGCCGGGCCGCCGTGTCGATGACAACGTGCAAATCCTGCTGCGTTACGGGAACGGGGCGCGGGGCGCATTATGGGCGAGCCAGGTTGCACCCGGAAACGATAACGGGCTGCGATTACGGATCTTCGGCGAGAAGGGCGGTCTGGATTGGCGACAGGAAGAGCCGAACCTTCTCGCCTGGTCGCCGCTCGGTGACGCACCACGATCGATCCGCCGCGGCACAACGTCCATGAACGCCGCCGGTCAGCGCGTCAATCGTATTCCACCCGGCCATCCTGAGGGATACCTGGAAGCGTTCGCGACAATCTATACCGAAGTGGCCACAGCCATTGTGGCCAGTCGTACCGCTTCCCTTGCCGATCCGTGGCTGACCTTTCCAACGATTGAAGATGGTTTTGCCGGTGTTGCGATGGTGGACGCCGTCCTGCGCTCGAGCGCCGCCGGAGGGGTCTGGATGCCGGTTGAATTGTGAAAGCGCCGACCACACCATTGTCCCCGTTACATGGGGGTGTGCGGAGGCCACTTGTAATGCGAGGTCTGCGTCATTCTGGACGGTGATGGGGCTACTCGTTGGGACGTAACGAATGGTCGCTTGGAGTTGTCGTAGAGCGACGCTCTGCAACGTGCCTCGCGATCACCTTCGATAGCCGTCAAATCGCACGACGGCCTCTTAGATCGCTGTACTAATCTTTGAACCACGCGAACCGGTATAGTCGTCCGACTGGCCAATCAGCTTGCTGCGACCATGATCGCGCTCCGATGCGCAATTTTTGCCATTGGAGCTGGAGTTGCATAGGCTCTGAAATTGGCCCGCGTCGAGAGCTACCGCTCGACAAAAGCACGGTTCATTTGCTCGGTGATCGGCTTTAGCAAATAGCTCATCATGGTCCGGCTGCCGGTCTGCATGAAGACTTCGGCCGGCATGCCTGGGACGAGTTGTAGGCCGCCCAGCCGGCGACGCTCATCATCGGGCAACACGACCCTCACCGTGAAATAAGGTGCATTGGTCTGCTGATCACGGCTGGTATCGGCCGACACCAAAGACACCGTGCCGGTGAGCTGCGGTGTCACCCGCTGGTTGAAGGCCGAGAAGCGGACGAATGCTTTTTGGCCGGCACGAACCTGGTCAATATCCTGCGGCTGCAACCTTGCTTCGATGAGCAGGTCGTCCGTATCGGGCACGATTTCCATTATGGTGTCGCCGGGGCGGATGACCCCGCCGATGGTGTGCGCGGAAAGCTTATGGATCACGCCGGATGTCGGCGCGCGTACTTCGATCCGGTCGAGCAGATCCCGTGCGGCGATACCGCGTTCGACGAGTTCGGCTTCCTTGCCCTGCGTCTCACCAAGCTCCTTGACTACTTCGGTGCGGAAGTCCTGATCGAGACGCGCGATCTGAAGCTGCGCCTCGCCGATCTTTGATTTCGTCTCTGCGATCGAGGACGTCAATTGCCCGCGCTCGCCTTCGATCCGCGCGGTCTCGCGCTGCAACGTTGTGAGACGCGCCAGCGGGACCAGTCTCTTGTCGTAAAGGTCCTTGACCCCGACAAGTTCGCCAGCAATCAGCTCAAGCTGCTTCGCCTTGGAGTCCACCTGGGCCTCCAGTCCCGAAATCTCCTGGCTGAGTTGCCCAATCCGGCTCTGCAAGAGCTCCTTCTGGCTCGTGCGCCCATCGGCTCGTGCCTTGAACAGTGAGACCTCCGATGACAGCAGACTTCGGACGTCCTCGTCGGGGCGCGCCATCAATGCGGCGGGAAATTTCGGCTGGCTGTGGCCATCGCGCTCGGCGGTCAATCGCGCGGTCCGCGCGCGCAACTCGTCGAGCTGCTTGGTCACAATCTGAAGGCTGGCCTGCGCCTGGGTGGCGTCGAGCCGAAGCAACAAATCGCCGGCAGCCACCCGCGCGCCGTTGACGGCCTTGATCTCCGCGACAACTCCGCCAGCGAGATGCTGGATGGTCTTGACATTGGATTGCACGACAAGATTTCCGGGCACCACGACTGCGCCCGCAAGCGGCACCAGTGCAAGCCAGCCGCCGCCCAGCACGGTGGCAAGCAGCAGAATTCGAAGGCCGGTCCGTAACTGATTTTCAAACGACCAGCCCGCGTGCGTCATCAGGCCGACATCGGACCTGCCATTCGCTGGATCCTGAGCGCGGCGATTGAGCAGGAAAGCGCCGCCGGCGATCAGGCCGGCGCAGCCAATTCGAAGCAAGCGCCCGACGGTGGTTCCCTGCGCTGGCAGACCCGGAAGCTTGAGCTGCGGATTCGCGAGCGCCATCGATTGGTGTGCGGCATCCAAAGTCGGGATTTCCGGACCGGGCTTGGTCAAATCCATCGACAGCGGACGGATTGGTGCGAGGCTCGGGCTCGGATGGAGCTGCGGCGTGACGGGAGCCGCGTCCGGCGGCTCCCTCCTGCGCTCGGCAGGTACGATCGACTTGAGTCCGACCTGCTCAAGACAGTAGTCAATAACCCGCCCCACCTTGCCCTTTTTCCGGCGCTTGAGCCGGCTGGCCTTGGTGCGAGTGGGACGCGGTGAAGTGTCAGGCGCGGGGCGCTGAGCTCGCGATGCGTGCTGCTTGCTCCGAATCTCTCTGTCAAGGTCGCGGCGCAAACGTTCCAATTCGAGAACCAGGGCCGCGCCTTGCGATCCGTACGCGCCGGGGTTTGAATCTCGCGTCGCGCGCTGCGCCGGCTCATTGGGATGTAATGTGTCCTGCCCGGGCCGCATGTTCAAACTCCCTCAGCAACCGCTGCGCGAGGCGCCGCCGACGCGGTCCATGCAGCGCTCGCCTTTGCCGCAGGCGCCGCCCGGCCGGGCCCTCTTCGAACGCGTGCAAAGACCTCCTCGGACGGACCAAACGCGATTGCCTTGCCCTCGTAGAGCACCATCGCCATATCCAGTACGGCAAGCGCGCTGGGGCGGTGCGATATTACGATGACGATGCTCCCGTTGCGGCGCAGAGTCTCAATAGCTTGGCTCAGGGAATTCTCGCCGTCGGTGTCGAGGTTCGCATTGGGCTCATCGAGCACAACCAGAAACGGGTCGCCGAAGGCAGCTCGCGCCAGGCCAATCCGCTGGCGCTGGCCTGCCGAGAGGGTCATACCGCCCTGGCCGATGCGCGTCGCATATCCCTGCGGCAGGCGCAGGATGAGGTCGTGCACGCCGGCAATCTGCGCGGCCTTCAATATCGCCTCCGAGGTCGCCCGCTCATCGAACCGGCAGATATTTTCGGCCACCGTGCCCTCGAGCAGCGCCACATCTTGAGGCAGGTAGCCGATATGGCGCCCCAGATCCTCGTTGCGCCATTGATCGATTGCCGCTCCGTCGAGCCGCACGACACCCCCTTTGGCCGGCCAGATTCCGACCAGCGCCCTCGACAGTGAGGTCTTGCCGGATGCACTGGCGCCGAGCAGTGCGAGCCCCATACCCGCCTTCAGCGAGAATGAAATGTCGGACACTATGGGCTTGTCCATGCCCGGAGCTGCGACCGAGAGATGCTCTACCGAGAGCTCGCGGCACGGACGCGGCAACGCCACTGGCGGGGCAGGCGGCGCAGCCGTCGCCTTGCAGATGTCGCGCAGGCGGGCGAGCCCCTGGCGCGCGGTGACAAGCTGCTTCCAGTTGCCGAGCACAACTTCAACTGGCGCCAATGCGCGGCCCATCATGATCGACGAAGCGATCATGATGCCGCCCGAGGCCTGGTCGACTACTACAAGATAGGCGCCAATCCCCAGCATGCCCGACTGCAACACGTAGCGCAGGAGCTTCGCCACCGATCCGAGATTGGCATATACATCGCTGGCTCGGATATTTTCGCGCAGATACCGCTCATTGGCCTGCGACCAACGCACGGTGAATCGATCAATCATGCCGAACGCCCGGATCACCTCGGCGTTGCGCTGGGTCGTATCCGCCAGCACCTGCCGGCGTGCACTCGAGTCCATCGCGGCCCTGGCCGCACCGCGCGACAGCCGTTCTGTGAGCAATGTCATCGCGATGATTGCAATCGTTCCAAGTAGCGCCGTAGCGCCGATTGCGGGATGAAACAGAAAGAGCGTTACCAGAAAGATCGGAATCCAGGGCATGTCCAGAAACGCCGTCGGTCCCATTCCCGACATGAAGGTGCGAATCTGGTCGAGATCGCGCAGCGGCTGCTGGAGCAGCATCGGGTTCGCGCCACGTAGCGGCAGCGTCGCAAGCGCGGTATGGATCGATTCCTGCATGCCGACATCGAACATAGTTGCGACCCGGCACAGCATGCGCGCGCGCAACGCCTCGAAGTATGCCTGGATCACGTAAGCGAGCAGCACCATCAACGAGAGGCCGAGCAAGGTCGCGACGTTGCGGCTCGGGAGCACCCGGTCATAAACCTGCAACATGTAAAGAGAGCCGGACAGCATCAGGATGTTCACCACTCCGCTGAACCCGGCGACGCCGACCATCCGTCGTGCGCTTTCGCGCAACCCGACAGCCACCGGGTCATCGCCGGCCACCGCTGACAGTGGATTCGGCAAACCGAAGGACGGCATTCGCATGCGACTTTGAGCAACACTCATTCGGTTGCGTCCCCTACCAACATTTGAACAAGAGTGGCTTGACCGCCGACACTGACCATTTTCCGGCAAAAATGGGATCGCTGAGGATTTACGCGGGCAATTTCGTGACCGGATCGAGCTCCCTGGAGAGCAGGCCGCCGTCGATATGTTCTCAAGTTCGCGCAAAGATGTGCGCGGTCTCAATTGGCGGCCGTCACCATCTCAGCCGCCTTACCTGAAGCCTTCGTTCGATCCTCGATACTAAAGGGCTGTCTTCCGGCAGGTTATGTCGGAAGACAGCTCTCCGACTCCTAGTGGTGCCAGAAGTTCGCGTGCTGTTGCCAATCGTGGCCGCCCTGGCCGCCCAGCGGGCTCGTCGTCAGATCAGCGGACGTTTGCTGCCAGTGGTGACCCCATCCGTCCGATATCGACTCCCGCGAGACGGTCGTGGATGTACCGTTCGTCGTCGAATTATCAAACGTCTGCTGCCACCAGTGTTGGCCGCCTCGTGCCGAGTCCAGCGAGACGGTCGTCGTGGATGCATCATCCCTCGACGAATTGCCAAACGTCTGCTGCCACCAGTGGTGGCCACCTCGTGGCGAGTCCGGCGAGATGGTCGTCGTGGAATCGTCCGTCGACGAATTACCAAACGCCTGCTGCCACCAGTGATGGCCGCCTCGTATCCCGCCCGGCGCGGCGGCATCCGTGGTCGTGGAAGTACCGTCCGTGGTCGATGTATCGTCCGTGGCCGTGGATGTACCCCCGGTGGTTGTGGAAGTACCGTCCGTGGTCGATGTACCGCCCGTTGCCGTGGATGTACTGCCGGTGGCCGTGGAAGTACCGTCCGTGGTCGATGTATCGTCCGTGGCCGTGGATGTACTGCCGGTGGCCGTGGAAGTACCGTCCGTGGTCGATGTATCGTCCGTGGCCGTGGATGTACCCGCGGTGGTTGTGGAAGTACCGTCCGTGGTCGATGTACCGCCCGTTGCCGTGGATGTACTGCCGGTGGCCGTGGAAGTACCGTCCGTGGTCGATGTATCGTCCGTGGCCGTTGATGTACCTCCGGTGGTCGTGGGAGAACCATCCGTGGTCGAGGTTCCGTCCGTTGCCGTGGATGTATCGCCGGTGGACGGGCTGCTGCCGGTCGTTGTGCCCGTCGTATCCGAATCCGAGGCAGTCGGAGTCTCCTCCACCGGCTCCACCGGCGGCTCGTTGACCGGTGGCGGCGCAGCCGTCCCGTCCTCGCCCTCGTGGTTCTTGATCCACTCAGCTTTGGCCTGCTGCCAGTAATCGCGGGCCTCTTGCCCCTGAAGGACCGTCCACCCCTCCGGCGGCATGGGGTAGTCGTCGGGGAGGGGCGTGTCGGACAGGTTGAGGAGGAAGTTGTTCGAGGATTGGATGGTGTGGTCCCACGCGTCGAACATGCTGCGGTAGCTGTGGTGGTTGACATCCTCGATCGCGAAGACGTTGTTCTTGAACACCAGGTTCGGCGTGACCTCGCCGTTGGTCGCCGAGTCCGTCTTGATCATCGCCGAATGCGTCATCTCGCCCTCGTAGAGGTACGATTTCATGCGCATGAGGACGCCATCGAGCGTCACCGTCTGGTCGCTGCCGTCAACCGGGCTCGACGAGGACGGGTCGATGCTGATGCCGCCGAAGACACCGTCGAACAGGCTGTCACGGATGGTTCCGGTCTGCAGCCTGTCGTTCTCGACAGCGTCATCGCGGGCGTTGGTCACCCAGACGTCCTCGATGAGGAAGTTCTGGCTGTTCCAGGAGACGCGGACCGCGTCCCAAGTGTCGGTGATGCGCCAGTCGCGGATGACGACGTTCGGCGTGTCCTCCGTTCTGATGGCGGCCGAATTGCCATCGTTGTACACGGTGCGCCACTCGCTCGTCTGATCGATCTGTCCGTTGATCGTGCCGCCGTCGAGGACGGCGCCGGACGAGCTGTATACCTGGAACGGGTAGTCATTGCTGCCGCTCCCGGAGTTCGACTGGATCCACGACGCGGTCTCGGCGTCGATGACTGTTCCAGACGCGAGGCCGGATATTTTGTACGGCGTGGTGCCGTGGCTGCCGGTCAGGGTAATCGTACTCATCTACTGTTTCTCCATCCATCCTTTCGCTGTGCATTCACATGGACTGGCTCGGCGACAAACGAGGCTGAATGAAGGTCGCTTCGAGATAAGATGAGGGCTAGCTCACGGCGGCTGCATTGATGGAGCATTGATATTGTTGGAATATCAATCAATGCTTGCGAGAGCCCGCTGTGGTTGTCCGCGATGCAGAAGGTCATCGCCACCTGCGTCGACTCGAATCAAACATCACCAGATGGAGCTAACTTCTTGGTCTACGTGTTTGGCCCGGGCGATGCAGTCACGCCTTGAACAAGATCGATATCGCTCGCGCGGTCTCTGTCTTGCGAAAGCGATAGAAAGGCAACTTGAGAAGGAAATCGCCTAAATCCCGCAGGAAGCCCAGGCTGCAGTTGGGCATGGGCGTTCACGTACAAGGATTCAACCTGGCGGTACCACTTAAGGGCTGTCGATCGCTTCCAAAGGATACTTGGTCTCTCTCAAGAATTATGGCTCGGTCTCCTCTGTGCTGATGCGGGCGCCGCGCTTCCAGAGGAGCCAGTGATGGCTCGCTACTTCTTCCATGTTAGTGACGGCACTTTGGTGTTGGATGACGTCGGAGTGGAGCTACCCGACGTCGCGTCCGCGCAAACGACCGCGATCCAGTTGACTGCTGAAATCCTCAAGGATGGGATGTCGGGGCCGTTGTGGAGTGAGCTTTGCTGGCGAGTCGAAGTAACGGACAGCCCCCAAGTAGGCGGCCAAAGGTTCTTCGTGGTGAATTTTTCAATCACCTCATAATGCAGCGCCAAGTCGGCCTGACAAGGTCCTGATCGCTGTGGCTAACGTGGGTTGACTCGGTGGTAGTCTAGCCACACCGAAGCGCTGGCCCGGAAATTCGCGATGCTGCGCCATAAAGTTGTTATGGCGCGGGCGCGGGCGATCTCATCGGTCATTCGCAACAGTGGAGCCCGTTCCGCGGGAAGCTTCGAACGACGCCTCACGATCCTCCTGAGGGGCGTCCAGCTCCTGAACTTGTGAGATGGCGAGGGTCGCAAGCACCGTCCGATTGCTAACTTCGAGCTTCTGAAAAATATGATGAAGATGGACCTTGATTGTGCCATCAGTAACATTCAGTCGACGCGCAATTTCCTTGTTCGATAATCCCTCAGACACCAGGCGCATAATCTGACGCTCGCGGTCGGTGAGGGCATGCGTCGCTTTGGCCTTGTTCGTGGCTTCCTGAGCTGGTTCCAGCTCACTTGGAGCAGGCGGCGACAATCGCTGACGGTTCGCAACTTGCCGTAGAATCTGCAGCAGAAGCTTCGGCTCTATGTCCTTGGAGATAACACTGTAGGCCCCTCTCGAAGCCAGGCTCGCTATATCGCTGTCATGGATATAGCCAGTAAAAAACACCAAACGTGTGCGAAGTTTCTCCGCCCTAGTCACGGCGAGAATTTCTGGCCCACCGACATCAGGCAATGTCGGATCCACAATGGCGATCTCCGGCACAAACAACCTGATCGCTTCGATGCAGCTCGGTCCATCACCGCAGCAGGCGACTAATCTGAAATCACGTTCTGTCCCGAGTACGTCAGCCAGACCTTGCCGAACTATGGGATGGCGATCCGCAATAACCACACGAATACGATGCATACGCCAACTCCACAACGCGTAATCAAGAACGTCATCGAACTGTCACAAAATATCGCCCGTCATTTGGTTCTGTTATGCCAAGGGCAAAGGTGTGGTCCGGGCTTAACAGCAACGTAAGGTCGTTCGCTTATGGGAACCCAAGGGCCTGTTGTGTGACTGCGACATTCCGTACAAATACCGTGCTAGGAGAAATAGTTATAACAAAAGATATATGGTGATATCGAGCATTCAAATCTAACATGACAAACATGTGACGAAAACTCAGCGGGAAGACGGCGTCAGACTGACAGACTGGGTTTAACTGAAATCGATAGGCTGGGGGCCTAGGGGCCCATCACATACTGACGATTGCTTAGAAGGGCGGATTTTGAGCCGCACCGAACGCCTCGTTTTTGCTCGGAGTTTATCATGAAACGGCGACGCGATTTTGCAATCATTCTTGTCGGAGAACGTGGTCTACTTAGAGAGGGCATTGAACGCATCCTGCGCTCAGCCAACTTCCGTATCAGCGCTTCGGCAGCACCGGGCGATGATTTGATGGCTAGCCAGATTCAAGCCGACCAATTGCTTTTTCTGATCGTTCATACGGGCGATGACTTTGATGCCACGCTAGAGCAGATTGAGTTTCTGAGAAGCCGCCATCCCAATGCACGAGTCGCGATTGTCGTCACCCGCTATCGGTTGGAGGACGTAGTGGCAGCCTTTCGCGCAGGCGTTAACGGCTATTTCGCTGACGTCACGAGCTGCGAGGTCTTTGCCAAATCGGTGGAACTGGTGATGATGGGTGAAATCGTCTTTCCCCCGGCGTTTCTGTCATTTGCTCTTGTTGACGATCATCATGAGAGTAACCGGGCATCTAGCGTAAGCAGCAGTGGAGCGATGCTCACTGCAGGCACCGTCGACCCACGGCTCTCTCCGCGTGAGAGGTCGATTTTGCGCTGTCTGATCGAAGGCGATTCGAACAAATGCATCGCACGGAAAATCGAAATTGCCGAAGCTACCGTAAAGGTCCATATCAAGGCGATCCTTCGCAAGATCCAGGTTCAGAACCGAACACAAGCAGCGATCTGGGGGGTCAATCACGCGTTCTTGGCAGAGGCCCCCGACACCAGCTTGGTGCCCTCGAGCGCGAGCGCCGGCGGCGAACTTCCGGTTCCTCGCAATGGCGGAGAACGACAAATCAGACTTGAAAGCAAGTAAGATCGCAGGCATCGGATACGCATGAATGGGTGCGACGAAGCGAGCATCGTGGTCGCATCGGCGCGCGCCGCTTGCCGTTGAGCTCCACTGACCGAGGCACAAGCTCCCAAGTTTTCGGCCTGCCAGCCCTTTCAGCAGGAGCTGCGCTTGTTCGCTTGTTCGCGCAGCCTGTGGCGATGCATTTGGCTGCGATACCGCGAACTCTCAGCTCACCAGCCGGCCGGAAGAATCGCGTTTCCGTGCTGGCGCGGCAGCGGCTTCCGTAACCTGCTCGGGTGAAATGCCGTTCTTTGCCGGGACGAGCGGAGCTGCGCTTATGGCCCAAATAGCGGCCTGCGTGCGATTGTGGACCCGAATCTTCCGAAGGATCGATTTGACATGAACCTTCGCGGTGGCTTCGGAGATGGCCAGCTTGCGCGCTATGCTTTTGTTGGAATCGCCCTGAATCAGACAGCGCAGGATGGAGTGTTGCCGAGTTGACAGTGGCGCGAGGCTGGCTATGCCGCGCGGTACAAGTTCATTGGTTTCACCCATGATCCCGATCATATCGCCAGCATCGCCATTCTTATCGTCAGGGGTATCTATGTGGTGAGCTGCGTGGCCACTGTGGCTGGTTGCGCGGCTGCGGTCTTGCTGCTGACAAATGAAACTCAGTATTTCAGGAGGCAAAAACGTCACGCCGAGCATGACCAATTCAAGGGTCTTGATTAAAGTGTCGCACGGCGCTGCCTTGGCCAAATACGCGTTGGCACCCAGCCGAAACGCGGACATCATTGTACGCAGCTCACGCTGATGAGCCAGCATGGCCACGCGTCCTGCCGGATACCGCTGCTTGAAGGACTTCATTTGCGCGAATGCAGCATCGAAATCATCGCCGACATCGATGATGAGCAAGACGGGCTGCTGCTGAGGGAGCGAGTTCGGGGGCAGGTAGTCAAAACTGGATGCCGACGCGACAACATTAAAGCCAGCGGGACTTAAAACCCGAGCGAGGCCTTCCCGCAGCAGCGCATTTTGCCCGACAAGAACGGTATCCGTAGTTGCCCGATTCATGGTGGTCCTCGCTGATCTGGCTCGGCCTATTGGCCGTCCCGTGGCTATTCTGCCCCTTTGATCTTCAATCAGCGAAGCGCCACCCGCGCTCCGATTATCCGTGTCGCCCCATGTCGACCTCGCGATACTGGGCCTCCCAGGCCCCGCCTCGAAGAAGCTAAATGAAAGCCCAGCACAATCAAACGATCAAAATGATTACCCCTTTTAAGCAGGTGTGGAGTACTACGTTGTTCCACGCCTGGGGCGCGTACGGGAGTTCCGACGCCTTGACCACGCGTGTCCCCCGAAAGGATTCGGAACTCCCACGGGGCGAACGCCCATCGCGGGCGCGAGCGGGTGATGCGCGAGGCTCCTCGCCACGTGTTCGCTTCTGGGGAGCTACGCGAGCAGCAGTCCGTCACGGAGATCGATCTCGATCATGCGACCATCGCTGACGTGCGAATTCCCGTAATCGGCGACAAAGAGGTTTAGCTTGCCAGGATCGTCGTTAGGGTCGCTGCTCGGCGCGAGCTCGAGGTCCTTGACCTTGGTTGACGTGTCAGTGTTGCGGAATCCCACGAGTACGTCGAGCTTTTGCAGGATGTTGCCGCTGCGGTCGACGACCCAGATGTTTGGGCTGAAGCCACCGCCGACAAAGAAGACGTCGTGGGCGGCGTCGTAGGCCAGCGCCTCGGGATCCTTGATTTCTGCGGGCAGAGTGATGGTCGAAAAGACTTGCGTGCCGGTCTTGTCGATCTCGACGATCGAGCGGCCTCCAGCACTCCCGTTGGCGATAAACAGGTGGCCGTTGCTCGGATTGACCGCCACGTCCTCCGGGTCGTTACAGCCAAGGGGCTTCAGATCGAACTGCCCCTGTAGGGTGGTGGGATTGGCAGGGTCGACCCAGTACAGTTTGAACGAGTCGTCGTCGCAGAGGTACAGGCGGTTCGTGCTGGAGTCGTAGGCCAGGCCGGTCGGCTCATCCGTGAAATTCAAAAGGCTGAACGACTGGACGAGTCTGCCGTCGGGTTCCAGCCGCCACAGATTTGTAGTGCGGGAGAATGGGCTCTCCTCAACTTCCGAGTCGCAGACGAACAGTCCCATTCCAGGCACATAGGCGATCCCGGACGGATCCGTGCTGCCGAGCGCCGCCATGTTGGTGCTCGCGACGACTGTTGGTTCCAAGCTGCCGTCGTCGTTGGTAATGGTGCCGATACCCTGGCCGTCGACGATGGTGCCGCCGCTGGGATTGGTCAGGTTGAAGAAGAACGTCTCGTTGGGCTCGACGGTGGTGTCGCCGTTGATGGTCACCGAGACCGTCTGCGTCGCCTGTCCGGCTGCGAAGTTCAAGGTGCCACTGGTTGCCAGGTAGTCCGAACCAGCCGTCGCCGTGCCGTTGGCAGTGGCATAGTCGACGGTGAACCCCGCGGTCCCGGTGCGGCTCACCGTGAAGGTCGCCGTCTTGGTCCCGCTGTTGCCCTCGGCGATCGTGACATCGCTGATGGAGATGTCGCCGACGACCGCCGTCGCGTCGTCGTTGGTGATGGTGCCGAGCCCCTGGCCGTCGACGATGGTGCCGCCATTCGTGGCGTTGGTCAGGTTGAGGAAGAACGTCTCGTTGGGCTCGATGGAGGTGTCGCCGTTGATGGTCACCGAGACCGTCTGCGTCGCCTGTCCGGCTGCGAAGTTCAAGGTGCCACTGGTTGCCAGGTAGTCGGAACCAGCCGCAGCAGTGCCGTTGGCGGTGGCGAAGTCGACGGCGAACATCGCGGTGCCGGTGCGGCTCACCGTGAAGATCGCCGTCTTGGTTCCGCTGTTGCCCTCGGCGATGGTGACATCGCTGATGGAGATGTCGCCAACCACGGGGTTGCCGGTGGCCGCGGAAATCGCAAAGTTGCTGGCGCTGACGACGGCGCCTGTCTGCAGCCTTGCCAGCTCAATGCCGGTGGCGGCACCGGAGCCGTCCGGATCCCACATCACGGAGCGGGTAGTGGTATTGTACAGAAACTGGCCGTGGCCGGCGACCGTGCCCTGGTTCCCGGTCACGGTGGCGAACCAAGCCGGGTCCAGGACGAGGGTGCCCGAGCCATTGTCGACGAGGCCGTTGCCCTCACTCAACCCGTAGTCGCTGGCAGTGATGCCGAACTTGTCCTCGGCCGCGAAATCCGTGATGGTGACGGTGTTGGCTGCGTTGGCCGGGCCGAACACGAACGTATCGGCCCCCAAGCCGCCGGTGAGCGTATCCTTGCCGCCGCCGCCGCTGATGATGTTGGCGTTGGAGTTGCCGACGATCGAGTTGACCTGGGCGTTGCCCGTGGCGCTGATGGCGGCCGCGGATTCGAGCAGCACCAGCCGCTCCACGAATGGGCTCAGGGTGTAGCTTACGGTGCTGTAAACCCTGTCCTTGCCGCCGTCGTCGACGCCGGACGTTGTCGTCTCGCTGATGACGTCGTTCACATCGTCGATGAAGTAGTCGTCGTCGCCGGCCCCGCCGAACATGGTGTCGGCGCCGGCATCACCGTGCATGGCGTCGTTACCGGCGCCGCCAAACAGCGTATCGTTACCGGCGCGCCCATACAGGTGATCGCGCCCGCCCAGGCCCGAGATGGTATCGGCTTCGGCTGTGCCAATGAGCTTGGGATCGTCGAGTTCAGTGCCGGTAATGTTTGCCATAATGCTGGCTCCGGGCGGCAATTGCGTTTGCTGCTACACCCGCAGACGAACGATCAGGTTGGACGACAGGGATCGCCGTTAACACAACCTAACGATCCACGCCGCCGTAGGTAACTCCCGCTGTTGGACTACCTCATAGTTTCCGCCTGATATCGACCGATGGCCTTGCTGGATGCAGTCGCGTTGCGGCTCTGCCATGGCGCAAGAAGCCCACAGCTTGTCCCCTCTCGATGCCTCGCCGGGTTCACAACGGCATCATCGAAAAATCATCGCGAGCTCAAGCCGGCTGGCGCGCGTGCTAATCTTGAATTTCTGCAAAAATTTAGTGTTCCTGTTTTAACGGCCTGATCGGGTTAACTCCGCGTGGCGTAGTGTCACAACCGAAAAACGTTCTATTCTCATGCGCCTGCAGCGTGGAGGATCATCAATGGACAGAGACGAATAGTGCAGGCGATTTGAACCTCATGGACAGGTACTCAGATGCGCATCGCCATGATTGGCACGGGCTATGTGGGGCTGGTCTCCGGCGCCTGCTTTGCCGATTTCGGCCACCAGGTCACCTGCGTGGACAAGAATGCCGGCAAGATCGAAGCCCTGCGCCGAGGTGAGATCCCGATTTTCGAGCCCGGGCTCGACGCGCTGGTCGCCTCCAACGTCAAGGCCAGGCGGCTGGATTTTACGACCGACCTGACCGCGCCGGTGGCGGAAGCTGACGCCGTGTTCATCGCGGTCGGAACGCCCTCGCGGCGTGGCGACGGCCATGCCGACCTCACTTACGTCTACAGCGCCGCGCGCGAGATCGCAGCCGCACTGTCCGGCTTCACCGTGGTGGTGACCAAATCGACCGTGCCGGTCGGTACCGGTGACGAGGTCGAGCGGTTGATCCGCGAGGCCAATCCCACGGCTGACATGGTGGTCGCCTCCAATCCGGAATTCTTGCGTGAGGGCGCCGCGATCCGCGACTTCAAATATCCCGACCGCATCGTGGTCGGCACCGATAACGAACGCGGGCGCAAGGTGCTGGGCGACGTCTACCGGCCGCTGTCGCTCAACCAGGCGCCGCTGATGTTCACGGCGCGCCGCACCGCCGAACTGATCAAATATGCGGCGAACGCGTTCCTTGCCACCAAGATCACCTTCATCAACGAGATTGCCGATCTCTCGGAAAAGGTCGGCGCCGACGTCCAGCAGGTCGCGCGCGGCATCGGGCTCGACAACCGCATCGGCTCAAAGTTTCTGCATGCCGGTCCGGGCTTCGGCGGCTCCTGCTTTCCGAAGGATGCGCGCGCGCTGGTCAAGATCGCGCAGGACCATGACGTGCAGCTTCGCATCGTCGAGGCCGTGCTCGGCGTCAACGACATCAGAAAGCGCGCGATGGCGCGCAAGGTGTCGAATGCCGCCGGCAACCTGCGCGGCAAGACGGTCGCGGTGCTCGGTCTCACCTTCAAGCCTGATACCGACGACATGCGCGAGGCGCCGTCGATTCCGCTGGTGACGGGCCTCCTTGACATGGGTGCCAAGGTGCGCGCGCACGACCCGGCCGGCATGGAACAGGCGCGCAAGGAATTGCCCGATATCGAATATTGCGACGATCCCTACGTCTGCGTCCGCGGCGCGGATGCGCTCGTGATTATCACGGAATGGGCGCAGTTTCGCGCGCTCGATCTGAAACGGCTGAAGCGTGAAATGGCGCAGCCCGTCGTCGTTGATCTGCGCAACATCTATCGCCCTGAAGATATGGCAGCTCTCGGTTTCATCTACGAAGGCATTGGACGGCGACGAACGAGCCCGGTCAACGTTGTGGAGGGTGGCCGAGCGAGGATAGCATCATATACGCGACGCTGACCTTGGCGTAGGAAGCTACCATCGTTCCCGGTGTGCTTACGACGTTGAGGCAACCCAAGATAACTTCTATCTTGACGCGGTCGAAGGCCGATCTGGCGATGCCGGGCTGAGTAATGCGGCACTCTGGATACGGCAGGTAAACAGTCGAGATACGAAACTGCGAAGTGCCTCTCAAGGACACGATGTCGGATCAGGCAATATTGGTCACCGGAGCGGCGGGTTTCATCGGCTTCCACGTCGCGCGCCGGCTGCTGGCCGAAGGCCGCGCCGTGATCGGTCTCGACAATCTCAACGACTATTACGACCCGGCGCTGAAACGGGCACGGCTGGACATCCTGCGGGCGAAGCAGGGTTTTGCGTTCGAGCAGATCGATCTCGCCGATCGCGGTTCAATCGAACGCCTGTTCGAAAAACATCGCTTTGCAAGGGTGGTGCATCTCGCAGCCCAGGCCGGCGTGCGTTATTCGATCGATCATCCGCATGCCTATGTCGACGCCAATCTCGCAGGCTTCGTCAATGTGCTGGAAGGTTGCCGGCATCATGGCTGCGGCCATCTGGTCTATGCGTCGTCCTCGTCGGTCTACGGCGCCAATACCAAGCTGCCATTTTCGGTGGACGACAAGGCCGATCATCCGATCAGCCTATATGCCGCGACCAAGAAGGCCAATGAGTTGATCGCGCATTCCTACAGCCATCTCTATCGTCTTCCGGTGACGGGCTTGCGGTTCTTTACCATCTACGGACCATGGGGACGGCCCGACATGGCGATTTTCCTGTTCACCCGGGCGATTCTGGAGAGCGCCCCGATCAAGCTTTTCAACCACGGCAGGATGCGGCGCGACTTCACTTATATCGACGACGTGACCCGCGTGGTGTTGCGGCTGGTCGACCAGGCGCCCCGGGACGGCGGCCCGGCTGCCGGGGCACCGGCACGGGTTTACAATGTCGGCAACAATCATCCGGAAGAGCTGACCCATGTGGTCGCGGTTCTGGAGCGGGAATTGGGCCGCACGGCGGTCAAGGAGATGCTGCCGATGCAGCCCGGCGACGTGACCGAGACCTTCGCCGACGTCGCGGAACTGATGCGTGACACCGGCTTCAGGCCGCAGACCTCGATCGAGGACGGGCTTCGCGATTTTGTCGCCTGGTATCGTGACTTCTACGGGATTTCAGGATCCATCCCGTCTCTCTAACGCGTGGGCTCCGGGCGTGTGCAGGTCATATGGGTCACCAACAGCGGCGTCAGGCCAAGGCCCTTGACCCAGCGAAAAGATCCTCAGCACGCCAGGCTCGTTGCCCACATGCCCGGTGAGAATCTCGCGATTCCCGTCGATATAGGTGGAGGATGGAGAAAGCTCCGGCCGCTAAGGCGCCATACCACACCATCGGTGGAACGCGGCCGAGCGGGGTATCGTCATGTGATGAAGTCCCGCTGCCGCCTGACTTTGCTGGCCGAGAGGCGGCCGCGCCACCAGTCAACGGTTCGTTCCAGTCCGCGCCGCATTGGTACTTGCGGTGACCATCCCGTTGTCTTTACGAAGCTGGTGCAATCTGCGAGGAGCGCCCGCACTTCCGAATTTGGCGGCCGTAGACGTTTCTCGTCCTGCAGCACCGGCTTTTCGCTCGACGAAAGATCGACGATGAGATCGATCAGATCGGCGATCACGATCGCTCGCCCGCTGCCGGCGTTATATGCCTGACCAAATTCGATGCCGTCGGCCGATCCGGCGGCCATGAATGCGGCGGCGGTGTCTGTAACAAATGTGAGATCGCGCACAGTCGTCGCATCGCCAACCATGATGGCAGGACAGGAGGGATCGAGCGCCTGACGTATAATACTGGCGATGATCGCTCTTTCGCTTTGCCTCGGTCCAAAGGTGTTAAATGGTCGGAGGATCACGACCGGAACGCCAAACGACCTCGCATAGGCCTCTGCCATCATGTCCGCAGCTATTTTGGAAGCCGAATAGGGCGACTGTCCCTGTAGCGGATGGGATTCATCGATCGGCATCTTCAGGGCAGTGCCGTAAACTTCGCTGGTCGAGGTGTGAACGATGCGCTCGATTCCATGTTGGCGCGCCGCCTCAAGCACATGCAAGGTGCCGAGCACATTCGTTTCAACGTATGACTGTGGCGCGGCGTAGGAGTGAGGTATGGCAATCAAGGCCGCCAGATGAAAGACGACCTCGTGGCCGGGTACGAGGCGGCCGACAAATGCAGCATCGCGAACATCCCCGCGCACGACATGGACTTGCCGTCGCACCGGCTCCGGCAGATCGTCGAGCCAGCCATGGCTATCGAAAGAATTATACTGGGCAAGAGCAGTGACGTTGGCGCCCGCCAAAACCAGCGCTTCGGCCAGATGAGAGCCAATGAATCCGTCGGCTCCCGTCACAAGAACCTTTGCACCAAGGTATTTCTTTGTCGCCGGTCTAAGTGTCATGTTGTCGCTTCGCCTGATCGGCCCTTTCGCGCCAATTCGATCACAGATTGCATCACGATTGCGTAGCCGGCACGAAGAACCCAGCCGATATCCGAGGCCGCGGTTCGGCGCGAGTAATAGGCCAAGTCAATTTTCGCCTTGGCGGGAAAGATGACCTCTCGATAGAAGTCCTGCACGCTGGCACCGATCGGATAGAGCTTGCTTTCGTGTCGGAAGATAACCTGACACGGTCCGAACAGACCGGGCTTGTGCTCGAGGATCTCTTCGAAGCCGTTTACGAAACAGTCGGCGAATGCGAGCGTCTCCGGCCGCGGTCCAACAATGGACATGTCTCCGCGCAGAACGTTCCAGAGTTGCGGCAACTCGTCCAGCTTGGTCGCAGCGAGGATGCGGCCGATCATGGTCAGTCGGTCGTCATGCTCCATCGTGAGCGGGCTACCGCGGTCGTCGCAATCCGCTCTAAACTTTCGGAACTTGTAGATGCGAAATGGTGTTCCATTTTGTCCGAGGCGAAGCTGCGAATACAGAATTGGCCTGCCGCCTTGGAGCCAGATTGCGGCTGCGACGATCAGGAAAACGGGCACTAGAACGAATCCCGCGACCCCGGCACACAGGATATCAACCGTGCGTCGCAAACTCAGGTCTCGGGCTGACGATCGCGTGCCAAGCTGGTCTATTGTCGTGCTCATGCCTATGCCACCGCGCTAGTAGGAACCGGCGCACCAAGCGCGGCTGCCAGGGAATTGACGACATATTCGACGTCGGCTGGGGTCATTCCAGGATGGAGCGGCAATGTAAGCTCACGTTGGGCGAACTCTTCGGTATTCGGCAGAGCCGTGTCCGGATAAAGATCGTTATAGAACGTGAGGCGATGCACCGGCGGATAATGAACGGTGGTCTGAATACCGCGCTCGCGTAATCGGTCGATAAGAGATTGCCGGCGGATTGCTTTCGGCACAACGATTGGCAAAAGATGGTGCGCGGAGAGCCATGAGGCGTCGAAGGGCACCATCACCGATGGACAAAGCTCGAGAATTAACTGGCGATAGCGATGCGACAAATGTCGCCTGATGTCGTTCCATGCCGGCAATTTCCTCAGCTGTACGAGGCCGACTGCAGCGCGCAACTCGTCCATGCGGTAATTGAAACCGAGGATCGTTACATCATAATCCGGACGGCGACATGCCAGGCGCTGCCGGGTGTTACTTGTCATTCCATGGGATCTGGCTCGCCTGATCGTATCGCTCAAGGCTCGGCTCCGCGCAATTATCGCCCCGCCTTCAGCGGTGGTCATGTTCTTGTTGCCGTAAAAGCTGAATGCGGCCGCATCGCCGAACGTTCCGACCGCCGGCAACCCTGGCGCATGAGCGGCATCCTCGACCAGGAGCAAGCCTTTGCTGCGAGCGAAAGCTTGCCAAGCGTCACGGTCTGCCAGATAGCCGGCAAAATGCACGAGGATCACGGCTCTAGTTCGTGAAGTGCACTTGGCCCTGGCCTCATCCAGCGACATTAACGGGACGGCAGCCGACTCGACATCTACGAACACCGGCCGTGCCCCTACATAGAGGACGGCGTTGGCTGTTGCGACGAATGTGAGAGACGGAACGAGAACTTCATCGCCTGGCCCGATGCCGAGCGCGTGCAGGATCAGATGAAGCGCTGCCGTGCAGGAGCCAACGGCGATTGAGTCGTCGGCGTCGTGCATGCGGGCGAACACCTGTTCGAACTCGTGCACTCGATCGCCCATTGTGACCCAGCCGCTATCGATTACTGCGGCGAGGGCTGCCTTCTCGTCTGCTCCCAGTACCGGTTCTGATACCAACAGCATGTGGATGCCTTCCCGTTCGAGCCAAGCGAAATGTTGCAGAAGCATTTGGGCCGCGCGGGATTACCTCACGCGGCGACGGATGCGGGGAATGCGGACGACTGCTCATCCCAGGCGACATCCTGGGCTTTGAGGAAGTCCTCGACGCGGCCGATATCAAGCCACAGGCCGTTGTGCCTGAATACGTTCACAGGCGCTTCCTCTTCCAGCATCTGGAACATCAGATCATCGAAGCCGAACGGCACGCCCGACGGGATGCGTTCAAGTATTGTGGGATCCATGCAATAGATACCCATGCTGACGAGATGCGCCAGCTCCGGCTTTTCGCGAAATCCGGTGACGCCTCCATTTGTCTCGTCGATCACGCCAAAGTCCATCTTGGTGATACGAGTTGCGGTGGCGATGGTGACGCCGGCGTCATGGCGCCGATGGCTGTGGATGAACTGGTTGAGATTGAGGTCTGTCAGCACATCGCCGTTAAGGACCAGGAATGGTTCATCCAGCTGTTCGCGCAGCAGCGATAACGGGCCGATCGTTCCAAGCGGTTCAACTTCCTGGGTGTAGGTGATGCGCATATTCCACTGATTGCCGTCACCGAAGACGCTGCGGATCAGATGCCCCAGATATCCAGTCGTAATGAAAACGTCTCTGATCCCGTTCCGTCTCAGCCATTTGAGTACGAGTTCGAGCACAGGTCGTGCACCAATCGGCATCAGAGGTTTTGGCAAAATTGATGTGTGCGGACGCAATCGGGTGCCTTTTCCGCCGCACTGAATGACTGCCTTCATCTTGGTCCTCCGGGTTAAGCGTCCTCTAGGTCACTGAAAGCGCAGAACGCTCATTCTTGAGTTTGATCGCCTCAAGTCGCTCGAGCTTACTCTCACCCGCGTTCTCTTCGCGTGACTAACACGGGTTATAACCAGCAAGTGTTAGAAGCTCCGCGTCGGCGTGCAGTTGCCCGTAAGTTGGACGCTAAGCGCCTTGAGGCGGCGATTTCATTGCTCGCCAGTTCCTCGGAAGATCGTGCCGAGGATCCGGGAATATCCTGCGGCCCGGGGGCCCAAAGTAGTGCGAGCGGCTCACGTGCTGATGCTCAGCCCGCTGAAAGCGACCATCCTTACAGAGCAGACCAGACGGCTCTGACTGCGGTCCGGAGGGTTTCATCCAGCGGTCGACTCGTATCGATCCGGATCGCCGTACTTCGGGAAGACTCGGGCTGGCGCTCTAGTTCCCAACGTCGCCGTACAGCCGCGGCATCGGGGCCGCCCTGTTTCACGCGCCGCGCGTCCCTTTCGATCGTCGTCTCGATCGGCGCCTCCAGGCAAAGCAGGAGGTCCGGCTTCGGGAAGCCCGTGTAGAGGATGCGCTCCCGATTCATCAGCCAGCGCTTCAAGGGAGAGTTGCAGTTTGCCAGCGCTGCTTCATCAAAGCAGCAGCTGTCGATGGCTCCCACGCTTTCCGAGGGATACCGATCCGAGATGACGACGGAGCCGGCGCTCGCAGCTCGTAGCGCCCGGCGAAGGAGTTTGCGACGATCGTAGGCAAGGAGAGTCATGCGCAGGACGTACAGCAGCGAATATTGCTTCTCCCGGCGGCGTTCGGGCTTCTGGTATTCTCCGGCGCGCTCCTTCGAGAACAAGAGGCGCGCCGCCGGCACAAGAATACGAGGTAACAGAGTGAGCGCCGTCGCGGGCGGCTTGCCGGCGTGAATCGGCAGCACGTCGAGATGCCCGCCCAGGCGAGTTGCCAGAGCATGAGCGATGGTGGATTTGCCGGTCGCTTTCGGGCCGACGAGCGCAACGATCATCCCGCCCGTCTGAAGCACCAAGTCGCCGCGACGCCGGAACCGCTTAACAAGCAGGGAGAGCACCCGCCAGAGCCGGGAAATGGCTCCAAGCATCGGGCCTAGCCTGCGCAATCCGCGCAGCCGCCGCGCGACGCGCCAGCCAAGGACGACGCGTCGGACCAAGGCGCGCTCGTCCTCGATGGCGTCCAACAGCTTTCGAAACAGAGGAGGGTCGATGCTCGGGAACCAAGCCGCGCAAAGCGCCTCGGCGCGCTCTGTATTTGCTGCCTCGCGCAGCCAGCCCAGCTCCTTCGCAACCGTTCGATAGCGGCGATTGGCCATCAGGATCTCGATCGGGCCTGTGTGCTTGAGCGCGATCCGGAGCGCGAATAGCACGAGCTCCGCTTCGGGTGTCGGGACCCTCACTCCATGCAGGTAGCGCGTCTGCTCCAGCAGAAGCCTTTCGATCGGCAGTCGGTAGTTCTTGACCAAGCTGTCGCCGCTCACGATCTGAAAATAGGCGTGCACATGCACCACCTCGGCGGTTGCCTGGTCGAGGCCCAGCGCGTGGAAGACCCCTGGATGCCCGATGCCGGAGCGCGACTGCGTCAGCTTGAAGCCATGTTCGAGCAAGACTGCGTGGAACTGTCGGGCATCACGTTGGTCGACTAGGAGATCGATATCTTCTGCAGCCGC
This sequence comes from Bradyrhizobium icense, assembly GCF_001693385.1. NCBI lineage: Bacteria > Pseudomonadati > Pseudomonadota > Alphaproteobacteria > Hyphomicrobiales > Nitrobacteraceae > Bradyrhizobium > Bradyrhizobium icense. Next base: position 1,889,103 of record NZ_CP016428.1, read on the forward strand.
AAGCGCCGCTTCCAGGCGGACATTGCTTTTCCAGTGACAGTGGCGGATCCCTTTCTGTTCAAGAGAGTTGAAGAGCCTTCGGATGGCCGCTTTGCTCGATATTTCCAATCCCGCTTCGTCCGACTGAGCCGGTGCAGCTTCTCTCGCCCAAGTCGAGGCGTCCAGATTCCCGACCTTTACGGATCCCATCTCGTGACGCATCATACGACCTCCGGCAAAATCAGATCCACAACCTGCCGCGCGCTTCCTCCGGCATGGCTTTCAACGAAGCTTTCAAGCCTGGCATGACGTGCAGGCCTCCGCTGGAAGCCATGCTTCTCGAGCTCCGTCTGAAACGTGTGTGCGAGAGTGGTCTTTCCAACGGTGGGCAGACCAAAAATGTCAACGGTCATCAGTCGATCTTGCTTTCCCCCTCGGGATATACCCCGCGTTCAAGCAGGCCCTCGCCACGCCGCAGCCCTGTCGGGCTACGCCAGGAGCAACCCGCCATGGAGGTCGATCTCGATCATGCGGCCGTCGCTGACGTGCGATTGCCCGTAATCGGCGACAAAGAGATTCAGCTTGCTGGGATCGTCGTTAGGGTCGCTGCTCGGCGCAAGCTCCAGGTCTTTGATGGAGGCCGCCCCGTTGTTAATCTCGTTGCGATACCCGCCGAGCACATCGATGACTTGCACAATCGCGCCGCCGCGATCGACGACCCAAATTTTCGAGCTGAAGCCGCCGCCGACATAGAAGAGGTCCTGGCTGGCGTCATAGGCCAGCGCCTCGGGATCCTTGATTTCTGCGGGCAGCCGGATGGTCGCGAAGACCTGCGTGCCGGTGCTGTCGGTCTCGATGATCGCGTTGCCTAATGGCCCACCCCCGGAACTATTGCCGGTCCCGTTGGCGATAAACAAATGACCGTTGTTCGGATTGACCGCCACGTCCTCCGGGTCGATTACGCCAAGGGACAAGGTATCGAACTCGCCCAGCATGACGCTTGGATTGGCCGGGTCGACCCAAAAAATCCTGGATTGGTCGTCGTCGGAGATGTACAGGCGACCCGTGCTGGAGTCGAAGGCCAGGCCCGTCGGCTCATCGGTGAAGCTCAAAAGGCTGGACGATGCGACGACGGTGCCGTCGGGTTGCAGCGTCCACAGGTTGGTGGTGCGGAAGAACGGGCTCTCCTCGACTTCCGAATCGCTGACGAAGAGTCCCTGTCCGGGCACATAGGCTATTCCAGACGGATCCGTGCTCCCGAGCGCTGCCATGTCGGTGATAGCGACGACGTTGGGGGCGGGCGGTGCGATGGAGCCGACGGCCGAGCTGCTGGCAACGAGCAGCGGCGCGCCGCTGCTCGTGCCGACGGCCGCTTCGAGCTGGAGACTGAAGGATTCGACGGTCTCCGGCAGATCATCGGCGAGCACATCAATCAAGATGGTGGCACTTGTGCTGCCGGCGGGAATCGTCACTTGCCCGTGCGAGACGCCGACAAAGTCGCTCCCGGCCTTTGCCGTGCCATCTATCGTCGAGTAGGTTATAAGCACGTCCTCGTTGGCCGGCGCGGACAGATCGATGGTGAAGGCGACCTTCGCGCCCGCGCGCTCGGGCACCGGGCTCGGCGAGCCATTTGCGCTTGCGGTCGGAAGCCCAGTGGTGACGGTGAAGTCCGCGGCGCTCAGGGTGACGCCCGAGTTGAAGGTCGCCAGCGCGGTGCCACGTACCGCACCCGCACCGTCCGGATCCCACATCAGCGTAAGGGTCGAAGAGGTGAACGAAAACACAAACTGCCCATGACCGGACGACGTGCCTTGCACCGTGCTCGCCGAGCCGGCCACCGCCACGAAGTAGGCGGGATCGAGCACAAGCTTGCCGGTTCCGTCATCAATCAGACCGTGGCCGAGGCTCAGCCCATAGTCGCTTGCATAGATCCCGATACGGTCGCTATCGGCGGCTGAGAAGTCCTTAACCTTGTCGGTGCTCGTCGCGTCGGGAAAGCGGAATACGAACGTGTCCGAACCTGAGCCGCCCCACAGCTCGTCCTTTCCTGCCCCGCCGATGAGGACGTCGTCGCCCCCGTTGCCGTTGAGGACGTCGTTACCAGCCCCTCCGCTCAACACATTGGCCGCATCATTCCCGGTAAGTCTGTTGGCGAGTTCATTGCCTGTCCCGTTGATCGCCTCCGTCCCTTTCAGGGTCAGCTTCTCGATGAACATGGGCAGCGCGTAGGTGATCGTGCTCTCCACCGTGTCGACGCCGCCGTCGTCCACGCCGGGGACGGTCGTCTCGCTCACCACGTCGGCAAGATTGTCCACCCGATAGACATCGTCGCCAGCCTGCCCATACATAACGTCGGCGCCCGTTCCGCCGTCCAGTCGATCGTTTCCTGTCCCGCCATAAAGGATGTCATCGCCATCCTTGCCGTAGAGCCGATCGTTGCCGCCATAACCATAAATCTTATCACGCCTGACGGTGCCGATGAGATCCTCGTCAGCATCGGTTCCGAATATTTCATTGAATTCAGAGACTTTCATTGGGCACCTCTGTCACAATGACGGAACTTTCATCCGAACCGGACGCCAGACCAATTGCTATTCCGGGGCTAGAAGATCTCCTTCAGGGTTACCCCCACACAGACTTCGGAGAAGCGCGGTTCGGGATCGCGTCATTTCGTGCGAGGGACGCTGCTGCGCCGTAACCCGCATCGATAACTCCCGCGATCTTGCCACCGGAAAAGAACGATAGGCCGACGACGCCATATACGACGAAGCTGCGTTACGCCCGATTCATTCGACCCTTCGTCGCGATCACCGTACCCCGTAACTGTCGCCAAGCCATCTCATGCAAATGCACGAAGACTAGCGGAAAATTCCACTCTAGCTTTCGTCAACGTCGTGCAAGCCCGGCTCACCGTCCAGCCGCTGGACCGGGATGATCGAACTCTAAGTGGTTCCGCGCTCCAGTAACCGGAGGACCAAAGATGAAGGCAGTCATTCAGTGCGGCGGAAAAGGCACTCGATTGCGTCCGCACACATCAATTTTGCCAAAACCTCTGATGCCGATTGGTGCACGCCCTGTGCTCGAACTCGTACTCAAATGGCTGAGACGGAACGGGATCAGAGACGTTTTCATTACGACTGGATATCTGGGGCATCTGATCCGCAGCGTCTTTGGTGACGGCAATCAGTGGAATATGCGCATCACCTACACCCAGGAAGTTGAACCGCTTGGAACGATCGGCCCGTTATCGCTGCTGCGCGAACAGCTGGATGAACCATTCCTGGTCCTTAACGGCGATGTGCTGACAGACCTCAATCTCAACCAGTTCATCCACAGCCATCGGCGCCATGACGCCGGCGTCACCATCGCCACCGCAACTCGTATCACCAAGATGGACTTTGGCGTGATCGACGAGACAAATGGAGGCGTCACCGGATTTCGCGAAAAGCCGGAGCTGGCGCATCTCGTCAGCATGGGTATCTATTGCATGGATCCCACAATACTTGAACGCATCCCGTCGGGCGTGCCGTTCGGCTTCGATGATCTGATGTTCCAGATGCTGGAAGAGGAAGCGCCTGTGAACGTATTCAGGCACAACGGCCTGTGGCTTGATATCGGCCGCGTCGAGGACTTCCTCAAAGCCCAGGATGTCGCCTGGGATGAGCAGTCGTCCGCATTCCCCGCATCCGTCGCCGCGTGAGGTAATCCCGCGCGGCCCAAATGCTTCTGCAACATTTCGCTTGGCTCGAACGGGAAGGCATCCACATGCTGTTGGTATCAGAACCGGTACTGGGAGCAGACGAGAAGGCAGCCCTCGCCGCAGTAATCGATAGCGGCTGGGTCACAATGGGCGATCGAGTGCACGAGTTCGGTTCCGGCAGGAGGCCCATCCTGCAGGACGAGCAGCATCAGCGGCCGGCAAATTCGGGAGTGCGGCCTGCACCGGAACGGGCGGCTGACTGGTGGCCCCGCCGCCTCTCGGCAAAGCCAGTCTGGCGAGAGCGAGACTTCATCAGATGACGCTCCGGTTCGGCCACGCCGAAATCGTACTGTGGTGCGCCGCCTTCCTGGCGCTTGCCGTTCCGCGGACCGCCGCAACGGAAACGATCCAGGGGGCGCAACCCGTCCTTGCACCTCGCATGGACCTGCCCGGCTACCTCGTGCCGACCGTCGATACGGCAATAGGAACCACCTTCGTACGTGTGACTTCACCCGAAAGCGCGCTGGGGAACGGATTGGCCTGTAGACGCTCCTACTGCACGCATCGCTATTCCAGCGCGCAAGCCTGGAATGCCGACCAGACGCTGCTCCTGATCGCCAACGGTTGTAACGGCCTGTGCTTCCTCGACGGACAAACATACGCTCCGCTTTTTCAGCGACGCCGCTCCGGCGATGAATGCGAGTGGCATCCCCAGGATTCCGAACTCATGATTTGCGTCGGCGGGCAGCGGATTTCGCACTGGGCTCCGCGAAGCAATCGAGAAGAGGTGATCTTTGATCTGGAGGGATATCGCGGCCTCCGGTTTGGCCCGTCCAAGGGCAATCCGTCATGGGATGGTAACCGGATCGCGGTGCGCGCCATGACCGAGCAGGGAGCGCTTGTCACGTTCGCGGTTGACCTTTCGATTCGTCAGAAATTTCCGGATATCGATTTGGCAGGGATTCCCGGGAAGAACAGCTATTGCAGTATCTCTCCGCTCGGCCAATACATATTCTGCCAACAGGATGGGGTGACGGATCAAGCATTTGTTTTCGGCATCGATGGCAGCCTTATCCAGAGCTGGACCGAGCATCATCGGCCCGGCCATGGCGATATGACAGTCGACGGGGATGGCAGCGAAGTCTACGTCGGCATCAGCAAATCCGATCCCGACAAGTACCACGTGATCAAACGGAGACTCAGCGATGGACTGGTCACTGCGCTGGCTCCATATGGCAAGGCCCAGCATGCCTCGACACGGGCAATACGCCGCCCAGGCTGGGTTATCTTGAGCTATGGCGGCAACCCGCCCGCGTCAGCTCAGCGTCTGCGTGGAGCCCCATTCGCCCAGGAGGTAATTGCACTGAAAATTGACGGCAGCGGGAAGTTTCGACGTGTCGCACACACGGTCAGCGCGCCGTACGACTACCGGAGCGAAACACATGGCTCTCCGTCTCCTGACGGATCGCAGGTCATTTGGTCGAGCAATTGGGGTCAGGCAGGGGGACCGGTTTTCGATTTCGTCTCCCGGCTCGATTGGGATGACCGCGAAGTTCGGCAAGGAGCGGCACAGGGAGGTCGTCCATGAAAAGCAAAAAACACGGCAAGATCTTCGGCCTTATCTCGGCTGTCTTCTGGGCGGGAATTGTTGTGTCCATCAGCAACGAGAACTGCTTCGGAGCCCCGTATAAGCTCGCACCAGGTGACACTGTCGAGGTATCGATCGGCGGTTTGCCCGATCAGCGTAGCCGAGGGCAGATACAGATCGACGGCACCATCGCGCTTCCCGGAGTAGGTACTGTTGAGGTCGCGGGTTTGACTCCGTCCGAAATGCAGAACCGCATCGAAACACTGCTGCAATCAAGGATACTGCGTCATCGCTTGGCCGATGGCCGCGATCAGACGTTCGTCATCAAGCCGGGCGACGTCATCGCAAGCGTTGTGGAATATCGACCGATCTATGTTTCCGGCGATGTGCTAACTCCCGGACAGCAGGCCTATCGGGCTTCGATGACGGTGCGCCAGGCAGTCGCGGTTGCGGGGGGCTTCAGCCTGTTGCGCTCTCGCGGTCATCCCGGCGCCGTTGACCCGGCGGATCTCTTGCGCGACTATGACTCTTTGGCCACGGAGTACGTCAAGGAATATTTCCACGTCGTCCGCATCAATGCGGAACTTGATGGTCGTGATACCTTCGATCAATCCGTGCCAAACGATGTTTCTCTGCCCGCAGTGGTGGTCGATTCTGTGGTGCGGGCGGAGGCGGAGTCCTTGAAGACCTCGCAGGCAGACTTCCGCACGGAAACGCGCTTTCTGCGGGAAGCCGTGGAACAAACGGACGCGCAGTTCGCAAAATTACAGCAGCAGCATGAAGGTGAAGAAAAGGGTGTACAGGCCGATGAGGAAGAACTTCAACGGGTGCAGAAGCTGCTCGGTTCAGGACTCTTGACAAGTCCCCGGGTGACCGAAAACAGACGCGCCCTATTGTTGTCGTCGACGCGCAGCCTGCAGACCAGCGTCGAGATGATGAGGCTGCAGCGTCAGCGCCATGATTTGCGAAGGCAGATCGAACGGGTTGCGAGCCAGCGAACCATCAATCTGCTCAAGGAGCAGAAGGACTCTAACGTTCGACTGGCGGACCTGCGGGTCAGAATGCTGGCGCTGAGCCAGAAACTGCAACCGGTAGGTGGGACAGGAACGCTGCCCGTCGGCACAAGCAAACTGTACCCGGAGGTTACCGTCGTACGAAAGCTTGGCCAGCGATGGGATAGGATTGCCGCATCCGTCGATTTCGATGTAGAGCCCGGCGACGTGATCGAAGTCGCGTTGCGCCCATCAGCGACCGTTACGAAGCTGTCAAATTGACCAAAAGGGGGTACCCACTTCGGACAGCGTTTTTGCCGCCGCCGACGCACCCCCCTTGGTCAAGTTGCGCCTAAAGCCTGAACCGCCTTCCCATCTGAGGCTTCAAATCACCAGCCTGCCTGCGCGCACTCGGCTGCTTCGCTGCCCGGGGTCAACGGGGTTACCTCCCATTGAACATTTACAGGACCCGGTGAAATTGGAATCGTCCTTGTTCGGACCAATTTCCGCGACCAGCGCACTGGGAAGCAAAAATGTTGAATCTTAGCCAGAGTGCTACATTGCCCACGATCGCTTTGCATCATCGGTCTACCGAATCGGTATTCAATATCTCGAATCGTGCTCCTCCCATCATTTCGGACATCGATGACAAGCGGAGCGATCTGCCTGCCCTCTTAGCGCGCATTGGCTGTGGCCAGGTCTGGATCAGGCGCGGCTGCATTATTGAAGTCAGCGCAACCGGCCGCGCAATGTTGGAGCGCGAATGCAGGCACGTTGCCGGACGCGAAACACTTTATGGGGCCGTAAAGCAGCTGATAAATCGAGCGGGCGCGCAAATTCCTATCGGCTCTACATCATGGCTGGTGACTTCCTCCAGGGAGGGAATCACCACGCTTGTAAAGCAGATCGCGAATGCGTGGACCGATGGAACGAGCGCACTCATCCTGCTCGATCTCGACGCTCACCCGGAGCCTTCTCCTCGGACGCTGCAATGCTTGTTCGGCCTCACAGCCGCGGAAACTCAGCTCGCAGTCGAATTGGCGCGAGGACGCAATTTGCTCGACATTGCGCGCTCCCGACGGCTGAGCCGAACGACAATACGCACACAGTTGGGCGCCTTGTTCGTTAAGACACAGACGCGGCGGCAGGCTGACCTCGTCGCGCTGCTGGGACGTATCGCTATCTTACCGTAGAGCTGGGCGAGGTACCTCGACCGGCGGTTTGGCATTCTCGCGGCCTACCCATTCAGAGCGCGCACGGCAACAGCCCGTTAGTTTTCGAGATTTCTGAAGCAGTTCTTTTCGCCAATCTCGTCGATGGATCATTCAAATAAATGAAGACAGCTCTTCGTCGCCCCTTAAGCTCACCCGATCCGCACATCCTTCAGGAAAGCGGCCGACGTTCGTACTATCTCCGGTTTCGGCGAAGTTGCATCCGAGACCGAAAGGAAACAGCATGACGCTGCACTTGCTTTGCGTGGGAGGCGAGGATCACGCGCTGCGGATTCCCTTTCTGACTGCTCTGCAAAACCGCGGCTTGCGAGTGAGTGCAGCCGGCACCGGTGCCGGGTTTCCGTTCGCAAAAAATGGCATTCAGTACCATCGTTACCAGTTTGACAGATTCCATGCGCGCTTTGCCGACCGGATCGCCGTCGGTCAGCTCTCGCAACTGGTGCACCGCGTTCAGCCGGATATCGTTCAGACGTTCGATACAAAGCCAAATCTTCTTGCGCCTCTGGCGCTTCGGGGCGCGGTTCCCGTGGTGCGCACCATCAATGGAATGGGGTGGGTCTTTTCCTCGACAGACCTGAAAGCCCTGGCATTTCGGCCCGCCTATCTGGCGTTGCAGCGGTTGACCGCCTGCTGGACCGCAGCGACGGTATTCCAGAACAAGGCCGATAGCGACTTCTTCCGCCGCTACCATCTGCTTGGAAATGGTTCGTCCGTTGTCATCGGAAGCTCAGGAATCGATGTCAAGGCTTTCGAGACAGCACGGGCGGAGACGGGTAGCATCTCCCAGCTTCGCTCCGAGCTCGGGTTGGGAAACGCCGAAATCGTCCTTACCGTGAGCCGTTTAACCGTACAGAAGGGCATCCCAACCCTTCTGGATGCGGCGAGAATTGTCCACGAAGCGCGACCTGGTGTTCGCTTCGTGCTCGTTGGCCCTCGCGAGAGCGAGGGACCGTTTGCCGTAGATCAGGCATTGATCGAGCGACATGCATCGTACGTGATCGCGCCCGGTGCGAGATCGGATGTTCCGGCCATTCTCGGCATTGCAGACGTCTTTGCCTTTCCGACTGAGTATCGCGAAGGAATCCCGCGCGTTCTCCTGGAAGCCGGCCTGGCCGGTGTGCCGATCGTGGCCACGCGAATGCCCGGCTGTGATGACGTCGTGGCGGAGAGCTGGAATGGTTATATGGTTCCACCGCGCGACCCGCGCGCGCTCGCTGCCGCCATCCTTGATCTTCTTAGAGATCCCGCTCGTGCCAGAACTATGGGGCAGCGCTCCACTGAGCTTGTGCGTCGTGAATTCGATCTGAACGTCGTAGCCGACCGTTACACCGATCTTTACGTGCGACTGCTTTCAGTCGGCAGTCTAAGCGATGACCGAGCGGCGCGGAAGAACAGCAGTGAAGTACAATGATCGGCAGTCCGCTTCTTGCCCTTAGTCTTGTACTCACGACAGCTTCACAGCTGCGGGTTCCCGGTGTCCCGCTCGGGCTTGGCGAGGTCTGCCTCGGCCTATGGCTCGGCCTCGCATTATTGCACGTTCTAACGAGCGACCGCATCTCGAGTCCCAGAGCCTTGCTCCGGCTAGGCACATTCTGGATTTGCTTTGCGTTCAGCCTCAGCGTCGGGACATGTCAGGCTTTATTGTTCCAGAAGCTGGACCCAGGCTCGATGCTGCATGACACCTTCGCCTATCTCGTGGTTGCAGCTCTCAGTTGTCTCGTGGCAGCGACAGCGAAGGCTGACTGCGCGCTGCGCCGACTGCAATGGTTGCTGATTGCATTCTGGAACGTCTCCTTGGTCATGCAAATTGCCCTGGGCTGGGGGGTCATCCGCCTGCCATCGGTTGATCCATGGTTCTGGGAACGGTTTCGCGGCTGGTCGGAGAACCCCAATCAGCTGGCGCTCTATTGCGCTCTTTTGGCAGCGCTATCGCTTCACCTTGCTCTTTCAGCGAAGGGATTTGGCCGGCTCGCCGCATTACTGAGCTGCTTGCTATCACTGGTCGTCGGCCGGCTCACCAGGAGCGATACTTTTTTGGGTGCGATGGTGCTTTGCACGGCGGTGCTTCTTGTGCTGCGCTTATGGAGGTGGTTGACCTCACCGGAGCACAGATACAGCCTACGATTTGCAGCAGCGATGCTTATCGTCGTCGCTGCCGTTCCCCTGTCGCTTTCGCTGACGCCGTATGCGGTAGCGACCGCCGATGACGTGGAGAGCCTGGCGGCCAGCATGACGAAAGATCATGGTGGCGAGGGAACGATGCGTACCGCGGCCCTACGGCTGTATCTTTGGCAAAACGCGCTGAAGCTCGGGTTGGAATCTGGATCGCTCGGGCTTGGACCAGGACCTCATCTTTGGAGGCCGAAGATTGCTGACGACGATGATCGGCCCTTTACGCGTCCTTTCGAAGCTCACAACACCGTGCTTGACATATTTACGCAAGGCGGCCTGCTCGGCGTGATTGCTCTTTATGGCCTCTTCGCCGGCACTTTCCTGCTCGTACTACGCGCAAAGCTTGACGCGCTGGCTGTAATGATAGTTGCGCTCGTCTTTTTCAGCATGACTCATTTTATTCCACGCCATCCGATCGTGTGGTTCGCGCTTGCTGTCAGCCTGATCCTCGGTCTGGAGCGGGCTCCGTCGCCAAGCGCGCGCATTGGAACTTGAACCATGTGTGAGATCGGCAGGATAGTTCAGACTCTGTGGCGAGCGCGGTAGAGGGAGCGCATCATGGACGCGTTGACAGGCAAACGGAGTCGATCCCTGACCGTTGATCCAGAAGAATGGTCAGGAAGCGAATCGAATCCGGCACGACGGTCCCCGCCTTCAGACGATGCCGTCCAATCGGTGAAACAGGTGCTGGACAGCATCCGGAAATACAAGCCGTTTATCGTCAAGATGATTGTCGCGGGGGTGCTGCTCGCCGTGGCTGCCAGCATTCTGATGTCGCGCTCCTACACGGCGACGACACAGCTCGCGGTAAACGTTCGAAACCCTGGCCCACCCGACGCTGCCGGCTCCAGCGGGGAGGCGCCGAGTGCCGGGAACGAGGATACTGCCATCGATACCCACATCACGGTCTTGTTGTCCGACGCCTACCTACTGCGACTTCTGCCCCCGCTGAGGGAGCTCGATGCTGCACGGTACGACAACGTGGGACCCCCGCCATGGACAAAGCGCGTGAGAGCGCTCTTCCGTCCCGCATGGTCAAAGATCCGGACGTTGCTCGCTATCACCGAACATCCCGATGGCGAAGCATTAGCTGCCTTAAGGGGCCGTCTGATGGTCGGACGGGAGCGCCGATCCAGGATCATCAGCGTTTTGTTCACGGACCGCGATCCGAAGCGGGCGGCGGAAGTCGCCAACTTGATAGCACGATCCTATGTCGATGAACTCGCCCGTCAAAAGCAGACCAATGAGGCGAACACCCTTAACGCAGTCGCCGTTGTTCAGCGCGAGCTGTCCAAGATAAAGACGGAATTGGATGCTAGCCGTCTTGGCCAGAGTTCACCGTCCCGGATCGCCGCCCTCGAGTGGCAGATGACGACGTTGGCACAGCAGTTTGAAATGTTGCTGCGCCGCCGGCAGGAAGTGATTGCGAAGGGCCTCGCCATAGAATCAGAGGTGAGCGTGGTAGCACATGCCTCGCCGCCAGAGCTTCCCACTTCCTTGAATCCTCTGTTTCTCATTCCTCCCACTACGATTGCCTTCGCCTTGTTTGCGTGCCTGATCGCAGTTGTCCGTAATCGCTTTGATCGAACTCTGCATACCGAGCCGGAAGTCGTAGAAGCGCTGCGCATTCCGTGCGCCGGGCTAATACCGTCGATCCCTCGCGGGCTGAGCAGAAAGCCTCTGGAGATACTGAAGCAACCCGCGACCGAGTACATGAGATCAATTCGCTCGATGGTCGTATCTTTACTTGCTTCTGATCCAACAACCCCGCGGTCGCAGCAAATTGCCCTCGTGACGTCCAGTGCTCGCGGAGAGGGAAAGACCGCGATTTCGTGGAGCCTTGGCTATTGCGCTGCACAGCTGGGACGACGCGTTCTACTCCTGGATTTGGGCCATGTGTTCCGTCGACCGGGTGACGACACCACGGATCTGTTCGGCATGTTGGCGCATGACCAGCCGCCTGCACATGCAATCCAGCATATCCAGGAGTTGGGCATTGACTATTTGCCAGCAGGGTTCTCTGACGGAAATCGTCATTGGATGCTGGCAAGTCCGAAGGTCTCCTCGCTACTCGAACAGTTGCGAGACGCCTATGATTTCGTGGTGATCGACGCTCCCGCGTTGCAGGAGGCGCCTGAAGTCGGCCTTCTAGTGCGTTGGACGGACCATGTCTTGCTTGCTGTTCGCGCTGGACGCACTAATCGAGACATAGCGCAGACGAATCTGCAACTGCTTGCCCGAGCGGAGCATTCCAACGTCGAGGCCAAATTCTGGTCAGTCCTGGTACGCCGACATCCGTCAGAGCACGACCATCTCGATGTGAAAAAGCACCGCGTATCAGCCTTGATAAGCCGCTACCGTCAGTTAGGGGCCGCGGTCCGCCGATGGATAAGGATTAAACCCGCAATCGACGTTGCCGGTCCTGCACAGCCCAATGTCAAGCCTCAAGATAAGTTTAGCAAGCGACCGAGGAACGCATGATCATCGAGGCATTCGGTCCACCAGGCGCAGGAAAAACAACGTTTAGCCGAGCGCTAGCTCAGCGCCTGCGCCAGCGCGGATACACGGTCGATCTCATCGTTTTCCCTCGGCTAAAGAGTGAGTTCTTGAGCCGCGGCGGATTTCTCCCAGCGCTGTTACGCGCCATCTCCGCCATTTTCGTTGCCATCGCGATTCTGTGCCGGCCCATCTCAAATGGTCCAGGATTGCGTCTCGCTCGTGATCTGCTCCGCCTGATGCCGCCGGCTAGTCCGGCTTGGTGGATCAGAATCAGTCAATACGTCGTCAGGTTTTCGTGCGCGTGGAATGACCCACACAAGCCCGATCGCATCGTATTGTTCGATCAGGGCTTTGTTCAAGCTGTTTGCAGCTTGGCGCTGCATAGCCGGGCAGATCAAACGACGATCGCTCAGGCAATTAGCATGCGGAGGCGGCCGGACCTGCTGATTCGATTCGACGCTCCAAAAGAGCTGTTGGAACAGCGGCTCCGTCAGAGATCAGGTCGAAAGTCGTTCGTGGAGAAATGGCTGGACCGCGATGTGCGAACATTTCTCAAGATGAAGCCCATTACCGATTACGTTGGTTCGCTGCTGGCGACCGAAGATCGGCGAATGATTTCTGTCAACTCACTCGATCCGACGCTCATGCGCAATGCTCTCGATCTCGTCGAGGAGGAGATCGCGGCCAGATTCGGGGAGCCTCCAGCGACCGTGTTGCAATCTAGCCCGGAGCGCGAGCAATTCGACTATCCTAGCGAAGAACCCGCGCCATCTTCCAAGAATCCTGGGATTTCGACTGCCGCTCAGTCCGAAACAGACCTTACCGATCGTTTAGCGAGAGCGAGCCTGTGGTCGTTTCTGATTTATGTTGGCGGTGCCGGGCTGACGGGTCTGGCACAGCTTGTGATAGCTCGAACGATTGGAGCGACGAGCTACGGCATCTATTCCTACGTCTTGGCCTGGATGACCCTTCTCTCCTACGTCGCAACGCTCGGATTTAGCATGGTGCTGCTGCGATTCGTGCCGGCCTATAGCGCAAAGGAACGATGGCCGTTGGCGCGCGGCGTTATCCGATTTGCATTCCAGCGCTCGTTCTTGGTCGCCATGGCAATCGCAATCTGCGGTATCGCTATCGTGTTGTCGCTTGCGCAGAACGTCTGGCACGAGATGACCATCAGTCTCGCAATAGGCTTGGCAACCGTACCCCTGGTCGCGCTCTATGTGCTTAGTGGAGCTACGGTGCGCGCGTTTGGTGGCGTGATTTCGGCGATTGCCCCCGAGCGCCTGGGCCGCGACGGCCTCATGCTTGCGATCGTCCTGCTCGTCGCAGCGTTCAGCGTCACACCGCCGGATGCCACAACAGTTCTGAGCGCATTGATGATAAGCTCTGTGGTCACGGCTGGCCTCCTCCTGCGGAGCATTCTCAAGCTGTGGCCGCCGCAATTGCGATCTGCGGAGCCTGCCTATGCTCCGGGCGACTGGTGGCACCTCGCGTTTCCCGTCATGATAATGACAGGACTGGACGTTCTCCTTAGCCGCGCCGGCCTGATCCTTTTGGTTTGGGCCGGTGACACCCATGCGGCAGGCATCTTCGCGCTGGGGCTGAATTTGGCCCTCTTGCTAATCCTCCCTCGCATGGCGGTAGGGACATTCTTTTCGCCGAATGTCTCGAGGCTTCACGCCAACCAGGATGAGGACGCGCTTCAAAGACTGTTTGCCCGAGCGACCGTCCTATCGGTTGCTGGAACGATAGTGCTGGCGCTGCCACTGTTGTTGCTGACAGAGCCACTGTTGCGATTCTTCGGAGATGAGTTCGTCGCAGCAGCTCCAATTACCCAGGTTCTTATCGCAGGACAGATCTTTGCCGCTGCAATGGGTCCGCAGCAGAATCTTTTGACCATGACCGGGCGCGAACGGGTAGCTGCCGCGCTTATGCTGATGGGGGTCATCGTAAACGTCTTCGGTTGCGCGATCGGCATAGCCTTATATGGAGCAATGGGGGCAGCAGTTGCCACGGCTGCGACCAACGTCATTTGGAGTGGGGCAATGGCGATCTACATTTCCAAACGCGTCAATATGACCGCCGGACTGCACTTTGCTATCGTCGAGTTTTGGTCGAGTCGCCGCCATGCGGTCTCATGAACTTGACCCGGGGCCGCAAGAACTGAAGCGAAGTCCCGTGCGCTCGTTCCGAACGAATCAAGGCGAACAACGAATGGCGAGTGCCGACGGAGGCGTCGTACCTGATAATGGGTTTCGCCGGTTCGGCGACCCCAGCTCGCGCCGGGCATGCCGGCGGAAGTCGTTGTGCAGATCGGAACTCGCACGATAGTAAACTAGTTGCTGCAACCGATGATCGATTGGGCGGGTGTCGAGCGCTAAATCAGTCGCAAGTCCAGCCACGCAGATCGCTTGTCTGTTCTCTCCGTTCTACTCAAGGGGCTGCGGAACGTCGATCGCCGTTGCGTCTGACAAGGTCGATCTCTCTCGCTGAAACTCAGGGCCGTAGATAGGCCCAACCTCGCTCTTGCAGCTCCATGAGCCGCACCACTCCCGATTCGGTGACCTTCGCCTGAGCGACGAGAGGGATCTCTTTGGCCTCAACTTTTGTCATGTTTTCGCGGGTATTTCCGCATGCGGAAAAGCTGAGCCCTGGCATGCTTTCACTCATAGACGTGATGCGTGCTTTAACGGGAGAAGTGTCGTCTCGCAGCATGTGCAGTCCAGGTCCAAAGGCTACCACCTCGATCTCAACCTTCTGGCCGAGTTCGCTGTAGTGACGCGCTGCATTGCTTACGTTGTTGAGAGCGAGATTCATGATTGCGGGGTCATTGACGTTGACCTGTACAGCCAGCCGATGGGGCTGCGATCGAGTGGCGGTGTCGGTGATCTTGGCCTTAGCATTGGCTTTGGCAACGCTGACTTTGGCAGCATTGAGTGTCGAAGAAGTGTTGCTCTGTGCAGAACGGCCGATTTGGGTGCTCATCACCAGGATAAACCCAATGGAGGCAATGGCGGCGGTGAAGGTGACGCATGATCTGTTCATGTTGTTTTCCCTGCGTGCGTGAGGGGGGTCGGCTCAAGTGTCGCCACAGCCTAGTCAGGCGTGGTTAGGCGGGTCAAGAATCGTTCAGAGCAAGCGCACGTAATCAACTTAATTGCCGTAGGTGGGTGCATTTACCTCGTTGTGATTACCTCCATTGCAACATCGACAAGCGGCCGACGTAGGTTGTGTCATGACAAGAAAATGTCACAGCACCAACCGAGTCGTCACGATGGCGTCAGAGGCAATTACGTCAGCATCGCAGCAATCAGGATCAACTATCCGGTTGACCGCTGGCGTTCGGACGGCGCGCCTAGGCCTTGTTCTTCGCAGCGAGCACGAGCCCATTGTTCTTGCTCCAGCCTGTCGGCTGATGCCGTCCAAAACTATTGAGGGCTCACGTGTGGCAGGCAGAGTTTCGGCGCGCGCCTATGTGGCTGCTGGAGCTTTGATTCTGTGTCTCTTCATCGGAGCTATCGAGGATGGTCGGTGCGACGAAGGCCAAGGTCAAGCCTTCATGGCAACGACCGCAATGGGATACAAACTCCCCGAGTCCTACATCATTCGACAACGTTCCGGGCTGGTTACGGAAGTTGCCGAGATTACGCCGATTGAGCCGAAGCGGAGGCCTGAGCGCGCCCATGGAGAGATCACCAATCTTGTAGCTCAGCTTACTCCCGTTCCGCAGTCAGACGCGGGAGACGGCAACATGGCACATGCCTCTCAACCTGTCCCGGATCGGGAGCGGCGACGCGCTCTTGAATGGGAACAGGAGTGGGGCAGGGCGGAAGCGCTTGCTCGAGCGCTGGTCTCGAAAGTCCGAGCGGAGTTCGATGCAACTCGGTCGACCACTGAAGCGGCGCCGGCCAAACAACCACGAGCGCTGACGGCCGAGATGCTTACGCGTGAACTTACCGCCCTTCAGTCAGAACTGGAAACTGCGCGTGCCATAAGCCGGGAAGCTATCCAGGCGAGCGAGGTAGGGATAAAGCAAACGCAGGCACTCGAGCAGGAGCGACAAAGGGCGGATGACCTCGCAGGTGAGCTTGCATCCGTCCGAGCCGAACTTGAGGCAGCGCGGGCCCCGGCTGCGGCAGGGCCGCAAGCCGTGCAAGCTGCCGCTGCAACGATCGAGCAAGAGCTCAAGCAGCAGCGGGACAAAGCAGACGCTCTTGCGCGCGACCTCGCTTCAGCTCGGGCGGAAATCGACGCGGCACGGATCGCGGATTCAGAAGTCAAGCAGGCTATCGCGGAAGCATCCGCGCAAAAGCAGGTCTTTGAACGAGAGCTCAAGCAGGAGCGGGACAAAGCAGACGCTCTTGCGCGCGACCTGGCTTCCCTTCGTACGGAACACGAGGCGGCACAGACCTCGGGTTCAGAAGCTGCCCGGGCTGCCGCAGCAATAGCGGAGCAGAAGGGGGCTCTCGAACAGGAACTCGAACGGCAGCGGGACAAAGCAGAGACCCTTGCGCGCGACCTTGCGTCGGTTCGGGCAGAACTCGACACGACTCGGCTTGCGGCTTCAGAAGCAGCGCAAGCTGCCGCTGCGGGCGCGGAGCAAAGCCGGACCCTCGAACGGGAGCTCAAGCAGCAGCGAGACAGAGCGGACGCTGCATCGGAACAGAAAGTCGCTCTCGCCTCCGAACGAGACCGTGCCGACGCCCTCGCGCGTGAACTGGCCCTTCTCCGGACCGAACTCGACAACGTCCACGGGGTTGCCCAGGAGGCTGCGCGGAGTGTTGAGGCAGCCAAGGTCGAACACGAGCAGGCACTTAAAAAGGAACGCGACCGCGCTGAGACAATCACCGGAGAGCTTGCCTCGGCGCGAAAGCAGGCTGACGAGCGTTCTACACGCCTTGCTGCCGCATACGCCGAGGTATTGCGAGTAACTGAGACGGGCAGGGCCAGCGCATCGGAAGAGAAAACCGCTCTCGCCGCCGAACGCGACCGTGCCGACGCCCTTGCGCGTGAACTTGCCTCCGCCAGAGATCAAGTCGAGTCTCACATCCGCTCGGCTGCCGCCAATGCCGCCGTGGTGCAAGTCGAGCACAAGCAGGCGCTCGAGAAGGAACTCAAGCAGCAGCGGGACGGAGCAGAGGCCCTCGCGCGTGAACTGGCCCTGCTCCGGGCAGAACTCGACAACGCGCAGGGGTTTGCGCAGGAAGCCGCGCGGGTTGTTGAGGCAGCCAAGATCGAACACGAGCAGGCACTTAAAAATGAACGTGACCGCGCTGAGACGCTCGCCCGAGAGCTTGCCTCGGCGCGAATGCAGGCCGGCGAGCATTCCGCGCGCCTTGCTGCCGCACACGCCGAGGTGCAGGAAGTAACCGATGTAAGCAGGGTCAGCGCGTGGGAACAGAAAACAGCTCTCGCCGCCGAACGTGATCGTGCCGACGCCGTTGCGCGCGAACTTGCCTCTGTTAGAGATCAACTAGATGCCGGAAATCGGCAGCTTGCGGCCTTGAAAGCTCTTCGGACCCCCGCTGCCCTCGATGGTCTGCCCGAGTGGGTCGCCACATCCCGCTCCGTGACAACGGAGGGGACGTTCCATCACCCGCAACAGGCTTCTATGCAAGCCGCTGCCTTTTATCAGGAGCCGCCGTCGACGCCGGAAGCGAAGCCGACGGCAGCGCAATCCGCCGCTCGCGAACGCGAGCCTGTTCTGGAATCGAACGCCGCTGCGGTTTCGGCGCCATCTACGCCGGCACGTAGCCTTCCCCGTCCCTTTGTTGACGAACAGAGGCTGCTCGCCCGGGCAATTGCATTGCTCCGAGAAGCCAATATCAGCGGTGCTCGGCCGTTGCTTGAACATGCTGCTCAGCGTGGTAGCGCCCGAGCTGCCTTTATGCTGGCCGAGACATACGACGATCGCGTGCTGCTATCGTGGCGCGTACGCGGAATCGCCGGCGATATTGCAAAGGCACGCGAACTATATGAATTAGCACTTTCGGGCGGCATTGAAGATGCGAAGGAGCGAATCAAAAGGCTGCAGAAGCTATCGGTTCGCAGTTCGCTAACCCAAGGCCGCTAGCCTGGAGCGGAGATCCGGATGTCGCTTATAAAGGTCTCGTTCACGATTGCATTGACGCTGCTTGGGCTTCAAATGGCTGCCCACGCTCAATCCCAAAGGCGCGAAACAGCGACGAAGACAGACGCGACCATGAGGGAGCGCACCAATGCGTGGACCGTTGGTCTCGCCGGCGGCCTCATTGAAGGCGCGCCAATTCGCCTCGCCGCAGAAATCGCCCGTGTCGTGAACGAAGAGGGCAGGCTTCATGTCCTCCCGATCGTAACGCGCGGTGCTACGGAGAACGTAAATGCGCTGCTTTACCTCCGGGGCGTTGATGCCGCGATCATCAACACGGATGCTCTTGACGAGTACAAAGCTCAAATGCCGTTTATCGAGCGACGCCTCGTTTACCTCCTGAACCTCTTTCCATCCGAATTGCACATCTTCGTCCGTCCCGAGATCCGATCACTCGACGATCTCAAGGACAAAAAGGTCAACTTCAACACGCAAGGGACGGCCGCAGCCTACTCTGGTCCGCTGATCTTTAGCCGATTGGGGCTAAATGTGGAGAAGATGTTCATTCCCCATCAGCTAGCCCTGGAACAAATGAAGCGCGGAGAACTCTCGGCGGTCGTATTTGTGACGTCAAAACCGGTCGATGCCTTTGTGAAGGGACGCTGGGAGCCCGGCTTCAAATTCCTCGCTGTCGAATACGATGCAAAGTTCGAGGACTATTATCTTCCCTCATCGATCGACGCGACAGACTATCCGAATCTGGTGCAAAAAGATGAGAGGGTCGCGACGATTGCAGTTCCTACCATCTTGGCTGCCTTTAACTGGCCGCAACGGTCCGATCGGTACCGGCGTGTGGAGCGCTTGGTGGATCAACTGTTTAGCCGCCTCGATCAATTGCAGTCTCCAGGTTTCGATCCGAAATGGAAACAAGTGAATCTGCGCGCGAACGTGCCGAGTCTCGGCCGGTTTCGGCCTGCGCAGGAGTGGCTTGATCGCCCACCAGCCGGGACCGCGAGGTTGTCGCGATGAGGGGGAGCGCTGCCGTTGCGGCGGCCATGCTCTTAGGACTAAGCCAGGCGATATGTGCTCAGGTCGGCACCGACAATATATTTGACCGCTTGAAGGCATGCTCCCAGTTTGACGGCACGGAACGGTTAGAATGCGTCGATGAACTCTTGAGGACTGAAACACCTGATTCCGCAGTTTCCCACGAGCCGAACTGGATCATTAGCGAGACCACCTCGCCCGTGGATTACAGCCCACAGATCGTTGCAGTAACAAAAGCGCGTTCGTCATCGCGAGATGCACCCACATCGCTTGCTATACGTTGTCGTGCCGGGCGCACAGAGCTGACGATCTCGACGGCGGGCAGACAAGATGGTGAGGTTACGGTGGCGTATCGGATCAACGACGAACCGACCGTTGAAGCGCGCTGGAAGCCCGCAAATAATGGCAGATCTCTTGCTTTTCCGGGCGATGTCGTCCGCCTTCTACGCTCGATGCCGGCCAGCGGCCAAATGCTCATCAAAGTGTATGCTGGAAGGACGTCGTCCAACGAAGGCGCGTTCAAATTGGCCGGTCTGGATTCTGTCCGGCGCAAGATCGCAACCATGTGCAATTGGCCCCAGCCTGAATAAATGGCGGCATGGGTAGACAGCGCGGTCACCTGTCGTCGCGCGGCATACTAGAGCTTCGACTGACCATCACTTTCCAGAAGCGTACGGGCCATACGGCGTGCGAGGTCGACGGAACCACGCTGCGCCAAATCGGCGGCCTGCGAAAACCGCCGCGCACCCCATGCCAAATTGCCGGCCAATCGCACAGGCGCGCCCATGACGGGGTGTCTCGCCGTGAAGATGCGCCTCCAGTGCTGCAACCGAACCATCAGGCGCTGAGTGTGCTCGGAGGGAATTCTTACCCCAAAGAGATCGTGCAGCGCGAGGAGCTGAGCATCGAGCGCGTTGCGGCTGCTTTGGTCCGGCATGGCCGCCCGCAACGACGTCCAGTCGACATCATCGCTTTCCGCCATTTGCGCGAGATCATGAAGGTGTCGGAGGTCAATTCTGCCGCGCCAGTAGTCGCCCTCCTTGAGGAGGTCATGTATGATCCAGTGGAGGGCACGAGCCTGCGGCGACGGAATTTTCGCCCGGAGGCGATCCCTTTCGACGAACGTCGAGAGTCCAAATTCGACTCCCTGAGTCCGTCTGAGTTCCAGGACACCGACGTCTTGCGGCCGTACCATGCCACGTGCGCTCACCAATGGCCTGTAGCCAAGCTCGCGTAAGCACTGTTCGGCGCCCGCCTCTTCGGCCGCATCAACGCTCAGGTCGAGATCGCTGGTCATCCTGGCCGGAATTCGACTAGCCGGACAAAGAAACAAGAGAACGGCGCCCTTGAGAAGGAGCGGAGCGATGCCGTTGCGATTCAGCGCGGTGACGGCTTCCGCGAGTTGCGCACGCAGGCGCACATTGCGCTCCCAGTTGCGGTCGTGAATAAATCTCAAGTACTCGCGTACGTCTTCGGGCAGCCGGTCGATCTCGCCGCTGCGCGCGAGAGCCGAGAATAAAGCGGGAGTAAGCAAGGTGCGATTCGCCAGGGCGATGACCGGTTGCCAATCGGCGGTGCTTATTGCATGTCCGCGAAGTCCGGCGATCAAGGCCTCAAGGGCGACAGCCACTGGCATCATCGGCAGGCCTTCTGCAGCAGCGCTATCGCGTCCGGCAGCCTCGAATAGGTCAAGCAAAACACATCTGCCGATCTGACAATCTCGGTCAGCAGATCGAACGCGGTGCCAGTCAGTTCTCCGCCGAGGGCAAATGAGCCGTTGAGCAGACCGCGCAGCGCGTCGACCGGATCGACGGTCACTAGTTCCGCGCCCGCGCCGGCTCGGCGACGCAGCAGAACGACCCAGCCCACCTTGCGAGGAGACGGCGAAACGAACTCTTCGGGCGCAAGATAGCGAATGCGCCTGCGGTCGGGGCGGCGACAGACCGGGACGGCATCCAGCTCGGGGTAGTATTCGGCGAGAATGGGCCATGCTCCCACCTTCACCGCGGGTGCAAACGGGATACCCACGCCATGCCCCAGCGAATCGAGGAGCGTCACATCATCTCCAGCGAAGCCGAATCCGGCACGGACCAGCCCCAGGGCCAGCGTCGTCTTGCCCGCGCCAGGACTGCCGCAGAGGAGCAGGATGCGGTCGGCTCGGAGGAGCGCGGCCGCGTGGACGGCAAGTTCATAGGTGCTGCGCTCGAGAACCTCAGTCAGCAACTGCCCCTTCACCACGACGGCGAGTTCGTCCGGGGAGCACGAGAGAATCCAGCGCCTATCCCGAAACAGGTGGATACGCTGCCCGTGCTCGACCAACTCGAGCACAACGTCGGCAACAGCTCCTCCGATCTCTAGGTGCCGAAATACAGATGCCGCGGGAAACGCGTGCGCTTCCGGATAGACGATGCGGACATGAGCGCCCGGAACAGCAACGACCTGACTTACGCGGTCGAGGGACGAAGTGGCAAACCAAGCCGGAGAGAGCCGGATCAGACCCAAGCGCTCCCACTGCCTGATCGCCGCGTCGACATACTCGACTGCCTGATGCCGATTGACGCCCCGGCCGGCGATTTCGGACGAGATGGCTTCGGGCGACAATCCATCCTCGAGACAGCGCCAGATATCCGCGCTCATATCATTAAGCGCGAAAAGCGCCTGCTGCGACGGACCAAACAAGATGCTTTGGTTTCGGATCCGCGCAAGCCGACCTACCATCTCAAATCCGGGCGAACCGCATTCGTCGGGGCTTTGGGTCGACGTTTGGTTGACATTCAATCGCGCATCTCGATTCACGGGAACCCTATGCCTCGCCTCTGAGCAGGTTGAGCGTTCAATGCCATCACCGCCCAAGGGTCGGACGGGCTTATTCGGTCAGCAGGGCTAGCCCGGCCGGCGGCCCGGGACCCTTTGGCAGGGTGCCGGCGATGGGGCATCGAGAACCGGGATGGCGGGCGGATTCCCCCACCAAGGTCCGTTGCCGCGCGCAAGCACGAAGACTGCAGGCGGCGGGCATGAACGGGCCTGCAGAGAGGGGCTATCTTCGGCCCGGCGGGAAGTGACGGTGGCTTGAACCTCCGAATCCGTAACCCGGATGTGAACCGCCTTTACCTCCTGAACCGCCTTTACCTTTACCCCCTGAACCGGCCGAGCCGGCTATAGCTCGCGAATTCAGGCTCGTGCCAAGAAGGAGCGTTATTGCCGGGGGTGTCACGACCGCAAACCGACCAGCCTTCTTGAGAAAGTCACGGCGCGCTTGATCTTCGGAAGAATTGGAATGGCCCGCGTTCTCCGGACCCTTTGCGTTCGGTGTCGACATGGTGGCGGCACTCCCTCTACTTTTCGAAGATATTAATACCACGCCCGCCACGGCGTTCCGTCGCGCAAAAGGAGGCAGCCGCAATCCAAGCGGGGTACCCATAACGAGGAAGAAGGCACCGGCGACAAGGGCTAAGGCTTGACTCGTGCGTGCCCAGCCATTGCCGCGCCGAATGCGATCGGCACCGACGACGGGGCTTGGCGGCGCAATCAGCGTTACGGGACAGCATCTATGTCGTCTTAATCGCCTAATCGCCGCCCGGTTGGATCATGGCTGCAAAGGATCGGTGAGGCGCTATTGCGGCCTACTCCACCATGACAGTTAATCATGCCCGGGATTTCATCCAAGCACCGCTCGCCAAATTCAACGTCGCCGCGCCTGGAGGGAGTATGCGCGCAGGAATTCGCGCGCTCATGGCTGCTTTGCAGCTCTGCCTTGCCTTGTCCAAACCAGGCAGCGATACTTCATTTTATTCGCGATAGATGGCGGTAGGTGATTTTCTGCCGTCGAGCAAAACGCTGACGCTGTTAGCGTAAACGCTCGCACAGTGATCCGGCGATCAGCCAGCACTGCGGTATGTCAACCGTGGTAACCCTTCATGGCCCGTTCTCCCGCCGCTAGGTTGATCTAGATTACAGGCCCGTACGTCACCCGTCTCAAAAACGAGGTTGTTGCGGAGAGACGCAAACATGACCGGACAACTAAACGCGGACTTCGGTTCTCGACTAAGACAATTGAGACAAGACCGCTCAATGACAGCAGTCGACCTCGCCAGGCGGGTCAACGTCACACCGCCCGCCGTTTCACATTGGGAACATCGAACGAAAATACCAAAGAGCAGCAGGCTTCAGGCCGTTGCGGATGCCCTGGGTGTCAGTCTCGACCTCCTCAAAGGCGGTGTGACATCTGAGAAACCAGAACGCGCCCGGCAGCCTTCAAGTGAACCAAGCCTTGAACAGCTTATTCGGGCGATCGAGGCCAAGGGCTTCAGCGTCGAGGTGAGATCGCGGGAGAAGCGTCCATAGACACGTTGAAATGGACGGCCGGCTTCGTCGCTCACTCCGGGATCCGGAACCGAAGCTCCAATAGCCAGGAGGAGGTTAGCATGACTGAACTGCGGACCTTGTCGAAAGAGACCGACGAGGCGAAGGAGATGGCGATAGCGGGACATACCGAAATGGCCACTACGCCGCACGATCGCTTTCTGCAGGCCGCAGAAAAGGAGATGGCTAAGTTCGAGCGGCAAGAGAGGGAATTTCGCAGAAAGGAGCGTGCCGATCGAGCGGCCGAGCTGCACCTGCCGGTCTATGAAACTCGCCAACAGCTCCAAAAACTAGCAGAATCGTCAGGCTTGATCCGATAGGTGATGGCGCGACGAAAGAGCGAGATGAACCTGGCGCAGTTCGGCAGCCGTTGCCGGGGATACTTCGTTTCGAAACGTTGGTCGAGACGAAGCGGTGATCAGGGAATACATCCGCAAGCAGGAGGTCGAAGATACCCGGCTCGACAAAATGAACATGTGGCGCTGAGGCCCGCCTTTAGGTAGCCAATAAAATCGGGGACGCGTTAGCGTCCCCACATCCGCTTTTGAGCGGCTCAATCCCTAAAGCCCCCGGCTTTGCCGGCGATACTTAGGCGCGAGTCATTGCGCGAGAAGATTTTTGTCGCTCATCGGCGATTTGCCAGTCGCAGGTAGGTCGGCGATGACTTGCCGATCCTGGGCAGGCTTGATTATTGCCAACGTCGAAAGATGACGCTGGCGTTGACGCCCCCGAAGCCGAAGCCATTCGAGATCGCATGCTCCATCGTCATGGGCCGAGCCTCACGCGCCGCGAGGTCGACGCCATCCGCGGCCGCGTCGCCATTTTCGAGATTGAGAGTTGGCGGCGCGACCTGATCGCGCAGCGCAAGGATCGTGAAGATCGCTTCCGCTCCCCCGGCTGCGCCGAGCAGATGACCGGTCGCCGATTTACCGCACACCGGATCGCGGCTGGCCGCAGGCCCAAGGCCGTCCGATTGCTCGCTCCGATCTATCAAAGATTCACTGAGGGCTTTGAAACGCAGGATCTTATTGGTGCCTCGCGCCTGCTGAAGCAGCTCACCGCATGGTCGCAAGCCGTACTGCAAGCACACACGCCCGGTCGTACTCGTCGAGATTGATCTATTCGTCGATCGTGCGCGGCTTGTTCTGCCGCGCGCCCGACAGGCCGCGGCTTGCATGCTCGACGTTTGGCTGGCCAACCACGGTCCCTCGTTCGATCAGAGTGCCCGCATTAGCGGCCGGGCTCCGGCGCATGACCGGTCGCTACACTGGCGGAATGGTTGGTCAGTGGCTTCAGTCCCGTGACGGTGCGCAACAGAACATAGAACACGGGTGTCAGGAACAGGCCAAACACCGTGATGCCGATCATGCCAGAGAAGACGGCGACGCCCATAGCTCGGCGCATTTCCGAACCGGCACCGGTCGAGAGCACCAGGGGCAAAACGCCCATGATGAATGCCATCGAGGTCATCAGGATCGGACGCAGCCGCAGGCGGCTTGCCTCGATCGCTGCCCGGATCGGCGAACGACCTGCGAACTCCAGTTCGCGCGCGAATTCGACGATAAGGATCGCGTTCTTGGCAGACAACCCCACCAGCACGCTTCTTTGCCGCTTCGATCAGGCCTGCCGGCACGCGGCCGGACAAGCGGGTGTTCTTGGCCCCACCGAGCAGCCCGACGGCGCGCGCCAGCCGGTTGCGCTTAAGCGCAACGCGCTCCTCGGTCTCTGTCGACGTCCGGCTCCGTTGAACAAAAAACAATGACCTAAAAACCAGCTCAATTTGATGTATTAAAATACCGGAACGCCGTCAAAATGGCCGGAATTGCTGGTTGAATATTGTCTAGATTTGGACTATGTCTATATCTGGCAAAGGAAGTAGGCCATGCTAGCCAATCGTAAGCCACGCCCAACTGAGAAGGGAAACGGGCCGCAGCGGCTTGATATTTCGCGCTTTGCGCCGGCCAATCGAAGGCGGCTTAGTCCCCCCGCGTTGCGGACCTTCCTCGCCATCGCCGATCTGTGGGGATTAACCGAAGAGCAACGTCTCCTCGTGCTTGGGTATCCCTCGCGATCCACCTATCACAACTGGTGCAAGCAGGCGCGCGAGCATGGCGCCTTCACCCTCGATGTGGATGTTCTCGCGCGCGTCTCTGCGGTGCTCGGCATCCATCAAGCTCTCGGCATTCTCTTTCCGACCGAGCGGCTCGGCGTCGAGTGGTTGCGGACCGCGCATAACGCCGTCGTCTTCGGCGGGCGACCGCCGCTCGACCTCGTCACCAGCGGATCCCAGGATGGGCTGCTCACGGTGCGCCGTTTCCTCGACGGCGCGCGCGGCGGACTCTACATGCAGCCGAACAGGATTGACGAGGCGTTCGCGCCGTACGACGACTCGGAAATCGTGTTCCGGTGACGGATACCTTTGCGACCTCGCCGCAGCCCGCCCATCGCCTGATTCCGTCGCAATTTCCTCCCATCGGGCTGTTCGATACCGTCGCGACCGCGGCCGATCTTGCAGCGGTGATGGAGTTGGTCGGTTGGACCAATGATCGGCTCGTGGCCGACCGCATCGACCGGCTGCCGCAGAGCGAATGGGTCTATGGGGTGCCCAATGCCAGCATCGTCATGGCGGCTTTTCTCCACGTCGCTCCCGGCGGGATGCGATTCAACGGCCCCGAGCTTGGTGCGTGGTACGCGGCCGACGATATCCGGACCGCGGCTGCCGAGGTCGGTCACCATCTGCGGCGCGAGACGGTCGCCCGAGGCGTCGCCACGATGACCCGGACCTACAGGGCCTATGTCGCAACACTATTGGGCGACTATCTCGACATCAGAGGCCAGCAGGCCACGCGCCCTGACGTTTATGCGAGCGACCGCTATGATGCCTCGCAGAAGCTTGGCGAAGAGGTTCGCGCGTCAGGTGGAGCGGGACTGCTGTACGATAGCCTGCGACCGTGGACCGGCAGTAACTTCGTTGCGCATCGGCCGCGCAACATCACAGACATCGTGCAGACAGATCATTTCGAGATTACGGTGCTGGCAACGTCGCGCATGATCGATGTTCGCAAACTATCGGTGTGATGGAATGAAGCAATCCTTCCGGTCGGCAGACCGGCCCTATTCGGCAGGAAAGGGAAGAGCCGGTCAGCGCAAGCTGCTGCGCCAGAGCGCTGAAAATCTCACTGAGCTGGCGGTAATACCAAATGGTCCCGTCGCGCCCGCCCGTAAAGCGCTCCCGTCGCAAGCATCACACTTGATTTCGGTCGCCGCATCGTCTGGCCTCCGATTCCTCATGCTTCGCCCGATTGGCCGTTGGTGGGTGCGACAGGGGTCTTCGGAAGCTGTAGCGGACGTTCAATGAGCCGCGAGGCTCTCGATGAACCGCCCGCCTTGGCGTCGTACATGTCGGCAAGGTTCAGGAACCGCTTCCTGGTGAACGGATCGGCCTTCTCGGCCAAAACGCGGGCGCGCAGCGCCTGCTCTCTGAAAAACACTTGGTCCATGAAATACCCTCAACCCAACAACAATGGATTTCAGTATATGCCGGCTGCGGCCAATACGACTGGTCGGCGGTACGCACTGCATTTACGAGGTGGACCGCCGATCGATACCGAGCTGCTTGAGCGATTCCGCACACAGCCGCTTCGGGTCATCAATGCCAGTTTGGCCGATCTCGATGATCTTCTTCGCAACCATCTCGGTGATGGGGTCGTTGCGGTCCACCAAATAGAGAGCACGCAGCGCTTCTTCATACGCCCGATTGAGACGCGCGACGTCTCCGGACTTGTCGCCGTGCCGCTCAAGTGCCGACTTATCGGCATCCTTTTCCCGCCCCAAAACAGGCAAAGTCTAGCGCTGAGCCTGAAGGCCGGCATTAACGAAGTTTGGCGCCAGCGCCGATCCTGAAGGCAGATGCCGGGCTTTCGAGGTGCTTCGGCCGCTCCCGATACCGGTAAGGCCCGGTGTCAGAGGGCAAATTACCGCCTCACCAAAGCAGCCTGCTTAGTCCTTGTCCTGGCTCGCGCGCCACCGGCGGCTCGTCGGTGTGGTCCTCTCCTTCATCAACTCCTGTATTCCGCCGTCGGGAATTCAGCCGCGGCAGTGTTTTGCGGTACCTTTTGGTGCAAGTTGCCTCTATTCTTACTAGGTTGCCAAGAGTCTTCTTGATGTCCGCTGTGGTCGAAGAAGTGGTTCGCAAGCTGGGCGGCCATTCCGTGCTCGGCCGGAAGGTGCGCTCGCAGGGCAGATCTGGCGCTCGCCGTGCGTCAGCGCCTCCCACTCGTCGCGCTCAAGGTCTGGCCGAAGCCGGGCTAACGGAGCGGGAGATCGCGCGCCTCGTCATTCCACGGCGCACCCGCCGGCGCCGGGCAGAGAGGAAGCAGCCGCTGTCTGTCGAAGAATCCGACCGCGCCGTGCGACTCTTGCGGATTCAAACTGTTACCGAAGACGCATTCGGACGCAAAGAGAAGGCACACCTCCTCTCGCATTGGCAGGGCTGGCTGAAGCCGGAAAGCCGTTGCCTAGTGCCGTTCAATAGCTTCGCTGAGTATGCGCCGGAGCCGAACCCGGAGACCAAGAAAAAGGACGTCGTGTGGTTCGCAATCAATGATGATCGGCCGCTGACCTGTTTCGCGGGCATATGGACAGAGTTCAAAGGCGATCGCGGCACGAAATCAAAGCCGGTACCCGGGCCGCACAACGTCTACGGCTTTCTCACGACGTCGCCGAACGCCGTCGTGGAACCGATGCATCCGAAAGCGATGCCGGTGATCCTCATGACGGACGAGGAGCGCGATGTCTGGATGCGTGCGCCATGGGATGAGGCGAAGGCATTACAGCGGCCATTGCCGAATGATGCATTGAAGATCGTGGCGCGCGGAGCGGACAAGGAAGACAAGGCAGCAGCATGAAGTTCACCAACGACCGTCCCTTCGCTGATCCTGACAAAGCCGCTGCGCCGACTGATGGATCACGCCTTCCGGTGCAGGATGGCCGCATCTACATCGAGAAGATCAACGGCCCGCTCCTGTTCGGCGACAAGGGGACATCAGTCTGAATATGCGGCGGGCCTTGATCTCGCGATTTCACGGTGCTGGTTGGAACTGCACGAGAGCGACACGTTTGTAAAGCTGACGCAGAACGGCGGCTGACCTCTTCGCTCAGAGCCAGCATGAGGCATTCCATGAAAGATGTCTTCGATCAGTGGTGGGAATGGACCAATAAGCCATTTTCGGACATGGCGACCATATCGGCCGAGATACACGAAGCCGTCATGGCCTTGTCGCCTGAGGATCGCCGCGACCGCGCCAAGGTCAACGAAGCTGTGCAGCGCCATCAAGCTCGCATACAGAAGTGAGCGGGCGAAACTCGGTGAGGACGATGGTCAAGGTGCAGAGGTATAGGTGGCTGTGGAGTTTGGTTCGTGGCGTTTCAGCGGAAAAAACCGGCAGCCATCGGCATCAAGGCGAACTTCCCAACTCTAATGCATTCGTGTCCACTGGGAGCGCGGGGACATCGGCAGCAGGCACTGGCTTGCACGGCCGCGGGACCACCGGGGCCGCGCAAAGACACATCAGCGAGGCTCGGACTTTGGCGGCGGTGATGCTCGGGTTTTTACCGCCGCGCAGAACTGTTCCGTGACCGCCGACGTTTCCTCGGTGACGTTCCAGCCGTTCGTCTCGGCGTTTTCCTTGGTCAACTTATGCTCGGTCTGAAGCATCTTTTTGATGTACGCGTACGGTTTCCAGTCGGCTTTGGACAGCTTGGCGGGGGGCGCACCGCAGACGTTGTGAGCAATCGCTTTCTGCACACTAGCGCTGACTTCGCTCAGGTGGCCCTCGACCACGGTGGTGAAGCGCGCCTTGGCATATTGGCTGTTGGCTGCGATGAAGTCCTTGCAGAAGGCGACCCGTTGACCTCCGTCGCGGGCCTTGATGTAGGCCGTCTGCGTTTCGTAATGGAGGCGGTAGGCGAGTTTGTTGGCGTTCGGGTCGGATTTCACCGCTTCGAGCATGGCGCGGTGGTCACCCAAGGTGGCGTCATTGATCCTGATGTCACATACTTTGGCGAGGGAGACGACCGGAACGTAGGCCCGCACCTTGGCTTCCAAGGCATCGTTGGCGTGCACAACTGGTGCGAACAGGCTGGCGGCGATTGCGAAAGCAGCGAGACAGCGTTGCATTGGTGACGTACTCCACAAGCGGTTAACGCGTGCGAACGTCTGCGCTCAGAGTATCCCGAAAGCACCTATGACAGAAGGGTTTCTGCGAACTTATGCGAATGGCCGGAAATGGCTGAAAACGGGTTGCAAAGTCGAAAATCGAACGACCCTAAAAATCTCGCGAAAATTGATCTCTGGACTTCCCTGCTGTTGCGTCGCTTCTCAACGCCACTACGGAGGTCCGTGGTCGATTTCGGATGAAACGATATGGTCCGCTTGTCCGCTTGGGAGCCCTCAAGCGCGAGCACCATTGCCATCACTGCGGGCGCAAATGCCCCACCTTCACCATGATTTGTGCGTACATCCGGCCGCGCCTACTGGGCAGGGCCACGCCAATGACAGCTCAGTTCCATGAGACAACAGAAGCGGAATTCGAGGTGCAGGTTCGCAACCTCGTGCGCCTCGTGTCAGCTTGCACCTTGGGGCTTTGGTCCTTTTCTGCGGGCCTGCTGATCGGGAGCTTTTTTCTGTTTTGAACAGTGTTGCAGGGGCCGTCAGCACAACAATTTCGCTGGCGCATTGATGAGTGACAATCCGATCCAGCTTCTCTGGCGCGAGCGCACCTATGAGATGCGAATGGCCGGGGTGCCGGAGGGGTAACCCTCGCTTTGGCGTCGGTTTGGCCGGACCACGGTGACTTCCGGTCTACCCCGGTGAACGGACATTCTCAGGATAGGCGGGCATGTCTCAAAGGGGCCGATTCTGTTGAAGAAGTCGGCAGTAGTTTCGTCGTGAGCGCCCACTGTTCCGCGGACGAGTTGGTGTGGTTGGCCTCACGCGGGCGTCAGCGCGGGCATCGGGATCAGCTTGGCCATCTTACGGAGGTTCTGAGCGGTGGCAGCGAGGGTGAACTCGTCACGCGCGCCGTTCGGGCCCCTTAGCCGCAGCCGGTCGAGCTTGAGAATGCGCTTGAGGTGCGCGAACAGCATCTCGATCTTCTTCCGGAGCCGGCGCGAAGTGCGGCCCTCCCATGATCTTGCGATCTCGCGCGCCAAGTCGCGAGCGCCCTCATAGACCGAGCGCGGCACTTTCCGGGCCGGAGTATTGGGGCAACACCTGCTTCTCAGAGAGCATGCTTGACAATCGTGCTTGCTCGCACGGTAGAGGATCGTCGCTTCATCGTTCACTGGCGTCCCTGTGGTGGTGAGGGTCTTGCCACCGGGACAACGATAGACGTCCCCGGAATGGTCATAGATGAAGTCTTCGCGCGAGAAGGTCCCGTCCGTGCGGGCCGACTTGTCGAAGACGGTCACGTGCGGCTCGATCCCATGCTCGTAGAGCAGCCACCCAAGCATCTCGGCCGAGCCATAGGCGCTGTCACCGAGAAGCCGGCTTGGATAGAGGTCGAACCGTTCGAGCGAACGTTGGATCATGCGCTTGGCGGCCAACACTTCCGCCTGGCGGATTGCCGTGGTCGCCTCGACATCGACGATGATCGCGTTATCGATGTCGACCAAGTAGTTCGTCGAGTAGGCGAAGAAGGCTTGGCCACCGTGCGCCCCCGTCCAGCGCGCCGCCGGGTCCGAGGGCGATACGAACTTCGGCGTGACCTCGGTCGCCGCTCCGAAGGCGGCGTCATCGAGGACAGCCAGATACTCATCTATCGCTCGGCGTGCCGCCTCCGGTGGAAGTCCCTTGTCGCCTTCGATCCCCTTCTGTCGATTGGCATCCGCCTTGATCAGGCTCGCGTCGACTGCGAACCCTTCGCCACCGACCAGCCGCTCCCGGATACAGCGGCGCAAGACGATCTCGAACACGCGGCGGAAGAGATCGCTCTCACGGAAGCGACCGTGCCTGTTCTTCGAGAACGTCGAGTGATCGGGGACAGCCCCGTCCAGACCCAGCCGGCAAAACCAGCGGTACGCCAGATTGAGGTGGACTTCATCGCAGAGGCGCCGCTCCGATCGTATGCCGAAGCAATAGCCGATTAGGAGCATCCTGATCATCAGTTCGGGATCGATCGAAGGCCGTCCGATGCTGCTGTAGAACGGCGCCAGCTCCCGTCGCAGTTCCTCAAGCTCTACGAACCTATCGATCGATCGGAGCAGGTGGTCGGCCGGGATGTGCCTTTCGAGCGAGAACTCATAGAACAACGCAGCCTGTTCGACTTGCCGGTGTCCCATCATGATCTTCAGTCCTGCCAATTTGACAGACTGAATCACTGATATCTCTGCGTCGCAACAGCCGACTTTTTCAACAGAATCGGCCAATAGCCGACATCAGCAGGCTATCCGATCACATCGTCGGCTAGGGTAGAGCGTCTTTACCCATCAAGCGATAATCCAAGAACTGACTTCTAGGTCCGCCATCGCGCAACACTACTTGTTTGTAGATTTCTAGGCGTGCCTCCGCATCGAAGATTGTCTTGTTGTCGTGTTCGGCGTGCGCGACGTACATCGCCCATTCCTCAGCGTTCATTCTGTCTTGATGGTCGAAGAGAAGCTTGGCGAGTTCGAGCTCGACAACAGATGCCTTCGCTAAATCCGCCCACTTCCGAAACCCCGCTAGGATGGCGATGGTGTGTTGTGCCTTCATCAAACTAAAATCGTCTTCGTCCCAGTCGAAGTCCACGAAGATGGCATCGATATCGAAATACTTGGCGTCGTAAGCGTAGTGTGACCGGCCATCCACCACATCTATGGTGGAGGTTCTTGTCTTGTAATCTCTGAACAGGTTTTTGGCCTGAAGCTTGAAGAAGGCGATAGGCGTCATGATGCAATCCTTATGATGCCCATGCTCATTGTCTTTAATCGTCGCGTTCGTAAGCAGTGGTTAGACAATGAGCATGGATAAGGTCGCTTCATCGACTACTGGCTGATGAAATCTTTGCACGAACGAGCAGGCTTGCCAGCAAGCACACTGCAGAGTGTGGCAGTGGGATCGACAATTAGCAACACTAAAGTGCGTCGTCGATGAGGGCGCGCAGATGGGTCAACGAGGCGGTCGCTACTTCGCTTTTGGGCCACACGCGGACATTGGCTAGAGCTTGCCCTGCACTGTTTTGCCGTTCGGGCGCGTAACTTGGACGACACCTTTGATGGACGTGGGAAGCGACTTCGAGGCTTTGCCCGAAAGACGGTTTTGGCCATCTGGTTCCAGCGGAATACGCTGCGCCTTTCCGTCAACGAGGATGACCGCAACACCTTTGTGTCCCGTGCCGCTGACAGCTTTGTTGTCGTGATCGGTCAGATACACCTCGACAATTTCTCCTTTGGAGACCCACTCTAGGTGATAGTCGCCGGCCTCGAATGCCTGACCGCCGTGCTGGGCGATCGGCGTCACGTTCTCCTTGTGCGATGTTTGCTGCGCCGATACCGCACAAGGAATTAAGCTGACCAACAACGCTACAACGAGACTTGCTTTCATAGCTACTCCGCGGAGACGCTTGAGGTACGAAGCTCACCGAGTGATTGACCAATGACTGTTCCGGCGCCCTGCAACGCAAGTCCCGCCATGATCGCGGCGACGATAATGTCCGGCCATCCTCTTCCTGTTCCAAGTACACCAAGCGCGGCAAGCAGGACGGCGAGGTTTCCAAAAACGTCGTTGCGGGTACAGATCCACGCTGACCGCATGTTGGCGTCATTGTGCCTGTAGGTCCACAGCAGCCCGAATGATGCGGCGTTTGCGATCAGTGCGGCAATGCCTACGACCCCCATTGTAAAGGCGCTAGGCAAGGTTCCGTGGAATGCGTGCCAGATGGCCGTCCCGATGACCCACAGCCCGAACGCACCCATCGTCGCGCCCTTAAGCAGGGCTGCCGAGGCCCGATAGTGAATGGCCATGCCCACGACGAATAGGCTAATGCCGTAGTTTGCCGCGTCACCGAGGAAATCCATTGCGTCCGCTTGGAGAGAGGCCGAGCCCGCAGCCAGACCTGCTCCCACCTCAACAAGGAACATCACAGCGTTGATGCCGAGCACGGCCCAAAGAACGCGCTTCAGCGCAGCGCTCTCTTCCGGCTTGCGGAGATTTAGAGGTGGTGGACAGCAACAATCAGCCATAAGGCAAAGATACATATCCCCTGCGCTATTCGCCACCCCTCTGCCGTCCGCTTTGGGTCTTGGTTGTGTGCAAACCGATAGGTCGGCACGCGGCCGTGGTCGGCAGGCGGCCGATGTTCTCGCGTCGGATCGTCCAATGACGGCCAAAGTGGGTATCGCGACGCGGTATTACGCTTTTCGACGCACTTTCCGACCTTCAGGTGGCGCGGATGGCTGCAATCAGGCTCGGTTTGCCGACGATGTTCATCACCCGTGTGAGGTTATAGGCGAGAACATGCAGCGCCATCTCAGCGGCGACATTCCGTAGGCGCTTCATCAGGAAGTGGCTCGCACCCATACGGGCTTTGATCGTGCCGAAGGGATGCTCGACCGTCTCGCGCCGCGTCCGCATGGCGTCGGGATTGGAATCGAGCCGTCTCTGGACCTCCTCGACCACATGCTCATGCTCCCAGCGCGTGATGCGGCGCTCCTTGGACGGCGTACAATGGCTCTTGATCGCGCAGCTCTGGCACGCCGCTGTCGACCAGTACCGGCGCAGCGTCATTCCATGCTCGATGTTGGTGTAGTGATAGGACAGCAGCTGGCCGGATGGGCAGCGGTAGACGTCCGCATCAGGCAGGTAGGCGAAGTCCTGTTTGCCGAACCGGCCCTCAGCCTTGGCGTTCGACGTCATGGGCTTGGGCAAGGTGACTGCAACGCCAGCCTCTTCGCAGGCCAATATCTCTTCTCCGTCGAAGTAGCCACGGTCGGCGACGGCCTCGAGTTTGTCCACTTCGAGCACTTCTTTGGCTTGTTTCGACATCCGAGCAAGCTGCCCACGGTCGTTGCCGACGTTTATGACCTCGTGCGTAACAATCAGATGGTGTTCGGTGTCCACAGCGACCTGGACATTGTAGCCGACGACGCCCGATCCGCGTCCGCTGGTGGCCATCGAACGGGCATCCGGATCGGTGAGCGATATCTGTTGATCCGGCGTGTTACGCATCTGCGCATCAAGCACTTCCAGGCGGCCCATCTCCTGCTTCAGCCGAGCGATCTTTTCCTTGATCCTCGTTGTCTTGATGATGATCGCTTCCGAAGGCTCCTGCCGATCGGCGCTATCGAGTTGACGCAGATATCGACCGACGCTTTCCTCGATCTGCGCCATCCGCCTCGCCATCTTGGCATGCGTGAAGTTGCGATCGCGGTTGTTCACCGCCTTGAACTTGCTGCCGTCAATCGCGACGCTCGGGGTCTGCAACAGGCCCATTTGCCGGCATAGCGCAACGAACTTCGCGCAAACCTTCCGGATCGCCGCGCCATTGTCCTTCCGGAAATCGGCGATCGTCTTGTGATCGGGAGCCAGGCGGCCGATCAGCCACATCACCTCGACATTCCGGCACGCCTCACGTTCCAGGCGCCGACTGGATTGCACCCGATTGAGATAACCGTAGATGTAAAGCTTCAGAAGGACTGCCGGATGATAGGAGGGCCGGCCCGTCTCCTTGGCGATCACACGCTCAAACCCCAGTCCATGCAGGTCGAGCGCCTCGACGAACACATCGATCACATGGACCGCGTTGTCCTCGCTTACCCAATCCTCCAGGCATTCCGGCAAGAGCGTCAGCTGGGATCTGTCCGCGCCTTCAACGAAGCGTCCCATCCGTATCCCCCATCAGGAAACGGAGGAATCGTACCTGACTCGTGGCTTTTCACACAGCCAGGGTCATTTACGTCCTTCGGATCGATCTATTTGGATAGTGCCCCGGTTGACCCGATCCCAAAGTCAGCATCCCTCCATAATGCCTTCAAGTAGCCCCTCTGCCACCTGCGTCACTTAAATTGCGCCTATACTGCAGGGGACTAATGCTCATTTCCGAGCGAAACATGAATATGAATGCTGAGGCCGATGAATAACCGAGGCGCAACGCGATCTCCGTGATCGGGAGTTCGCTGCCCAACAATTCGATCGCCTTAAACAGGCGCAGACGCTGGCGCCATGTACGCAAGCTCATGCCTACTTCGCGCTCGAATTGCCGGGTCAGGGTTCGTGGGGACATCCCAATCTCTGTCCCCCATTTGTCACTGTGTCGGGGATTTGCAGGATCGGCATAGAGAGTCTCGCAAAGTGCAAGCAAACCCGGATGGGTAGGCCATGGCAGCGCTCCCGAAATAGGCGGCGCCCGACGCAACTGTTCGAGGATGAGCGCGATGACGCGGCCGGCGTAGTGACGATCTTCCTGTTTCAGCGATGCGGCCTCCACGATAAGCGCTCGCAGAAGCGGTGATACATGAATGACGGTGCTTCGGGACGTGATACCGGGGCTCGCCTCATTGGCCACCCAAAGGCTTCGGAATTCCGCGCCCATGAGGGATCCAACCGAATGTTTGGTGCCGGTCGGCAGCCAGACGGCTTGTTCTGGTGAAATTACGAGACTCCTTCCGTCGGCCTTGACGGTGAGCGCGCCTGCAATCGCATAGACGAGCTGATTCCAGCTGTGACTGTGTTCGGCAAAGTAACTTTTCGCCGGAAGCGTTTCGACCCGAACGATCATCGGTTTCGGCGAACCAAGACCTTGCGGGGCCTGGAGTAGCTTCCAGCCAACGTTTTGTGATTGACGTTTCATCGACATAAAATGGCATTTTATAGAGGGAAAGACCACCGCTTTGTTTCTAGGCTGAGCAAGTGAAAGCGTGTCGATTGCCGTCGCCAATCAGGGGAGAAAAAGCGCAATGAGCTTAAGTCGACGACGAATGTTGGCGTCGGGAGCAGCTCTCGCCATCGGTGGCCTGTCCTCAACGAAGTCCATCGAAGCCAAGGC
This sequence comes from Bradyrhizobium icense, assembly GCF_001693385.1. Lineage (NCBI taxonomy): Bacteria > Pseudomonadati > Pseudomonadota > Alphaproteobacteria > Hyphomicrobiales > Nitrobacteraceae > Bradyrhizobium > Bradyrhizobium icense. Next base: position 1,925,763 of record NZ_CP016428.1, read on the forward strand.
CGGCACCATCCCGCCGGACGTTCCCGAATGGATGCACGAACAGGGCAGGCCGATCCTGTCGCCGGCCTACGGACTGCCGTCGAAATTCGAGAAAGATGTCGTTCGGCGCATTCGGGAGCCTCGCGCGACCGACACGGAGGCCTTCAGCGTCACTCCGCTGCAGAACCTTCACGGCATCATCACGCCGAATGGGTTGGTCTTCGAACGTCATCATGCCGGCGTGCCCGAGATCGCGCCGGATCAGCATCGCTTGCTCATCCACGGCCTGGTGGACCGGCCGCTGATCCTGACGATGAATGATCTCCTGCGCTTTCCCGCGGTTACGCGCATTCACTTCCTGGAATGCTCCGGCAACAGCTCCACCGAATGGAGAAAGTCCGGTTATCATTCCGTTCAGCGCACGCACGGGCTGTTGTCCTGTTGCGAGTGGACCGGGGTGCCGCTCTCGACGGTTTTGGGCGAGGTCGGACTGAAGCCGGATGCGAAATGGATCCTGGCTGAGGGCGCCGATGCGGCCGCCATGACGCGTAGCGTGCCGATCGAAAAAGCGCTCGACGATGCGCTGCTCGTCTATGCCCAGAACGGAGAGATGCTCCGGCCGGAGCAAGGCTATCCCGTTCGGCTCTTCCTTCCAGGCTTCGAGGGAAACATGTCGGTGAAATGGCTGCGTCGCCTGAAGATCGGCGATCGTCCATGGCATACGCGGGAAGAAACCGCGCGTTACACCAACCTGCTTGCAAACGGCAAGGCGTACCAGTTCGCCTTCGAGATGGACGTCAAGTCCGTTGTGACCTTCCCGAACGCCGATCGCAGCTTCAAGGCTCCGGGGGCCTACGAAATTTCGGGAATTGCCTGGTCGGGACGCGGCCACGTCACCCGTGTCGACGTTTCGGTCGACGGGGGCGCCACATGGCATAGGGCCAGGCTCCAGGAGCCGGTTCTCGACAAATGTCTGACTCGCTTCCGGCTGCCGTTCAACTGGCAAGGTCAACCTCTGGAGATCCAGAGCAGGGCCTACGACGACAAGGGCTGGATGCAGCCCACCCGGTCGAGCCTGATTGCGGCGCGGGGGACAAATCCTCGGTACCACTTCAATGCAATTCAGGGCTGGAAGGTTGCTGCTGATGGAGTCGTCACCAATGCGAGCACTTAGCGCCTCCGTTGCTGTGGTCCTGTTCGTCTTCGCCGGTTCTGCGCTCGCGCAGCAAGCGTCGCGGCACGGCCTCGGCACGCCGGCTACCCTGGAACAGATCCGCGGCTGGGACATCGACGTGCGGCCGGACGGCGCAGGGTTGCCACCGGGCAAGGGTACCGTCGAGCAAGGCGAGAAAGTTTATGCCGAGCAATGCGCCGCCTGTCATGGCGAGAAGGGACAGAACCCGGCGAAAGGTTTTGACCGCCTCGTCGGCGGCAAAGGCACGCTGGCGACGCCAAAGCCGGTTCAGACGGCTGGCAGTTACTGGCCCTACGCAACAACGATCTTCGACTACGTCAACCGGGCGATGCCATTCACGGCGCCAAACAGTCTGGCCGCGGACGACGTCTATTCGGTCGTGGCGTACCTGCTCTACCTCAACGACATCGTGCCGCGGCAAGCCATCATGGATGCGCAGGAACTGACGAAGGTGAAGATGCCCAACGCAGACGGCTTCATTCCCGATGGGAGACCCGACACCGAAGACTTGAAATGCAAGGTCGATTGCAAATAGCCGACGGCCGATGCCGAGCCTGATCGCGGCGCATCTCATTGACCGGCGGAGCGAGTCGCAGAGCATGAACTTCAATTTTCCCGCTCTCAACCTTGAGGCGGCGACGGCCGTTCGCCGAGAGCGCAGCAATGTCGTAAGGCTGGCTGTTGCCCAGGCCCTCGCAGGCGCCAATTCTACCGTCGTCTACGCAACCGGGGCCGTTGTTGGCGACATGCTAGCGCCCACCAAGGCGCTGGCGACGCTGCCGGTTTCGGTTTTTGTCGTCGGCATGGCTCTCTGCACACTACCGGCGGGCGCCGCCGCTGAACGGTACGGCCGGCGTACCGCATTCCTGCTCGGCGCAGGCAGCGGCACCGTCGCGGGCTTGATTGCGTTCGTTGCGGTACTCCGCGCGTCCTTTCCGCTGTTCTGTGCGGCGACATTCTTCGGAGGTGTCTACGCCGCAGTGGTGCTCTCCTTCCGCTTTGCTGCTGCCGATTGTGCGGCGCCGGAACGGCGGCCTCGTGCTCTTTCCGCTGTGATGGCCGGAGGTGTGTTCGCTGGTGTGATCGGTCCGCAACTTGTGACGCATACCATGAACCTGTGGCCGCCTTACCTGTTTGCTGCAACGTTTGTCGGCCAAGCAGTTGTTGCGGCTCTGTCCGCCGTCATCCTGGCGGGCGTTGCACTTCCTCGGCCAATTGCAGCTCATCGAAGCGCTGGAAGGCCGCTTGCCAGCATCGCGCGGCAGCCGCGTTTCATCCTCGCGGTGATCTGCGGGGTCGTCTCCTACCTGCTTATGAATTTCCTCATGACGGCAGCCCCTCTCGCAATGAGGTTCTGCGGGCTGTCCCAGGAGTCGGCCAATCTTGGTTTGCAGTGGCACGTCATCGCGATGTACGCCCCCAGCTTTTGGACAGGACGCCTGATCACGCGGTTCGGTGCAACTGCGGTCGTCGCCATCGGGCTGGCGCTCATCGCGGTCTCCTCGTGGGTTGGTTTGCTCGGCGCCGATGTCGCACATTTCTGGGCGACGCTGACCTTGCTCGGGATCGGCTGGAATTTCGGTTTCATCGGTGCTTCGGCGATGGTTCTGGAATGCCATCGTCCCGAGGAAAAGGCGCGAGTCCAATCGCTCAATGACTTCCTGGTCTTCGGCACGATGACGGTCGGTTCGTTCCTTTCCGGCGGGCTGTTGTCGTCGTTTGGCTGGTCGACCGTCTTGATTCTGTCGTTCGTGCCACTGTTGATCGCGTTGTTGGCCCTGGTTGGCTTTTCGTACCGGCCCACCGCGCGACAGAGCTAGCCGGGGCGGCGCCTGCCGCCTTGCCAGTACAAAGGTGTTCAAGCCAGTCGGTTTGAGCGAGAAGCTTTTTTGAGGAGATGCGATATGAGCGCAGCAGAGACCCCAGTTTTGTATATGGAGCGAACTCGCCACTATTACCGTGCCCTCGGTTACGCCAACGACTATGTGTGGGCGACCTTTGATGATGTCCCGTTCACCCCGCTTGCGAAGCCGCTGTCGGACCTGCGGATCGCACTGATTACCACGGCTAGTCCGGCGGATTTTGACGGTGTGAAGCGGGTGTGGTCAGGGGTCGTTTCGCCGCCGCCGGAGAAGCTGTTTACCGACAATGTCGCGTGGGACAAGGAATCGACCCACACCAATGACCGGGCCAGCTTTCTGCCGATCGAAGCCGCTTTCCAATTGGTCGCCGACGGAGTCCTTGCGGGATTGACCCCGCGCTTCCATGGTGTGCCAACCGAATATAGTCAGCGAAAAACCAAGACCACGGATGCGCCTGAAATCCTGGCGCGCGTTCGACAGGATGGAGCGGATGCTGCAGTCCTTTGCCCCCTTTGCCCTGTTTGTCACCAGACCGTGAGCCTGGTGGCTCGTCATCTCGAAGCGAATGGAATCCCGACCGTCATGATCGGTTCGGCGCTGGACGTCGTGGAGCATTGCGGCGTTCCACGGTTCTACTTCACGGATTTTCCGCTGGGCAATCCGTGCGGGTATCCCTGGCGACCCGACATGCAGCGCGAAATCCTGCGCGAGGCACTCGTCCTGTTTGAGACGGCGAAGGCGCCGCGGACCACTGTGAAGGCGCCATTTGCCTGGAACGAAGAGGGGGCCGTCTGGCGGGCCCGATACGGCCGGGTTACCCCTGCAGATCGAGAGCGGCTGCTCAATCTGGGCGAGGAGCGTCGTCGCAAGCAGGCGGACGCCAAGCGGATGGTCGCCGAGGGAGCATCATCCAAATGACCGCGAACCCGGTCAGAAATGTGGTGAGCGTTCTCGAAGACCGATACGGGAACAAGTTGAGCACGGGCTCCAGCAATGCGCGCGATGCTTATGTGGTCGGTGTTGACAAGCTGTTGTCGGCCGGCTCGGGCATTGATCAAGCGTTCCGGGAAGCGATAGCGGCCGATGAAGACTTCGCTCTGGCGCACATCGCACTTGCGCGAAGCTTGCAGGTTCTCGGTCGGGGCGGCGAAGCAAGGGACCCGCTCGAACGTGCGTTGGCGCTCGCGTCGGCTACGACAGTGCGCGAGCAAAGTCATATTGCGATCTTTGCCAAGATCCTGGGCGGTCAGGGCGCTGAAGCTGTTTCGATGATAACCGAACACATCAAGGATTGGCCGCGCGACGCAATGGTGCTGGCTCCGGCCACCGGTGTTTTCGGTTTGATCGGCTTCTCGGGCAGGGCCGGGCGCGAAGTCGAGCAGCTAGCACTGCTGGAGCCGCTTGCCACGCACTATGGCGAAGACTGGTGGTTTCGGACAGTACTCGCGTTTGCCGAAATCGAGTTGCAAAAGCTCGATAGTGGTTTCACTAACATTGAGACCGCGCTTCGTGGTTTTCCTCGCAACGCACATGCTGCGCATATCAAGGCCCATCTGTTCTATGAGAAGGGGCAACGCGAGGAAGGTCTCGGCTATCTCGACCAATGGAATGCTGCCTACCCGCGAGAGGGTCAACTGCATTGCCACATCAGCTGGCATCTTGCCCTCTGGTCTCTGGAGACCGGCAGGCGGGATCAGGCATGGAAGATCTATCGGGAAGCACTGCATCCGGGCGGTTCGTGGGGTCCGCAGATCAATGTGCTCACGGACTGCGCTTCGTTCCTTGCACGGGCCGAAATCGCTGGTGAGCCGCGATCTCCGGAATTGTGGAGAGAAATCAGCCAGTATGCGGCCAGGTGGTTTCCCAATTCCGGGATCATCTTTGCCGACATGCACAGCGCACTTGCCTTTGCAATGGCAGGCGATGCGGATGCTCTTGCGAGAATCATCGAGAGCCCAAAGGGACCCGCTGCGGACATTCTGGTACCCATCGCGCGCGGCTTCGACGGTTTGGCAAGGGGCGACTGGACGCGGGTCGTCGATGAACTCAAGCCTGTTTTGCAGGCGCATGAAAGGGTTGGAGGCAGCCGCGCCCAGCGCGACCTCCTGGAATATTCCGTGACCTGCGCGTTGCTGCGCAGTGGTCGCGCCGACGAAGCGCGGCGCCTCATCGCGTCGCGACGACCACGGAATGCGGCGAGCGGACTGCCGCTCGCCGGAATATGAAGCAGGCACGCCGCGAGACCGGGTTGGATATCCCACTCCATCACCCGGCGTTGACCGGCGCATGCCGTGCTGCATTGGGGGCCAAACCGGGCTACTGATCCCGCCTCGTTCGAAGAAAGCATCCGGCGATGGTGACCATCGGAGTAACGAAACGAAGCGATCTTATCGCGTTGCGCAGGTCGTAAAAGCCGGCACGCTCGAAATGGCGGAACGCGACGCACCATTGCCGGGCGCAGGAGAGGTGTTGATCTCGGTCGAAGCCTGCGGGATATGCGGCGCGGACGCCGCCGACATCGACAGCGCCGATCCCGCGATGCGACCGCCGCGCGTGCCCGGCCACGAAGTGGTGGGGCGAATCGCAGCCGTCGGTGCCGGAACGCCTTCGATCTGGAAAATCGGTCAAAGGGTCGGCGTCGGAAGGCTTGGCGGCCATTGCAGCCAATGCGTCCGCTGCCGTCGCGGAGAATTTCAGCTCTGTCTCAACCAGCCGGTCGTCGGATCATCTTGCGATGGCGGCTACGCGGAGATGATGATTGCGCGGGTGACCGGGTTGGTCTCGATCCCCGATGAGCTCTGAAGAGGCCGCGCCGCTGCTTTGCGCTGGTATCGCGACGTTTAACGCGCTCAAGAAGTCGGGTGCGGAGGCTGGCGACATGGTGGTCGTTCAAGGGATCGGTGGCCTCGGACATCTCGCACTTCAATATGCGAGGAAGATGGGGTTCAGGGTCGTGGCCGTCGGACGCGGCGCGGATATCGCAGAGGACGCGCTCCGTTTGGGGGCGCATGTCTACATAGACTCAAACAAGGAAGATGCGGTCGCCCGTCTGCAGAGCCTGGGCGGTGCCAGAGCGATCGTCACCATGATCAGCGATATCGAGGCTATCGCAGCGCTCATGGGCGCTCTCGCCCCGCAGGGGAGATTGGTACTGTTGGGCGCGGGAAAGAACCCTCTGCCGGTATCGGCGGGATACCTCGTCCGCGGCGAGCGGAGTATATTGGGGTCGATAACGGGTACGCCCTTCGAGAACGAAAGGGCACTGGACTTCAGCGTGCTCGCGGGCGTACGTCCGCGCCTCGAGACCGTGCCATTGGAGAGAGCCGCGGAGGCGGTCGCACGAATGAAGTCTGGCCAGGCCACGTTCAGAATGGTGTTGACCATGACGGAGAAGAGCCATGCGCGTCCATGACGACCTGACGGTTCCGGTAATCGTCCACGCCGGGCAGCTACCGTGGACCCCAAGTCCGGCAGCCGGTGTCGACCGGCGCATGCTGTTTCGCATCGGTGACGAGGTCGCGCGCGCCACCTCGATCGTGCGATACGCCCCGCGTAGCGCGTTTCCCCGCCACACGCACGGTGGCGGCGAGGAAATCGTCGTTCTCGAAGGCGTGTTTCAGGACGAGCACGGTGATTACCCGGCGGGCAGCTATTTCCGCAATCCTCCCGGGACCTCGCACATTCCCGCATCGAAGGACGGCTGCACGATCTTCGTCCGCCTTTGGCAATTTCGTGCCTGCGATCGCGCGCAGATCGTGCGGCGGCCCGCGGAAGGTCATCCCCTTACGCCGAGACCAGGTGCGGCGAGCGCGATCGAACTGTTTGACGACGGATTCGAGAACGTACGTTTCGAGAGTTGGCTGCCCAGCAGTCTCGTCACCGTCGAGAATGCACGCGGGCTTGAAATCCTTGTTCTCGCGGGGAGCTTGTTGATCGACGATCAGACGCTGATCTCGCAAAGCTGGGCGCGCTTGCCGGCCGGACAAAAGCTGCGCGCTGTCTCTGGCCCGGAAGGTGCGAAAGTCTGGCTGAAGGACGCGCCCCTGCTTCATTCGGACGTCGGGCGACTGCCGTGATTTCCTACAACAGCCAGCGCGTCGACGCGGGCGCCGCCGCTATCGGGACCGCTGCACCATGGCAGGTCCGAGGTCATCCGCCTGCAGGGCAAGGCACGCGCTATGGCGGCAGCCTCGATGGCCACGACGATCCGCTCGTCGAACTTGACCGGCTGAAAGCGCGCCAGACGTTGCACAGATATCGTGACATCCTGTTTGGCCGAGGGGGTTCGTGGAAGCGGGCAAGGGCGGCTCCTCTTCCTGTTGCCGCGACGGAGATCCCGCGGAGCGGGCGCTTTTTATTTGGAAACGGCTGCTAAGCTATTTCCGCTCGCCGGCTCGTGCGGTGACAGCCATATCGATGGTGCCCGTCAGGGGCTCAAGAGCGGCAAGCGCCTCTTTGCTGCTGTCGCAGTCGGATAGTGCGAGGCCGATGATCAAGGGGGGCTTGAACATGTCCTGCTCGATCTCGGCCCATTCGACGATTTGTGCCAATACAGCCTCGTGATCGGGACCGGTGATTGCTCGGACTTCGGTCGTCGCGTTCTCCACCAGACCGATGGCTCGGGTTAGCAGCCGCATGGTCCGCCGGGTCGTCGCATGGCCGGCCTCCTGCCCATCAGCGCTTTCAGCCAAAGAGACGATGTTCTGATCGCTGAGGATGCGATCCACCTCAGCTTCCTGCTGGGCTTCATTGTCAATGAATCGCGCGCAGAGACGGCGGAGTTCGCCGATCTGAACGCTTGCCCGGCCCTTCAGGAGCGTCTCTACGAGCTTGGTCGGGCTGCCGTGAATGATTGCGAGATTTGCGGCATGCAGTTCCTGACGCTGCTGCTCGATCTGCTGCTGGCTGACTTCGTTGTGGAATTCACCGTTGGCGTACTCGAAGGGCCGGATATGCGTGCCCGGGCAAGGCGCGGCGGGATCTACTACAAGATCGATACCCCGTTCCACAAAATACGCTTGGTGGATGTCACGCGAAAGCTCGTGCCAGCTGAAGTCTTCCGCGACATGGGCCTTGTTCGGCTGATATTGGCTTTTGCGGAGATGGATAAATTTATCTCGGACCTTGAGTCCCCAAGACCCATCCGGGTGGATCGGTCGGAGCGCATAAGTCGCGTGCCCATGCAGATTGATGATCTTGCGGTGGATCGCCAGGTGGATCGGTAGATCCTGCGGACCTCGCGCTGTGATGACGATCCTCCGCAAGATCTCGGCTGCCTCATGCAATGCGACTTCCGAAGCGGGAGGAAGGGCGATGACAACGGTGACGGCAACCTGCACTTGGCGCTCACGCTGCGTCGGCGGCGTCCGCATCTTGCGCAGCTCCGCGAAGTCAAGCGAGTTCGCGAAAACGTTGCAGGACCTGAGGTCGTCGGGGGCGCCGGGCGGGAGCAGGACTTCGTGATGGACCAGGTCGCCCTTCAGGTGCGTGTAGTTATAGATTTTCCGGCGCTTTACAGCCCGGATTGCAGCCCTCGCAATATATGCGATGGTCCGGCTGAGATCGGATTTCCCGGTGATTCTGACGACGGTTGCTCGGCCGAAGGGGATAGGCATAGAATAATTTTGTCCTCATTTTGGATATTGAGCACTGCAGGGTTTGGACAGGGCTCCGGGTCGCAAGGTTAGCGGGGTCGGCTTGTCGCTTTCACTCCGGCATGGTTTCGTGATCGGGAATGGAGGCATTCTGACATGAAACGTCGCCGCGGCACGCTCGTACGAGACATCGAACAGAACCAGGCCCGGATCGCTGCGCTTCGCAATGAGCAGGTGCGCATTAGCGAAGAGATCGAGGAATTGACGCTGGCGAACAAGGCGAACGTCATGACGCTGGTCGGCAATGCCGTCGAGCGGTTGGACTTCGGTTCCGTGGCGATCGGCGACTTCTTGGCCCTGATCTCGAAGATGTCCGAAACCGGCGTAAATGACAGCGCTTCGGCTGTGTCGTCGATCGGGCCGGGCACCATCCAGACGTTCGTGCGGCTCAGCCGCAATGCGTCGGTGGCCAACCGCAAGGCGTTGGATGCCGCGAGGCTGCGCTGGAACGGACGGAGCGGGGGATGGACCGGCCTCGTCTCGAGCGCCCAGCTCGCCGAGCTGCGTAACACCTTCGGTGACCGCGTCCAGACGCCCGAGGAGGGCGGTAAGGGTCAGGACCTTCAGGCGCGCCTCGACGGCGCTCAGCGGGGTGTTTCCGGCGGTGTGGAGGCCATCGCCGAGCTGGTCAGCGAGGCTCACGGTAAGACCGACGAGGAAGTCGCGTCGCCGACGTCCGGCGCGACGCTGATCCCGCGCTTGCCGTTCGGAGCCTTCCCGGTGCGCCGTTCGCTGACCTAGTCGTATGACTGAAATGGCAGTGTCCCACATCGTGAAGCATGTCGCTGGTCGGCTGCATCCTCAGAAGCGTGATCGCCGATGTGCGCTGTTGCTACTGGCACGTGTTGTGCGCCAAGAATGAGCTCGCCGAGCATCCTTGCGGGATGCTGCACTGTGGTGCTACACGTTCTCTCGGTGTTGCCCGAATTGCTTGGTTTTTCAGAGGTTTGCGCTCGATCGAATTCTGGCTGAGTACCCTCCCGCCCCAGCCAATTGAAATTACTCAGCAATCGGCGCTCTGTCAGGAGCTCCATTCTGAACGGGTTTCTCCTGCTCTCATCGAACTTAGGTGCGCTTTGTCCTTTGTTTCGGCACCTAACGCCATGAGATATGCGCGTGGATCAACTGTTACAGGTCGAGTACGTGCTCGTCGTAGATTGGGATATTGAGGCGTGCAATTCGGACAATCTGGATCAGTTTCGAGCTAAAATCGCTTTTCAGGCGAGCAGCACTGAGCCAGCCGCCGCAACTTTATTGCGGAGCCGGCAGGAGTTGAACCTGCAACGCGGCGGTTCGCGTCTCAGATTGTTAGGGAGGGGTCGGCTCGGTCTTCGCCACGGGTCGCCGTCTGCGACAGAGCCATAACCCAAATGTTCGGGTAGGGCGTTCGAAGTGCTTCCCGCTACCAAAGCTGCGAGGCGCGGATTTGTAGAGTACGATTTCACTTCACGTGGGGCCGGCGACCGCAATGAACACGCTTCTGTTGGTGCTCGATCTCATCGGGACCTTTGTCTTCGCACTTAGCGGAGCGAGCGCTGCGGTCAAGCGCCGGCTCGACGTCTTCGGCGTTCTGGTGCTGTCGTTCGTGGCAGGAAACTTCGGAGGTATCACCCGCGATCTGATGATTGGCGCGGTTCCGCCCGCAGCGATCAACGACTGGCGATATTTGGCCGTTTCGCTTCTGGCGGGCGTGCTCACCTTCTGCTGGTTTCCAGGCGTAGATCGGTGGCGCAACTCCGTCCTCCTGTTCGACGCTGCAGGACTGGCGCTCTTCGCCGTGTCCGGCACACAAAAGGCGCTGGCCGTCGGCCTGAATCCGGTCATGGCGGCGTTGCTGGGCATGGTGACGGGAATAGGCGGAAGTATGGTGCGCGATGTCCTCGTCGCCGAGATCCCCACTGTGCTGCGTGCCGATCTTTACGCCGTTGCGGCTTTAGCCGGTGCGGCGGTGGTGGTTGTAGGCAGCCTCCTGCATAGCCCTCCAACCGTGACGACGATTGCCGGAGCTGCACTCTGTTTTGGACTTCGCTTGATGGCGATCCGCCATGGGTGGCGACTCCCGATTGCCCGTCCTCGCAAGCATTTCGACAAAGAGCCTTGAGCTGCAGGACAGGATAAGGGGCGCGAAGCAAGCGGTGAAGATTGAGCGTGTTGCCGACTACTCAATTCTCGACTTGTTCCGAGAGACATAACAACGCATCGTTCCCTTAGTCGCGAGACCTGAACTAGGGATCCCGGATCAGAATGAGAGTTGCTTGATTGCGGCCGCGCGCTTTAATGGGAGTTAGCCGCGAGGATTTCGCGGAAGCTGCGGGAATTGCCGGCCGAAGCCATAGCCCTGATGGAGGCGAACGGCGGCGCCTGGCTCCATTCAGAGGGAGACGCCTCTGAGCCGCGCCGGCTGGAAATGCCCGCGGAACATCCGATGGCAGAGAGAGCGGTTTGCTTTTTGGTCTGACAAATTCGATTAGCAGCCTTGCTGCAATCATTTGTGCTGGAGAAAGGAGGGTTCCTATTTTCCCAAATGCATTCACGTCCGCGGGCACGTCTCGCTTCTTGCCGCGGAGTCCTCCCAGCTCGTGATATGTTCATAACCAATTTGTAACTCGGACAGAGCGTTCGCGAACCGCGCTGCAAGGCGGGTGGTCAGTGAGCGCGGAATGGTTCGAAGTCGACGACAAGCTCAACCTCGTGGGGCTTCAGCAAATCCACGAACTCACCGACGGAGGCCGGTCCGATTGTAAAAATCGATGTGCCATGTTTCAAATCTTCCGTCCGACTACAGTACTTCTTTCATGGCCACTCCTTTGCCGAACTTGCACTTCAAGAACCGCGAGCCTACGCTTTCTTCCTTGCTCGGTCCAACGGATCGACTGCCCCGGTCCAAGACCGATCAGCGCACTTCCTATTGGACTTAGCACTGAAATGCAGCGGCGGCGCAGAACCTCGTCTGGAAAGACAAGTTGAGCTTGTTGAATTCGTGCATCTGCGTGATCGACGAATTTCACGTCACAGCCGAGTCTTACAACCAAATTCGGTGCAATATCGTCTGGCGCAACATCCGCGCGCTCAATTTCCTCGCGAAGAAAACAGGCAGTCACCATGTGGACTGTCGATGGCGCAGCGCAAATAACCGTTTACGGTCCGATGCCGTCAAGACAATGGACGGCCGCTTCTCAGTGTGATTTCGCTCGCCTTTCACAACGATCTTTGTCCGGTCACTAGTTCACGAGACGGCTGATCGAGCGAACGGGCTTGATCTCGCCGGGATGACGATCTCAGCCGGCCTGTTTCCAAACGGCACAATGGTCCACGAACACACCTTAGAGAAGGAGGATTTGCAGGGTTGAAGTGTGGCTTGTGGCTTCTCCGGACCACGATCAACTACGGTGCGAGGGCGAAAGGCGAGCGAGAATCAGGGTGTCGTGGGATGCTCCGGCCAAGCAGGATTTCCCTCAGAACGACCGCATCGTTGTGAGCCTCATCGTGCGCTGCAAAAACGAGTGTAATTCGTCCTCCTTCAGCGAGGGTACGAAGTTCGTCGAGCCGGTCTTGATGCTGACGTATCTCTTCCGAGTAGCGGCGTCGAAACTCGTGCCAACGAGCTGGATCATGTCCGAACCACTTTCGTAGCGCGGCGCTGGGTGCAAGATCCTTGGCCCACAGACCGATCGCAGCATCTGCTTTCCTGACCCCGCGCGGCCACAGCCGGTCGACCAGTATTCGAATGCCGTCGCTTGAGCCAGCGGGATCGTATGCCCGCTTTAGCTTGATGTTCTGGGCAGTAACCCTCTTACTCATCGATACTTCTCCAGTATCGCCGATATCTTAGTTCGTTCCAATCTATCGGGACGATCCTGTCACCGCGTGTTCCTGTGCAGCCGCGCTAACGCTGGAAGCAAGAGCGCGGGAGTCGCTGGTCGATTTCTGAATGTTGTGTCCCGATATAGCGACTGACATAAATAGCATCCAGGTGACCATCCAGAACGTCAACCTGCCGGTGTTGTCGCCCGCCCAGAGTGGGCTGGAGTGGACGTGACTATGCGAAGGCAGAAGCTCGATCAAACGAGCCGCCACGATGCTTGCTTCAGATGGCGACCATCGCTCGCTGTTCGATTTCCATATCTTCGCAGCAAGGTTGTTTATCGCCTGATCCTTGGGAAGCCGTGTCAGGCGAGCCGCCTCCTGCCATGGATCAACGTCCTGACGTGCGAGCAGGGACAAGACGCTCAATGTCACCTCATCTGTCTCGGAGAGCGAAGCGAATAGGAAAGCGTCATATTGGGATTCGAGACCAGAAAATTCGGTCATGTTGCCCTCCAACTCTCGAAGGAGATGTCTGGTTACCGTTACCTATCGGTTCGTCCAGCATCTTGGGAGTTCTCGGCAACATCTGACAAGCGATAAATAGTGACAGTTCATATTCAATAAATTGATAGGCGTTTCGCTCGGACCTTCGGTGGAGCGGCGTTCTTCCGTGTTCGATCCGCAACGCCGAGGGACTTTGCTGAATAGCGAGTTATCTTTGGCGGATCGCTTGCTGGGAATGTGGCCTCCAGTTCCTCATCCAATTGACGGTCCAGTTCTCTCTTTTCCCGCTCTGAGGAAGTTTCCTTTGCGGTCATTGGAATCTCTCCATCCATTTTCAGACATCTAGTGCCACCGTATGACGTGCCTTGGTAGGTGTCGGTAATTGGATTTAACGTTGAATTTCAAGCGCCGTTCCATAACTGACCGTTCCGCACCAAATTCAGACGGAAATCATGAAGATAGGAGGCGAGGCGAACTAGGTGAGAAACGTCTCAAGCTGTTCGACCTGTTTACGGTGTAGCAGCAGGAGGTACATAAGTTTCGCATTTGGCTTTGAATCGAAGATGTTCAGGACGGCATCTCGATCATGTCGGCCAGCCTAGCTTGCTTTGAGATTTGCGAATACGCAGGTTCTATCGAGCGGTCGGGCGCTCCGAGTTGCTACACGTTGCAACTGGTCGGAATCGGCGCGCTCTTTCGATCGAGTTGGAAGCGCTTTAAGAATGTCAGAGGTCCTTTGCCAACTCTGTGCCAAGTAATCCTCGTACCAATAGAATCGATATCAAGTCGCGAAACTTTTCGTTTGTCAAAGTTACTCGCGCGCATACGGTGATGACGCTAGCCGCCGGATCGGTTCACGGCGCCGAGATGCAGGTACTGGATGCCCGGATGGCAAAGAGATCGTTTCGAAGGTCGGGTCTGATCAGGACGCTAAGCCAGGCAGGGCGTTCTTGAAATTTGCAGCGCGCGGCACGGGTCTGTCGAAGCAAGGCGGCTATCGCTAGCAGCACTATCCCGGTGGCCATCGATGCTACGACACCGGGCGCAACAATCTGCTTCAAACGTAAGAGCGAGGAAAACTCAAATGTGTCAGAAAATTCTCCTCGCTTTCGACGGTTCACCCGATGGCCGCGAAGCACTGGCTCAAGCTGAAAAATTGGCATTGGCATGTGGTGCGACAGTTCATCTTCTTGCGATCATCGACCCGTCCGAAAGCATGCTTATCGTTGACGCAATGTCTTTCATCCCCGACAATCAGCGTTTTGTAGTCCAGGCCGTACTTGACGAGGGAGTGAGGCGTTTGCGACGCGCTGGATGCACCGCAACCAGCGAACTCAAATACGGCAAACCAACGGAACAGATAATTCTATCCGCAAGAGAGATAGGCGCGGATCTGATCGTCGTCGGACACCGGGATCAAGGGACGCTTGCGCGCTGGTTGAACGGCTCGGTAGGCGAATCAATCTTGCATCAACCTCCATGCAGCCTGCTCGTTGCCGTAAAGTCCGAGCGAAGGGCGAGTAACGTCACGCCAATTCAGCAACTGAGGGAGCGGAGGAAAGGATGATGGACCTCATGCGGGAAGACCTGGTCGCTCAGCGCTTGGTAGTGCGACGGTGACGTACTGCGACGTGAGGCGCCCGAACGACGTAGCGCATTGGATCGAGAGGGATCTTAGAGATCGATGTTGGGATATGGGCCCCGTGTTCGTAGTGATGACCCAAACAATACCTTTCACTCTTGCTGGCGATCAGCGCCCATTGACTGGTGTCCTGGACGTTAGGATGGGTGATGGGATGCCCGGTTGAGCAAACCGAACTGAGAGTTACTGGGAGGGCGGCTCCCGCCTTGTCCTGAACGGATCGGCTGCGTCGTCGTGACCGCTGCGGCTGCTGAAGAACATTAAGGCCATCAGCCCGCATCCGATGAGAAGGGAAAAAAAGGTTCCTAGACCAAGGGCGATCCAGCCGTGCTTATCCATCACGGTGTCGCCAGCGGCGTTCCATACCGACGTAGCCCAAAAGCCCGTAAGCATGAGCAAGGCGATCAAAACGACGATAAGAGCGATCTGACCGAGGCTAAGGCTTCGCATGGCGCCTTTTCCTATCGATCCCTACAGGTGAATTGAACCATCAGGGAAAGCATCCGTTCCTCCGTGGCACGCTCGCTCAACAACGGTTTCCGACAGTCTGTTTTTCTCACCCAAGAATGCAGCATACAAACGAATTTAATTGATACTTGAGTGCATTTTTCATGTTAGATAGGTCATGGACATCGAACTAGCCCGGACGTTTCTGGAGATCGTCTCGACGGGAAGCTTCATCAAGGCTGCCGACCGACTGCATGTCGGTCAAACAACCGTCAGCGCCCGGGTACGCTTGCTTGAGCAACAGCTCGGGCGTCCGCTTTTTGTCCGAAACAAAGCCGGAGCGTCTCTGACTCCAGCCGGAGAGCAATTCCTTCGCTTCGCACCAAGCTTTGTGCAGCTCTGGCAGCGCGCGCGCCAGCAAGTAGCCGTGCCGGCCGGACATCGCGCAGTCCTTACGGTGGGTAGCGAGGTCAGCCTGTGGCAGCCTCTCTTGCTCAATTGGGTTCGACGGATGCGACGTTCACATTCGGACATTGCTCTTCGCGTCCATGTTGACGTCCCACAGGATCTCATCACGCAAGTAGCAGCCGGGATTGTCGACATCGCGATAATGTACGCGCCTCAACATCGACCAGGACTTAAGATCGATCTGGTAACGGAAGAGGAGCTTGTCCTGGTGACGACGGATCCAAAGGCAGATTCGTTGGATGCTTCGCGATATGTTCTTGTTGAATGGGGTCAGGAATTTTCTCTTCATCACGACGTAGCTTTTCCCGAAACGACGCCTACTCTCGTGACAAATCTTGGCCCGTTGGGTCTCAATTACGTCCTTTTGGAAGGAGGAGCCGGGTATTTCAGAATGCACGCCGTGAAACCGTACCTGATATCTGGAGAACTCCACGTCGTGCCTGGAGCACCCAAGTTTTCGTTTCCGATTTACGCCGTTCATTCTGCAAATGTTGATGAAGCTACGCTTGCTTCAGCGTTGGCGGCGCTACGGGAAGTCTCGACGGCTGAGGCGAAGGAGTGAGGAGGCCGAACGTGTCGGCGACCATTCCAGACGCAACGCGTCGCATGGCTACCGTTCCTGTCAGGTCGTGCGGGCTGCCGAACGCTCTCGCTCGACGCGGTCCGTGACGTCGCGTGCCATGGCGACCGAACCCAACACTTCGCCTTCGTCGCCTTTGACGACAGCAAAGGTCATCTCCACGTAGAGTTTGCGTCCGTTCTTGTGCAGCGCCCGGGTCAGCGTCGGACGGCCTTGAAGCTTCATTACGCCTTTTTTCATCGCCGCGTTGAAGCCGCTCCAGTGCGCAGCGCGCAGATGCTCCGGAATGATCAGGTCGAGACTTCGGCCGAGTGCTTCCTCCGGGACGGAGCCAAACAGACCGGTCGACGCGCGATTCCATCGGACAATTTCGCCCGATCGGTTTGCGTAGATGATGGCATCGGCAAGTTGATCGACAATTCTCTCGGCCAAGAGCCGGTCTTCCATGGGTAGCCTCGCGGGTCGGGTCAACACCATCTGTTGCCGGCATTTACCTCACATGGGCCTTTCGAGTTGCGCTACTTGCATATCGGCGAGCGTTGGCGACCCTGCTGTGCTCGGCGTGGAATGAAGGACAGTTACACTGCTTCGATCGCCGCTTGCGGTACACCATTCGATCGAGGAGCCTTCCGATAGTCCAATCAAGGCTGCCCCGAGGGGGCTCAATACCGAAACCGCGTTTGGTTGCGCAGACGTTTCGTCTGGCAGGACGAGGACAATTCGCCTGTTCGCGCCGGCGACGTTGTCGCGCAGATCTACATATGAGTTGATACCCACAACATTCGCTGGAAGATGATCATTAGGAACTATTGTCGCTCGATAGATCTCCCGTAATAGGTTTGAGGCAGCCGGTGCCATGCGACCATGCGTCAGCGCGGAGGTGGCAATAGCATACAGCTTCTCTCGATCCGCCTCTGAGATAATGACCGGGGGAAGCCTCACGGGATGATGGTAGTCGGGGTTATCCATGTTCGAGACTCCTTTCGTATCCAGCACGTAATTCTCGCTTACCATTCACTTTCTACAAGCGAAAAAAATTGCGCCTTAGGATCAAGACAGTTGATGCGATCCTCGAGACCAGCAGGCTGATCGACAATCAGAAAGCGTTCGGATTGCGCCGCGAAGCCAACCTCAATGGCACTCGGCCAGGCTATGCATGCACCGCTCCCGTGCGACGATTTAAGGTGTCGCACGGCAGGCATGCGTCAGTGCCGATGGCGCTTGCGGACCGAGAGCACGGTGAGCTGCCGCGTCTCTCCGAGGGGCGTTTCCCACGTGATCGAGTGTCCGGTCTGCAGGCCAATCAAAGCTGTTCCGACCGGCGTCATCACGGAGATCTTCCCTTGTGAGATGTCAGCTTCGTCAGGATAGACGAGCGTGACTTGGCGTACACGTCCCGCCGTATGATCGCGAAATTCGACGTCGTCGTTCATACCCACGAAATCGTCTGCCATTTCGTCCGGGCTCAGCACATGCGCACGGCCGATCTCGTCGGCCAACTCAGACGCCAGATCAGGCAGCCTGTTCCGTGCGGCGTGCGCAAGCGTGGAAAGCCGATCATAGTCCGTTGCCGATAGGATGATCGCGGGTTTGGCCGTGGTGAAGGTCTTCTCAGTCGTCATCTCAATCTCCCTGATTCATGTTCGCTAAAGCCGCCGTCGGCTGGATAAGCGTCGGTGGTCGGCGGCACGAGTGGATGAGTCCTGCACCGGAGACATTACCTTATCTTCCTCGATGCACCTTATCCTCCTCGAGGCGGTCTGCTCGGGCCGGGCGGGCTGCGCGCCTTCCGGTGTTCGCCACCGGCTGATAGCTTGTTGAGCGTTGGTCCAACGATCATGTCAGGGCTTTGGGCTTGGTCTGCTGTGGCCCCGATGAGGTCTTGCAGCGCCGAATCCATCGGGGTCAAAGAACAAGACCAGGCCCAACCACAAAATCAGGACAGTCGTTGTTGATATTAGCAATACTGACATCGTCACTCCTCCATCACGCGAGCTACGACCGTTCCGCCGGCAGGCGTGCAACGCACGCGTGCCGAGCGGATCGAGCAGGTTAGATTGTAAAAATCGGATGGAATTATCCCGGCCGGCGACAGCCGTCCGGGCTACCTGCCAGCTTGCAGCAGGCCTGCGCGAGAGTGTAAGCGGTGCGCTTTAGACATCGTCATACCCACCAGCTAATCATGAAACCAGAAGAGTCAAGTCTGGTGCTCAGTTCGTGCCGTGACAAGAGACGGCGATGAACCGTATTTCACTTCCACCGTCGTACAGATCGTCTGTGCCGAAGATCAGGAAAATTTATCGGCAAACTGCTTTGCTAGAGCGTCCGCGGTAGCATCGGCAACCTGGTAGATATGATTCTTCATCTCTTCCCAGGTGTGAGCCTCGGCTTCATATTTCCGATCCTTCAATTCTTGGATCTGCTGGATGTGATGACCCCCGTGGGCCAAAAGAAGGTTGTTCACCGCATCCTTCGGCAAATAAGGATTTGCCTTGCTTAAGAAGCTGGCAATCTCTTCGGCGTTCGATGTCAGAGACTGAGTTGCCGTGCCTTGCTTGGCAGCGTCGTTTGCGACCGTCGCCACAAGATAAGCCTTTACAGCACCATAGTGACCCGCGAGGAGCTTGAAGAAGGTGTCCTTCGCGGCTGCTCCGTAAAATGGCTCGATGGTCGCGGCGATCGATCGCGCGTTGGTGACGGCTTGCTGCTCTGCTATTTTTGCGGCGTCGTCGCGCTTTTCGATCGTGGCTATCGAGACTTCTCTTACCCAGAAGATGTGTCCGATCCAAAGATCTCGCAGAACCGCTGCGGTCTCGAACGTTTTATCAGTCCGAGCCTTTCCTTTGGCAGGGGGAGAATGTCTGCTGGCCGCGAACGCACTTCCGGAGAGCGGCACCAAGGCTGCGATAGCGGCACCGGCGGTTACAAGCTCGCGGCGATCGGTGAGGGCGTATCGTACTTCGTTCCGTGACATTGAAATCTCCTCGGACGTATCAGTACCGTTTGGCCTAGTGGCTTAAGAGCTTGTATTCCACCAAGTGCAGGATCAGACAAACGAATTTAACTGTGATTTCAATTCATGATTGTTGCTAATCGTGGCCCAAAGATGCGGCTGAAGCGCCGAGGCGCGGGTTTTGGCACGGTATCCGCGCCATCATGGCACCGCCGCGCACCACCGACAGCCGTCACGACCTGCCGATCGCGCCGAACCTGATCGCGCGCGACTTCACCGTCGCATCCACCAACCGGGTCTGGCTCGCCGATATCACCTACATCCCGACCGCGGAGGGGTGACTGTATCTGGCGGCCGTCATGGATCTCTTCAGCCGAAAGATCGTCGGCTGGGCCACGCGGGATCATATGCAGGTCGAACTCGCATCCGCGGCGCTGACGATGGCCATCCAGCAGCAACGGCCGCAGGCCGGACTGATCCACCACTCCGATCGCGGCGTGCAATATGCCTCACGCGCCTATCGCGACGATCTCTCGGGTGCCGCCAACGTCGCATCGATGAGAAGGCCGATTGCCATGACAATGCCCCGATGGAGAGGTTCTTCCATACCGTGAAGATCGAGCTCGTTCATCATCGCAACTACAAGACTCGCGCCGAGGCCCAGCGCGATATCTTCGCCTTCATCGAGGGCTTCTACAACCGAATCCGGCTCCATTCCGGCATCGGATATATCGCCCCGATCGAGATGGAGCTAAAAGCCGCTTAAACCCGTCCACCTTTTTCGGGGAAGATCAAATGCCGCTCATTGTTCGGAGGCTTGCAAGGGTGTGAGCGATGGGCCTTGAACACCATAACCCCGTCCCGCAGAATTACGGCTCACGTTGGCGTCAAATCACCTTGCTACGCTGACAGCGTGAGCCAAGTGGACCGCGGCTGGTGTGAACAATTGAACTAGTGCGCGCTTTCGTCGCAATGTTGGCAACGCGATCCGGGACTATGTTGGATGCATGACGATTTTCTTCGATATCGATCCGCGCATAGCGCGGCTCTGTCCGCACGCTGGCCGCCTGCAAGCACGCGTTTAGCCGGACGGCTGATTGCGCCGTCCGGACTCTCTTCTCAACAACAGTTTGGTTTTGTGGCTTCCCAAAAGGAGCCCGCGTAGCCTTGAGCAGAAGGAGTGCGCTGTGCTGCCTCTTCCCAAGATCGTCCTTTCCGCCTCCGACTATCCTCGTCTTGAGCAACTCGCGCGCATTGCCGTCCAACAAGGGGACATGAGCGCGATGTTCCTGATGGTCGAGATCAACCGGGCGGAGATTATTTCGGACGATGCCCGCGATCTTGCATCGGTCGTAACGATCGGATCCTGGATCTCGTATTGGACGAATTGGGGCATCCCGCGAAAGACGGTGCAATTGGTCTGGCCAGAGGACTGCACGTCCGACCTTGCCCAGATATCCGTTCTATCGCCATTGGGGGCTGCATTGATCGGTCTCCATGTCGGCGACCAGATGCCGTACTTCGTCGCAGGCTGCATGAACGTGGTCAGAATCGAAAGCATCACGGGACCCGAGTCCAATGTCGTGCCGCTGGTCCGTGCTCCCGTGTTCGCCGACAATGACCCGATTGATGATGATCCAGGGCCCAACGCCGCCTGATCGAAGGAGACCGCTATGAGCCAGAATAAGCGCAGGACTGGTCGCGGTACGAGGCAAGGCGGAAGGTCCAATGGTCGCCACGACATGATCCACGTCCTCGACATCGATCCGCGCACCGCGCGACGTTGCTTGCACGCCGGACGCCTCCAAGCAGGAGCTTAGCCGGACGGTAGTTGTGCCGTCCGGATACCCCCTTCCTTCATCAAACAGCTTTGGTGTGTGGCTCTCCCACGAGGGGAGCCCAAACATGGAGGCATGTCGTGAACAACCCCTCTATCCCGGACATCACTCTTCCGGCGTCCGACCATCGCCGCTTGGAACGGCTCGCGCGGGTGAGCGCAGATCAGGGCGACTTGGACGCACGTTTTCTGTTGAGTGAGATCAACCGTGCGGAAATCGTCCCTGATCGCGCAGCCAGATTGGACAACATCGTCACCATGGGTTCGTGGGTGACCTTCTGGATCAACTTGGGCTTCCCTCGCGAGACGAGGCAACTGGTTTACCCCGAAGACTACACGTCTGAGCGAACCCAGATCCCCGTGACGTCACCGTTTGGCGCAGCGTTGGTGGGGCTGAAGGTCGGAAGCGAAATTCCCTTCTTCACCGCTGGGCGCACCAACGTCGTCAGGATCGAAAGCGTCAGTCGAGGTGATCCGAATGACGTTATCAGGGCTTTGTTTAGCAAACCGGTGGTCCAGGGCCAAAAGCTCTTTGATGACGATGATCCAGGACCATCAGCCGCTTAGGAAAGGAGAGCAGGTAATGAGCAAGACTAATCGCAAGAGCAAGCCTGAAATCGTGCTGCCGCCCATCACGGTGATGGAGGATGAGGCCAGGCGTCTGAACGTCCTGGCCAGTTCGAGCGCGGTGCTCTTCCCGCGCGTGGCCCATTTTCTTGCACAGGAGATGGAGCGCGCAAGCGTGGTGGCGGACAGTTCCGATCTGCGCGGCGTGGTCCGGATGGGTTCGCAGGTCCGGTACTGCGATGACAAGACCGGTGAAGTCCGGGACGTGGTGTTGGTATATCCGCACGAAGCGGACATAACGCTAAAGCGCGTCTCGGTTCTTACGCCGGTTGGAGCTGCGTTGATCGGCCTGTCGATTGGCCAGGCTATCGAGTTTCAAACGCCGGGCCACAACAAGCGCTCCTTGACGGTACTAGGCGTGTCCAATTGAAGGAGGCGTTGATATGCGACGTTACAACTAAACAGGCCGCCTTGACAGTCATCGGTATGACTGTCGTTTTCGCTGCCGTGTTCTATCTTGCGACCTTCTTCAAGGCTTGAAGGTCCAACCTCAAGGTGGCCCCGCCCGGTCTATGATTGAGCTGGGGGCACCTCGAGGCACGGTCGATGGCTGAGACAAATGAAAACAACCGACCTGCATGACAGGTTGTCACCGTACCGATCGCCCGTGCGGGCGTTGGTATCGGCAAAGAGCGCACGACCGTTCGTGGCCGTTCGATCAAAGCGGAGCAAAGCGTGGTTCGCTGATTCGTGCGATAAATCCGCCGAATCCACGATCAAGAAGGAGAAACCATAGTCTGATCGAACGTGGAGCGATAGTTTTGACGCCGTTGAACTGGAGCGGTGAGTGCGAAGAACTGGCGTTTCTGGCGCGGTAGCTCAGCGGGGCGATGTAGAAACACCGATTAAGCCATTGATTTCTTGGTAGGCCCGGCAGGACTCGAACCTGCAACCAGACCGACCAGCGGGAGGATAGCGGTTCGCTTCGTTGACTTTGCTGTATTTTCGTTCGATTTCGCATTTGGGAGAGGTCGTTTCTGTGCGAAGCCGGTGCGGTCCACAGTTCGTCCGTCTATAGGCAATTCCTAGGGTGGGCGGACAATGCCGGTAGAACCGGTTGAGGGAGAGCCGACTGTCTGGCGAGAAGCGATAGCGACGACTCCTTCTCTCTTGATGCGTGAATAGCCAATATCATGGCATCCTCACCGGATCTAAAGCCGTCGAGGGAGCGGCCTAAATTTGGATTGCTGACTGGTTCTCTAAGGAATTGCTGTTCAAAGCACGTCAGCCAAGGACTGCCCATGCAAGTCTATATTGAGCCCCTGCAGGCCTTGGTCGCTGATTTCGCCTCCCATGGCTTTCAGGCTTTCCTCGCGAATCAAAGACATCAGGCCGCGTCGCAGCGCAAGGAATTCCGACGACATCATCATCGATTGCTGGCGAGGCCGTTCCAGCGGAATGGGAATTTCCGCCTTGATGGAGCCGGGGCGAGCCGTCATGCAGTAGACGCGGTCGGAAAGGAAGATCGCCTCGTCGATATCATGTGTCACGAACAGGACCGAGATTTTCAGCCGCTGCCACATGTTGGTGAGGATTTGCTGCATGATGACCCGCGTCTGCGCATCCAGGGCACCGAAGGGCTCATCGAGCAGAAGAACTTTCGGCCCGGTCGCCAGGGCGCGCACGATGCCGACGCGTTGCTTCATGCCGCCGGAAAGGCGGTCGGGATAATGCTTTTCGAACGCTTCGAGTCCGGCGAGTCCAAGCAGGGTGCGCGCGGCTCTCTCGCGACGGGACCGGTCCATGCCGCGCATCTTCAGTCCGAATTCGACGTTTTCCCGGACGGTCTTCCACGGGAAAAGCGAATATTGCTGAAACACCATCCCGCGCTCGGCGCTCGGGCCCTTCACCTCTTCGCCGTCGACCGTGACCGTTCCTGCGGTTGGCTTCAGGAAGCCTGCGACCGCGTTCAACAACGTGGACTTTCCGCAACCGGACGGGCCGACGATCGAGACGAATTCGCCCGGTTTAACGTGGATCTGCGTATCGGTGACGGCGGCCACGGACCCGTCGATGGTCTCGTAGCTCAGTGCGAAGTTCTTGACCTCAATGTGGCCGGCCGCGGCCTTCGCCTCGATCACACTCATGTGCGTCCCCACGGCATCGCAAGCCTTCCGGCGGAGCGGATCAGCAGGCTGGACGTCAGGCCGAGTACGCCGATCGCGATCATGCCGAGCGCGATGTCGGCATACTGGACCAGCGAATAGGCTTCCCAGGTGAAATATCCGATCCCGTACTGGCCGGAGATCATCTCGGCCGCGATCAGCGAAACCCACGCAACGCCCATCCCGACGGTGAGCCCGGTGAAGATGTGCGGAAGCGAAGCGGGAAAATACACCTCGCGAAAGATCGAAGTTTCCCTGGCCCCGAGGCATCGCGCAGCGCGAACAAGAACCGGGTCGACCAGCGCCATGCCGTGCAGGGTGTTGACCAGGATCGGGAAGAACGAGCCGAGGAACGTAATGAAGACGATGCTCTGTTCGTTTGTCGGCCAGAGCATGATTGCCATCGGCACCCAGGCGATGGCAGGGATCGGGCGAAGCACCTCGGAAACCGGGAACACCACTTCATGGATCAGCTTGAAGCGGCCCATGACAAGACCAAGCGGCACCGCGACAAGTGTCGCCAGGGCGAAGCCGAATATGATTCGACGACAACTCAGCAGGACATGCATCAGGAATTTGGGGTCGTGAATTGCTTTCGTAAAGCTGTCGTAGACGTCAAGCGGAGAAGGCACATTGGTGAACCGCACGAAGAACACGACGCGGTATTTCGTCAGCAGGTGCCAGACAATCAGAAATGCGACCAGGGAAACGGCCCCGATCAGCGCAGCCCGCAGACGGCCCTTGTTGAGCCGGTACCAGCGCGCCGCCATGACGGCGAAGGTTGCGGGCTCGTCGACGGGCGTTGCGGCGGGCGGCGGTGGCTCGGCGGCGACCTTGGGGGTTTCGTGTTCTGTCGGATGCAGCGCATGCGCAGGACTGCTGCTCATGTCCTGCCTCCGCCAACGGCCGACTTCACCGCCTCTTCGAAACCAAGGACCTTGCCGTTGTTGTTGGCAGCGTAAGCCTCGGCGTCCTTCTTCAGCAGGAACGGCGCAACATCGCCGCCGGCGACCGCATAGAAGGCCTGGTCGGCGAACAATTTGATGCCGCGCGTCGTGTCGAAGACATAAGTGACGTTGATCTTCTTTCCCTTGGCCTTGAAATCCGCGTAGGCGCCGAGCGTGCAGCTAGCGCTGCTGAACGGCAGAATGCCTGCGTCATCGACCCACACCTCGCCGGACTTGCGGGGATCAGAAATCGGCTTCTTGCAGAACTTGTCGTCGCCGGAAATCTCGTAGTTCTTGGTGCTGGCGAGCTGGGCGTCGTAGTCCAGCTTCATGTCGGCATAGGCTTTGCGGATGAAAGAGTCGTCGACCCATTTCTTCGGATCGAATTCCTTCATTCGTCCAAGGTTCTGCAGCACCTTGACATCGACTTCCGCCGCGTCGATCAGGGCTGGCTTGATGGTGGGATCGGTGGTCATGTTGCCGCTCGGGCCGAGAAAGATGTAGACGACTTCCTTGCTGATGCCGGTCCATTCCGCGATTTTTTCCGCTGCAAGTTTCGGGTCGGCGCGCAGCCATTGGTTGGCGGCGATGATCGCTTTCATATAGGCGACGACGACCTCGGGATACTTTTCTGCGAAGTCGGTGCGGACGACGACGCCGTGCCAGGTCGGCAGGTTGGTCTCCACGCCGTCGAAGATCTTGCGCGCAAATCCGCGAAACGGCAGCAGCTCGGCGAACGGGACGAAGTCGGCGTGGCCGTCGATCTTCTTCTCCTGAAGGTTGGTCGAACCAACTTCAGGGCTTTGGCTGACGAGCTGGAAGAAATCCGCCGGATAACCTCGGTCCTGCATCGCCTTCAGAACCATGCCATGGGCAGCCGAGCCGAAGGGGACGCTGACCAGCTTGCCCTTGAGATCGGCGAGCTCGTAATAGGGTGAGTCTTTGTGGACGACGAGGCCATTGCCCGAGCCGGACAGGCTGTAGGCTGCAACCGCGATCAGGCGGCTCTTGCTCTCGGGATTCTTCTCAAACGTGAACCCGTTGACGACAAGCGGATAGTCTCCCATCGCACCGAATTGCAGCTTGTTGGCCATCATGCCGTTGGTGACGGGGGGACCCGAGGTGAAGTTCTGCCATTCGAGCTCGAACTTGATGTTGGCATACTTGCCGTCGGTCGGAAGGTACTTCTCCAGCAGGCGCAACTGGCGGATCACGATCCCGGTCGTCACGGTGTTGGTCGTGGTGTCCTGGGTGCCGATGCCAATCTTGATGGTTTCGCCAAAGGCCGGCTGCGCGAGCACCAAGGCCACAGACGCTGCGGATATCGCTATCGAGAGTGATTGGACTTGGCGGACCATGTTCATCCTCATTTGGTTGGAAGCGCTGCACCCATGATTGGTTGGGTCAACCTTCCCTGCAAATGCGGACTGGCCATCGGAGTGGATTAGTTGCCGTTAAAGGTCGGTTGCATACTCGTTGGGCAGTTTTGCTGTGCAAAGCCGCTTGCGTGTGCAGCCAAACTCAATCCGATGCCTGACCGCGCATTTCTTCCAGAACATTCGGCAGGCAGACGACGATCTGCGACCGCTTCGTCAGCACGATCCGCTTCTGCTGCATTCGCTTGAGGCTGATCGTCACCCATTGCCGGGTTGCACCCACCATGTGCGCCAGGTCGGCATGGGTAAAAGCCGCGGCGATGACGACGCCGTCGGGATCTTCGACGCCGTATAGATCCATCAGGTGCAACAGAAGGTGGGCCAACCGCTGCGTGATGGAGCGCGTTCCCAGCATCTGCGCCAGTGCCGAATAGCACTTGCCCTTGAACGCGAGCCCCTCGATCAGCCCGATCGCAAGATTGGGAATTTCGGCTGCCAGCGTTCGCAGTTCTTTGCCGGGGAGCTGCACGACACTGCAGTTGCTGGAGGCGACGCCGGACCATTGATGAATGCCGGTGTCGAAGACCTCCGGCCCGCCCACGAAATTGCCGGCGTGCCAATAGGCGAGGGTGATTTCCCGTCCAAGAGGTGAGGAATAGAAGACACGGATGCGGCCGCTTTCGATCAGGAAAATGCCGTCATGTTTCGCGCCCTGACTGAAAAGTGTCTGTCCCCGACTCAGGACCCTTCGGCGCCCCTGCTTCAGAACGATGTCGCGCTCGCGTGTCGTTAGCTTCTCCATCAGCGACGGCGGACCGCCGATCAATTGCTGGTTCTCGGTAAGAAGCAGGGAAGTTGATTTCGTCGCCATAACCGCGGCCGAAGGCAAGCTTCCGCGCACCATATTTCCAGCCTGCAGCAACATTGCCGATCTCCAGATCATCTAGAACTGATCTAAAAAGCAGCAATCTTCGTGCCAGATTGATCTTTCGTCATCAAAGTCGCGGCCGAGAAAGCCGAATGGAATCAATGGCTGGCCAAACTAGCCAAGTAGCTCTTGGGATAAATCCCTCTGTTGTGCCCATCCGAGAACGAAATGTTCAAGCCGTAGCCGAGGTCGGCGACTTCCACGATGGCGATTCCGGGGAACCGGTCCGGGAAGCGTTCGTCAAAGCGGGCGCGGGTGCAATGCGCGCATTTGCAGGACAGCCGAAGCTTCTCCGCCGCGAGCGTGACGCGCGATCCGCCGCTTGCCATCATCGATAGCGAGGAGAGATCGGCGCTCACTTCGCAAGCCAGCGGCGCCGCAATCGGTTGTAACGTCGACATCGAGGAAGTCCTTCCTTTCCAAGGGCTACCATCCGACAGCTCGCCCGGATAGCAACTAATTGCCGGCGTGCGCCGAATCCCGATTCTGGAAATTACTTGCTTGTCCCGCTCCGGTGTCGCGAACACGACTTCGCGAACATTGCGCGGGGCAGGAATCATGTTGCATCAAACCGGAGGGTTGAGCGAACCGAACCGGCTTTGGAGGGATCTCCCGGGGATCGCCCTCTGCGCACTGATCGCCTGCTCGGCGACGTGGACAGCGCTGCTCGCGGGTTCTGCTGTTGTCTGGGGCCTGATCTTCGGTCTCGTCCTCGCCGCGATCTGGTCGCCGCCGGCGCTGCTTAAAACGGGCATTTCGTTTGCTGCGAAGCAAGTGATGCGCATTGGTGTCGCGCTGCTTGGATTTCAGATCTCGCTCTCGACCTTGCAGGTTCTGGACGTGGCTGACGTCGCGGCAATCGTGATTAATGTGGCGATCATTCTGGCGGTGGGGTGGTTCGTGGGTCCAATGCTCGGAATCACGAGGGAGCTGTCGCTGGTCGCCGCGGCTTCCGTCGCCATTTGCGGTGCGTCGGCCGCCGCCGCAGTGGCGTGTGTAGTCATGCGCAATGATTCGGCCAACCGAGATGTGGCCTGCACGATTGGCGCCGTCAGCATCATATCGTCGGCGGCAATGATCCTGTATCCGCCGCTGGTTCAGATGGCCGGGCTCGGCCCGGCAGCCGGCGGCATTTTTCTTGGTGGAACTATTCAGGAGGTGGCACACGCGGTTGCTGCTGGCTACAGCGTCAATCCGGAGACCGGCGACATGGCGACGGTAGCAAAGCTCTTGCGCGTCGCGCTGCTCGCGCCAGCCTGCATCGCCGTGTCCTTTTTCGCGTCAAGCGGTGGCGCTTCTCCAAAGCCTTCATTGCCGCTGCCGCCGGCTTTCCTGGTCGCATTCGTCGTGGCTGCGCTGCTCAATGCCTCGGGGCTTGTCCCGCGCGAACTGTCTCAGGCGACCGCGCCGCTCTCGCGTTTCTGTCTCGTCATGTCGATGGCGGCTATCGGATTGACATTGCCCTGGAGAAGCATTCGTGCCTTCGGCCTGAAGCCGATCATGCTCCTGCTAATTCTTTCCGTGGTCCTGATCGGGTCGTCGTTAATCTACGTCACATATGGGTCGTCCTGATGCAGTTCGCAAAAAATTAGAAACTAATCGACCGAGAACTGAAGTCCGTAGTTGCGAAAGTTTTCCTTCCAACCAACGTTCCGCCGTCGCGCTAACGCGCGTTTTGACGATCGAGCGATCGAAGGAGAGAAGGACGATGAGCGCTTATCAGAAGGAAACGGTTCTTTCAGTGAAACACTGGACCGATTCCCTGTTCAGCTTTACAGCCACGCGCGATCCGGGCTTTCGCTTCCAGAATGGACAGTTCGCGATGATCGGGCTGGAGGTCGAAGGGCGTCCGCTTGTCCGCGCCTATAGCATGGCGAGCGCCAATCATGAGGACTCCCTCGAATTTTTTAGCATCAAGGTCAATGATGGACCGCTGACCTCGCGCCTGCAGAAGATCAAGGAGGGTGACATTATTCTCGTCGGCCGCAAGGCAACCGGTACGCTCATCACCGGGAACCTTATTCCCGGGAAGCGGCTGCTGCTGCTTTCGACCGGGACGGGCATAGCGCCGTTCGCCAGCCTCATCAAGGATCCTGACGTCTATGAGTCCTATGAGACGATCATTCTCGCCCATGGCTGCCGCCAGGTTTCCGAATTGGCCTACGGTGAACGCCTGGTGGAGAAGCTTCGAGCGGACGAGTTGTTCGGACCGCTGCTCGCTGACAAGTTGATCTATTATCCGACCGTGACCCGTGAGCCGTTCCGCAACCGCGGCCGCATCTCCGATTTGATCGAATCGGGCCAGCTCTTCAACGACTTCGGGATACCCGTGCTGGACCGCGAGACCGACCGCGTCATGCTGTGCGGCAGTCCCGGCATGCTGGAGGAACTCCGCGCGATGTTCACGGGGCGCGGCTTTGTTGAAGGCAATCACAGCGAGCCGGGGCACTTCGTGATCGAGAAGGCTTTCGTTGAGCGATAATGGGCGCACCTGCCTCTTTGTTGTTCAGCACCTGACCTCGATTTCGGCAGCGGGCCCAAACAATGGGATTCTCTCTTCAGCGACAACTAATTGCTATCGCCAAAGGGCGAAGCGAACGAACCTAGCGCCAAGACGGCGAACACGCCGAACCAGGAGCAAGTGATGGCAATGGATGAGATCGTCGACGGGCTTTCGGAAGTTTCCTGCGATGTGCTCGTCATCGGCGGCGGCACTGCCGGACCGATGGCGGCGCTCAAGGCGAAACTGAAGAATCCAAAGGCGAATGTCGTTCTGCTCGAAAAGGCGAACGTCAAGCGGTCGGGCGCGATCTCGATGGGGATGGACGGGCTGAACAATGCCGTCATCCCGGGCTATGCGACGCCGGAGCAATACACCAAGGAAATAACCATCGCGAATGATGGCATAGTCGACCAGAAGGCAGTCTATAAGTATGCGCAGAACTGCTACAAGATCATCGAGGAACTCGACAGTTTCGGCATCCGCTTTCTGAAGAACGAGAACGGCGATTACGCTGTCAAGAAGGTCCACCATATCGGCACCTACGTGCTGCCGATGCCGAACGGCGAGACGGTCAAGAAGGCGATTTACCGTCAGCTCCGGCGGGCGCGGATTCTGATCTCGAACCGCTACATGGCGACCCGTCTGCTGACGTCGCACGACGGACGCGTTGCGGGCGCCATCAGCGTCAATACGCGCACTGCCGAAATCCTGGTGATCAAGGCCAAAGCCGTCATCCTCTGTATGGGCGCCGCCGGCCGCCTCGGCCTTCCCACGTCAGGCTATATGTTCGGCACCTATGAAAACGCCGCCAATTCAGGCGACGGCTATGCGATGGCCTATCATGCCGGCGCCGCGCTCGCGAACCTCGAATGCTTCCAGATCAATCCGCTGATCAAGGACTACAACGGGCCGGCCTGTGCCTATGTCGCTGGGCCCTTCGGCGCATTCACTGCAAACAACGAAGGATCGCGTTTCATCGAATGCGATTACTGGTCGGGCCAGATGATGCTCGAATTCTACAACGAATTGCTGTCGGGCAAGGGGCCGGTATTCCTTCAGTTGTCGCACCTTCATGAGAAGACCATCGAGGAGATCGAGTCGACGCTGCACAAGGTCGAGCGGCCGACACGTGGCCTGTTCCAGAAGGGGCGGGGCACGGATTACAGGACCGAATCGATCGAGATGCACATCTCTGAGATCGGATTCTGTTCGGGACACAGCGCGTCCGGTGTGTTTGTCGATGATTTTGCGCGCACGACCGTGCCCGGTCTTTACGCCGCCGGTGACATGGCCAGCGTACCCCACAACTACATGCTCGGCGCATTTACCAACGGCTCGGTCGCGGGCACCGACGCGATGGAGTTCGCGGACAACCACGACTTCGCCACGTTCGATGCCGCTGACGTGGCCAGGGAGCGCGACCGCGTGATGGCGCCGACCAAGCGGGACGACGGCATCCCGCCGAACCAGATCGAATACAAGGCCCGTCGCCTGGTGAACGACTATCTGCAGCCGCCGAAGGTCACGCGAAAGTTCGAACTCGGTCAGCGCCGGCTGGCGGAGGTGCGTGAGGATATGGAACAGCAAATGATCGCGCGCAACTCGCACGAACTGCTTCGCGCGCTCGAGACCCAGTCGATACTGGATTGTGCCGACATGGCTGCCCACGCCTCGCTTTACCGCGAGGAAAGCCGCTGGGGTCTCTATCATCTTCGCACCGATTTCCCCGAGAAGGACAACGAGAACTGGTTCTGCCACGCGCTCCTCAGCAAGAAGGACGGCAAGATGACCAGCGAAAAGCGGGATGTGGAACCTTACGTCGTCCCGATCGCCGACGAAGAGAGGGATCTCTACGACAAGCAGCGCATCCGCGCCAGCGCGTGACGGCCTGCAACGAAGCAACAGGAGCTTAGCAATGCCACTCGCCAGCTATCAGACTTCCGTCCCGGTCGTTGTCGACGATGCCAAATGCATCGCGGATAAGGGATGCACTGTCTGTGTCGATGTCTGTCCGCTCGATGTGCTTCGCATCAGCGACATGACCGGAAAGGCCTACATGGCGTATGACGAGTGCTGGTACTGCATGCCATGCGAAGCCGATTGCCCGACCGGTGCCGTTACCGTCAACATTCCATACCTCTTGAGGTAATCATGTCGGGCCCTTTCGAATCCTACGACGATCTGGAGGATGCCGATGAGCGGCTCGGGGCTGCCGATCCTGGCGAGCGCCGCGTTGCGATCATCGCGCTCGGTCATTCCGGAGATCCCGGGGCTGTGGGGCATCTGAGCGGCATGGTCGCCGACCCGGACACCGGGGTGCGTCAGCAGGTGGCGATGGCGCTCGGAGAGTTCGATGGTCCGCAGTCGGCAGCGGCGCTGGCGAAACTACTGGTCGATCCGGAGCCGGCGGTCGCTTCGGCGGCGGCCGACAGCATGGCCGAACTCAAGGATCCGGCATGTGCCGATGCGATACTGCCCCTGGTCAAGCACGCGCACGCGTTCGTCCGCATGGGCGCGCTTCGTGCGGTGAAGGAATTGCGGCGCAAGGACACGCTCAAACCTGCGTTGGAAGCGCTCAGGGACGGCGATGCTGCGGTACGCGTACAGGCGATCGGCGTGATCGGCTTTTTGAAGCTTGAAGAATCCATACCTGCGCTCACAGCATCCACGAGCGATCCCGATGCCCACGTCAGGCGAGCGGCGGTCAGCGCGCTGGCGTTTTCCCAGATGAAGCCTGCGGCCGAATCGATTACGCGCACGCTTGCTGATGATGACTGGATGGTCCGCGAGATGGCGGCGGAGACGCTCGGCATGAATGTCAATGGCTTGGTTGCGGCGGATCAACTGATCGCGGCGTTGACGGACGATTTCTGGCAGGTGCGGCTCAAGGCGATCAGAAGCCTTGGCAAGATGAAAGTAGACCGGGCGGTTCTTCCGATCGGCAATTGCATCAGGCACGAGCAAGCAAATCTGCGAAAGGAGGCAGCGGCAGCGTTGGGAGAGATTGCCGATCCAGCCGCGGAGCCGTTTCTCCTCCTTGTTGCAAATGATCCGGATCCCGAGGTCAGGAAGAACTCACGCTGGGCGCTGCAGCAGATCGCTGCCAGAAAAGCGAACTCCGGCTCTTAGCACCGCGATTGCCAATGGCCCCGAGGGGCTCAACACGGTAGCGAAATGGTTCGGATTCACGGATGACTTATGTTGTCACCGAAGCCTGCATCAAGTGTAAATACACCGACTGTGTCGAGGTGTGTCCTGTCGATTGCTTCTACGAAGGGGACAACATGCTCGTTATCCACCCGGACGAATGCATCGATTGCGGTGTCTGCGAACCCGAGTGTCCCGCCGACGCCATAAAGCCTGACACGGAACCAGGCCTCGAAAAATGGCTGGCGCTAAATGCCAGATTTGCTGCGGTTTGGCCAAACATCTCGGACAAGAAAGCGCCGCCTGCCGACGCTGAAGAGTTTCAAGGTGCGGAGGAAAAGTTCGATAAGTTCTTTAGTGAGGCTCCGGGTCTAGGAAGTTGATCCGACGTTTCACAACTGCGAGCAACCGTCGTACGCTCCCCTGCGGCAAACGCGGGGATTGAGGCAAGAATTCCGACGGTTGCCGTCGCGAGCCTTAGATGTGTTTTCATGTCGATGTCCATTCTTCCCTTGATTTGCCTGAGGTGCACAGGCGCCGGGCGTCTCGCGAAGTATGTCATCTGTTGCTCTTGGGCGGACGGCGAGGCGAATCCGGTCGGGTGACGGTTGCCAGCCGATGCGGGGCGCGGTCACAGGCGTGATTGCTGGATGTCCTTCGTAACGACAGGAACTCGCGCTTTGAGTTTTTGTCGCAGCTTGTAGAGCTTGCGGAGGCGCGCGACCCACCGTTCGAATCCGTCAACGTAGGTGAAAACCACCGGCCGTTAGCAGGGGAACCAGAAGCTGTTGGAGCACGGCCGTAACCTTGCCCGCATCCTGCTTCGGGTCCTGCAACGCGACCGCCGTTCGCTGCGTGCATAAGTCCTACGTTTCTTTTCGTGCTTCACGGGGTCGAGTTTTCGCATAACTACTTCTTTAAACTGGACTAATTGATCTATCAACTGCTGTTTCAGGTGGAGCCGCGTGGCCGGTCGCGTCGGAGCCGCGCGGAGTTGAGTTTTCAATAGGCGCTCCCCACAACTGCCTGTTGATTTGCCTCAAGCCGAACTTGGTCCAGTTCGGCATCATCGTTGCTAGTTCAGACCAACACCGGGAGAACTTCCATGCGACGCCCAACCATTGCAGCAGCGCTGCTATTTACCACCCTGAGCTATCCCGCGTTCGCTCAATCGCCAGCCGATCACGAGGGCCATCATCCGGGAGCGGACCAGGTGCCGGCACCCACGCAAACGACGCCCGCTGCAGGCCAGCCGGGAGGGCGACAAGGCACGATGGGCGGCGGAGGTATGATGGGAGGAGGTATGATGGGAGGACGTATGATGGGTCGCGGCATGATGGGCGCGGACGCGATGGGGTCCCCGATCATGTTCCGCATGATGTTCGCGCTGATGGACGCTGATAGTGATGGGACCATCTCACTTCCGGAGTTTCAGGTGGCTCACGAACGGATTTTCAAGGCAATGGACAGCAGCAAGGATAGCAAGCTCACTCTGAAAGAGATGCTAGCGTTCATGCATGGGACCAGGAGCTCCGTTTCGCAATAGCAGGAAGCTCTGCCGATCTCTAAGCCAGGACCCCAACGCTGCTGAATTGACGCTTGGATGCGTCCGCGCGTCCCGGCGAGGCCGCATCGCCGCCATCGCCGCTGGCCTTTCAACGGGGCGAAGAGACTATCGTGCATCCAGCGATCGAATCGCGCTGGGAGCGGCGCGTGTCGCGCAGCAAATGCAATAGCGCGCAGAGTGGTGCGAGCAATACTGTTTAGCGATGGAAACGATCGATGCCCTTCGAGCGAACTTTGCGGCGAATGCTGGTTGCGATCGCGGTCGCCGGATTGACCGTGGGTATCGCCGCGAGCGTCGCGGGCCGGCCTGATCTGGCCAATCTCGCATGGACGCTCGGCACGGCACCCGTCATTGGAGGACTTGCAGCCTCGATCGTCAGGGACTTTCTGGCCGGCCGCCTTGGAGTGGATGCGATCGCGCTCTTGTCGATGAGCGCAGCATTGGCGCTGGGCCAGCCGCTCGCCGGGGCTGTGGTCGCGCTGATGTATGCCGGCGGCAATGTGCTTGAGGATTTCGCAATCGCACGGGCGGAGCACGACCTGCGCTCGCTGGTTGATCGCGCGCCGCGCCAGGCACATCGCAGGACCGGCGATCGGATCGACCAGGTTCCGGTTGAGGCAGTCTCGGTCGGTGACGAGCTCCTGGTGCGGGCCGGCGAGATCGTGCCGGTCGACGGTGTCGTTCGTTCGGCGCTAGCGACCATCGACGAGTCCGCAGTTACGGGTGAGCCAATTCCGGCCGTGAAAGCACGCGGCAGCGCTGTCCTTTCCGGCTCGCTGAATGCGGGAGAGACTTTCGAGTTGAGCGTAACCGCACCCGCCGGCGAGAGTACCTACGCCGGCATCGTGCGCATGGTGACGGCAGCGCAGACCGCGAAAGCCCCCTTCGTAAGGTTGGCCGACCGCTATGCGCTGATCTTTCTCCCCGTGACGCTCGTCATCGCCTTCCTGGCATGGCTGGTCTCGGGCGATCTTACCCGCAGCCTCGCCGTGCTGGTGGCAGCGACGCCCTGTCCGCTGATTCTGGCCGCACCCGTCGCCTTTATCGCCGGCGTGGCGCAAGCGGCTCGCCGCGGCATCCTGGCCAAGGGCGGAGGCGCGCTGGAGGCGTTGGCCCGCGCGCACACTGTGCTGTTCGACAAAACCGGTACGCTGACGGTGGGTGGCGCGCGACTACTTTCGATCGAGGTCGCGCCGGGGCAGCGTCCGGAGGACGTGCTGACGCTTGGGGCGTCGCTCGAGCAGGCCTCTCACCACGTGCTTGCCAAGGCCGTCGTCGCCGCGGCCATCGAGCGCGGCCTCGAGCTGAAAGCGCCCGAGCAGGTCAAAGAGACCATGGGCGCTGGCTTGCGGGGCCTGATCGGCGGTCGCCAGGTAACCGTGGGCTCGCGGGAGATGCTCCTCTCAGACGGCGAGCTGTCGCCGTGGGAGCTCCGGGCGATCCGGCGCGCATCGTGGCGCTCGGCGCTGATCGTCTTTGTCGCTGTGGACGGTCGTCCGATCGGCGCGCTGCTGTTGGCTGACGAGCTGCGGTCCGATACGCCTCGGGCGATCCGGCTGCTGCGCGATGCGGGCATCGCGCGAATGGTAATGGTCACAGGCGATCGCGCCGCTGCGGCTCAGACGATCGGTGCGGCGCTCGATCTCGATGCGGTGCTGGCCGACCGGGTTCCTTCCGACAAGGTCGAGGCGGTGCGTAGTGAGCAGCGACTGCATCCGACCATCATGGTGGGAGATGGCATCAACGACGCTCCGGCTCTGGCCGCGGCCGACATCGGGGTCGCGCTCGGCGCGCGCGGCGCCAGCGCCTCGTCCGAGGCGGCCGACGTGGTGATCCTCGCCGACCGGCTGGATCGAGTCGGCGAAGCAATCATCATCGCGCAGCGGGCGCGGCGCATTGCCGTCCAGAGCATCATTGTCGGCATGAGCTTGTCGGTGGCCGCCATGATGGCGGCCACTGTTGGCTGGCTCGCCCCAGTACCCGCCGCAATCGTCCAGGAGGTGATTGACGTTGCCGTGATCCTGAACGCGCTGCGGGCCCTCACCCCGGCTGGCGGCCGGGGCGGTCGTCACATCACCGTAGAGCAGGGACTGGCGCTGCATCATGACCACCAAGCGCTATTCAGGGATCTTGACAGGCTGCGCACGATCGTCGATGCGCTGGACGACGCCCCGCCAGAGAACGCCGCGCGCTTGATCGAAGAAGCTCACCGCCTGGTTCAAGGCAGCGTGGTGGTGCATGAGCGCGACGATGAGGGCAGCGTCTATCCTCAGCTTGCGGAGGTGCTGCGCGAACGCCATGGCCTCTCGGCCATGAGCCGCGCACATCGCGAGATCCTGCATCTTGCTCGGCTGCTGGCTCGGATAGCGGAGGACCTGCCCCTGGAGCGGGTTGACCGGTATCTTATCCGCGATGCCCAGCGGGTGGTTGAGGCAATCGAAACGCTAGTGCGCATGCACACAGCCCAGGAGGAGGACATTTACGAGGCTGTGACGACCCAGTCGGCAGCTTAGCTGCATGATCCGCACGCCGCTGCTTCCCGTCCGGCGAACGCGCCGGCGGGCGATTTCCCGGCCGCCGCGCATCAGCAGCAGGGTAGGGATGCCGCTGATTCCGAGGCGCGAAGACAGGGCAGGTGCGGCGTCGGAATTGAGTTTCAGCAAGCGAACTCTCGGCTCGAGCCGTTGGGCGGAGCGCTCGAACATTGGCGCCATCGCACGGCACGGGCCGCACCAGGGCGCCCAGACGTCGACCAGGAGCGAATATCGCTGTTCGCGACCTGACGTCCGAAGCCTTTCTCGTCGACCTCGAGGGGATGTCCGGTAAAGATCGGCTGATGACAGGAGCCGCAGCGCGCACCGAGCGGCGCGCGCTCGGCCGGCAGGCGGTTGATCCGCCCGCAAAATCCCGCAAACGACCTGGCGTGTCTCGCTCATGTTCCGGTCCTGAATAGTCCAACCGGATAGCGAAGCAAGGTCCGAATCGCTGCCGCGCGACAGGGGAAAGAGCTTGGTGCTTGATCTGCGTCAAGTATGGAGCGCACGTCTTGAATAGCATTTGACAGGATTGGAGGCTTGAGAAATGCGTGCACATCACGTCATGACCCGCAAGGTGACCACCGTCAGCGCCGATACATCCGTCCGGGACGCAGCCAACCTGATGTTGAAACTGCGCATCAGCGGCCTTCCGGTGGTTGATGAGGACGGCCGGCTCATTGGAATGGTAACGGAAGGAGACTTTATCCGCCGCAGCGAGATCGGCACGCAAAGCCCCCATATCGGGTGGCTCGACTATCTCTTCGGCCCTGGCAAGGCCGCCGCAGACTTCGTGCGGGAACACGGCCGCAAAGTCGGCGAGATCATGACGAAGAGCAACCTTGTCACCGCACCGGAGGATCTGCCGCTTGAGAAACTAGTGCGCCTAATGGAGCACAACAATGTCAAGAGGTTGCCGATTGTACGTGGAGAGACACTGATCGGAATTGTAACTCGCACGGATTTGCTTCGTGCTGTCGCAAGTCTCTCTCGAGACGTGCCGGATCCGATCGCTGACGACGACCATATCCGCGACCGCGTGATCGCATCCATCGAGAAGCACGAATGGCGGCTCGGCGTTACGGTTCGGGACGGAATTGTGCATCTCAGCGGTATGATTATGGACGAGCGCTATCGAGAGGCGGCGATCGTGGCTGCCGAAAATGTCTCCGGCGTCAGGTTGGTTCACGACCACCTCTGCCTGTTCGGGTGGTCCTTCCGGTCGCCGGAAGATGAGGAATGGGCAAAAGTCGGTTAGAGAAGAGTTGGAAAATTAACAGCTTTCCGACCGCGCTTTTTGCGTCAAATCAAACTCGGCGCATCTTCATACTCGATCATTTCGGCAGGAACCGCTCGCTTGCCGCTCCTTGTTGATACAGGTCAAGCATCACGCGCCGCGCAATTCGCAGAATGAAGTAGGTGTCCCGATTTGGATGGCGGCGCTCCGCGCCTTCGCTGGCCGTCGTCGGAGAGGTGATCATGTTGGCGACCGAAATCATGCGAAGTTCGTTCGCGACCGTCAAACCAACCACATCGGCGCTCGACACCCTGCGCCTCTTGCTGGAGACCAATCAGCGTGGCTTGCCCGTGATCGACGACGCTGGTGCACTGGTTGGAATGGTCTCCGAGGGTGATTTTCTACATCGTCAGGAATTGGGAGTAAGTTGTCCTGAGGGATTCTGGTTCGAATGGTTGTTCGGAAGAGAGAAAGGGCAAGTGGTTAGAGAGAGAATGTACGCCCTGCGGATCGATGCCGTCATGAGCCGAAATCCCGTATGCCTGGATGAGACCGCCACCATCGACGACGTCGTTAGCAGGATGGATGAGCACCGGATCGCTCAGGTGCTCATGGTACGTGCAGGGAAAGTCATCGGCATCGTCGGTCGGCTACAACTACTCACCGCTCTGGAGCGATGTTTGAGTCGGGAAGAGAATAATTGGCAGGTCGGGTAAATCCCTGGCGAGATTTTGCGAGATGCGCAGCACAGCATCCCGAGGCATCCTTGAGCAGCCTGCAGCATTTATGGCTGCGCTATGGGTGCCAGCCACCCCGGCGTAGGCGCCAGAAGGCGGCCAAAGCGACAAATCCCGCAACCAGGATCGTGGCTACGAAAGTCTGGAGCACTCCGAAGTTCAAGGCGTCGCGCGCCACAAACAGCGCCGTGATCGGCGCCGCAATCATCAGAAGAAGGCGAACAATCCAGGTCATTTCGTTAGTGCGACATCAGGGTTGGTACGGTCATTGACCGCAGCATTTCGCGCGTGACGCCGCCAAGGACGATTTCCTGCAAGCGCGAATGGCCATAGCCTCCCATGACGAGCAGGTCGAGGCTTTCATCCGCTGCGATCGACAAGAGGCCGGGTTGGATGTCTGAACGGTCTGCCTTGAACGACGCGATCTTCGCCGGTAGGCTCGCCCGTGCCAGATGTCGGAGCAGGTGCTCGCTTGTGCATTCGACCGGTGGCGCCTCTCCATTCTCGACGGCGATAATGGTAAGCGCGGCTGCTCGCCGAAGCAGCGGCATCGCATCGCGTAACGCGCGCGCCGCAAGCCGGCTTCCGTCCCAGCAGATTCCGACGCGCTTGGCCGCGAAGGCGCCGCGAAAAGTGTAGGGCATGAACAGTACCGGGCCGCCCGCCTGAAACAGGATGTCCTGCGGAAGGGCATTGTCCAACGCCTGGCGCTCAAATTCCGGCTGCAGGACGATCGTGAGATCGTAGAGCCGCGCCATTGCGCCGGCGATCGACGCTGCGTCGGCTGGCATGGCGACGAGCGCGCGGCTGGAATAGGATATTCCAGCATTTTTGGCTTCGACCTCAAAGACGCCGAGTTGCGTCTCGGCGCGCTCCCTCGCACGTTCGCCTTCGACTTCGAATATCGCGGCCACGGCCGCGCCACCTTCGGCGACCACCGGGACGCTGGTGGCAGTCACATAGCCGACCGAAAACGCGTCGAGATGAGCGCCCCAGGCGTGAGCGAGGGAAACCGAACCCTCGATAACCGGTCTTGGCGGTCGTTCGCTGGGAACGTGGACCAGCAGATTTCTGAACATGATCGATCTCCGATGAGACAATGCGAAGGGAGCCTCATAGATACAACGACGCCGGAAGCCTTAGACCGACGGCGCGAAGGAAACTGGACCCATTCATTGTGCCCAGTACCGGCGCGACAAGGTTGATCTGTGTCGCTCAACTGGCGACCTTCATGTCTTCGGGCGATTCCATGTGGAAGCCGGAATAGGTGGCGACGAAGCTGAGATGGTCATGTACCTCCTTGACGCCCTCCGTATTCTCGGCGGCAACGATCGCCGCCCGTCGGGAGTGATCGTCGAAGATCAGCCCATGCAGATGCACGACGCCGTTTCGTACTGTCACCTGGAATCCGGCCGGCTTCCAGTCTGTTGCAGAGACGGTTCGCATGATGCGGGCGCGGATGTGATCATCGTCGGCGGTAGGATCCGGAATCTCGCGGGCCATGCTGGCAACCGCCTGGAGCAAATTCGATCGCGTGACGATGCCGACGAGTGCCTTGCCGCGGATCACCGGCAGCCGCTTGATATCGTGCCTTTCCATCAGCCGTACGAGCTCGTCCAGCGGGGTTTCTTCTCCGACCGTAATCGGATCGCGTGTCATGACATCCTCAACCTTGCGCCCACGGTCATGGACGAAGTCTTCTGCCGCGCGACCAGGACCGGCAAAGATATCCAGCCAACTGGACCGACGGCGCGGAGTGTCGATCTCGCTGCGGTGAAGGAAATCGCGTTGGGAAACCATGCCGAGCAGCGTCCCGTCCACATCCAGGACAGGCAAGCCGCTGACGTGGCAGCGGAGCATGATGTTGGCTGCGTCCAGAATGGTCGTATGGGGAGTAACGGTAATGACGTCCTTC
Source organism: Bradyrhizobium icense (assembly GCF_001693385.1). Lineage (NCBI taxonomy): Bacteria > Pseudomonadati > Pseudomonadota > Alphaproteobacteria > Hyphomicrobiales > Nitrobacteraceae > Bradyrhizobium > Bradyrhizobium icense. The sequence goes on from NZ_CP016428.1 coordinate 1,966,314, forward strand.
GTCATAATCTGGTGGGCTCGCATGAAGCATCTCCCTTTGATACCGAGATTTTCAGATTGCCCCATGATCTGCAAAGGACGTTGATTTGGGTCAAACGCGGCATCGGTGCAGCCGCGCATCGTCCAAGCCAGCCTCTACGGCTCGACGGTACCCAGCAGCACGTTGATCTGACCGCTTCCAACGTCGGCAGAAGCCGCCTTGAAGATCCAAGAAGAGAATCGCCCGCGAGCCGCCAGAACGTCGGCGCAGCAGCTTCAACTGTGGCGCTGCTTTGCGCGCATAGGTAACTGAAATCTCCGCCTAAGTCGCTTTCATCAAGAAAACTGCCTTGGCGTCTGCCTGCAGCGCCTTGCCCACGAAACGGAAGCGCTCCAGCAACACAAACGCTCTTAAGATAAAGATCTTGTCAGACAGATCCGACTGAAAATGATTACCGTAAGCAACGCCCCAAAGTAACCCGCGCGTGGCCGGCGGATGCAAGGCAATTGGCGTTCTTGTTTGGGCCCAATCGCCGGCCATGTCCCCTCAAGTGCACCGTGCAGCCTCCCTTTCGCCGAACTGAACAATCAAACTGATTTTGATTCCGCCATTCGGCGCAGCGCAAATCGAAGGCCAGCATCCACAACAACTGACGCGCGCTATCGTCTCTCCGGCCTTTCGCGCATCGGCGATCTGCTGGGTGATCAATATGATTTCGACGCGCGCTGCAAGATCGGGGCCACCGACGAAGGCTTTTCCGATTCGAGAGCGTTGGTAACGTCCTTCGCTCCTGCGACCGGGCGGCTGATGGGAGGCGGCGGCCCGCCGTCCAGCGCTGGCAGGCTGATGGCCGCCTGTAGCCCCTTCTGCTTATTGGTTAAGACGATATCGCCGCCGTGGTGGCGGGCAATGGTCCGGGCAATGGAAAGACCGAGACCTACGCCCCCTGTCTCGCGGTTCCGCGAATTCTCAATCCGGAAAAACGGCGTAAAAACCTGCTCTTTGGCGCTGTCTGGAATACCGGGGCCGTCGTCCGAGACGGTGATTTCGATACTATCCGCTTGCCTTTCCACGCTGACGCGCGCTCGCTCGCCATATCGGATGGCATTTTCGACAAGGTTGCGGCACGCGCGGCGCAGTGCGTCTGGTCGGCAGCTGTAGCTGATCTTCTGCCCTTCAGAAAAGGAGATGTCATAACCGAGTTCAGCGAGATCATCGCAGAGACTTTCCACGAGTGCCGAGAGGTCCACGGTCCGCGTGCTTTCTGCGGTTGCATCTTCGCGAGCGAAGGCGAGTGTCGCCTCTGTCATCGTCTGGACCTCGGTAATTGTGGAGAGCATTTTCTCGCGGACGTCTTCGTCGGGCACGAATTCCGCACGCAAACGGAGCGAGGTTAGAGGTGTGCGCAAATCATGGCCGATGGCGGCCAGCATTCTGGTGCGGTCGTCGACGAAACGGTGCAGGCGCGCTTGCATGCGATTGAATGCCTCGGCAGTGCGTCGAATATCGTCGGGGCCGGTTTCCGGCAGCGGTACGATCTCCTGACCACGGCCGAAGGCCTCGGCTGCTATGGCGAGCCGGCGCAATGGTTGCGCGATGCCGCGTGCGGCGAATACGGCAATGATCGACAACGACAGCGCGGAGAGACCGAGTGCCAAGGTGGACTTGGAGGTCCAGAAGCCGTCTTGCGCGGGCTTGGCAAATGCAGTGTTCAGCCATGTGCCGTTCGCCAACCGAACAGCCAATCCCATGCCGGTGGCATCATCGAGATAAAGAAATTTCGCCGGTCGGGACAGCGGCCAAGCTTCCGGCCTTAGGTCGATCCACTGTGAGGAGGTGGCGCTGCTACTAGCGGCAGTATTTCGGGCGAAATCCGGTCTCACCTCGGCGGGAACGCTGTGGCCGGCAAAGGATACGCGCGGCAATGGCTGCGCCAAACGCTCCCATGCCTCCTCTCGCCACGCGGGGGCATCCTTCAGACCGTTGGTCGATATCCAATATCTCGCCGTACTGGTGTTACTGGCGTTGAGGATCTCGGTCTGCAGCGACGGAGGCGTCGCCTCCAAGACCCGGGCGAGCGAGGCGCACCGGCTGAATATCTCGCCCTTGGCGGTCTTCCGAATCACCTGCCCGTGCTCATCCCACGAAATGAAGAACACGATTGCTTGTGACAGCGCTAAAGACAGCAGCGTAAAACAGATGAAACGGGCCGCAAGACTGCGCTTCCACAAGCTCATCATGGCTGCTCGACCTGCGCGGCGAGGCTGTATCCACCTCCCCAGTGAGTCTTGATCAATGCTGGTACTTTCGGGTCAGCCTCGATCTTCTTCCGCAAGCGGCTGACTTGATTGTCAATGCTCCTGTCGAATGGATCGGCATCTCGGCCGACCGTCAGGTCAAGAAGCTGATTGCGGCTGAGTACCAGGCCGGGATGGTCAAGAAACGCACACAACAGGCGGAACTCCGCCGTGCTGAGCGGCACAGCAACGCCGTCGTCGCCCATCAACTCGCGCCGGTTGACGTCAAAGGTCCATCGATCAAAACGTACAACCTTGGTCGCAAGCCGGCCCTTTTGCGGCGGCAGGCTTTGGACTCGTCGAAGCACCGCCTTGATGCGGGCGAGAAGTTCGCGGGGATTGAATGGCTTGCTCACGTAGTCATCGGCACCTACTTCCAGGCCAACGATTCGATCGGTCTCCTCAGCCATCGCAGTCAACAGGATGACGGGAAGGTCCGTGGTGCTGCGCAGATGGCGGCACAGGGACAATCCGTCCTCGCCCGGCATCATGACGTCAAGAACCACGAGGTCCAGAGCACTTCGTTCGAGCAAACGGCGGAGTGCAACAGCGCTCTCCGCAAGGCTGATGCGGTAGCCATGCTGCATCAAGTATTTGCCGACCAGATCGCGAATATCGCGATGATCATCCACTACGGCGATGTGAGGTGCCGAGTCCATCTAGTTTGCTCCGTCCCGGATCATACTGAAGTCCTGCACCCAACCCATCGGAAAAGTGTAACAGAATGTATCGGCCGCGTATGATCGAGCGAAATCAAATGCTTGTGGCTGGCTTCACTGACGGCGTCGCGGCATCGGGATCGCAGGATCCCGATGCCGGCCGATCCGAGCAGGAACCGTCCTCATGGGTATGATTCCCCGATCTGGCTGAAACAATTTTGGCACAAGCTGTCGCAGAACATTGTCCCGGTGAGCCATCTTTGTCGCAAACTGTCGCAGACCCGTATGCCTGCTCAGACTTGATGCATGAAGCCGCATTGAGAGAAAGGTCATTCAAGAGCGGATGACAGGAGTGGCCATCACCGATGGCCGCAACTGTCGCGAACTATGCAATGCAGCATTCCTGAGACAGATCGCGACAATTCCCGGCCGCGGTCGGCAAAGTTCTGCGACATCCGGACTTCATCGTGCGCACGCTCAACGAAGCAGGAGCGTTACATGTACGATGCGATGCACGCCGTTTCCCGCGGGGCCGTTCCGGAAATCTCGAAAGGATCACCGGCCGAGGGCGATGAAGACTACACTACACCGAAGGGACTGTTTCTTCGTAGAGCCGCAGTGCGGATAGGTTGGCTGCTCGTGTTCGTGTTGCGGAATACCTCGGCCTCGGCCACCCCCCTTGATTTGATGTACTGTGGGGATCGTGCGACTGTTTCGCGCCTCGTGACGGAGGACGACGGTTTGACGTCCGAGCACAATCCTAAGTTCGTGTGCAGAGTGCCCGACTTTACTTCTTGCAGGCCATGTCTTCGCGTCAGTCGCGAAAGCTCATTCTCCGGGCCGATCAGGCTGACGGCCGTCGCATGCAAACATGACGGCAACGGCAACTGGCACACCGCTCAAGCCTGGGGCGTCGGCTTTGGCAGTGCTTCGTTCATGCCTGTTGGCGGCGGCAATTCTCCGTTCTCGATCGTGCAGCAGGGCTTCGTCCTCGGCCGCGCCCTTAGGCCGCGGCCACATCCTTGCGTGCTGGCAGCTTTGGATCATCCTGCCACCGCGGAACATTATTTCAGATCGGCCGTCTGATTTTTCAACAGCAGATTCCCGCATGCTCTGACGAGATCATGGTCGACATATGTCTTGCCAGGCCAGGTCACCAATTCCGGTGGAAAGGCATCTTTGGCACGATAGCTGCCCCTACTAGCGACGAGTGCAGCCAACCGTTCTTTGACGTCCGGCAAGGAACGAAATTCCTCGGCGCAGCCTGGCGCAAGCGCCGCCACAACCGCGCGATCGCTTTTCTCGGACGCCAGCCTTTCGGCTTTCGATGGACTGAGAAATCCAAACGCCTGCACCAATAGGTAGGCGCCAACGACCATTCCGGATGCGCCGGCCCACAAGCTGACCTTCACCGCCTGCCAATTCACTTCGATCCTCTCCATGGGGTTCTCCTTCCGGTTCAGGATCTCCTGACAGATTTCCTCTCCTGTCGATTACCCTCCGGAGAGAATTATGGTTGTAAGGTTGTACGCTCCAGTGTCTCAAGCCGCGTGATTGGTTCTGAGGTTACCTCACAAGCAATGCGGCCAACGTTTGGTGAGCCGGATGATATCGGGCTGTGTTGCCACGCTTTTGCAGAGACGCGCAACACGCGGTAGCAACTACATGACGCGTTTTCCAAGCCCGGGCGATTGATGATTGAAATCCTGCCTCGATGCCGCCGGATCAGACCCGCCTGTTCCATCCGTCCCATTTCTGTCGTCACTCCTGCGCGTCGCACAGCAATGGCCCGGCCGAGGACGTCGTGGGTCAAGGCAATATCATTTGACTGAAGCCTGTCGCTGGCCACGAGCAGCCATCGTGCGAGCCGTTCACGCAGCGTATGCCTCGTGTTACACGCGACTAACTGGGAGCTGTGTATCAGAGCAGAGTGAACATAGGTCAGCAGGAGTTTGCGTAGTTCCGGGAGGGCCTCGATGAGGGTCACGAGGTCGTCGGCGTTGATCCGAAGAGCATCGCCCGCGACTTGAACGGTACATCGATGTGGCGATATTGCTCCTCCAAGAACGAGGGGAATTCCTACAAAGTCGCCAGCTCCCAACGTTCTGATTTCCACCTGGGTACGATCCGCTCCCGCTTTGGCGAACAGAGATGCGGCGCCACTCTCGATGAAATAGGCAAAACGCAGCCGGACGTTTCGCTCAAGCAAGGCCTGCCGCCTTGCAATCGGAACGCGCGTCACACGTGCAAGTACTGCTTCGTGGCAATCGCTGGAAAGCTGGCCAAGGAGCCCATTCGAAGGATGCCATGCCGTGTCGTCCAGCCCTTGCCTGCCCGTCATGGGCCGATTCGATATGTCCGCCATCATTTGGTATTCTGAAAGCATGATCTCCTCCTGGCCGAGCGTAATGGGGCTTAGACGCTGAATCTGGTCCCGAAAGGTCCGGGAAGGTAGTCGGGTCATCGCCACGGCATGTCGGGGAATCCCTGACGGGATCGACGGCTATTTCCGACAGCCAAAGCTGCATTTTAATGGTCGATGAAGCTGAGGTGAGGCTTGTTCGAAACACGCGGGGATGCCAGGTGCACTATTCGCCATGACACAAACAACTTCACGGATGGCGCGCCGATCGCTGATCTTGCTCGTGATGGCTGGTGCTATTCCGCTGCTTGTCTTTGCGGGATGGGTTGCTTTCCTGAACGCGCGGCAGGACCGCAACGCGGCGCGACTTGCAGCGTTTGAAACGCTCGATCGCGTTGCGACCCGCGTAACTTCCGAACTTGGCACACAGATCGAGGTGGCGGAAACGCTGGCTGCTTCGGCTGCGTTGGACCAGCCCGATTTGCAGATGTTCTATCGTGAGGCAAAACGCCTCAAGGATGCTCGTCCACTGTGGGAAACGATCGAGCTCGTTGATACCGAGGGTCGTCAAGTGCTCAATCTTCTTAGGCCAATGGGAGCCGAATTGGGCGCGACAGCCGATAGGGAGAACTTCAACAAGGTTCTGCAAACGCACAAGGCTGCAATCGGGGGTATCGGGCCTCTGGGGCCTATCTCCGGGAAGCGTCTGATCGCTCTGCGCGCCCCCGTCGAACGGGATGGCAGTATAAATTTTGTTCTGACGGTGGCGCTGGTTCCTGATGCCGTGAGCCAGATTCTTCGGAACGCGGGCGCCCCGAAAGGATGGGTTGGCGTCGTTGCCGATGCCAAGGGAAATATAGTCGCGCGCACGATCAAGGAGCAGTTTGAACTTGGGCGGCCGGCCAGCGAATCCGTCCGTGAGGCAATCAAACGAGCCCCAGAGGGAGCCTATGTCGGCCGCACGCTCGAAGGCGTGGAGGTCGATACGGTCTACCGGTCGCTTCCAGGAACCGGAGGTTGGTCCGTTCATCTGGGAATACCAACTGAGTCGTTGAATGCGCCGGTTCGCAGATCGGCGTTCTTGATGGCCGGTGGCGGCGCGGTCAGTCTTGCTCTCGCCATTGCTTTGGTTTGGCTGACGGGGCTCGATATCGCGCAACGGCGCCGCGAGCAGGAAGCGAAAGCGGCCATCGCGCTGGGTCTGAGTGAAGAACGGAGGATGCTTGCGGTCGAAGCCGCAGATCTTGGCGTTTTTAACTGGAACTTGAACAATGGGAATGTACTTGTCTCTCATCGCGCGCAGATATTGCTGAATCTGCCGCCGTATCCTTCGGAACAACAGGACCGCATCTATCCCGCTGACTTGTTTCTGGAGGGGATTCATCCTGCCGACCGGCAATTTGTGGCCGAAGCTCTCAAAGGAAGCGTTCGCGAACGACCCACGGCCATAGAATTCCGGACGCGAGACGTCGATGGCGCCATTCGCTGGCGGCGGGCGACCGGTCGTCCGTCTCAGGTGAACCCGCTGATGCAAGACATTGTATTCGGGGTGGTGATGGATATCGATGCCACGAAGCAAGCAGAGATAGAGCGCGTGCAGTTGTTGCGGCGTCTTTCCGTTGCCGAGGAAAATGAACGGCGTCGGATTGCTCGCGAGCTTCACGACCAGATCGGGCAAAGCGTTACTGGTCTGATGCTTGGGCTCAAGAACCTTGAACATACCATCAATCGTGACGCGAGTGACAGTCGCGTAGACCGGATCCACTGGCTGCAGACGCTCGCCAACGGAATTGGCCGTGATATACACCGGGTAGCAGCGGATTTGCGCCCCACTGCCCTTGATGATCTGGGATTACAGGATGCTCTAAGGGCGCTCTGCTCGGAATGGAGCAGCCGGTTTCACATACAGACCGATCTTCATTTTCGAGGCAACAGCACTCCGCTTCCGTCTGACGTTGAGATCGCCATCTATCGGGCGATCCAAGAGGCATTGACGAACGTCCTGAAGCACGCAAAGGCTCAAAGTGTCAGCTTGGTAATCGACCAGCGTTTAAGTGAACTGCGCGTCGTAATCGAGGACGATGGAGCAGGATTTCCCTCCGAAATACCCGCGCCAATCGAGTCTGAGAAGCGAACGTTTGGCAGGCTTGGGCTTTCGGGAATGCGCGAGCGGCTGAGCTTGATCGGCGGCACTCTCGTCATTGAGTCGGAGCCGGAATCTGGAACTACGCTATTCATATCCGTGCCGTTGGGCGCAGCAATGGAGCTCTGAAGGTGGTGTCAATAAGAGTCGTGCTTGCTGACGACCATCCCGTGGTGCTTGCCGGCATGAAAGCGTTGCTCGATGGGATGGAGGACATCACAGTTGTTGGCGAAGCGACGACAGGCCCAGGCGTCCTGAAAATCCTTCGGGAAACCGGACCTGATATCGCCGTGCTTGATATTTCGCTGCCCGAAATCAACGGGCTCAAGCTTGCAGAAATGATCGCCGTTGACTTTACCGAGGTCAAGATTCTCGCGTTGACGGTGCACGAGGATCGCGCCTATGTCCGGCCGATGCTGAAGGCCGGTGCCAAGGGATATCTGCTGAAGCGATCAGCGGCCGACGAACTCGTGCGAGCGATCCGGGCGATCGCGGGGGGAGGCGTATACTTGGACCCTGCGATTGCCGAAACGGTTATTCCTTCTGCTCCAGCCGATCATGCCCCGGGTAGCTCTCAGCTAGTTGAACTCAGCCAGCGGGAAACCGAAGTTTTGCAGATGATTTCACGGGGCTTGAGCAACAAGGAGATCGCGGGCCGCCTCGATATCAGTGTGAAGACGGTGGAAACTCACAAGGCCCGGGCTCTCGAAAAGACGGGTCTTCGAACGCGCGCCGACATCGTGCGCTATGGAGTTGCGCATCGGTGGCTCGACGACCTGTGACTAAGATCATCTGATTCGTCTCCATTGACGCGATACTCGTTGCCCCGCAAACAACGATCGCTACGCGCCTAAGCGTTGCAATCGTATTAACCTGGCGACCGCCAGGGCTGCGGAAATCGCGCCAGCTGCGAGATGGACAACCATCGCGTTCGTGGCCCCCCCGCGGAGCGGCCTTGGGTCTATAATTACGATTCGGTCTGTTCTGGCTTGACCAATAGAGCTGTGCACGCCCTTATCAGGCTGTAATCCACGTAGCTTTTGCCAGGAAGAGTAATCAGCTCCTTCGGAAAAGCTTCTCGAGCCAGATAGCTGTCACGATTTGCGACCAACTTGGCCAGCCGATCATCCGCATCGGGCAGTGAACGGAACTCTTCCGCGCAGCCGGGTGCCAGAGCTGCGACTACAGCCTCGTCGCTCTTCCGGGCGGCCAGCTTTTCAGCGGTCGACGGGCTCATAAAGCCGAACAGATATGTGAGCAAAAGCGCGCCGAGGACCATACCACCTGCTCCCGCCCATAGGCTGGGCTTCACCACACGCCAATTGATACCGAGGTCTTGCATCGAGATGTCCTCCTTCGCTTGGAATGTCTCTTGTCTTGCTCCAGGCCGTACGACGGACAATCCTGGCTGTGATGTTATGGCTGCGACAAATGGCAACGCGGCGCTTGTCGCCAGGTTTCAAAAGCGGGAACGCGGTCGGTAATTTTCAACGTTCGCTGCTGTACCAAGCCATTGGGGCAAGGGAACGCCGTCCTGCCTCGATCAGTTTTCTCGCTTCGTTGGAGTGCAACTCGGGGTTGACGACAGGCGCTGCCGACTTGAAGATTGTGGAATCATCGGTGATGGCGAGACTGTTGCTCTCGTTGATCGAGCAGGCTCGATTGATCGGCTTTTAGACATCATGAGATCGAAGCAGACCTCGATCGCGTTGCAAGTGATGGCTTCATGACGGCGGACGCGATCGCCGCCGAGGTGCGCCGCCTGGACGCGGAGCTGGACTTCGTCAATGGTTTCAGAGCAGCGTCTCCCGTCAAGTTCTTGCGGATGCGAGTATACCGCTGTTGACAGCGAATTGAGTTGGCGATGGCCAAAGAGAAAGTCGAGGAAATCGCCGAAAGGTAAGCACTAAGATCATGAATTGCTCCTTTGGTCTCTTACCGTACCGACTTCCGATCAGCTCCGTGAACTGCAGTCGTTGCGCGAAGTTTTTTGTCGAGCCGACGCTCGCGTTGACGTATGCAGGAGAGAGCCGATGTCAGCCATTGATATGATAGCAATCACCATTATCGTCACGGTCGCAATTTTGACGGCTCCCTCCTATGCCAGGTCTCCGATGAAGAATTGGTACGCAGCGGCGGCCGGCACGGATGGCGCGCCAAGCAGTGCCTTGGAGGGACCGACTTCATTCGTCCCGCCAGGCACGTTGCGTTTCAGAGCCTATGTCCCCGGTACGACAGACCTTCGAATCTCTGATGTTGTGGGATTGGAGGTGTATAACCTGCGCAACGAAAAGATCGGCCTGATCGTGGACGTTATGCTAGGGAGCAGTCAGATCGTGAAGGGCTTCGTCATCAACGTCGGCGGATTCCTTGGCATGGGAAATCACAACATCGCGGTGACCTCGAGGTCCATCCTGCTTTTGAGGCGGGGTGGCAAGCTCGACCGGGCATTGGTTGACGTGACGAGGGAGACTCTCAGGAAATCGGAGCCGTTCGAATTTCCCGCGGCGGAGGGCTCTCGGCGCGCGGTTTCAGACACTCCGCCCGGCACCCGGCAAGCCTTGGACTTCTGATTGTTTATCGAGCGCAGCGCGGCAGCGCGCTTCAACCATCCATCGTAGTGCCTCCGGCTACTGCATCCGGCTATCTTCAGGCGGAGAGTCTGCAATGAAAGGCAGCGTGCGCCATGCCGTGCCGGACCGCGGGTGAACTATTGGGCCATATGTGCGGCATCGTACCGCCTATCTTTGCAACTGTGCCGTCATCTGTGGATTGACAAGGGCACCGTAGAGAGGAGGGAGACTTGAATGAGCTTTGAACGCAATTTGCGTATCGCGGCCGTTGTCATCTGCGCTTCGGCGCCATTTGCCGGATCGGCCGCGGCGGCACCGATGATTCCAGCGGGTACAGTCCATGCGGACGCCGGAAATGTCGTGAATGTCGGATGGCGAGGTAACCGCTGGCACCATGGTCATCACGGTTGGCGGCACGGCTATCGCCGGCACTATGGTTGGGGTCCCGCCGTTGGCGGACTGGCCGCGGGCGCCATCATTGGGGGCGCAATCGCCAATAGCCGCGCGCAGGCGCTCGAGAATGACGCCTACTGCTCGCAGCGTTTCAAATCCTACGATCCGCGCTCCGGAACGTACCTCGGCTACGACGGTCTACGGCATCCTTGCCCGTAATACGCGCCCTCAAGAGCGCGTCAGCGGCGCCGCCGGTTCCTCCGGCTCAACAGAAGGCGGCGCCGCACCACACAGTCCCAAGACCTGGAGAAGATCATCATGAACAAATGCGCCATTTTCGTTGCTGCGACTCCCTCGCAGCCGTTTCGGCGGCAGCGGTTGCCGGAGTAAACGACGTGTCGCAGAAGGCAGTCGAGCAAACCAGTTCAAGGCAGCAAGTGTTGACAAGTCTCGAACAGGCGGGATTTGCCGATGTGAAAGTGACAGCCGGCTCCACCGTGGTTCAGGCTCGTGACAGGTCAGGACATCCTGTGACGATGTTCATCGGCCCGCAGTCGGCCGGCGAGATGGTCACAACGGGTGCAAGCGAGCGGACGTCCTCCACGGGATCCCCTAGCGGCGTGGCGTGGGTTCACCGCCGTGCCAAAGGAGGACGAGCTCAGTTCGAAACTCATTGGCGTTTACGTCCGCGATAGCGCGAACCAGAGCATCGGAACGATCAAGGATATCGCCTTCAACGAGAATGGAATCGACGGCTACATTCTTTAGGTTGGCGGGTTCCTGGGCATCGGCGATCATTACGTCGCGGGTTCGACCGTCGTCGATCGATCTGACATTTGACCGTTCCAACAACCGATGGCACGATGGATGCAAACGCCGATCAGTGAAGGCGGCGCCAAAGTTCAAGTATCCCAGCAGCTAAACCTCTCCCGTGCGACGGACTGGAGCGACTCTGGCCGCTTCAGTCCCAATACCATGATGCAAAGCAAGTCGTATGGCCGGAAATGACAACGAACAGGTCCGCGGCACCGCTGGATCCGTAGTTTTGGATTGTGACCCATTGCGTCACATTCTGAGGAGCGTGGTCCAGAAAGAGTGCCCAAAGTGCCGCACCTCGAAACAGATCGAGACGAACATCGCGATAGTTCGTAAAGAGAATACGGTGGCGCTCATGACGGCCTGAGTAGAGCTGCTCGTTCGACATGGATCAAATCGCATGCCTGTTGCGGGAATGTGCGCGAGGCTTGCGTTGGTCACGTTTCGCGTATCGGCATGTCCGCGGCTAATCAGCTAACGGTGGGGGCCGGCGGTCCCACAAAGCTGGTACCATAGCGTACGCAGGAGGCGTCGTCCCGGATGACAAAGCCAGAATCACATCGTTGAATAAGGCTTCTCGGCGCGACAAAAAATTGGCCGGCAGAATAATTTCAGGACCAATGACGGCTCCAGCGGCGAGGCGCTGGAGCCGTATTCTCTTAATGGTGAAGCGCAACTGCGCAACAATGCATGATGTCTATTAGTGAGATGATTTGCCAGGAAGGGTCATACGAGAACCAGTCGAAACCGTACGACAGGCTGTTGCACATGATAGCCGACGTGGGTGATCTCGTCTGCGAGACTCATAGCATCGGCGGATGTCCCAAAAAAAGATCTTCACGTCCGCGATAAGTCAAGATCATCCTGCTCAAACGAAGAGTTGAATAGACCTACTAGGCGTCTCTCTTGGTGCCGATGAAATCCCAGGGCGGGGGCTCCAGCGGTAGCCGGACTGTGCTAGAGTGAACTATGGCTTCGTCCGACAGGATTAATCGAGTCAGAGCTGCATTCGATCGTCAACAATGGACCGGCGCGCGAGCTGAACTGGCAGCGTCGGATCGAATATCGCCGCTCGAAGCCGAAGATCTGGAGCGTTTGGCGACCGCTTCCTATCTGGTGGGTCGTGACGCTGAGGCAATGGCCGCTTGGACCCGACTGTATCATCTCTGCGTCGAGCGGCATGCTCTCGACCAAGCCGCTCGCGGTGCGTTCTGGCTCAGCTTGTTTCATCTCTCGCTGGCGAGCCGGCGCACGGGACCGGCTGGTTGTCGCGCGCCAAGCGGCTTCTCAATGATCACGGCCGTGACTGTGTGGAACGGGGCTACGTACTAAGGGCGCGTACTCATCTGTGGACGCCCCGCGAGATGCAAGCGGTTTTTGAAGAAGATTGGCGCGTAGTCGGATGCTGCCATCTGTCCGGCCTCTGATGCAGCGATGGAGCTGCGGGCCCGTATGGGAGTTCGCGGACCGGAACCAAATCATAAATACGTGCTCCAGGCACGATGAGTACATCTGGTTCTTCCGGCCCCGTCTCGCCGACTGTTGCGCCATACCCTCCTTCGACCGACTACATCTCTGACGACCTCAGGCCCACTAGGCTTACGCCTTGGCGGCGACCGGAGCTCTGTAGTTTTCCTGCTTTACAAGTAGTGCCCAGACAATCCGCGCCATCTTGTTGGCGAGCGCGACGGTTACCAGCATGCGTGGTTTGCGAGCCAGCATCTGTTCGAGCCACGAACCCTTTGGTGCGCCCCGTTTGCTTGCCTGCTGCACGACGGCGCTGCTGCCGATGATGAGGAGGCGCCTGAGTGTGCGCTCACCCATTTTGGATGTCGCACCGAGCTTCTGCTTGCCGCCTGTCGATCTTTGAAGAGGCGTAAGACCCAGCCAGGCGGCAAAGTCCCGGCCCTTGGCAAAGGTCTCGGCCGGCGGTGCTAGAGCGGTGATCGCGGTAGCGGAGATTGGGCCAATGCCGGGAATGGTCATCAGCCTTCGCGATACTTCGTCCTCGCGGGCACGTCGGGCGATCTCCTTGTCGAGATCCGCGATCTTGCCATTGAGGCCGGCGAGCAGGTCTAACATCACTCGGAACATGGTGTGGGCCGCTTCTGGAAGCGAGCTGACCATCTCTTCTTCCTCGATCAGGTCGGCAAGCATCGCCACATGCGATGGTCCCTTGGGTGCGACCCAACCATATTCAGTGAGGTGTCCCCGAATCGCGTTGATGAGCTGGGTTCGCTGCCGCACTAACAGATCACGGGTCCGAAACACCAGACCCGCCGCTTGTTGCTGCTCGCTCTTCACGGCCACGAACCGCATGCTCGGCCGCTGCGCTGCCTCGCAGATCGCCTCGGCATCGATCGCGTCGTTCTTTTGCCGCTTCACGAACGGTTTTACATAGGCGGGCGGGATCAGCCGAACTTCATGGCCGAGTTGGGTGAGCTGACGGGCCCAGTGATGTGCTCCGCCACATGCCTCCAGCGCTACCGTGCAACTCGGCTGGGCTGCGAAGAAATCCAGCAGCTTTCCTCGGCTGATCCGCTTGCTGAATATCGCTCGACCCCGCTCATCCGCTCCGTGCGCGTGAAAAACATGCTTGGCGATATCCAGACCGATTATGATAACCTCTGACACGGACGCCTCCCTTAAGTGGTGCTCAACATCTCCACTTTGGCACATCGATGCCGTCGGCGGGGCGTCCACCCCATCATAAATCGAGATTGGTGGGCAACGGCTGGTCAACGTCCGTTTTGGAGGTGCTTTACGGACTCCAGTCAGACATCGGCTTTGATATAATCGATCATGCGACAGCGCCATTAACCGCTTCAGATGTGTACTTAATCAGGTGTCCCAGAACTTGCTCAAGACAATTCACGCAGCGCGCGACGCGTACCGACGCAACGCATGGGCCGATGCGACGGAGCTGTTTCGGTGTGCAGACGCCGAGGCTGAGCTTGAGATCGACGACCTTGAAGCGCTCGTCTGGGCGGCGGCTGTGTCGGCTCACGATCGAGAGATGCTATCGGCGCTCGACCGAGTCTACGCGTATCACGCCGAAAGGGGGGATCACGACAAGTCGGCGCGGGCCGCATTCTGGAGGGGCCTCCGGTCGATGATGATCGGAGATGTCGGTCTCGGATCCGGATGGCTTCAGCGCGCCGGCAAGCATGCCGAGCAAACCGCGCCCGACTCTGTGGAGCGCGGCTACCTATTGCTGCCGCAGGTTTTCATGCACCGCGGCAAGGGCGCATATGAAGCCGCGGTCGAGATCGCCGACAAGGCGATTGCCATAGGCCAGACCCAGGATGAGCCGGACCTGATAGCCCTGGCCGGCAGCCTGAAGGGCGGAATACTCTTCCGGCTCGGGCGGATCGACGAGGGCTACGTTCCGATCGATGAGACAATGCTGCTGGCCAACAGCAACCGACTTTCGCCAGTTGTTACCGGTGTCGTCTACTGCGAGATCGTGGCCTCCTGCTGTCGCGTGCTGGAGATGGCGCGCGCGCGCGAATGGACCGCGATCCTGGACGACTGGTGCCGGCGCAATCCCCAAGCGAAAGCCTTCAACGGTGTCTGCCAGGTGCACCGGGCCGAGGTCCTGCAGCTCGAGGGAAACTGGAGCGAGGCGTTCGCGGAAGCCGAACGCGCGGGCCACGGTCTCAGGGGGACGACCGAGCAAACCGCCAGGGCCAATGCTGCTTACCGACGCGGCGAAATCCTGCGGCTCCGCGGCGACTACAGCGCCGCCGACGCCGAATATCGCCTTGCCGGCGAGGGTGGCTTCGACCCGCAGCCAGGGTTGCCCCTCCTCCGGCTGGCGCAAGGCCGGCACCAGGAGGCGGTTGCCATGATCCACCGGGCGCTGCAAACAGCGGACGACCTGCCGCAGAAGAGCGCGCTGCTGCCGGCGGCCATAGAAATCTCCATCGCCCGCGATGAGCTGGACACTGCCGAGCGCCTGTGCGGCGAGATGCGGGAGATCGCGGAAAGATTCGGCACGGAAGTCCTGACCCGCGTCGCCGACCAGGGCTATGGGGCACTGGCGCTAGCGCGTGGCGCCTTTGCCGATGCGGTTCCCGCGCTGATCCGCGCGCGGCAGTATTGGTCGGAATTCGGCGCGCCCTACCTGGTGGCGCGGCTGCGCGTCGACATCGCGCGCGGCTGCACGGAGCTTGGCGACCTCGAGAGTGCCGCGATGGAGCTCGATGCGGCCGAGATGCTGTTCCACGAACTCGGCGCCGAACCCGACCTGGCGCGGACCCGGACACTCCGGGCGAACAGGAAACCCTCCGGCTCGCACATCCTCACCGCACGCGAGCGGGAAGTGCTGGCGCTAATGGCTGCGGGAGGATCTAACCGCACGATTGCCGGGAAACTTGGCCTCAGCCCGAAAACGGTGAACCGTCATGTCGAGAACATCTTTGGCAAGTTGGGCGTGTCCTCGCGGGCCGCTGCCGTCGCCAAGGCGCTCAAGACCAACACGATCTGACGCCCACGGAATGGGTCAAACGCCCCATCAAAGAAAATTTGCGGCGTGGGTCGTCCTCACGATGCGGGTGGGTGGGCGCGTGACTAGGCTTGTCTCCAGAAACGCAAGATTGGAGCAAGCTCATGACTACGACGCCCACGTCTTCGATCGGTCCCGGCCGGACCCGCCGCCATCCGGCAGACCTGATGGAAACCGGCAATCTGCTGAGAACCCAGCCCGGCGCGTTTACCGAGGCTGCGACGACCCGCGACCTGGCCCGGACCGCCGCGCAACGCCACGACGTCGTGGTGATCGGTGCCGGCCAGGCCGGCCTGTCGGTCGGCTATCACCTCAAGCGGAAGGGCATCGACCACGTCATTCTGGATGCCGCCTCCCGTGTCGGTGATGTCTGGCGACAGCGGTGGGATTCGCTCCGGCTCTTCACCCCCGCGAAGTTCGACGGGCTCGACGGCTACCGCTTCCCCGCCGACAAAGACACGTTTCCGACCAAGGACCAGATGGCAGCGTACCTGGAAAGCTACGCTGCCGACATGGACCTGCCGGTTCGCCTAAACGCTCGCGTCGGCCGGCTCTCAAAGGTGGATAGCCGCTTTCGCGTGGAAACCACCCGCGGCGCATACGAAGCCGGCCAAGTGGTGGTCGCGGCTGCAAGCTATCAGAAGCCGCGTGTGCCCGAGTTCGCGCGCGAACTCGGGACTGACGTCGTCCAAATGCACTCGCACGACTACCGCAACCCCGCCCAGCTTCCGGACGGCGCAGTGCTCCTCGTGGGCGCCGGCAATTCCGGCGCCGAGATCGCCATGGACCTGGCACAAACGCGCAAGGTCTATTTGTCCGGTCGCGACGTCGGGCATGTCCCCTTCAATATCGAGGGGTTCGCAGGGCGCAAGTTGCTGCAGCGCCTCGTCATCCGGGGACTGTTCCATCGTGTCCTGACGATGCGGACGCCGATCGGGCGGAAGTTCCGGTCCAAGATGCACGGACACGGCATGCCGCTGGTCCGGACCCGTCCCGGCCAGCTCGAGCGCGCCGGCGTCCGCCGGATCGGGAAGATCACCGGCGTCCGGGACGGCAGGCCGGTATCCGAGGACGGCACCGAAGTGGCGTGCGCCGCCGTGATCTGGTGCACCGGCTTCCATTCCGGTTTCGACTGGATCGATCTGCCGGTGCTCGACGAACACGGCACGCCCCGCCACCGTTTCGGGAAGGCGAGCGACATGGAAGGGCTCTACTTCACCGGACTTCCCTTCCAGTACGCGGTGTCATCGATGCTAGTCTCGGGCGTCGGGCGCGATGCGCGCCGCGTCGCGGATTGGATTGCGGCCAGTCACTAACCTGGGCCACAGAACCTGAACGCTAGATCCACCCGCCGTATCGTGAGGTGAAGTCCATGGAAGCGATTGATCAGGCTTTGTTCAACTTCAGCCCAAAGATCGGGATGGCTGTCGCAGTCATGGTCGGCTTTCTGGTCTTTGCCGTGGCGCTGGACCTGACCTGGGATCAGTTCCGGAGGGTTCTGAGGAAGCCCAAGGCGCCCGGCATCGGACTCCTGGCGCAATACCTCATCCTGCCCGGGGTCGCTTTCGGCGTCGGCCTACTGATAGCCGGCACGCCGAGCATCGCGCTCGGTTTGTTGCTCGTCGCGTGTTGTCCGGCCGGAGCGCTGTCGAACTACCTTACCGGAGTCGCTCGAGGAAGCGTGGCCACCTCGGTCAGCATGACGGCGACCTCAACATTGTTTAGCGTCCTGGTCACGCCCCTATTGTTCGCATTCTGGGCGTCAATGAACCCCGAGACCAAGGCCGTCCTCGAACAGATCGAAATCGATCCCAAGCGGGCGGCCATGGTGCTCCTTATCATGCTGATCGTCCCAGTCGCCGCTGGCCTGATTATTCGCGCCTGGCGTCCGGAGACCGCCGACAAGATCCGGCTGTCGGCGCGCCGCATCGCTGGCGTCGTATTCGCCGTCGTCGTGGCGATTCTGCTCCTCGGCAACGTCAAGGTCCTCGGCAGCTTCGCCCAGATTGCACTTCTCCCGGTGCTCATCACCTTCGCCATCGCCGTGGTGCTGGGCTGGGGGCTAGCCCGGGTTTCGGGTCCGATGGCTGCCGACCGTCGCGCTGTGACTCTCGAGGTCGCGTTCCAGAACGTCGCGCTCGCCGTCGGACTGGCCGTGGCCTTCTTCCCAGAGTTGGCTGGTGTCGCCATCACGTCCATTCTGTGGGGCGTCGTCCACCTCACCATCGGGTTTGCAATCGCGGCGATGTGGATGCGCATCCCCATCGCAGACGATCCGGCGGTGGCGAGCCGATCGCTCCTCAGCTCCTACCGCAGCGCCTCCGCACCGCGTACGTAACGGGTCATTCGCGTCGATTCTACGATGTCGGCCGTATGTCTGGCTAGCAACATATGGGCCGGTCGCGAGGCGGACTGACGAGTAAGATTCACGCCGTTGTCGACACCAATGGTCTAGCGTTGCGCCTCGGCCTCACGCCCGGTGAGGCGCACGACAATCGGCTATGTCCGATTCTCCTGAGCAATTTGCGTCCACGAACGATGCTGCTGGCCAAATGGGACTGCAGTTCATGGCCAACAAGCCGGCAGCCGTTACCGAATTGCATCGTGTTCTGACGCCCGGCGGACGAGCGCTTGTTACTTTACCGGGACCTGAGCCTGATCTCTTTTCCATCATGGGAGACGCGCTCAGTCGGCGAATCGGTCCGGAATTGGCTGCTTTCGTGCGCACCGTCTTCTCGCTTCACGACGAGGTTGAGATGCGCAAGCTGCTTGAGGAGGCAGGCTTCGGCAGAGTAGAAGTGGAAGCCGCCACGGCCCGGCTCCATGTACCTGAGCCGCGGGACTTTCTATGGCAGTACATCAATTCGACGCCGATGATCGGCGGGGTAATGAAGGTCGATGAAGCAACGCGAACCGCTTTCGAACGGGAAGTCACAGCCAAATGGCAACCGTTCCGTGCCAACGGCGGCATGAATTTTGAGGTGCGGATGACAACCGCCGTTGGCTGGGCCTAGCGTCGCAGTGGTCGATTTCGCGAATAAGCCGGTGGCGCTTTCGACACCTCGCCGCGTCGACCAGTTTTATATGTGCCCGCATCAGCTTAATTCGTTACATCTGCTCGGCGCGCGGCATAGTCAGCGCTCGATCAGTCGCAGAAGCGAGCCTGGCGGGAGGCGCCCATGAAGCTGGAAAACTCCCATGCTGTCATCGCGCACAGCCACTAATAGGCCTACGTGCTATTGTGATCGTGCCCGTGTGGAAGCAAAGCCTCCCTGCCTTCGTCTTCCGTCTTTTGCCAGCGTTCGGCGTTCTCCGCTATCCGATCATACTCCTCAGCGATCCTGAGAAGGTCCACCCTCGAATCGCGATCATAGCGGCTGCCCATCTTGGCGCGGGTCTGTGCGGCGCGCTTGCGCCAGAACTCAGGATCACGAACAGGGTTCATTGTTACGCTCCTCCACACAGTTTGCAGGTGACAGAATTATTGCGCGAGCGCCTAAATTAGACATTGGCTCAGATCACGAGCGTTTCTCGAGCTCGAGAAAACTGCTCGCGCGCGGTCGTGCTTCGCAGAGGGCGCTGCAGATCGGCCTCAAATATCGACAGCGACTGCTTAAAGGTCCTAAGCAACTGTACTGCACAAAGATTGGCTACGCCTTCGGCCGTGCGGCGACAGTGTCCAAAGTACCGGGCCCTGCGGTAGCTGCGAATGCAAAGAACTGATGCATGCGAATGCTGGTCATTGTACTCGTTTGCCGAACATGTCTCTTGAGCCACTTCTCGCAAAGCTACCGATCATTTCTCGGGGCGCTCGTCAGAGACTCTGAGTGCGCCCCGAGCTTCGATCGCCCGTTCTTCAGCGCTCACAAGGAAAGCAACGGCGACCGGCTCGCCGCCGAGGAAGACGATCGGGTCTTTCTCGGTTTCGCCTTGCCTGAAGTCGTAGCGCTGGTCTGCGCCTGTATCGTGGTGAACCACAGCGAACAGCTTGGTGCCGCTTTCCACCCGTTGCTTCAGCCTGATCTCGACAAGAAAGCTCTGCCCGGACTTGAGCGAAACGTGCCCGATTGAGGAGGAGCCCACAAGCTGGCCATCGGGACTGCTCGGGTGAATCGCTACAAACCCATCTGATTTAAGAAAGGCCATATCGATGGTCACCTTGCCGCCGACGAGCTCTTGATCCGCCACCTCAATGTCAGGATAACGCGATTGTAGAACAATCATGATGACTAAGCCGGCCGCGAACAACAAAATGCCTCCCACCGGTAGGTAGATCGCCCAGTTCTCGCGAAGCCAGTTTTTCACAGGCGTTCCTCCATCCTTTTCTTGCGCTGAGGATGCTCTGGTGAGCGCAACGCCGTTCCGCGTCAAACCGCGACGATCATTTCGATCCCGGTTACATGCAAACGTAATGTTCTATTCCAGGATCTGCTTGGTCGACGCTGCCGGTACGTGGACTCCGCCCGAGGAATGTCCCCGTGTACTCGGCTATAGCAGTGAGATTAACTCGACTTCGAGCGGGTGGTTGCGCCTGGCGAGGGGCTGGCCGCGAACACCAGAGAAAAATCCGGTCCGATACCGTACGGTCTAACGCGCGAAGGATGCAGCCCGTTGTGGACTAGTTCCTCCAGCCGGCGTCGCTCGATTGAATCTCGATTGAATGAAGAGCCGACCAGGGCAGAAACACCAATGGTGCTGAGGTGCATTGGACGTTTCATGACAACGGTGTCGGCTGCGGAGGTCGGCCGATCGGGAGGCGAGTGTCACGATCCGATCCGGTGCGCTGGCGTACTGAATCGTCCGCATTTCTCATGAACGATTTATTCGATACCGGCTTAGCCTGCTTGAGGGGCTTGATTGGAGAAAATCAATGCTGAAGGGAACAAGATTAATTGCCGGCACCGCGATCGCGTTCGCGCTGGCGATGACATGGCTGCTGGGTACATCGGATGCGGCTGGGCCTTTGGCTGCCGTGAAGACGACGAATGCCAGTAAGCTGTCCGAAGATCTATACGACGGCTTGAGAGGCACGAGCTTGCTGGAGAGCAGCGTGTTCTCGAAGAGAGGCGAGTATCTGGGCCGGGTACGCAACGCGATCATTTCCCGGGATGGGCAGATCGAGCATCTCGTCGTGGAAGGCGGCGGGCCGCTCATGGTCCCCGAGTTCGTCTTTCGCGTCCCTTGGAATCGCCTAGGGCTTCCTGTGCATACCGGTGCTCTGATTGCAGATCTGTCGGATACCGGAGCGCGGGAGTACGGCCTCTTCCTGGATCCGAAAGCAAGCAAGAACGAAAGCGATGGCTTCCAGATGAACAGGCTCATCGGTGACTATGCGCGCCTGCAGACCGGACAAGGATTCGGATATGTGACCGATCTGGTCTTCTCCCCGACCGGAAAAATGATGGCTGTTCTGGTGGCGCGAGACAAGCAAGCCGGCGGCGGCACGATCGCGTTTCCCTATCCGGACAAAATGGAAAACTGGAATCCGTCGATGAGTTACTACGGCCTGCCATACATCACCGCAGAACAAGCGAACCAAGCGGGCATGGCGGTGAAGATGCGGGCTTTCTCCGACACAAAATCCTAGCACGGCGGCTTTGTCTGATGCCGCTTCGGTCGCACACGCATCAAGAGCCGGAGGTTCCTTATGTCGAACTGCACGAGTAGTGGTGGAGGACAAAAGCCTGCCAAGCCGGGCCAAGACAGCCCGATTCAGCAGCCACCTCCCAACCCGAACCCAAATCCGGATGAAAAAGCGCCGATGGCCGAGGTCGCTCGGCTGTATTGACCGCGGCCATGTCTATTGTGCCCGCGACCAACAGGCGGAGAAATCGCCTTCGGAAAATGGGAGCGGTAGCGTACCGTTCCGGGTTGCGAACCCCGTCGCTTCTTCTTATCCAATGGGGATGAATAGATCGGATCAATTCCGCAAGAATGCGGAAAATTGTGAGCTGTTGTCAGAAACGACAGATGATCTCCCGGCTCGAAGACGCTACCGGAGAATGGCCGAGGCATGGAATGCGCTGGCGCTGGAGCAGGCGTGGCTAGATGGAGAAGTGACGGATTGCCAAATCGCCGACGATGGTTGCGTGGAACAGGCGGACCCGCTGTCGAGTATCAAGCAAGTTGAGTAAAGCGAAAGGCGGCCCTTGGATAGAATAGGGAAAGGGCTTTCAGCACTCTCCAGGGCGCGGAGTTCAGCTCATGTGCTCAAGGGGCTCGCGTCTAGGCCTCGAGCGAGGTACGCGCAGAGTTCGGACAAATTGGACAAATTGAAAGCAATTGAAAAAAGCAATTGAAACACGTGCCCGGAATGCTGCCGGAAATCCCGGTGCTTGGCCTTGCAGGTCGAAGGCGAGGGGATCAGAGGGGCTGCTACAGGAAGATTCCGGATGAAGGGTGCCATAAGCATTCTCACGGGAGTTTTGCTGTTTCTTCCGGCGGCTGCGATGGCACAGCCGGAAAGACTGTTCAAGCTTAGCGACAGCCAGAACATCTCATGCAGTCGCAACCTTTCGCGCGGGAAGCTCAGGACCGCGACTTGCACAACCTTCACGTACCTCTTCAACACCAGGACATCCGAATACTTCCGTTGTCAGATGTCACTCGCCGCAACGCGGGACAAGAGGGAAGTGCTCATTGTATTGACCGACGGCGGTTGCGCGAAGCAGCAACGCGTCTTTTCCGCCGAATCCAGTTACGACTTCGACGCTACGGAGACCGAGCCGACAAACATGAACTCTTTCTTTGGCCACGGCGGGCATTCAGTCTGGGTGGCCGATACCACGCGACGAAAGATGCGAGGCTGCATCACCATCTCCTCGGAAATCGGATCCAATGTCTCGAAATGTCTTGACATGAAGTTTGAGTGACCACCAGACGCGGCTTCGTACTCCAGTTGCTTCAAACTCCGGACCTCAGGCCGCCCGACGGTACGAAAGCAGTCCGCCAAAGATAGTGGGTTTCGAGGTGTGGCGGTCCCCGCTAACAGTTGCCCCGGCTTCAGCACAACTCGTGCCGACTTTTGCGGGCCTGTTGCTGAACGAGCCTGCTGTGAGGCTGGCGCCAGCCGAACGACGGCCTCGGCGCAAAGCAAAGCGCAGCGCCGAGCTTGCGGGTCAACTCGTCTGCGTGAGCGCCGGCCTGCGAGGACAAACCCCACACTGCCGTTTCTGACGACGATCGGCTTTCAGCCAGGAGCGCGGTTCACATCCGCGCTCGCCGCAGTTTTCATTCATTTGCTTACTCGCGCGAATGACGCTGGAACAGCGGTTTCGGTTTGGGCGCAGGCATCGCTCTCCAAAATCAAGAGAATCTGGCGTACCCGATACGATTCGAACGTGTGATCTTTGCCTTCGGAGGGCAGGGTTTTATGCCGCTGCTCGCGGAATACGTCTTTCGATCCGATGGATAATTCAGCGTATGCACGCCGGAGGACACGTGGCGCTAGGGAAGGGGAGCCATGCCCGACTGGTGCCAAACTTGGGCGCCCGCTTTGAAAGGCACTTACAGGCAGGAAATGCCTAACCTCTTTACCCATCTCGGCATCCCATTGAAATCGCAGCAAATGCGACCGCCCTCCGAGCGCGCTGTAGGCGTAAGCTGTTGATACGAATAGTATTCTCGCAGACAACTTATCCCACTTTGTTACGTTACGACTATCTTCGGCACAATCTCTCACTGTTGATGGCGCGTCTTACTCTTGCGCTTGCTCCTGTGGTCGCCGCATCTCTATTGAACTAACGCTCCGCGCAGGAAAACCACCGCTGACTCACGAGAGGGCAGTGGCGTAGTCCAGCGTAGAAATTGGCAGGCTAGTATCCGCCAAGTGCTGCGCCAAGCGGCCATCAAACGAGGAAAAGGTTTCGACGCTACCGTATCCTTCAGCGCGTCCATTGCCTCGTACTGATGTCGCTCAATGATTAGGATTGTCACTTACTCGATGTGCGTCCAGCATTTGCTGCTTTAGTTGTCGCGGTTCCATTGAACCAAGCCTGCGCAAAGCTAAAGCGCGATCCCTTTGCGAGAGGGCGTTAGCGTAGCTCAGTGTGGAAATCGGCGGCCTTGGTTCTATTTCCTTGATCGTTAGCCAGGCGCATGCTGATTGCGGCGATTTCTCATTCTGGTGGCAGAGCCGACGCAGGAGAGGGCAGTCTTTGACTGCCGCTTTTGACCCTGGCTGTGTGAAAAGCCACGAGTCAGGTACGATTCCTCCGTTTCCTGATGGGGGATACGGATGGGACGCTTCGTTGAAGGCGCGGACAGATCCCAGCTGACGCTCTTGCCGGAATGCCTGGAGGATTGGGTAAGCGAGGACAACGCGGTCCATGTGATCGATGTGTTCGTCGAGGCGCTCGACCTGCATGGACTGGGGTTTGAGCGTGTGATCGCCAAGGAGACGGGCCGGCCCTCCTATCATCCGGCAGTCCTTCTGAAGCTTTACATCTACGGTTATCTCAATCGGGTGCAATCCAGTCGGCGCCTGGAACGTGAGGCGTGCCGGAATGTCGAGGTGATGTGGCTGATCGGCCGCCTGGCTCCCGATCACAAGACGATCGCCGATTTCCGGAAGGACAATGGCGCGGCGATCCGGAAGGTTTGCGCGAAGTTCGTTGCGCTATGCCGGCAAATGGGCCTGTTGCAGACCCCGAGCGTCGCGATTGACGGCAGCAAGTTCAAGGCGGTGAACAACCGCGATCGCAACTTCACGCATACCAAGATGGCGAGGCGGATGGCGCAGATCGAGGAAAGCGTCGGTCGATATCTGCGTCAACTCGATAGCGCCGATCGGCAGGAGCCTTCGGAAGCGATCATCATCAAGACAACGAGGATCAAGGAAAAGATCGCTCGGCTGAAGCAGGAGATGGGCCGCCTGGAAGTGCTTGATGCGCAGATGCGTAACACGCCGGATCAACAGATATCGCTCACCGATCCGGATGCCCGTTCGATGGCCACCAGCGGACGCGGATCGGGCGTCGTCGGCTACAATGTCCAGGTCGCTGTGGACACCGAACACCATCTGATTGTTACGCACGAGGTCATAAACGTCGGCAACGACCGTGGGCAGCTTGCTCGGATGTCGAAACAAGCCAAAGAAGTGCTCGAAGTGGACAAACTCGAGGCCGTCGCCGACCGTGGCTACTTCGACGGAGAAGAGATATTAGCCTGCGAAGAGGCTGGCGTTGCAGTCACCTTGCCCAAGCCCATGACGTCGAACGCCAAGGCTGAGGGCCGGTTCGGCAAACAGGACTTCGCCTACCTGCCTGATGCGGACGTCTACCGCTGCCCATCCGGCCAGCTGCTGTCCTATCACTACACCAACATCGAGCATGGAATGACGCTGCGCCGGTACTGGTCGACAGCGGCGTGCCAGAGCTGCGCGATCAAGAGCCATTGTACGCCGTCCAAGGAGCGCCGCATCACGCGCTGGGAGCATGAGCATGTGGTCGAGGAGGTCCAGAGACGGCTCGATTCCAATCCCGACGCCATGCGGACGCGGCGCGAGACGGTCGAGCATCCCTTCGGCACGATCAAAGCCCGTATGGGTGCGAGCCACTTCCTGATGAAGCGCCTACGGAATGTCGCCGCTGAGATGGCGCTGCATGTTCTCGCCTATAACCTCACACGGGTGATGAACATCGTCGGCAAACCGAGCCTGATTGCAGCCATCCGCGCCACCTGAAGGTCGGAAAGTGCGTCGAAAAGCGTAATACCGCGTCGCGATACCCACTTTGGCCGTCATTGGACGATCCGACGCGAGAACATCGGCCGCCTGCCGACCACGGCCGCGTGCCGACTTATCGGTTTGCACACAACCAAGACCCATTCCGTCTCTGCTGCAGCGACGATGCGCGCTCAGCGGCCAACGCTCTTTCAAGACAAAAAGCGCCTCGACGAAGTTCACGACGGCTACGCGTTCCTGAGCTTCTACAAGGTCATCGAATCGCAGTTCCGAGTTGGAGAAAATAGGGCAGATGGATTGCTGCAAATATCGACAAGCTTAGGGACAGGGCAGCGGCGCGAGTCGCGTACCGCAGGCATCAATGTAGCCGGCCATTTATTTGAGAGCGGACGCTGTGCGGTAGCTCATGCCTCACTTGAAGGTGAGATAATTGATCCCGACATTCCGGGACAGAAAACGCTTGTCGGCAGACCTTGTCATCATCGAAGAGCTTTTGCCTCAACGCCGAAGCGGCACGACGATTTTGTCGCTGAAACGCGGAGCATCTTTCATGAGCGCAGCGCTGACCTTCGTTGTGAGTTCGTCGTCAAGGAACGGCTTTTTGATGAGTCCTTCTTGCGCAACGTCTCCGAGGGCAGCTTTGTCGGCATATCCAGTCACAAACAAAATCGGGAGGCCGGGGACCCTTTGTTGAATTTGGCGAGCGACTTCCACTCCGCTCATGCCGGGCATCGCAAAATCCAGCAACACGAGGTCAACTTTGGTGTGTTGATCGAGCAGATCGAGAGCGGCGCCTCCGCTACCCACCTTCAGCACGACATGGCCAGTTTCCTCCAGTATCGCGGCAGTAACTTCGCGTACCGCGTTGTCGTCATCCACGAGCAAGATGACTGCGCTTCTCCGTTCAATGTGGGTGGGGTCAGTAACCAGGGCCGAGCCCTCCAAAACAGACTTTTCGGCGGCGTAAGGCAAATAGACCTTAACCGACGTTCCTTCTCCGACGCGAGTTTTGATCCGTATGCCGCCGCCGGACTGCTTTGCAAATCCAAGAACCTGGCTCAATCCCAGTCCTGACCCCTTACCAATTTCCTTGGTCGTAAAAAACGGCTCAAAGACCTTTGCGAGGACCTCCGTAGTCATGCCCGAGCCGGTGTCATCGACTCCGATCACGACGTAGTCCCCCGCGGCTGGTTCTTCTGGTCTTTCAGGAGGCCCCACTTTTGCGTTGGACGTTTCTATGGTTATCGTTCCCTCATTAGCCATCGCATCGCGTGCATTGATTACGAGATTGAGAACAATAAGTTCTATTTGAGTTGGGTCGGCGAGTGCGGGCCAGATCCCCGGCCTGAATTGCGTCTTGATAGTGATGCCGCCACCCAGCGCGCTTGGTAGCAGGTCCTTTATATTCTCCAGCGATTTGTTGACGTCGAAAGGCTTCGGCTGCAGCCGTTGGCGCCGGGAGAACGCGAGCAGTTGGGAAGTCAATTTTGCGCCGCGCTCGGTGGCGAGTCGCATGTGAAAGAGCCGCTGCCGCAGCTTGGAGTCATTGCTAATGGAATTTGCTTTCTCGAGAAATCCAATATTGCCGAGCACGACTGTGAGCAGATTGTTGAAGTCGTGAGCGATGCCTGAAGTGAGTTGACCGATCGCTTCCAGCCTCTGCAGCTGTTGCAAGGTTGATTCAACCCACTGCCGCTCCTCTATTTGTGCGACAAGCTGCCGGTTGGCGGCAGCCAATTCCGCGGTTCGTTCCTCGACACGCGCTTCAAGGTTTTCATTTAGACGGCGCAGCGCGTCTCCCGCCGACCGTGCTTGGGCTTCGCTCGCATGCAGGGCTTCGAGGCGCGCCCGTGCCTCATACTGCCGCAGCCGCCCGCGTAGTGCGGTCCGCACAATGCTGACGAAAGTGGTGGGATGAAATGGCCTTTCCAAAAAGACTAAGTTGCCGAGAGCTGCCATCTCCCTTGATGCAGCGGGATTGTGTTCTAGTCCCGCACCGCGTTGGGTCAGGCGAATAAAAGGAAAATCCGACCAGGGAGGCTGCGAATTGATCCAGGCAGAAAGTCCCCTGATATCTGCATTACGAATTACGCTATCGGTCAGCACTGCTAAGCCCGCGCCTTCGTTGATCTCTTGCGTCAGCTTTTGCAAATCGGAGCATATTTCTGCAATAAGACCACCCTCACGCAAAATGCCAGCGGCAACACTCGCATCACGTCCCTGCGGCGCCAGAATGAGCGCGCGCTCGGAGTTCGTGTCTAAAAAGCTGCTCACGAATCCTTCGCCTTCATGGGAATACTTTCGCCAACGTATTCCGGTACTCCGCGCAGGACCCCCTGGAAATTCTCTAACACCGGTCCTACGGTGAGGCCATTGCTGGTGATAGAGAATTCACGAATGGTATTTTCGTGCGAGCCCGTGCGTTTCTTGAGCATGGAAATGGCCCGTCGCACTTTTCCGAACGCCTCGAAGTAACGAAGGAGAATGACGGTGTCGGCGAGATACGTGAATCCACCGGCGATTTCATATCCCCAACCATTCCGTGCTGGGCGACCGTGAGAAATGTCGCAGCACCCACACGGTTCAGATACTGCAACAGCTCGTGCATGTGCAGGGTCAGATACTTTTCCTGCGGCATTGAATTTCGATAACCGTTGAGGCTGTCGATGGCGACTGTCTGAATATTATCTTTTTCGACGATTGTCCGAACCCTATGAGCTAATTCACCGGGTGAAATCTCCGCTGCGTCTACTTGAGCGACCAATAGATCTCCATTGTCCCGCATGCCTTCCAGGTCAATGCCCATTGCTTTGAAACGAGAAAAAAGCAGTCCCAGTTCTTCGTCGAACGCGAATAAAGCGGCGTGCTCGCCGCGTCTGACCGCAGAAGCGATGAACTGAAAGACCAGTAACGATTTTCCGATACCTGCGGGGCCGATAATCAGCGTGCTGGAACCGCTGTCGATGCCGCCGCCCATCAGCTCGTCGAGTTCGGCGATATCGGTGCCCAGGACTGTTGATTTTCTGCGTGCCCGATATTCAGATGCGACCAGACGCGGGAAAACCTGCACGCCACCAGTTTGTATTGTGAAATCGTGATAGCCGCCGCAAAATGGTTGACCACGATATTTCAGAACGCGCAGTCGTCGTCGTTCTGCGCCGTTATCTGTCCGCCGCGAGACGCCGAATCCCGGATGCGGTCAATGTCTATGCGCTGGCTCGGATCAAAAATCTCGCCGCCCAAAACCGCAAGAGCGGCTGACAGCAGCCGCTCTTCTTAAAAATCGAACCTGTACGCCCGGGCTAGGCGGTGCGCCGGATCTCTTCCATACTTTGTGTGATCTGCTTTCCGGCGTCGTCGGCCATTTTGAGCGACATGTCAGCCATCCGACGGCTGCTCTCCAGTGCGGTTTCCACGGTCTCACGCACCATGTCACTTTGTACGGCTGCAAAGTCCTGAGGAGTTCGGCAGGTCCACAACTCCTTCAAGTGGTCCATGTTCTTCTCGACTTGATGCCGAACCATCTGGAAGTACTCTTGAGACATTCCACCCATCACTCTGGCAGCAGCGGTACCTGTGTAAAGCAGCGTTTGCGCGTTGCGTGCCGACCGTTCCGTTGCCTCCGTCGCCTGTCGTACCCCTTCTCCTGACACGCCGAGCGTGCGACCAAGTTGCTCGGTAGACCGTCCGATGACCGAGGTCGCCGCTTCCAAGCCGAAGCGCCATGTGTTCTGCAACGTCTCGGCGTTTTGCTTGAGCAGGTTCGCACTTGCTTGAGCCAATTGCTCTCCGGCTTCAGCCGCAGCTTGCCCGACGCGCGCCGCCTGATCGGCTGCAGCTTGTCCGATACGGGTGGTCTGCTCAGCAGCTCTTTCGCCGGCGCGGCGGGCTGCGTCTTCTATGCCTTGCGTAGACTTGTCCTCCTGGCGTGGATTTGCCATCTTTGTTCTCCGCTGATTGCAGGTTGATGACTTGCCCCAGCTCCTTGGCGAGAACGCGATGTCGGTGAGACCGTTCCTAAGCCCGCCAGCCTTTTCCGCCGATGCCGTTAGACGGCTCCATTTCCCAGTTATGCTGGTGACTGGCTCTTCGCTTGGTGCAAATCGGCTGGTTACTCACGCGCGAGGCTCAGCAAATACTCTCTGCGAAATTGTCTTCGTCATCCTGTAGGCATTCTTCTTGTTCTAGTGAGGCCGAACGGAAGTACCCCCATCGGCGGTTTCATCGAGTGCGAAGGCGCGCAGCTTCATTACATCGAGCGTTGTGATCCGGAAGTGCCGAGCGCGGTCCTGTTCCATAGTAACGGCTCGGCGATCCAGGATCTCATCATCAGCGGGACTTGCGGACCGTGCTCGCGCCAACCGGGATCTATGCTTTGATCGGCCTGGCTTCGGATGGCCAACGGCCGGCCATCTGGACTGCGAACTCCAAAGCGGCGCTGTTCGTGAAAGTTTTTCATCAACTCGGGTTGCGCGCTCCTGTTGTGCTGGGCCACTCATGGTGTGCTCTGGTCGCGGTGGCCATCGGATTGCAAAACTATCCATTCCGTGGTGCGGGCTTGCCGCCGCCAGTGCCTTCGCCGATACCACACCTCACAGAAGTCCAAGTTCTTCAATCGCACGAGCCGAAATTTGCTCGGGGTCTCTAAGTCCGATCTGACCGATCTCGAAGATCTATTTGGCAATGAATTCGGTAAAGGGATCGTTGCGGTCTTTTACGGACAGAGCGCTCAGTGTTCGCTCGTAAGCATCCGTAAGCCGCCTTATCTCCTCGGGCCCCAACGGGACGTTCTGCAACAATCGGTAGATGGCCACTGTGTGCCTCCACGCCGTATGGTGCGTCCAGAATGATAGTATTTAGGGGGCGTTTGTATCCGTGAAA
Source organism: Bradyrhizobium icense (assembly GCF_001693385.1). Lineage (NCBI taxonomy): Bacteria > Pseudomonadati > Pseudomonadota > Alphaproteobacteria > Hyphomicrobiales > Nitrobacteraceae > Bradyrhizobium > Bradyrhizobium icense. The sequence continues at coordinate 1,996,606 of NZ_CP016428.1, forward strand.
TTTCAGCAATGTCTGTGCCAATTTTCGAAGAAACGACCCCGGCACTCTGCGAGGAGGTAGCGGGATCGCCACTTTCTCCCGGTTGTCCACAATCCGCCGGAGCGATGGATTCGACCTCTCAGTACTGCGGGTACCCCAAGAACGGCCCGACGCGGGGCTGGCGGGCTCACCGAGTTCCGGCGTTCTGTTCACTATTGAACAGACGTTGCCACCTTTTCCTGCTTCTGTCGGCGCGCCAGATGGGTACCCACTACTCCGTCTGGCAATTTGAAAAGGGAATACTTTGGATGGCCTCGGCGCAGACCTCGCGCTGGGGCCATTTTTATTACGAATCCTCGCGAGGAGCGGGACAGTACCGGCTACGTTGTAATGCCCGCTTGGCCTTTGTCTTGTGGGCAGTCCCGGCTAGGAACGAGCGGCTTCATGTGGACTTGAATCGGGTGGCCAGTCTCTCCAAGCTGGTCTGGCACGGTCCCGCCGATATGCCCCAAGCCCCCAGAAGGTGGGGCCGTGCTCCAACTTGGAGAAATGTAATGCTCGAACCGAGCAAACAAGAGATCGAGGCGCGAGGGTACCAACTCTGGGAAAAAGCCGACTGCCCAAAGATCGGGAAGATGAATTTTGGCACTTAGCCCAACAAGAGTTGCGCAATGAGGACAAATCCTCGCCAACGCGCACCCCTGACGCGCTGTAACGTAATCGAGCGACCTGCATCGATCCGAGCACCTGCCAGACGATCGCGAAATTCAGAATCGCAAGCATGGCATGAGCGGTGCGGCGGCCAATGGATCACTCGAGAACCTCGTACTCAAAGGCAACGCCTTGCCGTATTGAGCCGCGGATTCGATTACATCCGTTCGGAAATCGCGTTCATGCGTATACAGGTCAGTAGGCAGCGGAAGGAACTGTTGCTGCTCCAGCGGGCAGAGATCGGCACGACCTCCGCAGAGGCCCTGTTGCAGCGGATGCTCACCAAAATCGACACTTGTGCGCCGCGCGCGACCGCCTGAAGGCCGAATTTGCCCAAGCCACAGCGCAGAGTACCGGGTGGACGGAAGTGATGACCCCAAGATACTTCCAAGACGACCCGAACCCGCCGCGGTTCACACGGAACAAGGACGCTTCCTAAAATCTGCTATCGGTAGGAACGGATCGGGCTGTCATCAGGTTTTCGATACGTCCCGGTAAGAGGACATGATCTCGACAATCTCTCCAGGCCCGTCGCATCCTGCCTATGCGGCGGGTCTTGTTTGTTGGACCAAGTACGAGCCTGCGCGGGTCAGGTTCGAGCGGCTGTCGTCTCGGCAATCGGATCAGCGAGCGGACTGCCTGTCCTTTGAAGCCATCGCTGGTCTCCATCGGGTCTAATCTGTCGCAGAACACGTACTCAACTCGGTGCGTCTGCTAGAACTGGGCAGAGGAACCATACGCTTCTCGCAGTGCAAACAGCGCGTCACCCGGTCCAATGGCAATCCTCCTTTGTAGTAGGCTCCAACTCTGGAACGGAACATTCATTTCAGAGTTTCCCGCACCGGGAGGAACTACGATGCAGGGAGCTATCGAACGGGTCATGCAGGCGTACACGATGATTGCTAATCTCACCCCCGATCAGGCCCAAGCAACGAGGGAGAGACTTGCAGCGCATCTGGCCGGGATGAACGCAGACGAAAAGGCGCTAGCAGTGGAAGGGCTTCGCTATCTACGCGGACCAGATCGGGTCACCAAGCGTCGGATAGCGAGGAAAGCCTGATGATGGATACCCTGACGCCGAAAGAGCAGCCTGACCGAAGCAAGATCAAAATGAACTTGAAGCAAGAGGTTCGTTATTGGACGAAGCACCTGAACATCTCGAAGGAAGATTTGCAGAAGGCCGTCGATAAGGTCGGAAATTCAGCCGCCGCTGTCCGCAAGGAATTGGCGGTGGACTGCGGGCGTGGGGTATGCTCGCGAACTTTGGAGCGAGGCCCCACGCTTTTGTTACTCACGAACCATATCTAGCAACCGTTCGGGAGGAAAAGGCTTTTGCAAGAACGCCGTACCGACCGGCATAGGTTTCACGGTTGTGCCAGACATATGACGCTGGAACATATCGTCCTCCACTAAGAGGACTACGAAGTTCGACATGCGTACCACCAATCACGTCAATCGCACCTCCAATCACGTGTTTCGGAAGGACGGATTTTGGTTCACCAGCCACCCAAGATGTGCCTGCCCACCATTCTTGTTCCTCTGTTACTTTGTGCGCAGACAGTTCGGACGGATGATGGTCTGCTATCCGCATTACCGACCCTAGAAGTATATTTGCGATCAGCCCGACATTCGTGTCGGGTTTTTCGTCGTTCTAGTTCGTGCTTGCGTAATCGACAGGCGTTCCCGCCTCTAGGAACACAGCGATTGCGGAGCCGTTCTACCCGCATGACGAACACTGACCTAATAGAGCAGTCCTTCGCGATTGCCTGGAGTGTCCTTGAGAGAACGGGTGAACTCGGGGAGCCGAACTGGTCTGCCAACTTCTTGCTCGATGAAATCATCGAACGGTTCAGGTGCGGAGAACGGCGCAGACTCGTTCTTTCCAACTACGCAATCGATGCGTACCGACGCCAGCCCATCAAACTCGTCTCATGATCGACCCTGACTGCAAGGTCTGTCTCGGTATCGGCTGGGTGTGCGAGAACCATCCCCCAACGTGCGTGGACAAATGAACTTGGTTGTCAGTGCGGAGCGGAGATGCCCTGCCTATGTGTTCGCGCTGACGGCCTCGAACAGCCTGACGTTAGTCAGGTACTTGAAGAAAGACCGTCAACACGAACTAGCGCCTAGCCTCCTTCGCAGTCTTGCGCCGATTGTAAGGGGAGCGATTGGTGGGCCGCAGCGAGATGCCCTCGCGTTTCGCCTTGCTCGCAATCGACGCGGGAGGACGCTCCATCTTCAGGCTCATCACGCCAGTTGGCGTGTTGGCCTTAGCCAGTGAGCGTAGCTGCTTCACTTCCTTGTCGCTCCACGGCTGGCGTGAGCGTCGCTTGTATTTGGGATTTGCTTTGCGCGGTCCCTTCTTGCCGATGGGCGATCCAGACCGCTTCCATGCTGATTGTCTTGCTGCCATGTGTACCTCCAACGAATGTAAAGCACGAATCGGGTGACTGGTTCCCCAAAATGATATTCAGATAACGTTCAAGTTGGGCCGTCCCACCCGGCTGATTGTCGGCAAGCAGGTAGGAGGCAAACCGATGGCCGTCGACTGGCTAGTGCTTACCGCGCTGCCCGCATCAATCAGATGACTGCGATGTACAGTCCAGACGCTGTAATCGAGTCCGCTTGCGGGTCGCTTTCGACGCACTGCTTTGATAGCAGTCGCGCCACGTAGCTGCTTCGGCATGGAGACCTTCGAGCAGATCGCCTAGCCTTTGTTATTGTCTCTCGCCGGTTTCGCGTGTCTGATGGGGCAGAGCAAGCAGGGGGGCGTCCGATGCAGGACATATCAGCGCAGTTGGAAAAGCTGCGGAGCGACGCGACAGAATGTGAGCTAATCCGAAACACGGCGACCGATCCCAAGAAGCGAGAGCTATTCGACCGACTGGCGGCACACTTGACGGTACTGGCCTCAGAAGTTGAAAGAGCGATGCTAGAGAGTGGCAAAAGGGGATGGTCTAGTCCTGCAGGATGCATCGAGGAATGAGCCGGAACGAAGAACCGTGACCACCTACCAGCAAAGATGACGGTGGCTTTGATGCTGTCCCTCGCCTGCGCCATCGGGCTGCTGTTAGCGTAAGCCGAATGCCAAGATCGCTGACCTATTAGGAACGACCAACCTCCTTGGACGTTGAATTTAGTCCCGCCTGAAGGCATCTATCGGTGATGAGAACGCCAGTTGCGCTCCCGCCTATCGAACAGGGAGTAAGTGAGTGATGGAGCAAGAGTCCCTTAATCAAGTCTATCGTTTCGATCAAAGCCCGTCCGCGCAGGCAGCACGGCTGCGCAAAGAAGCCCGTGGTACTCCCGCTGGGGTTAAGCGGGATCAGTTGTTGCGTAGAGCGCGTCAAATTGAGAAGAACGTGCATGTGCAGGGTTGGCTGAACTCGCCGGGTTCGAAAACACTGACCTGATGCCGTCCGATGAATAATCGAGCAATGCACTTGCGGCACCTTCAGGAGGTCGAACGTTGGGTCGCCGAAGGCGAACGACACATCGCAGAACAAGAACAACGCATCGCCACGCTCAGGCGTGACGGCCACGACGTTACGCAAGCCGAAAGTCTGCTTGAAGTATTCTACCAAACGCAGGCACAGCACATCGCCCACCGTGACATGATCTTGAAAGAGTTGGATCAATAGGGTCGCCTTGGACCGCGACCCAAGTGCAAGGCCGCATGACTGACTTGAATGGCAAGATCGCATGCGGACGAGGGTCGCCGCATCCCGTGGCGGCACCGGCCATCTCTACCAAAACCGTGTGCCGTTGGGCACGATCTTGAATACCGCTTTCCAGTTCGAAAATAATAGAACCCTGTCCATTCATGAACCGGCGTCCCGCAGCATCCGCAATAGAACTCTGCGGACAGTCGTCCGCTGTTCGTTCCTGGCTTGCTCGATAGATCGTGAGGCAATCGGGACATGAGAAATGAACGGTAATCTGGGTGTTATTGCTCATGTCAAAGCCACCTCAGCTTTCGGGAGGGACTGCGCGGCACTCGCCTGCCTGTCCGCCAGCGTTCATCAAGGAGCGAATCAATATTTACCCGAAAAATGCACCCGGCTCTACCGCATCCGCTTACAGGACGTAGCAGCGTCCCAAATTGATATACTACGTGTCCTGATCCATCGGAACGGGACGAAGGTGCAAAAGTTGAGGTATCACTACAAGGCTCTAGGTAACTACGTGATGAGAACGCCATAATTAGCGTTTGTCGAGGGACAATGAAGACAGGGAGTAGCGGTGGAGAGGCTTAAACGATCCATTGACCAATTAGAGCCGCCTATCTGTCCCCATTGTCTTATCGAAATGCGGTGGGTCCGTTCGACGCTGGTCCGGGAAGAAAACCCGGCAACGATCCTCCACGTATTTCAATGTCCGAGTTGCAGCCGTCTGGACGAGACGAAAACAAAGGTCAGGGAAGGAAAGGTACCGCCCAGCAAATTGTCCTTGCCAAGAACTACATCGCGGGCTGCGTAAACGCGGCTTCAGTTTCAATTTCTTCCACTATCTCTGTAGTAACTAAGGCCAGCGACTCCCGTTTCCAGCGGCGCCAGCCAAGCTCGCTCTCGGGAGTAGAGCGGACGTGGAGTAGGACAGGTGAGGACGGCCGGATTTGGCCCCCGAAGCAGAAATCGGCCGTTGTTGGTTTTCGCGGGAATCGAATTTCAGGGCATTGCCGGGCGACCATGGCGTTCCACCCACGGACAAACGCCGCTTAGCCTCTGGTAATCGCGGTCCATCACCTGAAGCGGGGCACGGGCGTCCTTCGGGTGGCGCTTGGCAGGCGCACAAACAGCTGATCATCAAGGTCCCTTTCGGCTGCTCGCCCCGAAAGGCCAGCATCGCGGAAATGGCGGCCAAACAGGCGAATTTTCGAAGACGCGGCTTCTGATCGCGCATCGAATTTGCGCAGCGCGACACAAGTTTGCACTGCCATCAGGTCGACGGTTGTGCTCTCTTTGGCTGCGCGACCTCTCGCTGATCATTTCAGCCCCAGCTTGAGAGGGAGCGCTGCCCCGGCGTTGATCCCTACGATTCGCGCCGGTCGCCTTGTTCATGAGTTCACCTGGAGTGGCAGCCATGGTGCAGAACCTAGTAGTCGGATTGGTCGTGGTGGCTTTGATTATCATGGGCGTGCTTGCCTACGCCCAGAAACATGAGGGATGCTTGCACGGGCGCTCGCTCCAAACCTTCAAGCCCTGCGGGTCAGTTAGCGTTGACATGTAGCGCTGGCCGTGACGCTGCGGCCAACCTCGCGCGATTTGGTGCCCATGATCTTGGGCAATCCTGGTTTGCCTATTTCCGCCTGTACGGGCCGAGCCGTTAACGTGGGTTCTTGACAAACCGGAGCGACTGATCAGGCGACGCGTTGCGCTCGTTTCCGTTGGTGGTCCGTCGAAGTCTGCTCTTGGGCCCAAACGGGACGAGCGCCTCGACGACACAAGGCCCCGCTTCCGGTGATTAACGCGGACGCGGCGTCTGGGTTTGAGGGACGTCCCGTGCTGACCCGAACGGAAGTCGTCGGCCGTAGCCAGCAACCGAGCGGTTGCGCCGCCGATCTGATATCCTACGCCGCGAGGGCTGGTCCATACCCTCACTCAGATACTTGTGAGGATGTGTTGCATGCGCGGCAATTGAACCACACGATTGTCGTTCGTTTATCGCGGGAGCGATCATGAATAAGTGTCTTCTGGTGACGATTCTTGTGGCTCTCACCGGCGCGACGGCGGCTGCGCAGGCTCCCACCAAAGACGCGCTCATCGCCCGCGCGAAATCATTCGAACTCGATACGCCCTATGTGCCGCCGCCAGGCGATCCCTTGACGCATCATGCCGCCGGATATGCGAAGGTCATGTGTTCCGCTGTATTCATGACCGGCCTGGCGCCCGATTTCGCGGTCGCAAATGTTGGGTTCTTCACGGCGTCCTACGGACATCGCGCAAGGCTCGGCATGCCCGTTATCGATCGCGCCAACAAGGCGGTCCATGTCACGCTCCCTGACGGCGTGACCCGTGCCGCCAAATATCTCGGAAGCCAGGGATGCGTCACGTTCCCGATCGGCGAGAACGCCGTGAATTTCAAGCCGGTCGCCGTCAAGAGCCGATTGCCCGATCCCGGAACCGAGCTGTGGCCCATGGGCGACATGCTGCCGCCTGGAAATATGTGAAGTTCACCACCGGGCCGGTCGGCCAGACCGCGATGGTCAATTCCACCGGCTATATGCCCGGTAACGAGATCGCCGTGAAGACGCCGGATCTGCTCGGCGCTTTCTATGAAAAGAGTCCCAATCACCTGACCAGTATCCGGCAGCTACCGTTGCTGAGGGAATGGGCGTCCTTTCCAGGTGACAATTCGCTGAAAATTATTGAGGTGATCAAGCACCATATAGAGGGCCTGGTGACGGGTAAGCGTACGGCGGAGCAGGGTCATGCCTGAGCTGGTTGGAGATGTGTCCAATCTTCTGCCAAAGTGCGGCGGCTAGCCGGCGACCAAACGAACGGGGCGGGGCCTCAATGGGGCAGTCACGCATGCGCCCTTGGTCACATCGCTTGCTGGGCTCGGTAGCGTAGATGCAGAACCGAGCGTAGGAGATGTTTCAGCCAAGCTTGACGGCAGACGGCTCCAGGTTTGCCTACTTAAGAAGCCATTTATACCGATTCTTCATAAAATAACTACTATACAAGGCATTGCGCCGAGCGGAGATGCCCATTATAGTAGGCAGATGGGGTTAAAGGAGAGAATTGACTATTATAGGATGCAAGCATGGATCTTATCGAACTGGGTGAGCGTGTTAAGGCGGCCCGTAAATCCAAGGGATGGTCGCAGACCAAGCTGGCACAAGCTGCAGGCATCAGCCGCGCACGACTGGAGGCGCTTGAGAATGCGCGCCTTGCGGAAATGGGTATCAAACATCTGCTTCGCATCTTGAATGCGTTGGATCTCGACCTGAGATTGACCCAGTTCAATCGTGGTCGTCCGACACTTGAGGATCTGACAGCGGAAGAGGCTCGCTAATGCTCCGCGTCTGGGCCAATCAACAGCCCGCCGGATATTTGGACCGCCATGGGCCGCGTGGGACAGCCTTCGTCTACGAGCCGAAAGTGGCAGCCGAACGTGCCGTCTCGATCACCATGCCAGTGCGAACAGCATCTTGGAATACGCAACATGGTCTTGCGCCGATATTCGACATGAATCTGCCCGAGGGGGCTCTCCGGGCGTACCTCATGCGAAGTTTTGCCAAGGCGACCGGAACGTTTGATGATTTCGACTTGCTAGCAGTTGTTGGACGAACCCAGATCGGGCGCATACGTTACTCCGAACTCGATGCCGAGCTGAACGAGGACGTTCCATTCCAATCGATCGACGAGATACTCAGCGCAAAGCGCGGTGGCGAATTGTTTGCCTATCTGCTTGAGAAGTTCGCGGTCCATTCAGGGCTTTCGGGCATCCAGCCCAAGGTGATGATCCGCGCCGTCGATGACGTTGGAAAAGGTGCAGGTGATCGCTGGTCCCAGAGCTTCCGCAGCGCTACACACATCGTAAAGTTTTGGGACCCGAACGAATACCCCGAACTGGCCGCCAACGAACATTTCTGCCTGTCGGCCGCAAAGGCCATAGGATTGACCGTCCCGGATTTCCAGCTTTCGGAGAACGGTGCCGCCATAGTTGTGAAGCGCTTCGATCGGCGGCTCGATGGCACTTACCTGGGCTACGAGGACTTCTGCGTCCTCAACGGTGTACCCACTACCGAGAAATACAATGGTGGCTACGAAACACGATTGTTCAAGCGTGCCCGCGAATTCATTGATCCGGCCATACAGCGCAACGCGCTAGAGGATATCTTCAAACTGTTCGTCCTCAATTGTGCACTTCGAAATGGTGACGCACATCTGAAAAACTTCGGTGTCATCTACGAAGATGTGACGGGTCCTGCACGTCTTGCGCCGGTCTATGATCTCGTCAGCACGGTACCCTATTTGCCGAAGGACGGCATGGCGCTTACATTGAATGGCTCGACCAACTGGCCGGACCGCAAAGCGTTGGTGCGTCTAGGTCAAACCCGCTGCGATCTTTCCCTGCAGGTGATCAATAGGATCATTGAGCAAGCCGCGGACGTTCTGGCGAAGCTGGCACGGGAGGTAACGAAGTATTTCAGGGAGAATTCTGCTCATCGCGAGATCGGAGATAAACTTCTGGCGGCCTGGCAGACGGGCGTTCGCGAGAGCCTTGGCTTTTCGAGTGTCGCACTCGGATAGCAAGACGCTTTTGAAATCGGCGGGGTTCTCATCGGTCGAAATCGCATGGTCGGCGTAACCCGCATTGAGGTTCAGCATCGCGGGGCTGCGGCGCCTTGTTGAGTGGGCAGGTTCACCGAAGCAGAATGCCGCTGCTTGTCGAAGCCGCTCATTGGGGCTCGATACCCGCTTGCTTGATGATGCGCGACCATTTGGCAGTTTCGGCTCGAAGGAAGGCATCGAGTGCCGCGGGGGTGGCTTGCTCTTGCTCAACCGGCGTCATGCTCAGTTCGGCGAAGCGGTTGACCAGCGGTGGATCCTTGAGCGCCTTTTGCAGGGCGGCGACCAGCGCATCCACAATCGGCTTGGGCGTGTTGCGCGGCGCATACATTCCGTACCAGGTGGTGACGTCGAACGCCGGTACGCCAGCCTCTGCCGAGGTCGGCACATTCGGCAGGGTCGCCGCCCGTTTCTTGCTGGTAATCGCATAGCCCGGAATGGTACCGGCCTGGATATGGGGCGTCGGTCCGGTTGCAGGATCGCAATAGACGTCGATGTGACCGGCGATGATGTCGTTGAGCGCCGGTCCGCCGCCCTTATAATAGATCGGGGTAAGCTTTGCGTCGATCGCGTTCATGAACATCAGCCCGCAAAGATGCGAGGCGGAGCCCAGGCCCACATTGCCGTAGGTGATCTTGTCGCCTTGAGCGCGCGCATAGGCGACAAGTTCCTTCAGGTCCTTTGGCGGAAAATTCGCTCGCGCCACCAGAAGCATCGGAACATCCGTGACGAGACCGATCGGCGCGAAATCGCCGATCGGATCGAACGGCAGCTTGGCATAGAGCGCCGGTGCGGTGGCTTGGCCGACATGCATCAGCAGCAGCGTGTAGCCGTCCGGCGCTGCCTTGGCGACGCGATTGGTGCCGATCGTGCCGCCGGCGCCCACGGCGTTCTCGATGACGATCGACTGCTTCAGCGTCGCGCTCATCGATGTTCCAAGCAGCCGCGCGATCACGTCGCCAGGTCCGCCGGCCGAGAACGGAACGACGAGGGTGATCGGCCGGTTAGGGTATTCCTGTGCGAAGGCCGGCGGCGCCTGCAATGACGATAGCAACAGCAAAGGAAAAATCGTTAAGAACTTCATTGCAATTTCCTATCTGCCGTCTGCCTGTCGAGAAGCCTTGGCGGGGACCGGCTATTCCTCCGCCACTGCCTTTTCCTTTTGAGCGGATGATTGCTCGATCATGCTGAGCGCAGCCACCGCGGCCGCCTTGACGTGATCGACGCAACACTGCTCGGCGAGATCTGGATCGCCATTCTGGATCGCGCGCCAGATCGCGGTGACCTCTCGCAAGCTCTTGTTGATACGTTTCGGGTGCGACATCGAAGTAATTCGCAGCAGCGTAATGCGGTCGTGAAGGGGTCTGAGCATTCGCTCGATGAAAGCGTTCTGGCAGCCGCCAATCAGCGCCGCATAGAAATCCGTCTTGGCTTCCAGGGCGGCGGTTAAGTTGCCCTCGGCGAATGCTGCCTTCAGCCGCGCCAGCGCTTCCCCGATTCTGCGCACCACGTCTGGATCGCGAAGACGGGCGCATTCGCGGCCGGCAAACCCTTCGAGCACGGCGCGCGCCGCGTACAACTGCTTTGCTTCCTCGAGACTGATGGTGCTGACCACGGGACCGCGATGAGGAACCGTATTGACGAGACCGTCTGCCTCCAGCACCCGGAGCGCCTCGCGGACGGACGGCCGGCTCACACCCATCATCTCGCAAAGCTCCCGTTCGACCAGCCGCTGGCCCGGCTTCAGCCTTCCCGACATGATCGCTTCGCGCAGCTTTTGCGCGACCATCGAGCGAACGGTCGGAACGTCCTCGATTCGAAGCGTGAATTGCAGTTCACCGCGTTTGTCCATCGTCTACCGCCCTGGTACCGGCATTGGTTCAATAGCGATTTACGGGCAGAATCATCATCTCCGCAATCCGAACATGGTCTCGATCGACCGGGCGCCCGCTTTCGAGCAGCGCCCCGGTGATGGCGCCTCCCATGCCGCCGGCCGCCCCGGTCAGTACGACATTGCGGCTCGATGCTTCAGCCATTGAAATCTCCCACCAAGGACCGGACATTCGTGCTCATGCGGCGGCCCAACCTCCGTCAATCGGCAGGGTCGCGCCGGTGATGTCCTGTCCAGCCGGGCTGGAGAGGAAGACGACCATCGCTCCGACGCTTTCCATGCCGATGAACCGCCCGCTCGGCTGGCGCGCCGCCAGATAGTTGCTGGTTGTCTTGTCAACGCCGCGGCCCTCGGCGGCTGCGATCGATGCGATCTTTCGCTGGATTGCCGGCGTCGGCAGGGTGCCCGGGCTGATCGCGTTGCAGGTGATTCCGCTCGTTGCCGTCTCGACCGCGACCGCCCGGGTCATGCCGAGGATGCCGGTCTTGGTCGTCACGTAGTCGATGCGGTCCGCTATGGCGCGGGTCGAGTAGATCGAGGCCATATTGATGATGCGGCCCCAGTTGCGTTTCTTCATCGCGGGTAATGCAAGACGGATCAGGTGAAACGGCGCCGACAGATTGACGGCCAGCGCTTCGTCCCATCGCTCCGGTGCGAAGTCCTCGACCGGCGCGAAGTGCCGGACCACTGCGTTATTCACCAGGATGTCAACCGCTCCCAGCCCAAGCAAATTGGCCATCACGATTTCGATGGATTCGGGCCGCGACAGGTCTGCGGCAACGCTCGTCACCTCGACGCCAAAGCGAGAGCGAAGCTGGTCTGCCGCCTCTCTCGGTTCGACCAGATCCTGAAGGATGATGTTGGCGCCCGCGCCGGCAAGGCTTTCCGCCACGGCAAATCCTAGGCCTGCCGTCGCGCCGGTCACGAGTGCGCGCTTTCCCTTCAGCATCGCGGTCGAGGCTCCCCGTTACTTCTTATCCAGCTCGGCGAAGACTTCCCGCGCATTGCGAAAAGCGTCGACGCCAGCCGGCACGCCGCAATAGATTGCGACCTGCATGAACACCTCGCGTATTTCCTCGCGGGTGGCGCCGTTAGCCAGCGCGCCCCGAACGTGAGTTTTGAGCTCGTGCGGGCGATTGAGCGCGCACAGCATTGCGAGGTTAAGGAAACTGCGGGTCTTGTGCGAAAGGCCGTCGCGGCCCCACACATAGCCCCAGCAATATTCCGTCGTGAGGTCCTGCATCGGACGATTGAAGTCATCGGCCGTCGCAATGGCCTTGTCGACGAATTCATCGCCGAGGACGCTTTTGCGAATTCTGAGTCCCCGGTCGTAGGTTGCTTTGTCCATGACGATTTCCAGATCCTTGAGGTTAGTTCTTGGGCCAGAACGGCTGTGCCAAGGCCAGTTGCGGCGGAAATACGGTGACGGGTACGCCGGATTGCCACTGCACGATGGTCATGCCGGCGCCGACACGACGGCCTTTTTCGTCGAACTTGATCTCGCCGAGCGGATAATATTTCGAGCGGCCGCCGTCCATGGAGCGTAACGCGTCGGCGACCGCGACCCGATCGGCCTTGCCGGCCTTCTCGAGCGCGTCCTTGATGATCCACATGTCGCCATAGGTGGAGATCGCGTTCTGCGTCATCCAGGGTTCTTTGTAGCGGGATTTGAGCTCGGCGATCAGGGCCTCGTGGCCCTTGGCGCCCCAGCTAGCGACGCAGGTGAGCACGCCCTGCAGCAATTCCGGGCTGACAGTCTGCAGCATGTCGGGCTCGGCGATGGCGATGCCGAACGAGATGGTCGGGATCTTGCCTTGTCCCAGGCCAAACTCATTCATCTTCTCGAGCAGCAGCTTTGCGTCGGAAATCACTGTCGGCAGGAAGAACAGCAGGTCGGGCCTGGCGGCTCGGACCTTTTGAACCAGCGAGGTGGCGTCGGCGAGCGGCGGGGTGAAGGTTTCGTCGACGATCAGTTGCAGGCCGTTCTCGGCAAGCAGGCCGTCCCGCATCGACTTCGCCGAGGCGACCGATGCCCCGGTGTTGTCGGTGACGATCGCAACGGTCTTTGGCTTCTTGCCGGAAGCGGTTTCGGCAAGCTTCACGATTTGCGGCAGGGCCTGCTTGGCCTGGGAGCCGGCGGTCGCGGACGTTTGAAAAACGTACTTGAAACCGCGATCGGTGATCAGATCGGAGTAGGAGAGGGTGAGGACCGGCAGATTGGCGCGCTCCGTCACCTCGGTGACAGCGAGCGTAAACGAACTCAGATAAGCGCCGCTCGCCGCGACCAGATCTGGCTCCTGCGCGACCATGCGCTGCGCCGCGTTCTTCGCCTTTTCCGTGGTGTCGCCGGAATCGAGGACGACCAGCTTGAGCTTGGCGCCGCCGAGCGACTTCACGCCGCCCTGTGCGTTGATGTGATCCACGGCCATCTCGGCCCCGTGGCGCATCACCAGCCCCGGCCGTGCGTAAAGGCCGGACACCGGCACCAGCAATCCAACTTTCACTTCAGATGGGGCTTGCGCCCATGCACGGGGCACCATCAATCCGATCGAGGCGCCGGCAAGCAGCGTTCGTCGCGTAATCTTGCTCATGACAATGACTCCTTGAAAATCTCGAAAGAGGCTTGTTCAGATCAGGAAGACTTCTTCGGCCAGAAGGGCGCCGCCTGCGCGAGATCAGGCGGATAGACGGTGACGGGAACACCCGACTGCCACTGCACGACCACTACGCCGGCGCCAACGCGGCGGCCCTTTTCGTCGAATTTCAGCTGACCGCCGGGGTAGTGTTTCGAGGGGCCGCCATCCATCGTCCGGAACGCTTCCGCAACTGCACGCCGATCGACCTTGCCGGCCTTTTCGAGCGCCAGCTTCATCAACCACATGTCGCCATAGGTCGAGATGACGTTCTGCGTCATCCAGGGCTCCTTGTACTTGGCCTTGAGCTCGGCGATCAGGTCCTCATGGCCCTTCGATCCCCAGTTCGCGACAACCGTCATGATGCCCTGGACGACTTCGGGGCTGACACTTTGCAGCATGTCGGGTTCGGCAATCGTGATCGAGAACGAGACGGTGGGAATCTTGCCCTGGCCCAGCCCGAACTCGTTGATTTTCTCAAGGCCGAGCTTGGCGTCGGATACCGCATTGGGCATGAAGAGCAGTAGGTCGGGGCGGGCCGACCTGACCTTCTGGATCAGCGGCGTGGCGTCGGAAAGCGGCGGCGTCCAGACTTCCTCCAGGACCAACTGCAGGCCTTCCTGCGCAAAGATCTTCTCCTTCAGCGCCTTTGCGGTCGCAACCGACGTCGCCGTATTGTCCATTAGCATTGCCACCGTCTTGGGACGCTTGCCGGAAGCGTTCTCGGCGAGCTTCATCAGCTCGGGCAGGCCGAGTTCCGACTGCCGGCTTGCGGGTGCCGCGGTCTGGAAGATGTATTTGAAGCCACGCTCGGTAAGCAGGTCCGAATAAGAGAGGGTGAGCATCGGAAGTTCGGCGCGCTCGGTGACCTCGGTGACCGCGAGCGTGAAGGAGCTGAGATACGACCCGGTCGCGGCGACCAGATCGGTCTCTTGCGCCACCATGCGCTGCGCGGCGTTCTTGGCTTTTTCGGTGGTATCGCCGCAATCGATCACGACCAGCTTGAGCTTGGCGCCGCCGAGCGACTTGATGCCGCCCTGCGCATTGATGTGCTCGATACCCATCTCTGCGCCCATGCGCATCACCTGGCCGGGGCGGGTATAGATGCCGGAAAGCGGCACGATCAGGCCGACCCTGACCTCGGCCGGCGCTTGCGCCCGCGCGATCGTCGATAGTCCCACGGCGGCCGCGCCGGAAAGCATGGTCCGGCGCGTGAGCGACGTTTTGGCTGCCTTGTTGGCTTCTTTTTGTTGGCTCATTTTTCCTCCCGATTGCTTCTTGGTTGTTTGTCGTCACATGCCGAGATAGGCCTTGCGCACGCGGTCGTCCGCCCGCAAAGTTTCGTTGTTGCCTTCGAGCGCGACCCGACCGGCTTCGAGTACGTAGCCGTGATCGGCGGATTCCAGTGCCTCAGCCACGCGCTGTTCGACCAGCAGGATCGTCAGCTTCGATTGCCGGCGGATCTCGATCAGCCGTTCAAAGATGAAATCGGCTACCGTGGGCGCGAGGCCCATCGAAGGTTCATCCAGCATCAGAAGCTTTGGCGAAGACGCCAGTCCCCGGCCGATCGCCAGCATCTGCTGCTGCCCGCCCGACAATGTTCCCGCGAACTGATCGCGGCGCTCGGCGAGCACGGGCAGCCACTCGAAGATGCGCTCGATGTTGCGCTTCCAGTCGCGGTGGCCTGCTTCGGTCATCGCGCCCATTTCGAGATTTTCCATCACGGTGAGTGAGGGAAAAACCTGGCGGCCTTCGGGAACATGGGCGATGCCGAGATGAGGGCGGCGCGCGGGATGAACCGACAACAGATCGGTCCCCTCGAACGTGATCGTGCCGGCGCTAGGCCGCACGATCCCGGAAATGGTCTTGAACAGTGTGGTCTTGCCGGCGCCGTTTGGGCCGACGATGGCGACGAACTGGCCCTGTTCGACCTTGATCGAGACGCCATTCAGAACCGGAATTGCCGAATAGCCGGCGGTCAGCCCTTCAATGTGGAGCATGGGCCACCCACTTCTTGCCGAGATAGGCCTCGATGACGCGGCTGTCGCGCGTGACGGCTTCCGGCTCGCCCTCCACGATGACGGCGCCGTGGTCGAGAACGAGGAAACTGTCGACCAGGCGGACCATCGCCTGCATGGTGTGCTCGATGATCGCGATCGTCATGCCGTCGCGGGCGAGGCGCTGGATCACCGCCACGACCTCGTTGGCTTCGTCGTGCCCGAGGCCCGCCAGTGTTTCGTCGAGCAGCAGGATGCGAGGTTGCCCGGCGAGCGCGCGGGCCAATTCCATCAGCCGCAACTCCTTGGTCGTGAGCTCGCCGGCGATGCGGTCGGCAATATCGGACAGACCGACACGCCCGATCGCCTCGGTCGCCAACTGCCGCGCTTCGGCGTCCGTTTTCGCACGGACATAGGCGCCCACCACGACATTGTCCGAAATCGACATACGCAAGAACGGGCGCATGATCTGGAAGGTCCGGCCGATACCGGCCTCGCAGAGCTCGTGCGGCTTGTGGCCTGACATGTCGCGCCCGTCGAGGAGAATCTCGCCAGTGCCGGGTCGCAGGAACCCATTCAGCAGGTTGAAGAGCGTGGTCTTTCCGGCGCCATTCGGACCGATGATTCCAAGGATCTCGTTGCGCCGCAGTTTGAAGCTGACGTTCTGGACGGCTTTCAGCCCGCCAAAGGACCGCGACAGGTTGCGCACTTCGAGCACCACTTCGCCCGCGCTCTTGGATCGTTCCAGAGCGGACGCATTGGCGATGGCAGGCCGAACTGGCGCGCTCGGAGCTGCCGCGGCGGGTGAGGTCACCCGCCTTCGCAAGAAATCACGCAGTTTCCAGAACAGTCCCTCCGGCGCGACCAGGATGACGGATATGATCGCAAGACCGAAGATCACGCCCTGAATGCCGGGAAAGCGCGAGCCTGCTTCGGCGTTGAGGGTTTCGGCAAGCGGGATCAGGATCACGGAGCCGATCACCGGTCCCCAGACCGTTCCCACCCCACCGAACATGGCGACCGTCAGCGCCTGCGCGGATACCAGCATGCCGAACACCGATTGCGGGGTCACCACCAGCAGCACGACGGCGTAGAAGGCGCCGATCGCCCCGGCGATCGCTCCGCTCAGGGTAATCGCGCGCAGCTTCCAGGCCAGCGTGTTGATGCCGGCAGCTTCGGCCGCAGCTTCGTTCTGCTTGATCGCCAGCAGCGCCATGCCGAACCGCGATTTTTCGATCGCCCGGGTAAGCAGGATCGTCCCGAGCATCATGGCGAGCGCCAGCAAAGTGTAGAGACGGGGATCCGCAAATTGCATATAGGCGATCGGATTGTCGCGCTTGATCGGTAACGTGACTTCCTGGAAGCCGAGCCATTCGAACACGTAGAGAATGGCGAGCGGATAGGCCAGCATCGCCAGCGCGAAGTAGTGTCCCGACAGCCGGAACGTCGGAAATCCGATCAGGAATCCGGCGATGCCGCCGAGCATGGCTGCAATCGGGATCAGCATCCATGGCGAAAGATCGAAATAGATCTGACCGAGCGCGGTGGTGTAGGCGCCAATCCCGAAGAACGCGGCATGGCCGAACGAGATCAGGCCGGTGTATCCGCTGAGCAGATTCCAGGACAGGCCGAACACCGCCCACACCGGCACCAGTGTCATCACCAGTTGGTAGTACGAATTGGTGACGCTCAACGACAGCACGGCATAGAGCGCGGTGAAGATCAGAATGGGGAGGAGCGATCGCAGGTTCTGCATCGTCACGTCCTCTCGACCATGCGTCCGAAGAAGCCTTGCGGACGGAAGAAGATGATGAGGAGGAAGACGGCGAAGATCGCCGCGTTCTGCAGTTGTGTCGGCAGCACCAGCGTCGACATCTGCTGCACCAGGCCGATGGTCATGCCGCCCCAGAAGGCACCGATGATGCTGCCCATGCCGCCGAGCACGACGCCGGCATACATGACGATGACGTATTCGACGCCGACAAAGGGATGAAATGGATAGTTGGTGGCGAGCAGGCCGCCGGCAATCGCCGTTATGCCGGTGCCGAGCGCGAAGGCAACGCGGTGCGCGCGATCGACGTCGATCCCCATATAGGTTGCCGCTATCGGATTGTCGGCTGCGGCCCGCAGCGACTTTCCGAGCCGCGATCGCGTAATCAACAGGGTCAGCAGTATCATCGTTACCAGGGAAACCACGGCGTCGATGCCGCGCGCCTTGTTGACGAAGACGCTGACGTCATGGAACAGCGGTCCGAGCTCCCAGGCCGAGCTCGACAGCGGCGTGCGGATCGACGCCAGCACCGAGCCGAACACGATCAGACCGCCGTTCTGCAGGATCAGCGCGATGCCGAGCGTCAGAATGAGCTGGGCATAGTGACCTTCACCCTCGAGGGAGGTGGTGCGCGTGCCTGATACACGCGAGATCAGGGCGAGATGGATCGCGTAACCGAACACCGCGAGCACTGGACCGGCGAGGAGAATCGCCACGAACGGCCCAAAGGTGTTGCCGAAGGTGGCCTGCACGCCGAGCGCGGTGAAGAAATAGAACGCCGCATACATGCCCAGCATCATGAAGTCGCCCTGGGCGAAGTTGATGACCCGCATGACCCCGAAAATCAGGCCAAGCCCGACACACATCAGGCCATAGACCGCACCGATCAGAAGTCCGGCGGTCAAGGCCTGCAGAAAGCCTTCGAGTGCTGCGGTCACCGCTCACCTCGCATCGCGCGGGAGTGCGTGGGCCCTGGGATTGCTGCCGGCATTATCGGCTCTGGTTTGTTCATCGCGTCCCCCAATTTTGTTGTTCTCAATCGTCATGATGCTGGCCGGAGCAGCCGCTCCGCTGGTTCAGGCCGGCACTGCTTGGCGATGACGCCACTGTCCGGGAGCCGTTCGCAGCCGTTGACAAGCTCTTCCAGACCGCGTGCGCGATTGCCGCCGATGGCGTCGGTGGCGGCCTGCCGAAAGCGGGTGCGGATTTCCTGCGGCGTGGCCGCTATGACATTGTCGAGACGTTGCCGGATCGTCTTTCCATTACGCAGGCTGATCGAGATTTCGGCGCCCTGCTGCGCCGGAAAGGCGGCAGTGAATGCGGAATCGCATTGCAGATCGGTTCGCTCGACGAGACTCAGGATGCTGGGATCGTTGATCTCTGCGTAATTGTCCTCTTCGATGGCACCGCGGGCAAGGACGGCGGCGACGCTGAAGGGAATGCTCATCTTGGCTTGCAGCGCATTCCGGTAAGGCCCCACGGAATCGCAGCCGGGATAGCGCGCCGCCGCTTCGGGAACGAGGATCGAAACGGCGTCGATCTCTTCCGGATTCTTGAGCTCACGAGCCGCCTGCAATGCGGCCTGCGCGGCGGTTTGCGCAAAATTGCAGGCGGGAGCCGGCTTGTTGTAGACGGCCATGATTTCCGGCTCCGAGCCTGCAAACAACCGGATGCCGGCAGGCGCGCCCTGGCGCCGGTAGGCCGCAAACAATCCGGCTTCGCCTTCGAGGATGGTTTCCGAGGCACAGGCTCCGGCTTCCGCCAGTTCGATCGCCGCGATGGCGTTGCGGGCGGCAAAACCCGGATGGAAATACATCTCCGAACCGCCGGCATGCGGCCATTCGTTCAGGCCGCACGATGTATTGGCGGCAATCGAAACCGCGCTTGTCGCCGCATCTTCGGTGAGGCTGAGTGCGCGGCTTCCTGCGAGGGCTGCTCCTAGCGGTGCGACACGACCTGTCGGCCGATAGAGGCGTGCCAGGTCGGCATTGAAGAGGGTTCGCCCGATCTGCGCGCCGGCCTCATAGCCGACGATCGCAGCGGCGAGCAGGGTGGCGCCAGACAGCGGCGTTCGTTCCGACAGAGCGAGCAGCGTCGGCCAGATCACAACGCCATGGTGGCAGATGCTGGCGGCGTGCATGTCTTCGCGCACCAGCCCGTGGCCGAGCGTCGCGTTGGCGAAGGCCGCGTCGCCTGGCGTCGCAAGCTTGCTTGTCCCGATGACGGTTGCGCCATTCTCGGTGTGGCGTGCGATGCCGATCGCCTGACGGCTCCACGGATGATGACGTGCCTCGAAGGCGCAGGAGAGAAAGTCCAGAAGGCAAATCTTGGTTTTGGCGATGACGCTTTCGTCAAATCGGCCGGGATCGACGGCGAGCGAAGCGCGGGCCAGTTGCCGCGCCAGAGGCGTCTCGTTCGATCCGCTCGACTCGATTGTCATCGCAATCGTTCCTCGCCCGGCCTTTCCGGATGCTAGCCGCGCATTTCCACACCGGCCCACTCTTCAAGGACCTTTGCGATCGACGTGAAGTCGGACGACGCGCCATACTTGGCGTTGGTGATGGCAAGCATCTGCCGAACCACGGACCCGCAGACCATCGGCACGCCCATGGCCTCGGCTTCGTCGATGCAGAGCCGCACGTCCTTGTAGGAAAGGCCGGTAGTGAAGCCGAAGTCGAACGTGCCGGGGAGCACGGCGCGCGGGAACTTGTCTTCGGATGCGCTGTTGCGGCCGCTGCTGGCGTTGATGATGTCGATCAGCACCTTGGCGTCGACGCCGCCCTTGACGCCCATCGCGACCGCTTCCGACGTGATCACCAGGGCGGCTGCCGCCATCAGATTGTTGGCGAGCTTTGCGGTCTGCGCCGTGCCCGGCTTGTCGCCGGTATAAAACAGCTTTCCGAAGTGTTTCAGGATCGGCTGCACCGTCTCATAGGTGTCCTTGGGGCATGACACCATGACCGCCAGGGTGCCGTTCACCGCGCCCTTGATGCCACCGCTGACCGGAGCATCCACCAGCGTCAGGTTTCTGGATTTGAACCCTTCTGCAATCAGCTTGGCGGCGCCGGGGCCGCTGGTGGACAGGTCGATCACGATGCTGGCGCGGTTTCCCGCAATGATTCCGTCAGGCCCCAGCGCGACGGCCTTGACGATGTCGGGGGTCGGCAGGCTGGCCAGGACAATATCCGCCGACGAGGCGACCTCGGCGGGCGACTTTGCGAGACGCGCGCCGCGCGCGACGAGCGGCTTGGTGGCCTCGCCCTGCGTATCGTAGACGCACAGGGCGTAGCCGGCATCCATCAGCCGTCCGGCCATCGGCCCGCCCATGCGGCCCGTCCCCACGAAGCCGATCGTCTCTCCCGCCATCGTCTCACTCCCTGTCGCACCGCCGGAGGCGGGCGTTCATTGTTCTTGTTGCGGCAGGGTTCGCCGGCCGCGTTTCGTAGAATGTCCAGATTGTCAGTCAATCTGTCAAGCATAAGATTCTTGTCGACACGCCGCCGTGCGCCGGAATAGGGTCGGAAAAACAAGGTCCGAGGGATTCGCTCCGTGCGGCAAGATGAAGCGCAAGGCGTCAGCACAACGCTCGCCGATTTCGTTGCCGGTATCGCGTGGACGGATGTCGCGGCGCAAAGTCACGAGGCAAAACGCTCGATCCTCAATTTCTTCGCGACCGCGCTGGGCTCGGCGAATGACCCTGCCGTTACCGGCGCGTTGCGGACGCTATTGCCGTTCAGCGGCGCTGCGACATCCACGGTCATCGGTCGTGCGGAACGGCTCGATGCGATGGGGGCAGCGTTCGTCAACGCCATTTCGGCCAATCTGCTCGATTTCGACGATACCCATCTCGATACGATCATTCACCCAGCGGCGCCGGTCGCGGCACCCGTGCTGGCGTTGGCGCAAGCGCGAGGGTTCTCTGGGCAAGCCGTTCTCAACGCATTCATTCTCGGCGTGGAAGTCGAATGCCGCGTCGGCAACGCGGTATCGCCGGGACATTATTCGCGGGGCTGGCATATCACCTCGACCTGCGGGGTGTTTGGCGCCGCCGCTGCTTGTGGCTGGTTGCTCGGGCTTTCCTCTGGCCAGATTGCGCACGCGATCGGAATTGCGGCCAGTCAGTCCGCGGGGATCGTCGAAAATCTTCCGACCGCGGCCAAGAATGTCAGCGTCGGCAATGCGGCGCGCAACGGCCTGTTCGCGGCGTTGCTCGCGGCCGAAGGCTATTCCGCATCGCCACGGGCTATTGAAGGGCCGCTCGGCTGGGCTCGCGCCATGGGAGACGAACCCGATGTTGGGCGTCTGACGGGCGGTCTCGGCAAGACTTGGGAGATCGCGAAGAACACTTACAAGCCCTATCCGGCGGGCATCGTGTTCCACGCCGTGATCGACGCGTGCTTCAAGTTGCGGACAAAGCTGAACCGGCGTGTCGATGATATCGCCTTCATCACGGTGCAGGGCTCTGCGCTCCTGCTGGCGCGCGGCGACCGCCCGGTTCGCAACGAGCGCGATGCACGGGTCAGCATTCATCATTGCGCCGCCTGCGCGCTGCTGCTGGGTACCGCGGGTGTCGCCGAATTCTCGGACGCGGTCGTGTTTCGGTCCGACATCGTGGCCTTGCGTCAGAAGGTGGCGGCGGTGCTTGACGCTTCGCTTCCGGATGGCGCCGCGCGCGTCACTGTCCAACTGACGTCTGGTGAGACGTTCAGCGAGGTCGTGATGGCTGCAAAGGGCAGTCTTGCCCAACCGTTATCTGATGGCGATATCGAAGCGAAATTGCACGATTGCGCGCGGCTGGGCGGAAGCGATTGGGATATCGATCGCATCATCGACGACGTTTGGCGTCTCGACACGCTTGCTGACGTTTCGAGCCTGATGAGGGCGCATGCCTGAGCGGGCGGCTTGAAAAAACAGTACTCAAACAATGGAAGGAACCGATGATGACCGAGTTGTTCGAAAAGGGATTGAAGGTCCGCAAGGAAGTGCTCGGCGAAGAGTACGTCAACAAATCCATCGCAGGCGCGGACGAATTCACCCGGACGATGGCGGAGTGGTCGACCGAATTTTGCTGGGGGGCGTTGTGGACTCGGCCAGGACTCGACCGCCGCACCCGCAGCATCGTCAATCTGGCGATGTTGGGTGCGCTGAACAGGCCCCACGAACTGAAGCTGCATGTCAAGGGGGCGCTGAAGAACGGGCTCACCAAGGATGAGATCAAGGAGATTCTGCTTCAGGTCGCCGTGTATTGCGGCATTCCCTCAGGGATAGATGCGTTCCGAAACGCGCGCGAGGCGTTCAACGAAGTTGAAACGAAGCCCTGATCATGGCCGATCAGGAATACGAACTCTTTGCCATCCGTTATGCTACGCGGGATGCGCTGAGGAGCGAACATTTCATCGGTGGCGATCCGCATGATGGCCCAATGCCAATGGACTATTATGTGTGGGTGGCGAGGGGTGGAGGCCGTACCTTCGTCATCGATACCGGGTTCAACGCGGAAGTATCAAGCAAACGAAAGCGGACGTTCCTGCGCTGCCCGGTGGAGACGCTCGGCGCGTTCGGCATCAATGCGAACGAGGTCGAGGATGTCATCCTGACACATTTGCATTACGACCACGTGGGCAATTTCGACCGCTTTCCCAACGCGCGATTCCATCTGCAGGAGCGCGAACTGACGTACGCCACGGGGCGCTTCATGCGATATCCGAGGTTATCGCATTCGTTCGAGGTCGATGATGTCTGCGGCATTGTACGGCTGAACTATGCGCGACGCGTCTTGTTCTATGACGGCGATGCCGAGCTCGCTCCCGGCCTTACGGTACACGCTGCCGGCGGCCACTCCGCCGGGCTTCAATTCGTTTGCGTCAGGACCCGTCGAGGATTTGTCGTACTCGCCTCCGATGTCAGCCATTTTTACGAGAACATGGCATCTGGACGTCCGTTTACGACCGCGCTCCATATCGGTGAAATGCTGGAGGGATTCGACCGCCTGCGGGCGCTTGCGCCGGACGAAAGCCACATCGTTCCCGGACACGACCCGCTGGTGATGAAGCTTTATCCGGCCCCGAGCCCGCAGCTCGAGGGCGTCGCCGTGCGCCTTGATGTGCCACCATCAGGAGCTGCGCCCGTTCGCGCCGACTATCTTTCGCGGCATTAGCCTGGCATCGGCAAAGTCGATGCCGGCGTTCACGACGTCATGCGCGTATGCGATAGAAATCGCAGCGTCGCTGAATGACGTACTCTCATTTCCCCGCCGCAGCCTTCAAAATCGGCATCAACCGGTCGGATTCGCTTTTCACCAGGTCGGCCAGGGCCTTTGGCCCGCGGCGGTTCGGCTCCACGATGTCGGCGCCGAGATCCGCCAACCGCTTTTGCACCGACTCTTCACTGAGGCCCTTGTTCAGCGCCTCCGCCAGCTTGTCGATAATTGGCTGCGGCGTGCCGCTTGGCGCAAATACCCCGTAAAAAGGCGCGCAATCGAATTCGGGTAGCCCCTGTTCGTGGGAAGTTGGCACATCCGGTAACATCGGGCTGCGTTTCTTGGCCGCGACCGCCAGTGCCTTGACGTTGCCAGCCCGCACCTGACTCAATGTGCCGAGCACGGGATCGCATTCATAATCGATTTCACCTGCCAGCATTGCATTCAACACCGGGGCCGTGCCTGTAAACGGCACCATCGCCGGCTTGATGCCGATGGCCGAATTGAGAAGGAGACAGCCGATATAGGACACCGAGCCAAGGCCGGCGTGGCCAACATTGAGCTTGCTCGCGTTGGATCGGGCATAGGCGACGAATTCCTTGAGATTACTGGCAGGGAAATCCTTGCGGACGACGAGCAATTCGGGATATTCGGCGGTCAGTCCGATCGGCGCGAAATCCTTCCGCGGATCGTAGCCGAGATTCGGATAGAACGCCGATGCCAGCGCATTGGTGCCCAGATGACCGGACAAGATCGTGTATCCGTCAGCCGCAGCGCGAGCGGCGCGTAGCGCTCCAATGGTGCCGCCGGCCCCTCCGACATTCTCCACCACGAATTTCTGGCCGAGATGGCGACTGAAAATGTCGGCGACGATCCTGCCCGTGATGTCGGCGGGCCCGCCGGCTGCGAACGGAACGATGATCGTGACCGTTCTTGCGGGATAATCCTGGGCCCGTGCGCCCGTCAATCCCGCTAACATCAGAAGGACAGCCGCCGCTACGAGCTTTGCCATTTGTCGCCTCCCTGGCATTATGATCGTTATGCTACGACCATATGCCAGTTTAGCCGGCAGGCAAGTTGAGTTGACGCGCACCCGACCCGCGCGCATCTCGGCACTGAAGCCAATCAACATGCCGTCCTTCGGCTTTCCCTCCGCACGCGGCGTCAGGAAGCCTTGCAGGAATGAGCCGCGCCGAGCGGCGATCGAAAAGATTCCGCCTTGCGCTTGCAGGCATCCTCGCGATGAGGAAATTTAGACCGCGCGACTGTGCGTCGCTGCGGAATGCACCAGATGGGCATCGAACGCCGACGCGACACTCCGAACCAGGAACTCCGCTCCATCGCTGATGGAGAGCCGATCATCGATCATCGTCACGGCGCCGTCGGCGATGAGGCTCTCGATCCGCGGTCGATCGACAATCGCCGAGCGAAGGTCGCGGCCGTGCAACTGCGATACCCGGGGCAGATCGACGGCAAGATCGCACATGATGCGCTCGATGATATCGGCACGGAAGCGATCTTCCTCGGTGAACACGTATCCCTTGGCAGTGGCGAGCCGATTTTCGGCGATGCGCGTGAGATAGTCGCGCGTCGGAACGACATTCTGCACGAATCCTTGCGGCATGCGGCCGATCGCGCTGGCGCCGAGACCGATGAGGGTGTCAGCGCAATCGTCGGTGTAGCCCTGGAAGTTGCGCCTCAGCCTGCCGTCCTGCCTCGCGATGGCAAGACTGTCGCCGGGAAGCGCGAAGTGATCGAGGCCGATGCGGACGTACCCCGCGTCCAGCAGGGCTTCCGCAATCGTTTCGGACTGGAGGTGCCGCTCGACGCTATCGGGCAAGGAGTCTTCGGCGATCTTGCGCTGATGCTTCTTGAACGAGGGAATATGGGCATAGCCGAACACTGAAAAGCGGTCCGGCCGAAGCTCGACACATCTTGCGACGGTGTCGAGACACGAGTCCACCGTTTGTAGCGGGAGCCCGTAGAGCAGGTCGAAATTGATCCGGCGAACGCCAACCCGGCGCAGACGCTCGACGGAAGTTGCGGTTTGTTCGAAGCTCTGCAGCCGATTGATGGCGCGCTGCACGGCGGGGTCGAAACTCTGCACGCCCAGACTGGCGCGGTTGACACCGCAGTAGCCGAGCGCCTCCGTCATCGGCTCGGTCAGCGTTCGCGGATCGATCTCGACGGCGATTTCGGCATCGGTAAGCACGAAGAACGAATACCGCAGCGCGCCGACGAGGTCCACGAACGCCTCAGGCGACATGATCGTCGGCGTACCGCCGCCGAAGTGAACATGCGAGATCGGCATTCTCTGGCCGATCGTCTCGGCGACAAGGTGGGCTTCGGTGCGCAGACCCGCTACATAGGTCACGATCGGATCGTCGCGCTTGGTGACAGAGGTGTGGCATCCGCAGTACCAGCACATCGATCGGCAGAACGGCACGTGCAGGTAGATCGAGGTCGGGTGCTGGACGGGCACCGACTTCAGCCACCTCCGATAGTCCTCTTCGCCAATTGCCGGCGAGAAATGCGGGGCTGTGGGATAGCTGGTATAGCGCGGCAGCCTGTCCTGCCCGTAAGATTGCGCCAAGTCCGATCGCATCTGCTCTTCTCCTTACGCCTGCAGATCAGTTAGCGGGACTTGTGGTGGAAGGACTTTGTTCTAGCTCAACCCGCCGCCGATCGGCGGATGGCTATGTTCGTCGCAGCAGCTTGGCGACGCCGCGGACGGCGGTCGCGGCGACCGACTGGGAGGGTTCGACGACAAGCCTGAAGCCGAGATTGGTCGGTGGAACGCCCGCGGCGCAGCCGCCGGACCTGGGATCGCGGATGAAGTCGGTCATGTAGGAACGGTGCGCTCCCTGCACGACGCGGACACCGCAATTCGTGTTGGTGATCTGCTCGCGTCCGCCGTCCAGCGAAACGCGAACGAAGCAGCCATCGGTCCACTCCCAGACGTTTCCGGCCACGTCGTCGAGCCCGTTGCTGTTCGTACCAAACGTGCCTCCAGGCTGAGCGGCGGCGGTGGTCGGCCGGGAGCGGGCGGATTCGGCTTCGTAGCGAGCGATCCAGGCCTGCGCGGGATCAGCGGGGTCGGCGAGCGGCATCGCTTCGTCGCGTGCCTTCTCCGCGGCCGCGAATGTCCACTCCTCGTCGGTTGGCAGACGATGGATGACGCCGGTCTTGCGCGATATCCAGGCGGCGTATGCCGAGGCATCATGCCAGTTGACGCCGACGACGGGTACGTCCTGTCTGCCCGCGGAAGTGACGATGCGGGGGCAGGCTGCTTCGTCGACGCAGCGTGCGTACTCGGCGACCGTGACCTGCCGCTTCATGACGACGAGATCGGCGGGAAGGCGGAGTTCGCGTAGCGGCCCTTCGACCGGCCGGCCATCCCGCGAGAAATCACCGGCGGCCCGGTAATTGAAGGAAGTGGACGCCAGGCGCAGGGCTCCGTCCTGGTCATGCGGAGGGGCGGGCGCGAACGCGGTCGCCAGAATCGGCGCGGCCAGCGCGCCTGCGAGCATCGCCGTTTTGATTTTGATCAGGATGAGCACGACATCGCCTCCTCTTCGTGCGACGGCCCGCGGAGAGAACCGCGGGCCGTCGTTTCGGCTTCACCTAGCGGGTGACGACCACCGGGTCGGCGGCACCGATCCTGTCAGGCGGAATCGGGCTGGGAGGGGTGACCTGCTTCATGAGGTCCTCGTTCCACTTGCCTTCCACTTTGATGTGGGCCGTGGCGCCGAGCTCGACGGCCTCGATCAGGTTGTGGTTGACGTAGGCGTAGATCCCCGGCTGGCGGAACGTGTAGAGTGCAGCACCTGCCGAACCGCCGCGGATGAACCATGTCTCGAGATCCTTCTCAGGCGGATTGTTGAACTTGCCGGTCTCCCACACATAGTCGCCGTGGCCTCCGATCAGATGCGGACGCGTGTCGCGATTGGCCTGCGAGTGCACGATCATGACGGTCTCGCCGACCTTGGTGCTGAGCGCATTCTTGCCAGTCAGCGCGCCGGCCCGCCCGTTGAACACCACATGCGTGGGAATCAGCTTGCGCATCACTTCGCTGGTATCGGCATAGGACTCGCCGATCGTTTCATAGGACTTGTACTTGCCGTTCTGGTCCTTTGGCACATAGAGATCGTTCTCGCCGATGTAGAAGATCCTGTCGTAGCGCAGCGGCTTGCCTTCGGCAGTCTTCAGGCCGTCGCGCGGCAACACCATCACCGTGCCGTGCATGCCAGAAACCACGTGCCAGGGGATCATGCCCTCCGGCGCACAATGATAGACGAAGACGCCGGGCCGCGTCGCCTTCCAGCGCAGGGTCGCCTGCTCACCGGGATTCACGTGGGTCAGCGCGCCACCGCCCAGTGCGCCGGTCGCCGAATGCAGATCGATATTGTGCGGCATGCTGTTGGTTGCGGGGTTGACGAGCGTGAGCTCCATGTAGTCGCCCTCGTGGACCACCATCATCGGGCCCGGCATCGATCCGCCGAACGTCATCGCGTGGAATTTCGTGCCGGCCTCGTCGAGGACGACTTCTTTCTCCTCAATCGTAAGCCTGAACTCGACAATCTTCGGTCCGGCCTTGGTCGCTTGTTCATGGGCGTGGACGAAGGGCGGCGCGACCAGTTCGACTTTCTGGCGCGGCAGCTTCAGATCGTCCGCCGCTCGCGTCACCGCCGGTGCGGCCATCATCAGCGCCGCGACTGCGGCCCCCATTAAAGCAGTCCTTCTCGTCAGCATGATGCTCTCCATCGCTTCGTGCGCTCTAATTCGACGGGTGCATCATGCGCGATCCGGCGGCTAGGCTCTTTGCGCTGCAACAAAGAATGCAATCTTAATTGCTCGACGAAGAGAGCTGTTTCGAAATTTGCGCGGGAGCAAAGAGAGCTGGTAACCGCCGGGTTAAGGTTATCATATGAAAAATAATGCCATGCTCACCGCGGATCTGATGGTTGACGACGTGATGCGTCGATGGCCATCCACGATACGCGTCTTTCTCGATTTCAGGATGCGGTGCGTCGGCTGTCCGATCGCGACCTTTCACTCGATCGATGAGGCGTGCGACGAACACAGCGTCGACGCGGCGGCGTTCCTGTCGAAGCTCCAGGATACGGTGAAGGCGGCGGCCTAGGGCCCGGGCTTACGTATCCGAGCGGCTTCTTCGCCTTCGGCGAGGCCGTGCAGCCTGTGCGCATCGCGCAGAACGATGCGCTGCCTGCCGCCCTCGACCAGTCCCTGCTGCTCCCACGCGCTGAGAATCCGGCTGACGGTGTGCAGCGTCGTGCCCGTCATCTCGGCGACGTCCTGCCGGCTGATCGGAAAGTCGATCTCGACGCCGGCATCGACTTTTCTTCCGGCCTGTTTGGCCAGGCGGAGCAGCGCATGCGCGACGCGCTGCTCGACCTGCTCGTTCGACATCTCCATGACGCGGGCCTGGGTATCCTGGAGGCGGCTGCCGACGGTCTGCAACGCACTTGTTGCGAGGCTCGGATACTTGGCGATCAGACGATTCCAGGAGGACGAGGGCCAGGCGAGCGCGATGCTGTCCACGGCGGCGACGGCGGTCGCTGGATAGTGCGTGAGATTCATGGCCTGCGCGACGCCGAAGAGCTCCCCGGCAGAGACGTAGCGGACGACGGACTGCTGTCCCTGAGGTGTGGTCTTTTCGACGCGAAGATGCCCGTGAAGCAGGAGGTAGAAGCGATCCGCTTCCGCACCCTGATCGAAAACCGCGGTACCCTTCGGGTAACGAATCGAACGCGCTTCCTGCAGCAGTTCGTCCTGTTCGGCGGGCGCAAGGCCGGCGAACATCGGCAGGTTGGCGACCAGTGAGCGGTCGACTGAGGCCATCGATATCCTCGTTTCAATATGCCGCGGACAGTATCCGCGACCGAAGCAAGCCTCAACGGCCCGCCAAGTTCTTAGCCCAGGATTCTGCCCGAAGCTTGCGCTGGCGCAATATCGGCAGGATCGAGCGGCGATATCTGATGCCCGGGAGCCTGGGAGATTTCCGGGCACAAAACTCCAGGAAAGAAACAGGAAACCATGAAGAAAATAGCTATGTTGGCTGCCGCGGCGGTTCTGGTTCTGGCGAGCAGCGCCCGGGCGGCGGAGGTCGAAGTCAAGCTCCTCAACAAGGGAACCGATGGCGCAGTAATGGTATTCGAGCCGGCCTTCGTGAAGATTGCGCCCGGCGATACCGTCAAGTTCGTGTCTACGGACAAGGGCCACAACGCGGAGTCCATCAAGGGCATGCTCCCGGAGGGCGCAGCGCCGTTCGTCGGCAAGAACAACGAGGATATCGCCGTCAAGTTCGAGCAGGAAGGCGTTTACGGGATAAAGTGCCTGCCTCACTACGGCATGGGAATGGTTGCGTTGATCGTGGTCGGAAAGCCCGGCAACGTCGATCAGGCCAAGGCGGTTCCGCAAGTCGGAAAAGCAAAGCAGGTCTTTGCGAAGCTGTTCGACACGCTCGAAGCCAGCAAGACCGCATCTAGGTAGCGGCTTTAGCGCCAGCTTCTCCAGTGGGTCGGATGGATGAGCAGGGGCTCGTCCATCCAGACATTGTACCAGACGCCTGACTTGCGCCGACATTTAAAAGCGCAACGCCTCGATCCCGGCCGTGCGGACCTGGCCAAGTTCGAGGTCGCAATCGTCAGGGGCAAGCGCGATCGGAAGCCAGCCGTCGCGCGGGTTAGCGCTGCTCATTGGCGATTGTTCTTTCGCCAAATGCGAAGGGCACATTGATTTAGCGCAAGATCGCCCTACTGAGTGGCCTTTTCTTCGGCTGAGCAGCAGGAACAGCATTGGCTTTGTTCTCGGTGAAAGCCGGGGCCGTGGTTTCGCCCTCGAGTTTCCGGAGAAGATCGCCGGTGATCGCCTCGAAAAGCTTGCGCACGATAGCGGCATTGCTTCGGCTTCGTCGTCGCAGTCTCTCGAAAATCCGCATCGTCTCCTCCGTTGATGGTGGAACCGACAATGCCGGTCGAAGGCAGCACGATCTTTGTCTGAGATCAAACATCGAGGCGAACGGTACTGCAATTTGTGCCCCGACAAAGAGCCTCGATCGGAACGGCCTATGATCGCAAGGAATTAAGGGAATTAGCCCATGGCAACGATGCAGAAGTTGAGGGCCTACCAGGGGCCGGCGCTGTTCTCCTACGGCTTCCGGCCGTTCTTTCTGTTCGGCGCCGTCTATGCCGGTGCGATGGTTCCGTTGTGGCTCGTGGTGTTCGCCGGCCATGTCTCGCTGCCGATCGCGTTCGCCCCGCGCGACTGGCACGTCCATGAGATGTTGTTCGGCTATGTCGGCGCAGTGATCGCCGGCTTTCTTCTGACGGCGGTACCGAACTGGACGGGCCGCCTTCCGATCCAGGGTGTTCCGCTCGCGATCCTGTTCGCCGCCTGGCTGGGCGGAAGGTTGGCTGTGACATTCTCCGATTTCATCGGATGGGAAATCGCATTGGCGGTGGATGCCGTCTTTCTGCTGTTGCTCGCTGCGGCAGCCGCCCGCGAGATCATCGCCGGACGCAAGTGGAACAATCTGAAGGTGGTCGGCATCGTTTCGCTGCTAGCCGTTGCCAACATCGCGTTTCATCTCGAAGCGCATTTCGACGGTCTGGCGGATTATTCCACGCGACTTGGCGTCGGCCTCGTCGTCACGCTGGTCTGCGTAATCGGGGGGCGGATCGTTCCGAGCTTTACGCGCAACTGGCTCGCGCGCCGCAAGCCGGGACGGCTGCCTGTCCCCTTTAGCCGCTTCGATGCGATCGCGGTGGTAGCGGGCGTCTGCGCCATGATCGCGTGGGTGGTGACTCCCTCGGGCCGCTTCGTCGCAAGCGCGCTAGGCATCGCCGGTTTACTCCACATCGTCCGCCTGGCTCGCTGGGCTGGCCATCGCACCGTATCGGACCGTCTCGTGCTGATCCTTCATGTGGCTTACGCGTTCGTACCAGCCGGCTTCCTGCTGGCGGCGCTGTCTGCATTGGACCTTGTCGTCTCCAGCGCCGGAATCCACGCCTGGACCGGAGGCGCGATCGGTTCGATGACGATCGCCGTGATGACCCGCGCCTCGCTCGGCCACACGGGGCAGGCGCTTTCGGCCTCCATTGCCACTCAGCTCGTCTACGCTTCGATCGTCGTCGCCGCGTTGGCGCGGGTATGTGCGGCAGTCGATCCGACCTATTCGACCCCGCTCCTGACGATCGCAGGTGTCGCATGGGCGGTGGCGTTTCTGGGCTTCGCGCTCGCTTACGCCCCGCTTCTATGCAGCGCGCGCAAATTCTAAGGGAGCACGATGATCGGCACCGGCATATCACGATGGACGATGAGCTACTTCGCGATGGCGCTCGCGTGGTTGTTCGTCGCGCTGGCGCTGATGGTTGCAGGCCTCGGCTTTCCGGCGGCGCATCTTGCATCGCCCGATACGCTCGTCCTGGTGCACGTGGTCTGTATCGGCTGGCTCAGCGTGGCGATGTGCGGCGCGCTGTTCCAGTTCGTGCCGGTGCTTGTGGCGAAGCCGCTGTTTTCCGAGAGATGGGCATTGCCGGCGCTTGGCCTGTTGACCGCGGGTCTCGCCTCGCTGCTCGCCGGCTTCCTTGGATTGGGCGGCCGGCTTCCCGCCTGGCTCTGGCTGCTTCCGCTCGGGGCGGTCCTGCTCGTTGGCGGGTTCGGCCTGGTCGTTGTCGATCTCGGCTTGACGGCATGGCTGCGGCCGGTGGGGCCCGCACGTTTCGTCCTGGTCGGTTTGGCCTCGCTCTGTGCCACGGTCGCCTTCGGTGCGATGTTTGCGTTTACGCATGCGGGGTGGCCGGGATCGATCGGGGAAACGATCCTGACAAGTGGGGTTCCGTTGCACGCGATCGCCGGCCTTGGCGGCTGGCTCACCTTGACGGCCATGGGAGTGAGCTATCGGTTGCTATCCATGTTCATGCTCTCGCCCGATGTCGAAGACCGGAAGAGCAGTATGACGCTGGCAGCCGGCGCGCTCGCCGTCGCCGTCGCGGTGATCGGCGGAATTGTCGCGATCTGGCTCGTTTCCGGATTGAACGTCGTGTTGTCGATCGCAGCCGTTCTCGGCCTGGCGACGGCTGCGTTGTATGGGCGCGACCTGATCGGAATCTTCAGCGGCCGCAAGCGGCGGCAGCTCGAACTCAACACGCGGATGGCGGTACTGTCCTTCGCCAGTCTCGCGGCGGCGGGCCTGCTGGGTGTGGTGCTCGTCCTGACCGGCGCTTTCGCCGCGCATGTCGGCGCATTCACCTTTCTCGCCGTCTTCGGCTGGCTGTCCGGTCTCGTTCTCGCCAAGCTCTACAAGATCGTGGCGTTCCTGACCTGGCTCGAGACCTACGGACCTGTGATGGGACGAGCGCCGACGCCGCGCGTTCAGGATCTTGTCGCGGAGGCGAGGGCCTCGAAGTGGTTCGTGATCTACTACGTGGCCGTCTGGTTCGGCACCCTCACGCTGGTGGCCGGCCAAGCGTCGCTATTCCGGGCGGCCGCGGCGATGATGACCGTCGGCTTGGCCGGCATCGTCCGGGAGGTGATCCGCACACGGCGGCTTGCGGACGTCGCGCGTTCGCTGCGCTTTCCGGACGGCGCCTGCGCGCCGCATCTGCTGTTCGCCAGGGCTTGAAAGATGAAGGGAAAGGAACAAGCATGACCGACTACATCGATGTCGACGTCCGTCCGATCCTGCGTGCCGGTGGCGAGCCGTTCTCGCTCATCATGGCCGCGCTCGACCGCCTCGAGCCGGGGCAAGGGCTCCGCCTCTACGCCCCGTTCAAACCCGTTCCGTTGTTTGCCGTCATGGCGGATAAAGGATTTGCGCATTCCGCGCAGGCGCTCGATGCCGGCGAATGGGAAGTGCTGTTCACGCCCGCGGTCACGGCAACGAAACAGAGCGCGCCTGCTTGTAGCACCCCGGACTTCGGCGATTGGCCCGAGCCGGTCGTCAGGCTCGACAATCGTGACCTCGATCCGCCCGAGCCGATGGTTCGGATCCTCGCGGCTGCCGAGAAACTGGGGCCGGGGGAAACGCTTTCGGCGCTGCTGCGGCGCGAGCCAGTATTCCTGTTCCCGCAACTCGAGAAGCGCGGATATCATTGGTTGGGCGGCTTCTCGCCGGACGGTGCAACTTACGAACTGACCGTCAGGGCCCCGTTATGACGAACCAACTTGTCGACCGTATCAGGGACGCGTTGCGCGTGGTGATCGATCCCGAGCTCGGTCACAACATCATCGATCTCGGCTTCGTCTACGAGATCTCGGTGATTGATGGCGCCGTTCGCATCGCCATGACCGCGACCACTCCTGGATGCCCCGCAATCCGCTTTCTGGAGGAAGGCGTTGCGAGCGCGGCGGAACGTGTGCCGGGCGTTCGTTCCGTGGACATCGTGATGACGTTCGATCCGCCCTGGACACCTTCCCGCATCGAGCCGATCGTCCGGGCGTCGCTCGGCTTTGCCGCCGTCAACTGAGGCTGGGCCGGCGGAATGGCGCTTACCATCGAGATCGACCATGCGAAGACGCGCGCCAGGGCCGCCGCAGCGGCATCAGGTCAACCGGTCATGCCCCAGGCCGTCAAGGGACGGATCCGGCGGATCAAGTGGATCATCCTGCTGCTGACGCTTTCGGTCTATTACGTCACGCCGTTTCTTCGGTGGGACCGGGGCTCCAATGCGCCGGACCAGGCGCTTCTGCTCGATTTTGCCAACGGGCGGCTCTACTTTTTCTTCGTCGAGATCTGGCCGCAGGACCTCTATCTGGTCACGGGGCTCCTCGTTCTGGCTTCGACCATCCTGATCCTCATCAATGCACTGGCTGGAAGATTATGGTGCGGCTTTGCATGCCCGCAAACGGTCTGGACCGACCTGTTCCTGCTCGTCGAAAGATTAATCGAGGGAGACAGGCGCCAGCGTCTGAAGAACCTGGGCGCTCCTATTGACGCCAAGCGGACGCTTCAGATCGTCGCGAAGCATTCTGTCTGGCTCCTGATCTCGCTGGCCACCGGCGGCACGCTGATCTTCTACTTCACCGACGCGCCGGAACTGCTGCGAAGCTTCGCGCGCGGTGACGTTTCGGCCAATGCGCTTGGCTGGATCGTCGTCTTCGCCGGCACCACCTACGGCCTGGCCGGTTTCGCGCGCGAGCAGGTCTGCACGTTCATGTGCCCGTGGCCGCGCCTGCAAGGCGCTATCTGGGATCCGGAAGCTTTCACCGTCAATTACCGGGACTACCGCGGTGAGCAACGGATGTCGGCCAAGAAGGCCGACGAACTTCGCCTGCAGGGCAAGCCGGCGGGAGACTGCGTCGACTGCAATCAATGCGTTGTCGTGTGTCCGATCGGCATCGACATTCGCGAAGGGCCGAACTTCGCCTGCATCAATTGCGGACTGTGCGTGGACGCCTGCGACGGCGTGATGTCGAAGCTTGGCCGCCCGCGCGGGCTGATCGACTATGAAAGCTGGAACAATATCGAGCGCGGCCGCCGCGCCGAGCCGCCGATCTCCCGGCTGGTGCGCCCGAAGACCGTCGGCCTGACGGCGGCCTGTCTCATGTTGACGGCAACGATCGTCTTTTCCTTCATGACCAAGACCAACGCGACCCTTTCGGTCCAGCACGATCGCGATCCCCTGGCGGTCCGGCTTTCGGACGGATCGGTGCGCAACGCCTACACGGTCAAGCTCTTGAACAAGTCATCGGTTGCCCATTCCTACACACTTTCGGTCAGCGGCGTGGATGCCCAAATGGCCATCGTCGGCAACGAGAGCCTGGCCCCGATCGAGGTGCCACCCGACGGTTCCGAAGCCGTCCGCGTCACGCTCACCGCAACTAATCCCAGGGAGGCCGACGTGGTGTTCACCGCGCGCGACGAAAGCGGGACAACGGTTCTTTCTGCGAAAGACAGGTTCATCGAGCGCTGAAGCGTCGTCCGTGCGCAGACGGAAAGTTGTTCCGGTCGTCACCAAACAGTTTGCGCCTCCTCAAAGTCGAAAACGCCGCGATCTGCGACATTTCCGAACCGGGCCCGGATGGGAGCAATTCTCGTCCCGGCCTGCTCGGAGGTCAGCCATGTTCTACCGGTCCTGCAAAATCATGCTCATCGCCGCAGCTTTGGCGGCGTTCCTCGGCCTCTCGCCGGCGCTCGCCGGCGACGTCATCGTGACACAGGCCTGGAGCCGCGCCACGCCGAAAGGAGCGAAAGTCGCCGGCGGCTATCTCACCATCGAGAACCGGGGGATGCAGCCTGATCGGCTGCTTTCAGCGTCGAGCGCTGCGGCTGCCAAGGTCGAGATCCATCAAATGAGCATGCAGGATGGCATCATGACGATGCGAACTCTCGATGACGGCCTGGTGATCCCACCGGATGCAACGGTGACACTCGCGCCCGGCGCAGACCACATCATGTTCATCGGGTTGATCGCACCGTTCGAGGAGGACCAACGGGTTGCAGTATCGCTGAATTTCGAGCGCGCCGGCAGGATCGAGGCGAGCTTCGAGGTTGGCGGCGTCGGTGCAAAGGGGCCCAGATTGCAGATTGCCTCGACCAAGCATGCGGCGACATCTCCGATGCGGCCCGTGGCGACCGACGAACCCTTCTTCACCCACATCTGCGGCACGCGCGTGATGGCAAACGTCACCGTCTCGCCGGGTCGCAGCGGTCCGATCGAGGTTCTGGTGCAGATTGAGGACAGCGACGAGAAACCTCTCGCGGTCGACGCGGTTACCGTGACCCTGTCCAATCCCGACAAGGGGATCGCTCCCGTCACCGCGAGGGCCGAGCGCGCGGCGGCCGATAGCTGGCGCGTCCGCATGACGGCCGCGGCGGGCGGGAAGTGGTCACTGTCGCTCGGCATCGATTTGGCGAAGGACGACCGTGTCGACATCGCGGCCCCGATACTCATCGAATGATGCGGGCGATGATGGATATTGCTGAATCGTGACTGGTCCAGCCCGACTTTGGCTGACCGCTCTACTGCGTCGTGAACAGCACCACGGCGATGGCGGTCGATAGTCCGACGGCGGACACGGTTGCCGTGGTGGACAGGACGCCCATTGCCCTCAATGCACCGGCAAAGACGATGATGATGGGCGTGGCGGCAAGCAGGCCCAGTTGTGCGTCGCTCATGGCTCTTCGTCCTCATTGCTTCAAGGCTCGCCGCATCTAGCGGCTTCGACCGGCGATTGACGTTGCGCTTCAGCAAGGAGCGGCGCGATAGACGCGACCGCCGCCGTGTTTGCTCGGCGACAAAGACCCTTTTCTGTCGGGGATGATAGGTGTCGACCGGGAGATCGGATGTCGATAGCGGATTGCGAACAAGAGGAGTCGGGATGGGGTGTCCTTGAAGGACTCCCGGGCGACCCGATGATGTGGGTATTGGTCTTCAGCGAACTCGTCGCTTTCGGCCTTTTCTTCGGCGCATTCATCGTCGCCCGTGCGGTCAGGCCCGCGGTATTCGCATCGGGACAGACCGCGCTCGATCTGACGCTCGCCGGATGCAACACGGTTGTCCTGGTGACCAGCGGCTGGGCTGCGGCGAAGGGCGCAGCCTCGGCGCGCGCTGCTGATGGTCGCCGCGCGCGGCTTTGGCTGGTTCTCGCCATGGTTCTCGGCGTCGCCTTCGTGACGATCAAGCTTGTCGAATATGCGCACGAGATTGGCGCGGGTATCGACCTCGAGACCAGTGTGTTCTTCACGTTGTATTTCCTCCTGACCGGCTTTCATCTTCTGCACGTCTGCCTCGGAATCGTCATTCTTGCGGTTGTCTGCCGGCGCGCCGATCCAGTTCATGTGGAGACCGGGACGGTCTTCTGGCACATGATCGATCTGGTCTGGATCGTGATGTTTCCGATCGTCTACCTGGTGCGCTGATGCATATGCGCTACTCGCCGGACCGTCTGGATCTCACGTTGCTGGCGCTGATTGCGCTTGCTTTCGCGACCATGGCGCTCGCTGGCGTCGCCCGAAATCCGGTGCTCGCCGCCGGCATCGTTCTCGCCCTTGCTGCAGTCAAGGGCCGCAGGATCCTGCTCGATTACCTCAACTTGCGGTCTGCGCCGGCGCTCTGGCGCGGGCTTGCGACCGCGTGGCTGATGCTGATCGTGGGCTTCGCCTGGGCCGTGTCCGCCGTCTCGGCCCTGCTGTCCTGACTGTAAAATCCCGGGCACCATCCGGGATCGTCCAGAACCTTGATCCGGCACAAAGAGCGTCGGCCGCTGCTGAATAGATTGCCGCGACCGCAACTACAGCACACGAATCGGAAAGGATCCGTAATGGCTGAACGCCTCACCAAATCGGCGGCCCGTAACGTCTTCTACGGCGGATCGGCTTTTTTCTTCGCGATCTTCCTCGGGCTGACGGCGCACAGCCACTACTACATGGTCACCACGTCGACGGACGAAAAGACGCTGACCAGTTCGGTGGCGCGCGGCAAGCACGTCTGGGAGAAGCACTCCTGCATCAACTGTCATACCTTGCTGGGCGAGGGTGCTTACTTCGCCCCCGAGGTCGGCAACGTCTGGGATCGCTGGGGCGGCAACGAGGATCCCGCCACCGCCAAGGAGATCCTCAAATCGTGGATGCAGGCGCAGCCGTCGGGCGCACCGGGCCGCCGGCAGATGCCGCAGTTCAACCTCACCGACCAGGAACTCAACGACCTCGCGGATTTCCTGCAATGGACCAACAAAATCAAGACGCAGAACTGGCCGCCGAACAAGGCCGGTTGAGCATCCCACCCCGACAGCCCGTTTTAGGAACCTCACGATGAGATACGAAACCCAGAAAGTCGCGATGCTGTATTTTTACGGCGCGCTGACGCTTTTTCTTGCGCAGGTGCTCTTCGGTGTTTTGGCCGGCACCATCTACGTCCTCCCGAACACCCTGTCCGCTCTCCTGCCGTTCAACATCGTCAGGATGATACACACCAATGCGTTGATCGTCTGGTCGCTCATGGGCTTCATGGGCGCAACCTATTATCTTCTGCCGGAGGAGACTGAGACCGAGCTGTTCAGCCCGCTGCTCGCGAAGATCCAGTTCTGGATGTTCTTCGGCGCTGCTGGTGTTGCCGTGATCGGCTACCTGTTTCAGTATCACGAAGGCCGCGAATTCCTCGAGCAGCCGTTTGCGATCAAGATCGGTATCGTCGTCGTCTGCCTTGTGTTCCTCTTCAACGTAACGATGACGGCGCTGAAGGGAAGAAAGACGACGGTCACCAACATCCTGCTGTTTGGACTTTGGGGCGTCGCGATCTTCTTCCTGTTCGCGTTCTACAACCCGGCGAACCTGGCCCTCGACAAGATGTACTGGTGGTACATCGTGCACCTGTGGGTCGAAGGCGTCTGGGAATTGATCATGGCCTCCGTATTGGCCTTCCTGATGATCAAGCTCAACGGAATCGATCGAGAGGTGGTCGAGAAGTGGCTCTACGTCATCGTTGGCCTCGCGCTGTTCTCCGGCATCCTGGGCACCGGCCATCACTTCTACTGGATCGGCGCGCCCGGCTACTGGCAGTGGATCGGTTCGCTGTTCTCCACGCTCGAGGTGGCGCCGTTCTTCACCATGGTCATCTTCACCGTACAGATGACCTGGAAGGCCGGACGCAAGCATCCGAACCGGGCTGCGCTTCTGTGGTCGGTCGGTTGTTCCGTGATGGCATTCCTCGGCGCCGGCGTGTGGGGCTTCCTGCACACCCTGTCCTCGGTGAACTACTACACGCATGGCACCCAGGTGACGGCAGCGCACGGACATCTCGCATTCTTCGGCGCTTACGTGATGCTGAATCTCGCGGTCATGGCCTACGCGATCCCGCAACTGCGCCAGCGCGCGCCATACAACCAGTGGCTCAGCATGGCGAGCTTCTGGATCATGTGCACCGCCATGATGACGATGACCTTTGCACTGACCTTTGCAGGCGTGGTCCAGGTGCATCTGCAGCGCGTGCTCGGCCAGAACTTCATGGAAGTGCAGGACCAGCTCGCGATGTTCTACTGGGTCCGCCTCGGCTCCGGCGTCTTCGTTCTGATCTCGGCGCTGATGTTCGTGTGGGCGGTTCTGGTGCCGGGCCGCGAACGGCAGACGGTCGCGACTGGCGCGCTGCAGCCGGCCGAATAGGCGTCAGGCGGCCGGCCATCGACGTGGCCGGCCGCCGTTTCAATGCTGGAGATTTGATATGAAGGCCGTACTTCACGCCGTCGGAGCGCCACCTGAGCTTCCGGCCTACGTCCCAAGCGGCAACGAGTGCACGCTGTTCGAACAAGCCTGGCGGCGTCGGCTGCCGGTTCTACTGAAAGGACCGACCGGCTGCGGCAAGACCCGCTTCGTCGCCCACATGGCGGCGCGGCTTGCTCTGCCGCTGCACACCGTCGCCTGTCATGACGATCTCACGGCGGCCGATCTCACCGGACGCTATTTGCTCAAGGGCGGAGACACGGTCTGGGCCGACGGTCCGCTGACCCGCGCCGTGCGGGAGGGAGGCATCTGCTATCTCGACGAGGTCGTGGAAGCGCGCAAGGATGTGACGGTGGTGCTGCACCCGCTGACGGACGATCGCCGCATCCTGCCGCTCGAGCGCACGGGCGAGGAGCTGGTCGCGCCACCGGGCTTCATGCTGGTCGTGTCCTACAACCCCGGTTACCAGAGCCTCCTGAAGGTTTTGAAGCCGTCCACCCGCCAGCGCTTCGTTGCGATTGAATTCGGTTTCCTGCCGGCCGAACAGGAGATCGAGGTGGTCGCAGCCGAGAGCGGACTTGCGCCCGAGCGCGTCCGTCCGCTGGTGGCGCTTGCGGGGCGGCTGCGTGCACTGAAGGGGCAGGATCTCGAGGAAGGCGTATCGACGCGCCTGATCGTCTATTGCGCGACGCTGATTTCGGCGGGCATCCCGCTTCCGGATGCCGTGCTTGCCGGCATGATCGAGCCGCTGACGGACGATGCGGACGTCAAGGCCGCACTGCTCGACGTGGCCCGCGCCGTGATCGGATGAGGCATGCTCGACTTCCTCGAACTTGAGGAAACGGTTGGCCGCGCCTGGCATCGGCTGGTGGGCGCAACGGCGAGCTATCCCGTTCATCCGGATGCGGCCGCTAAGCTTGCGGAAGTGCAGGGGCAGATCGCGATCATGTTCCGCGCGCTGGGCGGGGAGGCGGGCGTCCAGATTGCGGGCGCCAAATCGAGAAAGTCCGGCCATCGGCTCGGCTGGCGGCAGCGCATCGGGCTTGGCGACGAGAGCATCGACCATCCCGGCCGCGACGGGGCAACTGTTTTTCTGCCGGACCGGATCGCCCTGTTTCCAGACCACGAGCTCAACGCCTTGCTCTATCGCTGGCTGGCAGCGTGGTTCGCCACAGCGCCCGTTGCGATGACCGATGAGATCGACCCGTTGCGGCGCGATCTCGTGACCTTGCGGCGTGTCCGCGAGACGGTCGGAAAAGTCCAGGCGCTATTCCCCGGCTTGGTCAGTCCCTATGAGCGGCTGACTGTGGCCACGGCGCAAGCGCGCCCGCGCAGACCGCTGCCGCGGGCCGAGCAGGAAGTGGAACGGATCGTGCTGGCACTGCTCGGCGCCGACGCGCCCCCGACAGGCCCACTCTGGCCGGCCGTGACCGGCGCCGGCGATTTGCCGGCGAAAGCGCCGCCCGGATACAGGCCAATGCTGCCGTGTCCGCTGTGGGGCGATTGCTGGACACGCGAGGCCGTTGCCGCCGAGGGCGTCGACGACGACGCGCCCGTGCCGGGCGATGAGGCTGATATGCCCGATACGCGCAAGCGCCGGGCCGTCCGCGAAGGCAGCGACGGTACCAAGCGCGATCCGTTCATCCTGAATCGCTTCGAGAAAATACTTGCGATGGCGGAGATGGTGAATGTCGACCGCCCGTCGGATGACAGCGAGGATGAGGACGCCCGCAAGGCAGCCGACGACCTCGACGAACTCGCGATCGGCCGCCGCAGCGGCAAGCCGGCGACCAAGCTGAAATTCGACCTGGATCTGCCGCCGGAAGCCGTCGATGCCACACGGCTGAGCAGTGGTCGTCTTTATCCGGAATGGGATTACCGCGCCGGCGCCTATCTGCCGGATCATTGCCGGGTGTTGACGGGCGGGGCTCCGGAAGCTGGAGAAAGCTGGCACCCGGACGCGGACGTCCTCAAGCACGTCCGTCAGGTGCGGCGACGCTTCGAGGCGCTGCGGCCGCGGCATGAAGTGATGCGCGGCCAGGCCGACGGGTTCGATCTGGATCTCGACGCGCTCGTCCGCGCTAGATGCGATCTGCGGGC
Source organism: Bradyrhizobium icense (assembly GCF_001693385.1). Classification (NCBI taxonomy): domain Bacteria; kingdom Pseudomonadati; phylum Pseudomonadota; class Alphaproteobacteria; order Hyphomicrobiales; family Nitrobacteraceae; genus Bradyrhizobium; species Bradyrhizobium icense. The sequence continues at coordinate 2,038,364 of NZ_CP016428.1, forward strand.
CGGTAGCGGCGCGCTCGATAGGGTCCACCTGGCCATGCGGCCGCAAGGGCATGACCTCGCCGCCACGCTGCTGGTCGACGTTTCGCTCTCTACGGACGCGTGGGTCGATGGCCACCGCGTTCTCGATGTGGAAAAGGAAGCGCTGCTCGTCCTCGCACATGGACTATCCGCCTGTGGCGACCATCACAGCATCCTGACCTTCACATCGCGGCGGCGCTCCTGGGTGCGCATCGAGACCGTCAAGTCGTTCGAGGAGCCGATGGGAGTTGTCGTCGAGCGGCGCATCGGTGCGCTCAAGCCGGGCTACTACACGCGCATCGGCGCGGCGGTGCGCCATGCCGCTGCCGAGCTCGCCCGTCAACCGCAGCGCAAGAAACTGCTGTTGGTGCTGACCGATGGAAAGCCCAACGACGTCGATCATTATGAAGGCCGCTTTGCGGTCGAAGACACCCGCAAGGCCGTGCGGGAGGCCCGACGTTCCGGAGTTGCGGTGTTCGGCGTCACGGTCGACGCAAACGCCCAGTCCTACTTTCCTACCCTGTTCGGGCGTGGCGGCTACGCCATCGTCGGCAACATCCGCCGATTGCCGGCGGCGCTGCCATCGATCTACCGGCAATTGGCCCGCTGACCCTGTTGGCCAGGGCCGATTAACCACGTAACGGCCCTCAATATCGTCTGGATAATCCGCGCGCAGGAATCCGTTGTGCCACCATCATTCAAATTCGACCGACTTCATTAGCCGTTAATTATTGATGTCAGGCAGGTGGCGGCCCTCGCATTCGAGTTGGATAAAACTGTAACGGTCAGTTTGAGCGGCGGGCAATAGTCTTCCCGCCAAATGCCCCGGGAGCCCGCGAGAGGCTCTTTGGGGATGTCTGATGTTCTCACGTGATCTGGCCAGTTCGTCGAGCAAGGATGCGATTGACGGCTTCGATGCGATCGCCAATGCGCTCGATCGCGGTCTCGATACCGCCGAAAGCAAGGGCTCGAGGATCGGCGACTTCCTCGCGATCGCCGCAGGCTGGCTCGTTCTCGGCGCGATTATTCTCTACCCCAGTCTCCAGCTCGCGGCGATCGTGATCTGCGCAGCTTTCCTCGGAACGCGCTCGTGTGCGCGTCTCATCCTCGGTCCAAGCCCGACGGACAAGCAGCAGCTCGACCGCCAGCGCCTGCTGGCGGCCTAACTATTCGGCTGCCGCGCCATCTGCGGCGACCGCCGGCCGTGGCAAGGTGAGCTCACCCATGTGCACCGGGTAAGAGTGCGAGGTCTTGTCCCAGACGAGAGCCGTGCCGGATATCCGGTGGCTCAGATAAATGCGCACGGCGCGCCATGTTGCGAAGAAGTTCACGAAATTGCCGACCACAAGCCTCGGCGCGGCCATCAGGGCGTGACGCACATTGTAGATCATGCCGGTGAATGTCATTCGGTTGAACAGGCGCCAGACCAGAAACAGGAAGTTCGCAAAAAACAGCCACATCGCCCAATTCTGGTTCAACAGCGTATAGACAAACTGCCTTTCGGGATCGAACACCGCCCGATAGAGTTCGAATATGGTCAGATTGGCGAGCGCAAAATAGGCCAGCATGACGGCCGGGCTGGTGATCACGCCCTTTCTGTCTCGCGCCAGAAAATACTTGGTGCCGAGCGATCCCTTCCAGCCATGTTCATGAGCGCCCTGGAATACGATGCCGAGCAGCCAGCGCGCGCGCTGGCGATAGGCGGCCTCGAGGCCTGACGGAAAGAATTCGCGGGTCGCCACGGGAAGGGTCCGGTGGAGAATGCCCGGGTTGCCGCTGTCGATGTCGATGTCGATCGCGTAGCTGGCCGGATAGGCGATAAACGCGGAATTGAACCCGAGCTCCGAGACGCGGAACGCGATGTCATAGTCTTCCGTGAATGATGACGTGCGGAAAGCCTCGCCGTGGTTCTGATCGTTGAGATGCTGGATCGCCTCCCGGCTGAAGCATGCGGAGACGCCGGCGCAGGGAATGACGCCGCTGATCCGCTGCCGGACCTCGAGGTCCTTGGTGTGCATCTCGGCGAATTCGTCCATGTAGAGGCCCGCGATGAGCGAGGTGATCGGCCGGGAGAACGAGTAGACCGGCAACTGGATGAAGTCGTAGATGTCGACCAGCTTGTTGAAGAGTTTCAGCTCCAGTGGATGAATGAGGTCCTCGGAATCGTGCATCACGATTCCCGCAAACTTGATGTTGTGCTCGGCCTCGAACATGAAGATGTCGGAGATCGTCTGGTTCAGGCAGTCGGCCTTGCTGGTGGGACCGTCATGCGGGACCAGCACCATATGGATATTCTTGTACAGCCCCTGTGCCTTGCGCACCTCGGCCTGGGTGAGGGGATCGTTCAGATAGACGCCGACGAAGTAATGCGCGTGCTCGTAGCGCACGAGCCGGGAGTTCGACGAAAGCATCGAAAAAATGACGTCGTGTTCCTTCCAGCACGGCACCATGATGGCGATGGGGCGCTCGGGCAGTTGCTCGAGAATCTCCACGCTCGGCAATTCCTTGGACTTGCTGTCCGCCGTCCCCAACAGCCTGCTGCTCCAGTACAACAGATCCACCACGACGTCGTCGATGCTGGAAATCGTGATGATCACGGCCGCGATCAACATCAGAATCTCGACGACATAGAGATATTGAAAGATAAAGGAGGCGACATGTGTCATGAGCTAGGACGCGTGCTGAAGCTGAAGGATTTTGGCCGAGCGCATTTGTGGCGGCAGGGCGAATTGCCGATAGAGAGACTCCACGATCCGCTTGCTGGCGTGACCATCTCCATAGGGAAACACCGGCCGGGCCATGCGGGTGTATTTCGCACTGTCCTTGTGCAGCTCGAACAATGTCTCGAATACCATGTGGCGGGACGTGCCGACCAGTTCGACAACCCCAGACGCCACTGCCTCCGGCCGCTCGGTCACGTCGCGTAACACCAGGACGGGCTTGCCTAGCGCAGGCGCTTCTTCTTGAAGGCCGCCGCTGTCCGTCACCACGCACCAGGCATTCTGGATCGCGGCGACGACGTCGCGGTAGCCGAGCGGATCGACCAGCTTGATCCGGGGATGTCTCGAAAGAATCTCAAAGGCCGTTTCGCGTGCGTTCGGATTGGGATGAACGGGGAAATACACGGCGACATCGGGGGTGAGATCGACGAAGGCCCTGATCGCGGTGAACGCGTCCCGTAGCGGCGCGCCAAAATTCTCGCGCCGGTGTGCGGTGAGAAGGATGGTCTTCCCTCTGGGAAAGTCGGCGGGTGGCGCCGGCTTCGAGGCCGCCACTTCAAGCAGCGAGTCGATCACCGTGTTTCCCGAGACGAGAATCTTGTCGCGCGCAATGTTTTCCCGCACCAGGTTCTGCGCCGCGGCCGATGTCGGCGCGCAGTGCAAGGATGTGGACACGGCAATCGAACGGCGGTGAAATTCCTCGGGGAAGGGCGCGTCGAGGCTCGGCGTGCGCAGCCCGGCCTCCACATGCACAAAGGCGATCTTGCGGTAGAACGCCGCAATCGAGGACGCATAGGCGGTCGTCGTATCGCCCTGGGCCAGAACGCAATCCGGCCGCACCTCACCGAAATATTTGTCCAGGCGACGAATGAGCAGGCTGGCGAGAACCGCCGGCGTGCGACAATGGCTTCGATGCGGGATCGAGAAATCCGGACGCAGGCCGAATTCGGCAAGGGTGCTGTCGAGCAGATCGCTCTGCTGGCCTGACGTGACGATCCGAACCGTTGCCCACTCGGCTTCGCGCAGCCGGCGGATGATAGGTGCCACCTTGATGACTTCAGGGCGGGTGCCAATTACAAAAACAAAAGTGCGGACAGGCGTTGAGTGGCTGAAATGTTCTCTACGTGGGTGATGCATACCGCGCTTTCCAAGATCGCATCGTCCCCACGACACGATCCAACCGAAATGCCGTTACATCGCCACTAAACCCGACGGCAAGATTAGGAATCGCCGGCAATTTAGCCCGCAGCCTTAAACCGGACAATTGATTTAAATGGTTTTTTGGAGATTACCGTAGAAGTCCGGTGAAGATTTTGGATGCATGGTAAATGCTCGCACGGCTTATCTGCGAGGACATAACGCTTAACCATCAAGCGGCGCCCGGAAATAGATTTTCGACCGCGGAAGGCGATCCGGTTGGGGGCCAGCGTGCGACCCTTGCGGATCATGCAACCGTCGAGCGCCAGTTAGTTAATTCTGATTTCTCTTTGGAAGAAGCATTTGTGAATTGGTCGTCTGCGAATCGCATCCATGCGCCCGGTATGGAGAGCGCGGTACGGCACACGCGCGAAGGCAATCGAGCTCTGCCTTGCGAACTTCTTTGCGAAGTTGCTGAATCTCGAGATAGGTTTTTGCAATATCAAGCGACATAAATGTGTTCTCAACCGAGCACACCGAATTGAACCATGAACCCATTATTTGGTCGGGTCACAACGTAACGATGAAAACGGCAATAGCGCATGAGTGCTATGCCATACAAATGGGCTTGCCTGGAGTCCCGCGATTTTAGCCATGCGCGGTAGCATTGGAAGGCTCGATTTTGCGGGTTGTCGCCAGTTTATCGCAGGACGCCGCGCTTTACCGCAAAGGCAAAACGATCGACGAATGTCTCGAGGCCATCTCGTTGATATCCCTCGAGATTTTCGGCAGCCGAGCGGAGGGAGGGGTGCGGCCGCTGCTCAATCGCATCCAGGTCCGCGGAAACCGCCTCGAGGGCATATCGCAATCGCCGTAAATCGGAACTAGATTTCGTATCCACGGCCGCCACCGCTGGAATAGAATTAATCAATGAAAGTTTAAAGCTAGAATATAATATTGCAGCGGTCAATGCGGGTGCAATTGAAAGTCTCCAACGATTTTAGGAGCTTACCCGTAAAATCTCGGCTCGTTGTCGTTTGCGCTTGTCGTACGGACTTAAATCCGGGACCGCCGAACTGGCAGCACGTTTGCGCGCTCGAAGCGCGGCGCATGCCTGCGCGAATACGCGGATCTACGGCTCACCGCTATGGATCGTGCGAGCAGGCGAAAGCTTGTTCTAAAGCGGGATGGGGTTAGGCTGAATCGATTTGGGATTCCCAAATCAGCGGGTTTCTGATTCACCATGCTGGCTGTGAAGGAGGCCAGCATGGATGGGCAAGCCTTACTCTGTGGATCTTCGCAAGCGTGTGGTGGCCGCGATTAAGGGCGGAATGTCCCGCAATCAGGCAGCCAAGCATTTTGGGGTCGCGATCAGCACGGCAATCAACTGGATGAAGCGGGTCGATGAGACCGGCAGCGTTGCGCCTGGCCAGATGGGCGGTCACAAACCGAAGGTGATTTCCGGGGAACACGCGGTCTGGCTGTCGCAGCGGATCAGGAACGACGATTTTACCCTGCGCGGGCTCGTTGCCGAGCTTGCCGGACGCGGCCTGAAGGTCGACTACCACTCGGTGTGGGACTTCGTGCACGCCGAGAAACTCAGCTTCAAAAAAAAGCGTGGTGGCTGGCGAGCGCGATCGTCCCGACGTGGCGCGTCGGCGCGCCCAGTGGACAAAGTATCAAGGTCGCGTCGAAGCTGAGCGGCTGGTCTTCATCGACGAGACCTGGACCCGGACGGATATGGCTCCCCTGCGGGGATGGGCGCCACGCGGGCAAAGGCTCCCCGCCAAGGTTCCTCATGGCCGCTGGAAGACCATGACCTTTCTGGCGGCCCTGCGCCATGACCGGATCGATGCACCATGGTTCATCGAGGGGCCGATCGACGGCGCGAGCTTCCGGGCCTATGTCGAGAAGGTTCTGCTGCCCACCCTTCGGCCCGGAGATGTCGTCGTCATGGACAATCTCGGCAGCCACAAAGGCAAGGTCGTGCGTCAGCTCATTCGCTCCGCCGGCACCAAGCTGTTCTTCCTGCCAAAATACTCACCCGACCTGAACCCGATCGAACAGCTCTTTGCCAAGCTCAAGCACCTGCTCCGAAAGGCTGCCGCCCGAACCGTCGATACGGTCTGCACCGCTATCGCTGAGGTCCTCGACGCCTTCACACCCGAAGAATGCGCCAATTACCTCAGAAACTCAGGCTATCGAAGCTAATGCCATCACGCTTTTTAAGAGCTGGCATCCCGCCACACGCTGGCTTCGTAGCCATCGATGACTTGCGTGGTATGGGTAAATTCCTCGAGCTGTCGCAACGGCTCGATGATCTTGCGTGCCACCAGCACGGTATTGGGCTCGGCGTTTTTCTGCATGTGCCCGGCGACGTCGATGACGCGATCCGAAATCGTCTCGAGGGGCGTGGAGTCGTCGAAATAGACCAGGCCCGCATTCACGCCGCAGCGAACGGCGAAATCCGCCTTGGACAGTTTTACCTCGCGGTTGAACACCTTGAGGCTCTTGATGACGTCCTTGCCTGACTGACAGGCGTCCTCCACATGGGCGAAGCATGCCATCACGCCATCGGGCGTCCATGCCGTCTTCAACACGCCCCTGGCGCGGAAGATGCGCTCCACGAGCTTCCGGTACTCTTCGAAGTCATATTGGATCGAAGCGGGGTCTTCTCCGGCCTTCATGCCGACCGAGCCGACCACATCGATGGCAAGGAAGGCGACTTCACGGCCGAACGTGTCGAGCTTCTTCTTGGTCTCGGCAAATACCCGCAACAACTCCTGGCGATTCACGGCCTTGCCGCTTTCCGCCATTCGCAGCGTTGTTTCCAGTTCAGCGTCGAGCTTGGAGCCCGGCTTCACACCCTCTTTCCGGCGCCATGCCTGGGCCGACTTTCGAAGCATCTGCCGGTTTTGGGCGGTTTGCGCGCGCTGGGCGATGGCGCCTGAGAAAATGGTGGCGACAATGGCAAGACCAATCAGTATCCAGTCGGAGCGATCGTTGCCGGCAATGTTGGTTGGCACATAGCGATGCAGCACCGGCACCGATTTACTGAGAATGTATTGGCGCGCCTCGAACAGCTTCGCCGGAACCGTTGCGCTCTTTGGATTGTCGAACAGGACAAACAGCTTCGGGCCCAGCAGAACAATAATCAGGGCAAATGTTGCAACGCCCAGAAGTTTCCTGAATCCAAACAGCACGTGAACCAGGATCGATTTAGGAGCTTCACGATGAACCACTTTGATTGTCCCCAGGCTGAGCGGGCGAGACGCTCAGGCAACCGCCCGACCGGCTTATAGCTTGCCATCCGATTGAGTGGCAAATCACCGTGCCCGATCAGGCGTATGCCGGACCGGTAATCGCGGCGGCTCATCCGCTCGGTGGCGCTTGCAGTCAGGTTGATGGCGGCTTGGCGTCCACCTCGTCAACAACCGGTCCCAAGGCGGACATCGCCGCAGTCTTCAGGCGGACCGGATCGCGCTCTCCGTCGCCGGCCACCTTCAAGATCGTTGCAGCGAGCGATCGAAGCTGCTGGTCCGATACCGGGTGAGGCAGGGAAGTCTCGGCAGCTTCCAGGGCCTTTGACATCAACTCGATCGTTTGCGGACCGAACGAGGGACCGCCAAATTTTCCATGGTCCAGCTCCTCGATAATTCGGCGGGCCTTTCTGAGCTGTACGGCTTCCTCGGCTTCGAGATTCGTCGCGGCACTCTGCAAAGCTTCGAGCTTCGGATCGGACGCAGGGCCCCCGCCTGGATGCATGAGCTTTTCAGGCACAAACAGTTCAAGAGCAAATTTCAAGGTGTCTCGAAATCTCATCTTGCTTGGGCCCGCCGTCACTTCGGCATATGCGTGGCAAATCTATACGGTTGCGCGGTCGTTGCTATTCCAGAAACTCCGAATCATCTGAGAATCCAGCCTTTCGCATTTTCAAAAAAATGCAACGTTGTTGATCGGGCAGCGGTTCGTTAGGCTGTAGAAAACTTATCCTTTTCATCGTTGGTCCGGCGGTCTGCCGGCTCAAGGAAACCGTTTAGAACGGGTACGCCAAGGAGATTCGATATGGCACGAGCTTTCAAGGTTCGTTCCGCAGAGCGCGATGCTCAAACCGACAGCGAACGGCTTGGCTCAATTTCGGCCGCTATTGAAGCCGCGGTCGCTTCCATCCAAAAGGAAAGGGACGCCCTGCGTGCGCGCGTCGATGCGGCGCGCGATCAGGCTGCCTTTGCCACGGGCACTGAATACGATGAGTATCTGACGCGGGACGCCAAGGATGCGGCCAGGATCAAGGAATACGAACAGCAAATGGCAAGCGGCGAAAACCGCACGCAGGAGCTTGATCGCCAGCTTGGCGGTTTGGGGGCCGTTCAGGAACTCTTCAGCCGGTATTTCGCCGACAAGGTGCGGTAAACCGCCGCCGCGGAAATCGCGTATAATCCGCGTTTAAATCGTATTTCCGGGATTATACCCGCTCTGAGTGCCGAATATTGAGCCGCGTTCGCAACTGCAAATAAGCCGGCCGCGTCGTCAGGCCCAGAAAATACCCCACCTGAATGGTGACAATGGGGAGGGCTACGACGGCTAAACCATCCAGCAAATCTTGGCCATTGGCCCAGGCCGAGACGATGTAAGCGCCGGCGCCCAGTACGGAGAGCGGGAGCAGCGCTAAAATATTAAAATGAAGGCCCACATAGATGCCGGCACCGCAGGCGAGGATGGGCAACATCTGTTAACTCGCTCCGATTAACCGCATTCAAACTGATTAAATGTTGCGTCGCACTCCCGCCGAGTGTATGGTCGCCGCCATTAACGAAGAGTTACTTAGGCCTTTTAAGGTCTGTCGGATTTATGGTCCGGAGCCAATAATCAGGCAGTTGGGTACCAGTAATACTGCGCGGGCATTTTTCTCATGTCGATTGGAGCGGATATTGGCAACAAGGTAGGCCAGATCGACCAATCCGCTGGCGGTCCTCCCGCTCGTTTCTCCAGCAATGCGGTCCCCTATCTCTTGTCGACCGCAGATGCGTTCGTGATCCTGCTGTCCAGCGTGGCAGGTGGCATCGGCTACCAGTTGACCATCGGCAACTTGGTACCGAACATTCTCCCGCATTGCGCGGTCGGGTTGTTGGCGAGCTTCATTCACATCCTGCGCATGAGCGGCAGCGGCTACTACGATTTTCCTGACAGCGCCAAACCGCGTGTCGAGATCGGCGAAATACTGATCTGCTGGTTTACGACGGGGTTGCTGCTCGCGTTCTTTGCGTTCTTGCTCAAGGTCGGCGTCGATTATTCGCGCGGCGCCTTTGTGGTGTTTTATTTTGTCGCGCCGGCAGGATTGCTCGTCGTCAGGAAGGGTACCAAGGTGGCTCTGGCGGCTGCCGTTTCCAGAGGTGTGATCGGCCGACGCGATATCGTGCTGATCGGTGATCTCCACGAGATCGCCGCGTTGGAGCCGAGGGATCTTCTGGTTTTCTTCGGCACCTCTGAGGTCAGCCGCTTCACGCTCAGTTCGGACGACGACCTCCAGAAGCGTGAGTCGACCGACGTCAACGTCATCAATGCAGCGGCAAACTTTATCCGGCGCAACAATTGTCGCGAAGTGATGCTCGCCATGCCCTGGGAGGATACGGGCCGGCTTGAGTTCATCCGCGAGCACGTCAAGACGCTTCCAGTTGCGGTGCGGCTGCTGCCCGACATCCGCGTTCGAACGTTGACGAATTATGCGTCGTCGGCGCGCCAGCGCGTCCTGGCGATCGAAATTCAACGTGCGCCGCTCAGTGCCGCGGAACGCTTCGTCAAGCGCGTGATGGACATTGTCATCGCGGCGCTGGCGCTGGTGTTCTTTCTGCCGATCATGGCGCTCACGGCCATCGCCATCAAGCTGGACAGTCCCGGGCCGGTTATTTTCCGGCAATTCCGCAAGGGATTTAATGGCAAGCAATTCATGATGTTCAAATTCCGAACCATGACCGTGCAGGAAAACGGGCCCGCTGTGATGCAGGCTACCCGCGACGACCCCCGGGTGACATCCATCGGCCGGCTGTTGCGATCGGCAAGTATCGATGAATTGCCGCAGCTATTGAACGTCCTTAAGGGAGATATGTCCCTGATCGGTCCGCGTCCTCATGCGCTGGCCCATGACAATTATTTCGAGACGGTATTGAGCGAGTATGCGTTCCGGCATCACGTCAAGCCCGGCATGACCGGCTGGGCGCAATGCAACGGCGCGCGCGGGGGCACACCGACGATCGAGCACATCTCCGAGCGCGTAAAACTCGACCTCTGGTACATCAACAACTGGAGCCTGTGGCTGGACGTCCAGATAGTGATCAAGACCTTCTTCGAGGTATTGCGTAAGCGCAACGCCTACTGATTGCAAACAAAGGAGAGAACCTCCGTTCTGCCAATCACCAGAGGTTGCGGGTGCGTGGCAGGGAACTTCGCCGTCAGCAGGTTGGTGACGCCGGTCCCGCCGAAATAGAGACGAGCAAGCCTGCCGTACGAATCCGGGCTGATCACGATTTGATTGATATTTGAATGACTTAGGCTTGATGCTCTTAAAGCCCCGGGGTTCTACGGGGGATTTGTTCGCCAAATTTGCAATTTTACTGGAAAGGGCCGGTGCCGGACTTATAGTTTGTCACGAATCGTGATGGTCGCAGGCGGGATGAACAAGAAGCCAAATTTCGATGGAATGTCGGTAGACGAGTTATGGCAGCTCCATGAGGAGCTTAGTCAGGTGCTATCGGTTCGACTGACGTCGGAAAAGCGTGAGCTCGAGAAGCGCTTGGCCCAACTCCGGCGTGAGAAGGAGATGCGTCAGACGGAATCCGCGGACCCGCAAAGGGCACCTCGCGAGCGCCGGAAGTACCCGCGCGTATTCCCAAAATATCGAAATCCCGAGGAGCCTTCCGAAACCTGGTCGGGGCGCGGCAAGCAGCCTCGCTGGCTCACGGCCGCTCTGAAGACCGGCCACAAGATCGAGGAGTTCGTGATTGGCAAGCCGGAAGGTAGCGGCGAGAGTCCTCGACGCCGCCGCGCGTAGTCGTCGCCTTTTTGTGGCTACGAGGTGCTATCGTCGGAGGTCCCCATGAAGCTCGCGCTCTGTGCTGCATTGACCCTGCTGCTGATCGGAACGGCCTCTGCAGGTCAAAGCAACGTCTCGATTGGCAAGCTGCGCCTGGCCGATGCCGCCACCGACGCCTGCTTAGCCAACTGCGCCAGCCAGAATGATGCCTGCAAGCGCGTATGCCCAACCACGCTTGGCGCTCCCTGCCAGAGCGCCTGTGACAGCCAGGCCCAAACCTGCAGGCAAGGCTGCCGTAATAGATAGCTATGATCGGTCGCGACGCTCTCGATCGGGCGGCGGACCTGCCCCGTCGCGACTAATTTGCGGCCTGCCGGTAGAACGCAGCCTCGGCGTCCCAGGCCGCCGCTTCGCTCCAGCCGAATTCGGCGCCGTCAATCCGATCCGTGTTGATCCGGACCATCGGTTCGGCGAACTCCTGTTGTTGCAGCAGCGTCACGGGACAGGCGATCCCAAGGCGCGATGACATTTCACTGGCAAAGCGTTGAGCAAACGCGCCCTGGCTCTCGACATAAAAGCTCGGATTGAACTTCGTTATGCCGTGATGCGGAGGGACTTTCTCAGCAAAGGTCGCGTAGGCTTTCGCCAGTAAATCAACATGGATGTTGTCCCGCACGTACAGCGGCGTGCGTACTGTCGGCACTTCGCCCTTGAACCAAGAGCGGGTCAAATAGCTGCAGAACCGCGGCTCCTCGAACGGGCCAAAGGGATTCGCGATCACGAACTTCCCGAGATTGAAATGGAGGGTTTCGCTGAGGAAGCGATAGTATTGCCAGGTGAGGCCCTTCGACAGTCCGTACGGTGAGAAAGCTCTGAGCGGTGCGTCGCCGGCACCTTCGTCCTGTTCGAATACGGAGCCGGTGAGTACGACGCCGGTCAGGCTGCGATCCATCATCTTCTTCAGGACCGCGACAAGGTTCTTCGTATTGTCGGTGACGGCGCCAATGACGTCGAAGTCCGGATTGCGGTAGTCGCCGGTTTGGGCCGCATGCTGGCACAACAGGTCCCATGAGCCGGTGCCTGCGAGATCGAGAAAGCGATCCGAGCCAAATGGGCAGTCTTCGACGATTTCGGCAACACAGCGAAGCTCGGCCACGCGACTGCCGCGCAGGCCCGAATAGTTGCTGCCCTTGAGGGGCGCGACGACGGTATGGCCTCTCGCGGCAAGGCTGCGCGCAAACCATAGACCGGTAAACGAGCTGCCTCCGGTCAGTAGGATTCTCACGTCAGGCCTCGCAAGGATTCGATGCCGTGGAATACCGGGTCGAAGTCCGGCCAGCTTTGGTCCTTGGGCGAAACCTCGACGGGCTGGCGCGGCCACTCGATCCCAAATCGCGGATCGTCGAAGCGTAGGCCGCGCTCCTGTTCGGGAGCGTAGAACGCATTCACCAGATAGAACGCCTCCGTATCGTCGGTGAGCGTCAGAATGCCGTGTGCAAACCCCTGCGGAACGAAAATCATCGTTCGGTTTTCCGCGGTGAGTTCGACGCCGAACCATTGGCCGAAGGTTGGGGAGTCCGGCCGCAGATCGACGATGGCATCAAAGAGCGCCCCGCGGATACAGCGCACCACCTTGATTTCTGCGGCCGGCGCCACTTGATAGTGCATCCCGCGCAGGGTGCCGGCTTTCGCACTGAGGGAGTTGTTGATCTGAACGATCGACATCGGCACGCCGGCCGCTTCGAATTCCTTCTGGCAAAAGAAGCGCGCGAAAAACCCCCGGTCGTCGCCGCGCTTTTCGAGTTCGATCGTGTAGGCGCCATGAAGCGGCGTAGGGTGAAACTTCACGATGCAAACCTTTCGAGATTATTGCCAGCGGAGGTCGGCAGACAGGCGGCCCACCGCAATGTGGTCCTTGAGCGTCTTGAGCCGCATCAGCGAGGACGAGCGAAACTCCTTGTCCGAGAACCGCATTCCTTTCAATCCGGCGTAGAGATTTTTGACGGACTGAGCGAGCGGGACCGCGGGAAGATGCGCAGGAGCCAGTTCAGCGAACAGTGAAAAATCAACCTGATAGGAGCGCAAATCCGGCGGTGCCGCCGTGTTGATACTTACCTTGGTACCCGGCAGTTCGGCAGCCACGACATCGGCCAGGTCGCGGACTTGATAATTTCCCGTGTTGCTGCCGGCGTTGACCACAAGAACCCGTCCGCCACGGTCCGCATCGCGTCCGATGGCCCATTCAATGGCGCGTGCCATATCGGCTACGTCGATCAGTGGCCGCCACGGCGTCCCGTCGCTGAGCACGGTGATCTCGCCGGTGGCCAGTGCACTCGCGACAAAGTCGTTGAGGACCAGGTCGAGCCGCAACCGATCCGACATGCCGCAAGCGGTGGCAAACCTCAGGCAGGTGACCGTCATGTTGCCTGCATTGCTCGAGCGAAGCGCGTTTTCCATCGCAACCTTGGACCGCGCATAGGCGGTGAGGGGATTGAGCTGGTCGCTTTCGCGCTTGGGGCGACCTTCGGCGGCGCCGTAAATGCTGCAGCTCGAAGCGAATATGAAGCGACCGACGCCGCGCTGCTCCGCCATCCGCGCAAGCGCAACGCTGGCCTTTTCGTTGATGGCTTCGGTGACCCCCTCGAATTCCTTCCCCATCGGGTCGTTGGAAATCGCAGCCAGATGAACGACGACATCGACCCCATCGAGCAGTTCCGGCGGAAAATTTCTGATATCGCCGAAATGAACGCGATCCAGCAGCGACTCAGGCAGCCTGATCGCTCCCGTAAGGTTGTGGGCAAAGAATGCAGTATCGAACCCGATCAATTCGGCGTCTGGAAATTTCTGCCGAAGGTGGCGTGTAAGGATAGGGCCGACATAACCCATCGAACCGGTAATAAGAATGCGCATGGAATCTTTCTTCTTCACCATTTCTTCCAGGGGGCCTTATTGCTTGACCAAAGATCTTCCAGATATCGCTTGTCCCGCAACGTATCCATCGGGTGCCAGAATCCGTCGTGGAGGAATACGCTGAGCTGGCCGGCCGTTGCCAGATTCGTCATCGGCTCTTTTTCCCAGACGGTCGCGTCGCCTTCGATGTAGTCGCCAACCTTCGGCGAGAGCACGAAGAAGCCGCCGTTGATCCAGTTGCCGTCGCCGCGCGGCTTCTCCTGAAATCCGGTAACGCGGGGCCCCTGATGGTTGATGGCGCCGAAGCGGCCGGGCGGCTGCGTGCCGGTCACGGTCGCAAGACGCCCCTCGCGCCGATGGAAGGCGATGCTTTCGGTGATGTCGATATCGGCCACGCCGTCGCCGTAGGTCAGGCAGAAGGCATCGTCATCGCCGATGTAGGGTAGGATTCTCTTGATGCGGCCGCCGATCATGGTTTCTTCGCCGGTGTCGATCAACGTCACCCGCCACGGTTCGGCATGTTTCTCCAGAACCTCCATCCTGTTTTCGCGAAGGTCGAAAGTGACGTTCGACTGATGCAGGAAGTAGTTGGAGAAATATTCCTTGATCACGTAGCCCTTGTAGCCGAGGCAGATGATGAAGTCGTTGATGCCGTGGCTAGAGTAGATCTTCATGATGTGCCACAGGATCGGCTTGCCGCCGATTTCGATCATCGGCTTGGGACGAACATCGGTCTCCTCGGCAAATCTGGTTCCCAGGCCTCCGGCCAGCAATACTGCGCGCATTAATTTGCCATTCAATACGTTGAGATTAATGGGTTTAGCGATATTCACTACATGAAATGGCGAGGCCATGCGAGGCCGCACCGTCATTTCGTGGCAGAATGGTTTATTTGATTTCGCCCGTCAATTTACGGGGGTTCCCGTGCGGACGGTTCGCGCGTTGAGGTAGACGCGGCCGGAGTAAGGTTGATGGGTTATCTTAATCAACGGCTTTGATTGAGCCGCTCACGGGCGAAGCTATAATGAAGTATGAAGCGAAATCGCCCACGTCGGAAAATCGTCACCAAGCGTAAATCGCGGGCTCGGCCCGACGATCTCGCGCAAAAATATCGGGAAGTGTGCGAACTCCGACGCAAATTGGAGTGCGTTACGGCCGAGTTATTTTCCCTTGGTCGGCGCGATTTGGCTTTTAATGCCGGAGTTCAGTGCGATGAGCCGCTATAACATTTTTCAGAGCACGTCGTTCAGCCCGGAGCGGGCGTGGGCGGATACCTGGCACCTCTGGACCGTCATGTTTCCGAGGCGCTCGATTACCGGGCGGCTGTTGTGGGGCAAGGTGTGGCGCCGGCACGATGGCAGGCGCTGGATCTACAAGAAGTTCGTCGAATACGAGCCCGACGACCTCGGCTGAACGACCGAGTGCTTCGCTCAGACCCGCCGTGACACGCTGCTACGCCGTTCCGAGCGCAAGGCCAATGCGACGCCGATGACGATGATCGTCATCGTTGCCAGCAGACTGGCCGGAGCGGCACAATTAATGCACGTTCCAACGATCGAGAAGGTCTCGCTCACGGGAGCTGCAACAAGGTTCGTCATACCGCCATCCTGACATTCAGGCCCGACGCGGGCCGTAAATTAAATATAGCAGCTCCGTCCTGATCCGGCCAGCGAGCACCGCTCGCTCCAGTGGATCAGCGACGATATTCGGACGTCAGGTTTATATTAATGGGACCGAAACGGGCCGATTATCTCGGATTTAGCTCGCCGCAAGCGTATTCGCGGGCATTTATGGACCGGCGCATCCCGATATTCCGGCCGATTTACTGTCGATTAACCATGATGTTTTACCGAATATTTACGCGCCAAAATAGTCCACGGCGCGCGTTGGTTTGGGGGTTTCACCTTTGTTGCCTTCTCGTAGCCTAGCGACGAGGTTGGCCGCCTGCTGGGCGGCAATACTCGTTGTGTCTGGCTGCACCACCACCCCCACCACGCCTCTGACTACGGTCTCACAACCCAGATTGACGGGGGGACAGCCGGTTTCCCTCGAACAAACCTATGCGTATGACGGCGGGCCCACGGGTGCCGTGCCGCTTCCGTCACCCTCATCGCAGGCAGTTGCGGTCATGGACGGCGGCAACGGCAGTATGATCGGCGGGACGTATTCGAAGCGGAAGGCAGTCGGCGCAGACGGCAACGTAGTACTCAATCTGGCAAGCGTCCCTCTTCAGCAGGCCGCCAAGACCGTCCTCGGCGACATGATCGGGGTGAACTACGTGGTCGATCCTCGCGTCGACGGAGTCATTTCCGTGCAAACGACGCGACCGGTCAGCAAGGCCGAGGCGCTGGAGATGTTCCAGACCGCACTGGCGCCGATCGGCGCGGTGCTGGTGCAGAGCCGCGGCACTTACCGGATTGCCCCGGCCGACCAGGCCGCCACGGGCGCGATCGTGACCGGCGACGGTCCAGCCGACAGCGCCATCGCCGGTAACGGCGTTCGCGTGGTTTCCCTGAAATACGTTTCCGCCACCGAAGTCGCGCGCGTGCTCGAGCCGATGGTGCCGAGAGGTGCCATCGTGCAAGCCGACGATGCACGCAACATTCTCGCGCTCAAGGGCTCTCCGGCGGAGATCGAGAGCATGCTGGATTCGATTTCGGTGTTCGATGTCGATGTCATGAAGGGCATGTCGTTCGCCGTGGTCCCGGTGAAAACCTCCCAGCCGGATAAGATGGTCGACGAACTGAAGGCGATCTTTGCTTCCGAAAAGGAGGGGCCACTCAAGGGGCGCGTGAGGTTCATCGCGAACACCAGGCTTGGGGCGATCCTGGTCGTGACGTCGCAGCCGAGCTATTTGCCGAGAGCGCAGACCTGGATCAGGCGGCTCGATGCCAAGGCGGCCGGCTCCGAGCGGCAGCTTCACGTCTATCAGGTGCAGAACCGGCCGGTGGCCGAACTCGCCAGCGTGCTGCAGTCGATGTTCTCGAACGAAATGAAAGTGGTGAAGCAGCCGACGCGCAGTGTTTCACCGCGATCAAGGCAGGCAAGCTTCTCCGGAAGCTCGGCCCGGGCGCCCGGACCGGGTGGCTCGGTGACGGATATGGATCAGGGCGCAGCGGCCGGGCTTCTCCGGGGCGGTGTCAATCCTGGCAACAACGATCTGCAGAGCCTGCAGCGCGCGCTGAACAACGAGCCGGATGCATTGACGGCGGATTCGATGGAGCCGCCGCCGTCGTCCGGCAGCGCGCCGGGCGGCGAACCGCCGCTCAAGATCGTGGCCGACGAAACGAAGAACTCGCTGCTCGTCATGGCCAATGACCGGGATTACCAGCGCGTGCTTCGCGTCATCCAGGGGCTCGATGTCGTCGCCAGCCAGGTGTTGATCGAGGCGGTCATTGCGGAAGTGACGCTTAACGACAAGCTGCAGTATGGCGTGCAATGGCAGCTCTCCAAGAAGGGCACGCCGACCGCCTCGTTTTCGAACGCGCTGACCGGTGGCGTGGCGTCGGTTTTTCCGGGTTTCAACTACGCCGTCAACGCGGCCAGCATAGCGGCAACGTTGAGCGCATTGAACGCGCTCACGCGCGTCAACGTCATTTCGACCCCCTCGCTGATGGTCCTCGATAACAAGACGGCCAGGCTGCAGATCGGCGATCAGGTGCCGATCACCACGCAGACCGCAACGAGCACGGTGACGGCGCAAACCGCGATCGTCAATTCGATCACCATGCAGGATACCGGCGTGATCCTTTCGGTGACGCCGCGCATTAACGAGAGCGGCAGGGTGCAGCTCGAGATCGAACAGGAAGTCAGCGCCGTGGTGAAGACCACTTCATCCGGGATCGACTCGCCGACTATCCAGCAGCGCCGGGTGAAGACCACCGTCGTCGTCAACGATGGCGAAGTGCTCGCGCTCGGCGGCATGATCCAGGAGCAGGCCAGCAAGACCAGCAACCAGATCCCGCTGCTCGGCGACATCCCTGGGCTCGGTGCCGCGTTCTCCAACCGCGGCGACCAGGTTCAGAAGACCGAACTCGTCATCCTGATCACGCCCAAGGTGGTCCGCGACGGCACGGAAAGCCGTCTCGTGACCGAAGAATACCGGCGCAAGATGCACGTCTATATGCCGCACACGACGTCGCGCGAGCGTACGCCGGCCAACACCCTGCATCGGATTACGTCACAGTGACGAAGCGAGCGGCAGCCTTCTTTAGGAATTTCTCGCTGGTGTCGAGCATGGCCTGCGCGCTCGCCGGCTGCGTGACCTATGCCTCTCCGATCATCGAACCGCCGCCGCCCTATGCCGTTTTGCCGGTCGATGAATCCATGAGCTGCAATGGCATCGCAGCGTCGTTCCGTTACTCGGCTCGCCGCGCGGCTCGATTGGAGTACTGGCTGGCGGTGGGGCCGCTGGCGGGCTACGGCTACGAACGATACCCGCTGGATGCGCCCAAGCAGCTCATCGATGAACGCCGGCGGCTCGACGCGCTGTCGGATCTGCAGCGCTACAAGGGCTGCACCGTGATGGAGCCGGGCCCCGCTGTCGTCGAGGAGCGTCTGAAGCTCGAGGGCTCCGTTCGTCCGCCGCCTCCGCCGCCACCAGTGGTGCTCAATTCCAAAGGCTAGTTGCAGCCCAATCGTCGATGCGGCGCGTCAGCTTGACGTCGCATCGCGAAGGCGCAGGCATGCGTGCGCCGCGCCTTGAGTGCGTTCCTGCCGCGCGCTTGATGGATCGATATCCCCGCGCCGCCATTCGCGGATGACGAAGGGACGTCCGTTTCCGCCTTCCAGTGAGACCAGCGCCTCTCGTATGAAGCGCGTGCCGTCCGAGGCGCTGATATCGGCACGAATGGTGATGCTGCCGCCTGCGGGCAACCCTCGCTTGCCGAGAGTCTGCTTCGGCTGGACGTTGAGCAACCTGAGCGTAGCGGGAGAGGCAGCTTCCATGTCGGGCTCCGGCCGTCCAGAGCGAACCGTGACATGGCGAAGCGCCGTCCGAAACAGCCGGGGCGACATGCCGTCGATCTGATCGAGCTGCATCACGGTCGTGAAGCGTGATTCAGCCGGCTTGGTAGCCGGCGTGGCTTGCGCCTTTGGACTGCGAAATGCGACGATCTCCGAGGCGATGCGGATGCCTCTCGACTGATCGCCCGTGAGGGCGGTGAAGAAGCGCGTCAGCGCCGCCGAGGATGCCGTGTTCAGGTCGATCTTTCCGGTCTCTTCCTCGACCGTGATCGTTGCGCGTTCGCCGCCAGGCAACCGGCAACGCAACGGAAAATTAACGGCCTGCTCGGGCGTTGCCGCCAGCGCCGTGGCAATTGCGAGGTTGACCGCGCTCTCGGCGGCCATCTCGGCCGCGGCGACCGAGGCGTAGTTCGACGATGTCTTGGTGCGGTAACGCGCGCCGACGATGACAGCCATTCCAAGCAATGTAATCAGGCCCAACGTCCAGATCACGGCGACCAGCGCGAAGCCCGATTGGCTGGCTCTGGAGCGGGACAGGGCAGGGCATTCCGCACCGGCGGGGACGGCAAATCGGTTCGTTCGAGCCTCTGGCCGGTTTGCCACGTCGGGATGCCTTGCTGGGACGGCCAGGCGGCCTGACCTCGCGTCTTCACCGATATTTACGCAGGAATGGCAAACAAAGCGTCAAAGCTTTGGTTAATCAAAACCTCCTAGAATCGCGCCGACGCAGACCCCCGCGAGACCGCCGAGCACGAATGGCATTCGATATCCAGCAATTGTTGCGCCCGGCCACGCCGCGGAGCCTGGGACCGGAACTGCCGGGGCCAAAGCACGCCGGCTTCGCGCAGGCGTTTTCCGACCTTCTGGTCGGCAAGGACCTGGTCGACCCCGCCGCCATCGGCCGGGCCCGGCGGGCAGCAGACGCGGCCTCCGAGCGTTTCGACCTCGTGCTGGTCAAGCTCGGCCTGATTTCCGAGGCCGACCTCTGCCTCGCCTATGCCACCTATTGCGGCCTGCCGCTGATCGAACCGGTGGATCTCCCGGCCCGGCCCGTTCTGGCTGACCGCCTGCAGCTCTCCTTCCTCAAGACCAACCGGATCCTGCCGATCTCGTGCGACGGCCGGCGCCTCTTGCTCGCCACTGCCGATCCCTTCGTCGACGAGGCCGCAGAGGCCATCAGCTACATGCTCGACGTCCGTGTCGATCTCGCCGTGATTGCTCCAGCGGAAATTGAGCGCGCCCTGCGGACGCTGTATCTGGACGCGGCGTCCGAGACGCACGCCGAGGAGACCGACGGCATCGCGATCGCCGGCAACGACGGTAGCGAATTCGACGTCGAGCGCCTGCGCGACATCGCCAACGAAGCGCCGGTCATTCGGCTGGTGAACCAGATCATTGCGAGAGCCGTCGAGCGTGGCGCCTCCGACGTGCACATCGAGCCAGGACGCGATGCGGTGGCCGTTCGCTACCGGATCGACGGCTTTTTGCAGCAGGAACGTCTGGTACCCGCAACGCTGCGGGCCGCGCTGACGACGCGCATGAAGATCATGGCCAAGCTCGATATCGCCGAGCGGCGGCTGCCGCAGGATGGCCGCATCAAGACCGTGGTACGCGGCGTCGAGATCGATATCCGTGTCTCGACCCTGCCGACGGTGTTCGGCGAAAGCGTCGTGATGCGAATCCTCGATCGGACCCGGGTGGAGCTGGACTTCACCAAGCTCGGGCTCGACGGCAGGACGCAGGAAAGCCTGCGTCGCCTGATGGCGCTTCCGAACGGCATCATTCTCGTCACCGGCCCGACCGGCAGCGGCAAGACGACGACGCTCTACACCGCTCTGAAGGATCTCAACCGGCCCGAGCTGAAACTGTTCACCGTGGAAGATCCGATCGAATATCAGCTCTCCGGGATCAACCAGATCCAGGTCCAGCCGCAGATCGGTCTCGACTTCCCGACGGCGCTTCGCTCGATCCTGCGCCAGGATCCGGATATCGTCATGATCGGCGAAATCCGCGACCTCGAAACCGCGCGCATCGCCATCCAGGCGGCGCTGACCGGCCATCTGGTATTCTCGACCCTGCACACCAACAGCGCGATTGCCGCGATCACGCGCCTGATCGACATCGGACTGGAGCGTTACCTGCTCGCCTCGACGATCGCAGGCGTGATGGCGCAGCGCCTGGTCAGAAAGCTCTGCCCAGCTTGCGCGCGGCCGCACAGCGATAGCGAACGCGCACACGGCAAGTTCAAGATGGCGATATCAGCCAATCCGCAAGTCGATTGGTCGCACAGCCGCGAGCCGGTTGGCTGCGAGGCGTGCAGTAATACCGGCTATAGCGGCCGGACCACGATATCGGAACTGCTGGTGATCGACGATGCCATCCGCGAAGCGATCGGAAGAAGGAGCCAGGACCAGCGCGCGGTCGAGCAGCTTGCGCGTGAAGCAGGCTTTCACACGCTCTACGAGGATGGCCTGGTGAAGGTCGGGGCCGGCGAGACTTCGCTCGAAGAAGTCCTGCGCGTCACCCGCGCGTCCTAAAGGGAGCACCGGCCCTTGGCAACATTTCACTACAAGGCTTACACCGAGCGAGGTGCCGTCACGGCGGGAACGATCGTTGCCGAAGGTCTCGAGGCGGCGATCGATGCGCTCTACAGCTCAGGGCTGACGCCGTTCGAAACCTATGGCGTGGCCGACCGGACCGCGGAACGGCCGAGCCCGGCGTCGGCCTCTCTGCACGAGACCGAAACCTCGATCTGGAAGCGGGAGCTCGTTCAGTCAAACCGATTCAGCCTGAAGGAGCTGACGGCCTTTACGGTTGAGCTGGCTTCGCTGATCAATTCCGGCATGACGCTCGATGCCGCGTTCCGGATCATCGCGGGGCCGGGCGCCGCGCCGAAAACCGTGCGTCTTGCCAACGGGCTTCTCAAGGACGTGCTGGGGGGATTGCAGCTTTCGGAAGCGATGGCGCAACGGGCGGACGTGTTTCCGTCGGACTACCGGGCCATCCTGGCCGCCGGCGAAGCCGGAGGCGTCACCGGGCAGGTCCTCACGCAGATCGCCGAATTGCTGGCACGCCGGCTCGAGATTCGCAACAAGATCGCCTCGGCGCTCGTCTATCCCCTGATCCTGATCCTGATGTCGCTGGTATCGGTCGTCGTCATCGTGTTCGTGCTGATACCAAGCATCTCGCCGATCTTCATCGATGCCGGGCTTCCGCTGCCGGGAATCCTGCATTTCTTCGAGGAGGTTCAGGACAACTGGCCGATCGTCTTGCTGGCCGTCGGTCTGTTCGGTGCAGCCGGTCTCCTGGTGTGGCGCAAGGCGAAGCAAAATCCCGAGGTCATGCGCGGTGCCGATCGGTTGAAATGCTCGCTGCCTGTCATCGGCCGGCTCATTCAGAACCGCGAAGCCGGCGGCTTTGCGCGTGCGCTCGGCACGTTGCTCATCGCGAGGGTGCCGTTGATGTCCGCGATGCAGACCGCGCGGGCGCTGGTCACCAACCGGCACCTGAACGCGCTCTATGAGAGCGCCATCAAGCGCGTTCCGGAAGGCACGCCGCTGCACCGCGCCTTCGATGGCGACGGTCTGTTGCCGCCAGCCTCGCTTCGCCTCGTCGCCGTCGGAGAGGAGTCCGGTCAGCTCGGCCCGATGCTCATTCAGGTGGCCACCGTGATCGAGGCCGACCTGCAGCGGCGCATCGAACGCATGGTCGGCCTGCTGACGCCGGCTCTGACGCTCGTCATCGGCGGCAGCATCGGCGGGCTCATCATGCATGTGATGAGCGCGGTGCTCTCGATCAACGATCTCGCGTTCCAATGAAACGCCCCGCACGATCGTCAGCCGGGTTCACGCTGGCCGAGCTGCTCGTGGTCATCGGCATCATCGGGCTTGTCCTGGCCGGCACGCTTTCCGCCAAGCCGAAGGCCGCGGCCACGCGTGTCGCCGTCACGGCGCGCTCGGTCACGGCGACGCTTCAGCTTGCGCGCGCGCAGGCGATGTCAAGCAATGCCGAAACGCTGTTTCGGATCGACGTGGAGAAAGGCCGGTTCGGCCTGCCGAATTCCATGCACAATCTGCCGCGCGGAATGGCTGCCGCGGTGGTGGTGGCCGAGACGGAGCGTTCCGGCGACACGGGCGGTATCAGATTCTATCCGGACGGCCAGTCGTCCGGCGGCGAGATCGCGCTGACGCTGGAGGGGCGGTCGGCGCGCATCGCCGTCAACTGGCTGACTGGCGAACCTCGGCTAATCCAATGATGGGCGCGCGATCCAGGCGAGCGTTTGTCAGGCACGGCGGCCAGCGCGGATTTGCGCTGATCGAAATCCTCGTTGCCTTCGTCATCCTGGCCCTGGGTCTCGGCGCGATATCGACGGGCGTGGTGGTGGCGATGCGCTCCGATGCACGCACGCAGGTCAATCGCGCCGCGCTGCGGGTGGCGCAATCGCGCCTCGAAGCGGCAGGGGTTTCCGAGGCGCTTGCGCCGGGTTACCGCGAAGGCGTGATCGCGAACAAATTCCGATGGCGGCAGACCGTCACCGAAGTTCGTCCCGCCAGCGACGCGCGTCCGTCGCAAGGCGCCCGGCCGGCGCCCGCAACAGGTGCCTTGAAGTCGTTCTGGGTAGAAATAGCGGTCGAGGCGCCGGACGGCACCGCCACCAAGCTCGCCGCGCTGAAGCTTGCGGCGGAGGCGAGACAATGACATCGGGGTTGCGCAACCGGCGGATCGCCCGCGTCGCCGCCCGCCGGAGGGGCGAGCAGGGGCTGACGCTGATCGAGTTGCTGCTGTCGCTCGCCATCCTCGCGATCCTGACGGGCTTTCTGGCCGGCGGATTGTCGATGGCGCGGCAGGCTTTCGGCGCCGATCGCGCGAGCGAGATCGGGAGTGAGACCAGTGCTGCGGTCCAGACCGTCGCTGCGCTGGTGGGATCAGCGCTCCCGGTCCGTGCGGACGGGGCGAGCCCAAAAGACGCCATCGGGTTCGACGGTCGCGGCGAGGCGATTTCCTTCGTGGGGTTGAGCGAGGGACGGTCGTTGCGAGGCGGGCCGTACAGAATCGTCCTGCGGCGAAGCGCCGGCGATATCGTCGCTGATTTCGTGGCGTTTAACGCGGCGCGCTCGAAGGAGAACCCGGAACCAGCCGCAACCCGGGTCGTGGTGCTGAGCGGCGTGCGAGAAATCCGTATCGGGTATTTTGGTGCGGCCGATGCCAAGACCAAGCCCACCTGGCGGGCCGATTGGACCCGCGCCGAGCGGCTGCCGGATCTGGTTTCGATCCGGATTGAATTTGAAGATGAACGGCGCAACGAGCCCGCCACTATCGTGGCGCTGCGGCAGGGCTAAAAATCAAGCAAGAGCCGGCAGCCGGATTTCCGAAAAATCGTGCCCAAACAACATGATGAACCAATGATTAAATGCAGATGAAGCACGTTCTGAGATCCAAATTCAGACAGCTTGTGAACGTTCGCTCGTTACCCTTCGTAAAGAATTAGTAAATAGGCTTCGCGCATTCGAATCGAATGTCTCGATCCGAGAAGTGACGATTATGCCTGTCGCCGATCTGCCCGCAGCCCGAGCCGGTGGCCTCCACGTCCTCACGGCGTGGGGCAGGGGCTTTGCGCAATGGTGGCTGGCGGGCTTGCGCGACGCGGTGCCCGCGCAATGGCGCGAATGGGCCGAGGGCGAGGCGAGACCGATAGCGACGCTTTGGCGAGATGGCGACAGCGTCACATGCCGTCTGATGTCTGCCGCCGGGCCGGCGGAAATCCGGATTCCGTGCCCCTCTTTCAACGCGGCCGCACTCGAACGATGGCTTACCGGGCAAGGCGTGACGCGGGAGGCGACGACCGTCGCGCTGGTGATTTCGCGCGAGCTGTTCTTTCTGCGCGAGTTGAGTGTGCCCAAGGCGGCCTTTGGCGCCCTGCTGCGGATCCTTGACCAGGACATCGTGCGGCGGACACCGTTCCAGCTTTCGGACATATGGCATGCTGCAACGGCCGTCGGGGAAGAGGCGGACGGTGTCGTGCCGATGTGCCACTGGATCATCCGGCGCGATCGCGCCGAGGCGGCTCTGTCGGAGCTCGGCCTGACGTCGCGGGATGTCGACTGTCTGGCGGTGGCAGATACCGGCGGCGAGGCAGTACCCGTGATCACGTTCCGCGCCGTCAGCGACGAAGATCCCGCTTGGGCGCTACGGGCGGTTCGGCTGCTAGCAGCCGCCGCGCTCGGGGCCGTCCTGCTTGGATTGGTCGTCTTCGAATGGCGCCAGGCCAGTGTCGCCGCGGCGGTGGAAACGGCACTTATCGAGGCCCGACAATCAGCCCAGAGCGGTCGCGACGGCATGAACCCCGCGGCGCGCTTGTTCGCGATGAAGGCCGAGACCGGCGTCCTCGCCGTCTGGGACGAGCTGTCGCGTATTCTGCCCAATCATACCTTTCTGACCGAGACTCGCATTGCCGAGGGCACGGTGACGCTGTCAGGGTTTTCGGCGGATGCCGCGCGGCTGGTTCGCCTCATCGACCAGTCTCCGCTGTTTTCGGGCGCGACCCTAACGTCCGCGATCACGCCGGATGCGAACGAGCACAAGGAGCGTTTCAGCATTGCGTTCAAGCTGCGCGGCGCCCGTGCGGCGCGGCCGGCCGCAAGACCCCGGACCGCGCCATGATCCAGAACCTGAAATTGGCGCGCGGGACGCCCTTCCTGGCCTTCAACGCCGCTGCCATCCTCTTCGTTATCGTCTTCTTGTTCGCGCCGATCCTGACGCGCTTTGCCGACAGGGGCGAAGAGATATCGGACAATGCGGCGCAGCTTGCGCATTTCCAGAACGTGACGCGCGCGGCAAAGAAGTCGGCCGGCAGCGTCGGGCTATCAGGCGATCCCTTCCTGCCCGGCAGCGAAGAACGCGTTGCCAGCGCCGATCTGCAGGCCAGCCTGAAGGCGATGGCCGCGACTGCCGGGGTCAATCTGCTCGCGATCCGCGGATTGCAGGGCGGCCGGTCCCAGCCGCTGCACATGATTGCCGTCAGCGTCGAACTCGAAGGGCCGTTGAAGGCCATTCGCGACATGATCTTCGCGATCGAGAATCAGACGCCGTTGCTGTTTGTCTCCACGGCCTCCTTCCGCAGCCTGGCGGATGGGGAGGACGGTCCGGTCAGGGCGGAGCTCAGGGTTCAGGGCGCTATCCGCGACGGCTCGCGGTCTCCCGCCATGGATGGCCAGCAAGCGGGCCGCGGACCGGCCCCGGCGGAGCGGATGCCATGACGTCGTTGGGGCAAATGGTCCAGCTTCGGCTGGCGGGCATGACCGCTTCGCCACGGCAACTCGCAGCCTCCAGGCTCGCCGCGATGCTCGGGCGGACCGATCTCCCCGGCCGTAGCGAATTGGCGGCGCTGCGGCCAGCGACGTGCGTTCTCATCGTCGGCTTTGCGGTCTGGATCGGGCTGGTCGGCGTGATCACCCTAAGCGCGGTGATTTCGCTCGAGCTTTCGACGGTCACGGCCCCGACATGGTTTGGCAAAAGCATGCCGGTCGCCAAGGCCTCCGATGCGCGCGCCGCCGCAGCCTTCGAGAATATCATCCAACGCCCGCTGTTCTCGCGGAACCGGCAGGTTTTTGTCGCGACCGAGCCTACCTCCGCACCGCCGCCGCCCGTGGCGACGTTGGACTCCGGAATCACCCTCAAAGGGGTATTCATGAGCGATGGGGTGGCCAAGGCGTTCCTGATTACGACGCAGAGCCCGGTGGGCGTGTGGGTTGAGGTCAACGGGCAGATCGAGGGCTGGCGCGTCGCCGCGGTTACGCCGGAGCAAGTCGTGCTGGAGGGGCAAGGCGAGAAGCTGACCGTTCCCCTTCATGCGAGCGGGAGATGATACGCTCGCTTCGCAAAACCTGTAACCGTACCGGCCGCTTTTTCGGCGAAGCGCTCGCGTGGCGCCGGGCAGGGCGGCAATACGTCGTCATGGCGTGGGGCCTGATAGCCGGCGCGGCCTGGCTCGCAATGAGCCTTGCAGGCGATCCCGGCTGGCCGCTGCCGGCCTTCGCCGGCTGCTATCTCGTGGTTCTGTTGGCCTCGATATGCGCCATAGACGGCCGCTACGGCATCATTCCGGACAGCCTGGTCCTGGCGCTGGCCGCCGGCGGGGCGCTACAGGCGCATCTGTGGGGCGCGGCAGACCTCTGGTGGCGTGGATTTGAGGCTGCCTTGGTCTTTGCCGCCGCGGCGCTGTTCCGCACCGGTTATCGTTGGCTGCGGGGCTTTGACGGCCTGGGTTTCGGCGACGTCAAGTTTGTTGCGGCCGGCACCCTCTGGATCGGCGCGGAAGGCATTCCCGGCTTGCTGTTGATCGCCGTGGCCTCCGCTTTGGTCAGCCTGCTGATCCTGAGATCCGAAGGACATGACCTTCATGGCAAGCAGGCCATCTCATTCGGGCCCCACCTTGCCATCGGCCTCTGGTGGATCTGGGTTTTGGGCCAGCCGCCGATTTAATGTGCAGCGATTCTCTGTAACGGTTGCAAGAAAAAAGCCGCCCGAAGGCGGCCTTTCGCATCACTGACGAAGATTGGGCTCAGACAGCCAGCATTGCCGGTCGTGATTTCCGGCGATAGGCCACGAAGCCGACGCCGGCGAAGCCAAGAATCAACATCGCCCAGGTCGACGGTTCGGGAACGGCATTGACCTGGATCGACACGTCGCCCAAGAGCTGGTCGTTCGCGCTGAAGAGCTTCAGATCGAAGGTGTAGACCCCGGAGACATTGGGATTGAAATTCAGCGGGCCTCCCAGAAAAGCGAAAGCAAGGTTTTCGCTGTTCTGATAGAGCGGACCGCCGATCGGCGTATTGTCTGGAATTAGCTGCGGATTGAACGCCAATGACCCTCCCGGACCGGTGATGGTCAGCAACGAATAGGTGTCCACCAGCGAACCGGGATTGACCGAGAACTCGAAATTCCACAGCGCCTTGCCGGATGAGTTGCCCACTGGTGCGATGTACAGATTTCCCGTCGGTGTGATCGGCCCGACAAATCGAATGGAGGCACGCAATCCGAGTTCGACGCCATTGTCCCCCGTGTCGACCGCGAAATGGCCGTTGCTGGTGCCGGTGCCCTGGGTCCAGCCCGACGCCAGATTCTGATCAAATGTGACGACAGCCGAGGCGCTGCTGACAGACGACGTCAACGCAAGCGCGGTCCCCAGACCAATCAATCCAAGCAACGAAAACCGCATGATTCCCCCCAATTATTAATAGTTGTATTTTCCTTAAATACGTTCCTTTAATTTAAGTCAATCTCCGGTGAGGATAACACTTCGTTGCACGTGAGATCGGCCCCGCCCATTCCGCCTTGCGGAACGAGGCAGTCTTGAGCCCTACACCCACCCACCCACCCACGGAATTTATATCAGCAGGGCTGATGATCTCAGGATGGCGTGTCCTTGGCCGACCACACTAGCCGGGCAGTTCTCGCAAAAACGATGCCGGCCGCGCCGCCCGCTAACTTCTCCAGCGCATCGATCAATGTGCCATGGCGGTCCGGCGTCACGGTCTGCAGTATCTCCAGCAGCGCCGCGGCGCCGAACACGATGCAGCAGACCAGTATCAGGCGCCGAGGATAGGCGAAGCCGAAGAGGGCGCC
Organism: Bradyrhizobium icense; assembly: GCF_001693385.1. Classification (NCBI taxonomy): domain Bacteria; kingdom Pseudomonadati; phylum Pseudomonadota; class Alphaproteobacteria; order Hyphomicrobiales; family Nitrobacteraceae; genus Bradyrhizobium; species Bradyrhizobium icense. Next base: position 2,066,768 of record NZ_CP016428.1, read on the forward strand.
GAGGATGGCAAATGCGATCACGTGCTCGAAATGCGCATAGGTCTGCATCGCTGGGCGCATCAGGTACGGCGACAGCTTGAAGTAGATGGCATAGACGAAGCCGACCTGCGCCAGCGTAGCATAGGCGATCGCGATGACCGCGATCCATGCCGCAGCAATGGCAAGCTGGGAAATACGTCTCTTCATCTTGGCGTTTTGCACTGGCTCAAAGACTCTTTCGAGATAATAGGATCCTTAACCTTACCTTTCAGATCAGAGAGCCGAGCCTCGGCCGACCGACAGCGGTAAATTTTCCGATAAGGGAAACCGTCGATTGCGGACCGACCGCTTAGGCCAAGTCCAACGGATTTTCGATAAGATTGCCGAAAGAGAAAATCAACGAATGTGGGTTGGGGCGGGTGTTTGTGGATCGGCGAAAAAGCGAACGTCGCTCCTGCCACGGGGCGGCAAAGATTCAGTTGGGACTCGGCTCTCTGCCGCGCGATTGCACGATCACCGACATATCTGACGGCGGTGTGCGGATTATCGCTGAAAATCTCGATGAGCCCGCGGAGTTCACGCTGATCCTTTCAACAGGCCGCCCGCGTTTGTGCCGACTGGCTTGGCGCATCGGATGCGAATTTGGCGCTCAGTTCATCGACCATCTGGCCGCGGCTCCGTCGCGACATTCCGCTCCGCAGGATAGCGCAAGGACACCGGAATATGCGTAAGACACATTCAGCCTTGCTTGCGCTTTGCCTGGCGTTTGTGATCGCCCCCGATATCGCGGCAGCGGACGCCACGTTGGTCGTCGCCCCGGGATTCCGCGGGATTGGCTATCCGGGCGGCTACGGCTATGCGCGGCTCTACGGCCATCCGTTCGACGACGGCTACGACTATCCGTTCGGCTACGGCGAGTATGCCGAGTACGGTCCATGGGCTTATCGCAGCGATCCGCTCTGCTATGTCGTGCGCCGGGTCTGGACCGCCAGGGGCTGGCGGCAAAGAGCGGTTCGAGTCTGCGAATAGGCGTTCGGGTCCGCGACGCGCCTAGAGGTCAAGCGCCCAGGCAAGGCTATGCAGAAGCAACCACGACCAGCCGATCATGGCTGCGGCGATGGCAAACAAATATGTCAATCTGGCAACGCTTGAGCGCATGATGGTTTATTTCGATGCGAGCCGATTGACAGCGGCGGTCGCCTGCAGCGCGGCCTGGGTCCGGAAGACGGCCTGACGCAGTCTCAACACTTCGGCGTAGCGGTCGCTCAGTGACTGCTTCGGCAATTCCCGGACATTCTTGGGTTTGTTCAAACGCTGGCGCTTCACGCAATGCTCCGCAGTTCATATAATCAATTTGGCCAAATCCGCTAACTCGAAAGCAACCATAGTTTCTTACGGGTCGTTCGCAACGCAACTCGCGCGTTAAGCTTGATGCACGCGCAAAAGGTTAAATCGGGAACTGGGCTCGGGCGCTTGCGTGATGCTCCGCCGATCTCAGGTAGTCGAACAGCGCTGCCGTCTCGCCCTTTTGATCGGAATGCGCTTAGTTCTACTGCGTCGGAGCTGTTAAAAAATCTCGTCCTGAGTGTCTGGGTCAAAAAGCGTGCAGCAATCTCGGGACTTGACGAGGGGGGCGTCGGGTATCAAAGCTTGGGGTGGGCGACGAGAAGCCAAGCCGCTTCGGTGAGCGGAGCCTTCGAAGTCCCCGGTAAGACTGCGGGGGCGTGCCAAACCATGCAAAGGTGTATTCGCCGATCCAGCGTCGCTGCAGAGTTGGAAGCCGCTTGACCCGCCCGGTCGTTCCACAATGTTGATGCTCCACTCGTGGCTCGGCTGAGCAAAAGGAACGGGAAACGCTCGCCTCATTTCCAGGTCGAGATGGGACCCTGAAGAAAAGGGGAATAAAACCGCGGCAAGTCGGACAAGAACCGGATAACGAGGTTTGGCGTGATGGCACTAAACAGAGGCTAGTCATTGCTCCTTTCGTTCCTCAGGGGCAATGGTGTGCGGGCGACATCGCAGACTGCTTCGATTAAGAGACGTACCGCCCTTGTTTCCCAATCGATTTGGTCGATGGGCGCCTCCCAGTACTGAGACATCACATAGGCCGCATGGCGCGCCTTCACGCCCAATCCGCTGATCGTGCAAGCCTGTGTCTGCATGATCGCCCGTTCGATTGGATCAAGACGAGCCAAGATTGCCTCGATCTGTCTAGTCCCGGCATCGCGTTCGGCTCGTGCATCCACTCCCGCTCGCATATGGATCTTTGCGCATGACCACTGATCTGAATAGCTGATTGATTCGCTGGCTGCGTGCTGAGCGGCAGATAGTTCAGCAGCAAGCGTCTCGAATTGAGCCCCTAGCTCCAGCAAAATGCTGTCGGCATCAGACGTGCGGGGTTCACCAACTTTCGCTGTAGAATCTGGCTCAATCATTGGCCGCACCAACATTTGCTAGCATTTTTTGTCGTCGAGGCCGTGATCGCGCAGCTGGCGTCAGGCCAAAGCCCTATGGAATTTATTCTATAACACCGAGCCAGCCTGCGCCATCTTTTTATGGAATTCGTTCCATAGAAACTTTTTGAAACCAATGGCCTACCGTCCCAATGGCAGGGCGGGATATCCAGGCTGCACGGCGTATCTTGGCGCAACATGTGCGCCGGTTACGGGTTGCGCGGCAAATGAGCCAAGAGGAGTTGGCGCATGCTGCCGAACTCTCCCAGGACCAAATCAGCGAAATTGAGAATGCGAAACACAGCACCACGCTGGACAATATTCAGCGCTTAGCTTTTGCATTGGGCGTGGCCGTTGCCGAGCTTCTTGATGAACCGCGTGGTTGACGGCGGGCAATTTTGAACGCCCTCTGCGCTATCTCCAACGAGATCGAGCACGGGCGGTGGGTTTAGCGAAGAGGACCGAGGCCACGCTGCGGCAGCTCGGTGTGCTCGGCGGTTTCATCAAGGCCATGCACCCGGCATCGCCCCCTCACGGACTCGCCGAGGCGCGTGGCTCAGAGCAGCCCGCAGAGCGGACGTCTCGAATCATATAGACAAGTGATGGGGCATTCTAGACGCGCGGAGCCTGTCATCGGGCCGCGATGCGCGCGCACCCGTTGGCGCTCCTCACCATCAGGGCTATGGCGCCAATAAGATCAGCCCGAACGATTCCGGCTCATTTGGACGATGTCGCCGATGCTCCACCGGGGTTCTTGCGCCATGACCAAGTCGAGAGTATGCGCTCGGCATCGGCTTCGAGAAGTTTTTGCTTCGCTATTACTTCTTCCTTCACAACCCTGAGGTCTTCGTCCTGATACAAAAAATCGGAGCATCGTGAATTGTAGTCATTGGCAAGCGCGTTATAGGCGCGGATGTCTTCGGGACCTCGAACCCGTTGCTTCACGACACGCAGCCGTTCTTCCTGAAAGCGGCAGAAGCGAACATATCCTCGCGCAAAACGCTGGCCATTGCCGACGGGAGGAAGCAACTCTGGCTCGGCTTCCTGCTGGGGTGGATTGGGTACTGAAACGACGGAAAATGCCGCTCCCCTGTCGAGAGCCCGATACGCCACCAGCAAGCCAGGCATGACCAGCAGTACCGCAGCCGCGAGCGCGGCTTTTTTGACGTGGCGGAAGCGGCCGCTCCCGGCCGGTACCGCAAGGTCCCGGTTCTGCATGATAGCGGTTGAACTGGCATGCAGCATTTCGCGCAGTATTTCCCCGACTTCGGCGAGGCGTGCAGCCGCATCCGGAATTGACCCGAAAGCGAGGAGCGCGTTGTCCAGAACCTGCTGTGTCGTACGGTATTGCCGTTGTCGGCAAAGATCGCCGAGCAAGTCAAAGATGCGATTGGGCGTGCTGTTCGCTTCCGGGCCGCTGACCTCCTCGTGCGCGTTCGCCAATAGCAGAGGCTCCCAGAGCGAGGACCAGAGCTGCAGCGCATCAGCAAGGCTCTCGACCGAGGACGCATCGCCCGGTTGTTGTTTCAGTGCTTGGCTAGCACTGTCGACCTGCTGATCGGTTTCGGAACGCATCTGCGCAGTTGCGCACCGATAGGCCTCCAGCAGGAGGGAGTGCATTCGGATGAACGGCCGTTCGCGCGTTTCCAGGATATGGCGGGCGGACTGCAGCAACGGCTCTGCTGCGCTTTCAGGTGGATCGTAGGCTCCGATAACGGTCATGCAATGCGCATTCAGGAGATTATTCAACCCATCCCTCACACTCGCCAGCGAGGGCGGCGGCCAACCGGCTCGATGTCGGAGCGCCTGCAGGACCTGATAGACTTCCATGACATCGATGGAATCGTGCGCGTCAATCAAGCCAACGAGCAGTTCGCTCGATGCACTCCGGCGAGCCGCGTAGCGCGCAATGAAATTGGCTCTTGCGACCGGAGCTAGCCGGGACGACGTTCGCAGAATGTCTTCGTCGGAAACGTCGGCAGGCAGTTCGGTGAAAAAGAGATCGACGCAATCGGGCGTGCTGCCGAGGGGACAGGAGAGTTCGCTCGGCAGGCGCTGGACGGGGTCCAAGAGAGCTGCCTGGGCTTCGGCCAGCCTCTTCTCGGGCGCGATATGCATTTCCCGTGCGTGCGCGAGAGCCGCCTCAATCTCCATGACAGTCGCGCCAGGATCGATCTCCAGGAGACGGAATGGTTGAACTGACGGATCACGTCCGGAGGGCAGGGTGTTATTGGCTAAATTGGCTGCCATGTCGGGGATACCCGCCGTGCTCCCGGCGCTGCCTCTTGTGGAAGGGAGTGGCTATGCCGAAACGTTGGTCGAGATGGTCGATGCGTCAGCCATGTCGAACTCGTCGCTGAGCCGCATGCCGATGTCCTGCACCCGCGAACGCCAGAGCTCTCGATCAATGCGGGGACCGGCTTCCGGCCGTATGGTCAGCATCGCATTCCACGGGTTTGACCCATAGACAGTGACGACAAATCCGCGACGGGGGCAATCTTCGATGACGCGCAGCGACTTCATGATGAGCCCTGCGATTTCATCTGCGGTATGAAGCTGTTTACCGATTGCGCCGGCAGATAGTGCTGGCCGAATGTCCGGATCGGATTGCTTGTTGGCGGGCAACGGGGGAGGCAGGTTCTGACCGCCGAGCTCGGCTGCGGCCGGTGAGGCCGCGCTGGCGTCGCCTGGCGACGGCTCTTCGAACCCGCCTTCGTTCGCAATTCCTTTTGGCATGGCTACAATTTTTTGGGCAAACTCTACAAGGCTTCGATCAATCTCATCGACGGACATTACGCAATCCCGGATCGGATTTGAAAATCACGAGGTCAAGGCCGGATTCTTGACGTCGGTCACCTTGAAGCCCTTGAAAAATACGCTGTGCCGGATTGAATCGAAAAGGTGCTGCGGAGGGGTATTGTCTTCCTTTCCCGTGAGAATGACCCGCAGCCGCCAGAGCGACAGGCCTGCAATCCTGCAAATGTCGACCATCGCAGCGTAGAACGCGCCGTGGTTCTTCAGGAAGTGACGCCTGCGCGCTTCCAAGAGATAGGATGGCAAACGCTTGGGCTTGTTGTTCACGCCGGTCGACTGGCCGACGAGGTGAACCACGCGGCTTGCCGGAACGTACCAGGTGGGCCAGCCCTGCTTTCTGGCATTGAAGCAATAGTCGATGTCGTCGAAATAGGTGAAATAGCCTTCGTCGAGCAATCCCGTCGCTTCCATGGTCTCGCGCCGGACGATCATGCTGGCGCCGGAAACCCAATCCGTCTCGAAGGCATGATCGACCACGGGCGGCGCCACCACCCAGCGGCTCAAGAGCTTGCTGACCAACCCCAGCTTCAGGCTGCCCTCGAACTCTCCGAGCGGCGTTTGAAAGCGGAATGCGGACCGTTGCGGCGTGCCATCGGGATCTTCGAGCCGACTGCCGGCGATACCGACTTGTGGGTTCGTGTCCATGAAGTCAACAAGCGTCTTGAAGGCGTTCGGCCGGACGATCGTATCAGAATTGAGCAACAAGAAATATTCCGGCTTGTCGGCCGATTCCAGCGCCGGTCGCAGGATCGCATTATTGCCGCCGGTGAACCCGAGGTTTACGTCGAGCGCCTTGAGCATGCACCAGGATGACCAGCCATTGTCGTCGATCGCCCTCCGGAGGAGTTCGGCGGAACCATCCCCCGATCCGTTCTCGCAGACCGCGACATGGATGCCGGGGACGCTGGCAATCTCCTTTGCGACCGAATGCAGGCAATCAATCGCAAGCTGGGTGACGCGGTAGTTAACAATGACGACGAGCAGTTTCACGGTGTGAGACCAGTTGGTGCAAACAATCGGCGATCATTAGTCTTGCGGGTCAGAAAAGAAAAGGCATCTTTGGGGCCTTGTTTAATGCATTGGGATAAACGTTCTTGTTTAATGCATTGGGATAAACGTTAAAGGCGGCCTTTGTGCCTGCGGCGTTAAAATCCCGGGGCGAGCCGGCCTGGCAAGTCGCCAACCTTTCCATCTTGTGGTCGCTATCGCAATGCCGGCGGAACCGATGTCGATATCGGCGACAGCGTGCCGCGGGATCCCAATCTTCGGCGCAGCCGATCGATCAGAAGGTAGATCACCGGCGTGCTGTACAGCGTCAGGATCTGCGACACGAACAGTCCGCCGATGATGGTGATGCCGAGCGGCCGGCGCAGCTCGGTGCCGGGGCCGGTGGCGATGACCAGCGGAATGCCGGCAAACAGTGCCGCCATCGTCGTCATCAGGATCGGGCGGAAGCGGGCGCGGCACGCCTCGAAGATCGCGTCCGCCGACGACAGGCCGCGGTGGCGTTCGGCGTCGAGGGCGAAATCCACCATCATGATGCCGTTCTTCTTGACGATGCCGATCAAAAGAATGATGCCGACGAAGGCGATCACCGTGAGCGGCGTATTCGTCACCTGCAGCGCGAGCAGCGCGCCAAGGCCCGCGGACGGCAGGGTCGAGATGATCGTGATCGGATGCGCGAGGCTCTCGTAGAGGACGCCGAGCACGATATACATCGCCACCAGCGTCCCCAGGATCAGTAGCGGCTGCCGCGCGCTGGTCTTGTTGAAATCGCCGGCATTGCCCTCGAAACTGCTGCGGATGCCTTCCGGCATGTGCAGTTCCTCGACGGCGCGCTGAATGTTCGAGATCGCGACTTCAAGCGGCACGTTAGGAACGAGGTTGAAGGATACCGTAGCCGATGGGATGGACTGGGTATGGTTGATCGCCAGCGACGCCAGGCCGCGGCCATAGCGAACGAGCGCGGACAGCGGCACTTGAGCATCGTTGGCGCCGGCCACGAAGATGCGCTCGAGGTTGGACGGATCGGCCTGGAATTTCGGGTCGATCTCCAGCACCACCATGTACTGGTTGCGCTGGGTATAGATGATCGAGATCTGCCGCTGCGCGAACGCGTTGTTCAATGCGTCGTCGATGTCCTTGACGCGGACGCCGAGTGTGGCTGCGGCGTTACGGTCGATCGTCAGCGTGAGCTGCAGCCCGGCTGCGTCGCGGTCGGTGGAGATGTCGGTGATCCCCTCAACTGTTTCCATGCGTTTGGCGACGATCGGGGTCCATTTCCTGAGCAGATCGACGTCGACGCTCGATACCGTGTACTGGTAGTTGGAGCTGCTTTGACGTCCGCCGGCACGAACGTCCTGAGCGGCAAACATGTAGAGCCGTACGCCTGGCATCGTTTCCAGCTTCTTGCGCAACCGGTCGATCACGAGCTGGGTGCTGAATCCACCTCGCTCCTGCGGCGGTTTGAGGCTGATGAAGAACAGCCCGCGGTTTGCTGTCATGCTGCCGAGGATCGATCCGACCCCGGCGACGGCGTCGTCGGATTCGATGGCGTCCTCGAGCTGTTGCTGAAACCGGGTCATCGACTGGAACGAAGTGTCCGACGAACTTTGCGAGGCTCCGACGATCAGGCCGCTGTCGTCGATCGGAAAATAGCCCTTCGGGATATTGATGTAGAGCACCACCGTCAGCGCGATGGTGGCAAAGAACACGAGCAGGGTCAGGAACGGGAAGCCCAGTACGGTCCGCAGCGTCCAGGTGTAAAAGGCGACGACGCGCGACAGGGTGCCCTCGACCAGCCGGTCGAACCAGGTTACACGGTCGGAGGCTGCCTCCTTGATATAATGCGCGCAGATCATTGGCGTGACCGTGAGCGAGACCAAGGTCGAGACCACGACGGCAAAGGTCAGCGTCAGTGAAAATTCGCGCAGTAACCGGCCGACAATCCCGTCCATGAAGATCAGCGGCGTGAACGCCGCAATCAGGGACAGGCTGATCGACAGCACCGTGAAGCCAATCTGCCGAGCGCCCTCCAGCGCCGCCGGATAGGGCGCCATGCCGCGTTCGAGGTTGCGGTGCATGTTCTCGATCATGACGATGGCGTCGTCGACCACGAAGCCGACGGAAATCGCCAGCGCCATCAGCGACAGATTGTCGATCGAGAAGCCAGCGAGCCACATCCCGGCACAGGTGCCGGCCAGCGCCAGCGGCACCGAGACGCCCGCCGCAATGGTCGGCGTCAGCCGCCGCAGGAAGACGAACACCACCATCATGACCAGGAAGGCGGCCGCGAGCAGCGTGAACTGCATGTCGAGCACGCTGGCGCGGATCGTGCCGGTGCGGTCGACCAGCGTCGATAATTCGAGGCCGGCGGGCAGCCATCGCTTCAGCTCCGGCAGCAAGGATTTGACGCGGTCGACGGTGTCGATCACGTTGGCGTCGCTCTGCTTGGTGATCTGGATCAGGACCGCCGGCTGCTTGTTGAACCAGGCGACCGAGCGGTGGTTGCGCACGGAATCCTCGACCTCCGCGACGTCGGCGAGGCGGACGAAGTTGCCGGCCGAGCTCTTGATGATGACGTCGCGGAACTCGGCCGCGGTACGCATCTGCCGGTTGGTCGAGATCGTCTCGCTTTGCCGGCCGCCGTCGAAGATGCCGACCGGCCCCAGCGGATTGGCGTTGATGATCGCGAGCCGCACGTCGTCGGTCGCGATCCCCGCGTTTGACAGCGCCACCGGATTGAGCGCAATGCGCACCGCGGGCTGGTCGGCGCCGGAGACGGTGACTTCGCCGACGCCTGGCACCTGCGAGATGCGTTGCGCAATCACGGTATCGGCGACATCGTACATCGCGCTCGCCGTCAGCGTCTTCGACGTCAGTGCCAGCACGAACATCGGCGTCGCCGAGGGGTTTGCTTTCTTGAAGCGCGGCAGCGCCGGCAGGTCGCTCGGCAGGTCCACGAGCGACGCATTGATCGCCGCCTGCACGTCGCGTGCGGCGCGGTCGATGTTACGGCCGATCGAGAACTGCAGCTGGATGCTGGTGTTGCCGAGCGAGCTGGTCGAGGTGATTTGCTCGATGCCCGCGATCTGGCCGAGCCGGCGCTCCAGGGGCGCTGCGACGGTTGTCGCCATCACGGCGGGGTCCGCGCCCGGGCGGTTGGCGAACACCCGGATCATCGGGAAGTCGACATTGGGAACCGCCGAGACCGGCAGGAAGGCATAGGCGACCATGCCGACCAGAAAGAGCCCCACCGCCAGCAGCGTGGTGCCGACCGGCCGGCGGATGAAGGGCTCGGAAATCGAGGCCACAGCTGCTTTCCTGCTCTATTCTTCCAAGAGAAGAATGCATCGCTTCGGAGAAGCACGCCTTAGCTGGTAATCACCCGCCGTTTAAATCGGCTTTCGAAGTTTACGATCCCCGAGCGGGATGAGAATGCCCAACGGAAGGTCGTTGGTCGAGGATAATTTGCGCTCGTCGCGTGCGGAGGTTTAGGCGCGGATGTCAAATCGGCCGTAGCTGCTTACGACATCGCTCGGGCGACCAGCCTGTTTAGGCGATTTGGCTGGAGGCGGAGCTGATGGCTTTGATCGAGCTTCGCTCTCGCGAGGATCGAAAAACCGCTGTCCATATACATCAATGCCTGGCAGCGCTGCATGAGAGATCCAGCTCCACGAACATGTCGAGCGTAATCTGATCCGGCACGGTTCCGCCGCGTATGCCGTCCTGCATGGTTTGATCGGCTGCCTTGGCTTCGAACTGATGAAGCGGACCGTCGCCCTTCTCTGGCAGCAGCTTCGGCCGGACGACGAGGTTCGGCAGGAACTGGCGCAGGGTTTCGATAATCTCCTTCGAATCGCAGAACAGGAACGGTACAGCATCGGCAATACCGAGCTTGTGGGCAAAGGCACGGAAATCTGCAGCAACCTTGCGGCAGAACCTCCGTTCTGCCGCTGCCTGGCTCGACGTCCCCACCAGCGAGGCAGGCATATTGTCCGAAAACCGGCCGAACAGGCCCGGCCGGTGGACGTCATTACGCGCATTCAATGATAACTGGCGCATCAATGCGATCGGTCCGAGCCAGTAGGCGGCGCGTTCTCCCACGTTCTCGCCGTTGCTGTGACGGATGTGGATGCCGACGGCGAACGCAGAACCGATCTGCCGATCCCAAAATTGCTGCGCCTCGGCTACAAAAAAGGCCCCGTCATCAGTTGACGGGGCCCTTTGAACTTAGCTTACGAGCAGCGGCAACTTTACCAATTAAGCCAATCGGAAGCCCGTCTGATTTCTTTTGCCGCGATACGCGATAAAGCCAATTCCCAAGAATCCGAGGATCATCATAGCCCAAGTGGCCGGCTCAGGCACCGCGGTGACTTGGAGAACCGACGGCGCTCCGTTAGCCGACACGTACCAAAGCTCGAAAGGAACCGTGGTGTTGCCGAGGGGATTTGCGAAATTCTGAGTAATTGCGACAGTCTGTCCGGGGCTGTCGACTACAGTGGTCCCATTGAGTTTCAGAAGCGCACCGTCATCGTGCGTGATGGTTCCACCAGGGCCGTAGTAGTTGCCTGTGATGAGGAAGAACGTAACGTACGCGTTGTCTTTGATGCTCAGGCTGAGGGACGCGAAATCTGCCAAGTTATTCAGCGTTCCGTTAGGCGAAGTATAGCCCGAGATATTCGCAAAATTCAGAAAACTCGAGGCTAAGTTGCCGGCAGGCGTGGTATTCTGGGGCTCAATATCCACCCAGTTAAGCGGACCAGTATAGGTAAAGTGCGCGTCAGCAGTGCCGGTAGGAATGGCATTCGCAAGGTTATTCGAATCAACACCGTTAGGCGCGCCATTCCAAATCGTGACGTCGAATGTTCCAGTCAGGAAAGCGGCCGATGCCGGAACGATTGACAGCCCGACTAGCGCAACGCCGGCCAGTGCCATGGCAAGTAATTTCTTCATAGTAAACCTCCAACTCCGCAGCCAGTGCGAGATGTAATACCGGATTAATTGATAATTAAGGAGTCTGCTTAAGTCAATCGTATTTTGCGCCGCACTCGTGATTTATTTAAATTAAGTAATTTTTTAATTTCTGGCCATTTAATTAAGCCGGGTGATCTTGCCACCGTACCATGTTAAGCGGGCTGGTCAGAGAAGAGGTCGTAACTCGGGACGAGCCAAGTGTTCAGGCGGGTATGGGTACGAGGGAATAGCGAGGCGCGCCTCGTCCAACTAATTGCGTAGATTAAGTTTTTGCCGTCCTAGCGGGTTTAAATTGAATCAAACAACCATTCGGATATGGCCGGCAGGGCGGTTTGCTAATCAAATGGCCCAGCTTATGTTCGCCCGTAGAATACAGGAATTGTGCCGATCGGAAGTTGTTGTGTTCGGACATAAACTGCCGGAGTGGTCCTTACAGGCTGACTTGCGTGGGACGGCACAGAGATCAAACTTGTCAGTTGGATCGAATCTGACACGAGCCGATTATCTCGCCGCCATGATCAATCGATGCCGACCTCCGACAATCGAGCTCGATGGTGTGGTTCTGAGAGTCGGCAACTATGGCGACATCGAGCGATATCGCGAAATGTTTCCTTTAAAGAAAGAAGAAGGGATCCAAATCGGGAAGGATCGTATCCTGATACATATCCGCGCGGGCGACGTTAGCGTGCCTTCCCACGGCAGCTACGGACCCGTTCCAATCAGCTATTATCAATACCTCGTTTCGGAAACGAAGCTCACCCCGGTATTCATCGGCGAAACCAGCCAATCGCCCTACATGGAGGCATTGTCCCGCGAGTTCCCAGGTGCTGAGTTTGTCGGCGGCGCTTCGGCCTTCGAGGATTTTCAAACCATCCGCAGAGCGCAACATATCGCTGTATCAGTCAGCAGCTTCTCGTGGCTTGCCGCCTTTCTTTCAACGGCGGAAACCATTCACGTGCCATTGGCAGGCTTGTTGGACCCTCGTGAGCGGCCAGATGCGGATTTGCTTCCGCTCAGCGATCCTCGTTACCGATTCCACGACGTTAGCGCTCGCGCCTGGAAAAATCGCTATTCTGACGTGCTCGCACATCGCGCTGATTTTAAGCCCATGTCCGTGATCGACGCGAAGCGGCTCAAGGGGGCGGCGGTACGACGAACCGCTGTGCAAAGCGCGAGGATACACCTTGGTCTCATGCGCAGAATGATCTTCAGCTAATTAATACTGCGATGTCCAAGGCCGTGGATTTCCGGATAGAGCTGCTTCCAGCTACTGTCGAACGCGGCTTCTGCTTTGCTGGATTAAATGCAATTTTTTCCCGGTGATTTACTTCAAATTGACCCTCGCCTGGGGTTGTTCCACTTCGTGAACCTTTTGGTGACCGTGGCCCCGGAGGATCGCCCGCGAGATCCGTAGGAAACGGACGCGGGGCGCAACTGCCATGTTTATGACGATGAAAAATGCACAAGCCAGGCTTCTCGGCAGTGGCCGAATGGAGCGCTATCGAAGGCGGAAGGACGCCGGTTATACGCTGCTCGAACTGCTCGTCGTGATGGGCATTCTGGCGGTTCTGACCGCGATCGCGACGCCGCAGCTGATGGGATATTTCGGCAAGGCCAAGACCCAGTCGGTGCAGTTGCAGATCGAGAATATCGGCACCGCGCTCGAGCTCTATTACATGGAAAACGGCGCCTATCCGAGCGCCGACGCCGGCCTGAAGGCCCTGGTCGAGGCGCCGTCGGAGGCGTCGCGCTGGAACGGCCCGTATCTGAAGAAGGCGAAGAACCTGCTCGATCCCTGGGGCCGGCCCTATCAATACGCCATCTCCGACGGCCAGTACGAGGTCTATTCGCTGGGCCCCACCGGCAAGGCCAAGTCCGCGAATGCGGGCGCGGCGCCGGCGTTCCGGGGTGGTTAATGGGCGAATTAAATCGTTCCCGAAGAAGTGACTGACTAGCGTGGATGACGCGGCCTGCGATAAAATCAGAACGGTCGCGAAATCAATCGTCCTCGAATTTATCCCTTAACGATGATTGGACCTGACTATGGCGTCTAACATGAACCGTAGAACCTTTCTGCAAGGCGTGAGCGTAGCTTCCCTGACGTCGATGCTGCCGGCCGCGGCGCTCGCTGCACCGCTGGCGGCTCCGGGGAGGATCAAGACCCCGACATCTTCATTGGCGGCGGCAAAGTTCAATGGCGGTCGGTCGCAGGTGAATTTGAACTTTTTGCAGGTTGGCGGGGACTTCCCGTTTTTGAATTGTCTGAAGACTGCGCAGGCGTGGAGCCTGCTCGACAACAGCGGGTTTCCAGACCCGCTCACGCTCGACAGTGACGGTTATCCCGTCTCCATTTCGAATGGAGGGGTTTACACCGTCTTCTTCGTACCCTCGCAAGCGGAACGGCCGGGCAACTATGTAGTCGCTTGGGACGGCAATGGCACGATTGCGTGTCCGAATGGCACCACCGTAAGTGGCAGTCTGACAAGCACCAGCGGAAGCGGCCGCTACGTTTTTTCCACTACTCGGACTCGATTCGTCATCGGCATTTCCGCGATTGGTAACCCTCGCATCACAAACTTGAGGGTGTTTCATGTGAACGACGAGGCGGCTCTGAATGCAGGTCAGGTCTTTGGAGCAAAGTTCAAGCAACGACTCTTGGAAGCCAACTTTGGTGTAGTGAGATTCCTCAACTGGCAGAGCGGGAATACGACAAACGTTACGACGTGGGCAACGCGGAAGCCCCTTTCTTATGTTTACTACTCGGGAGCCGAATTTCGCAGCCGCCTCTATGCAGGAGTTACGACAAATGTGGGGTCTGCCTACTCGGCGACGCTGCTAGACTTCAAATTGCAAGATAAAGCGACCGTTACCCTAAAATTTAACGTCGGTAATAGCTCAGCATGCACGCTCAACGTAAACGGAACTGGCGCCATCAACATTCTAAGTGAGTATTCCGGTGCACTATCGAGTGGCGGAAATTCTTTTCCGCTGGCCGGTGCGACAGCTACCTTGGTATACGATGCCACGTTGAACGCTTGGATCAAACAGGGTGGAAGTATTTCCGGTCGACACGCCGGACTGAACAATGGATGTCCACCAGAACTAATGCTTCAATTGTGCGCTGAAATCGGCGCGCATCCTTACTTCGTAACGCCTCCGCTCGCGATTGATCCCGCAACGGATTATATGCCGAGCCTGGCCGCGTATTGCCGCGACAATGCACCGGTCTGGATGATACCTCGTTTTGAAGGCCCAAACGAAGTTTGGAATAACACTGGCGGATTTTTTCAGACTGGCTACGCGAACGCCAAGGCTCAGGCCTACGGATGGGGCGCGGACTATCATAATTGGTACGGCAAGGTGATGTCTATGCTGGGCCAAATTGTGAGTAGCGCCTACGGCGGAAATCGCGCCAGATACCACGTCATTTGTGGGGTGCAATCTGTCGGCGGCGCCAGGCTGGGCGGTACCGCAGGAAGTAACCCAAGGCTGGCATCCACGAAGTATCTCGCGCAGTCTGCATCTGCGCAGTCGCCTTACACGAAGAGTGCGGCATCAAATTGGGTGACGCACGTAGCGATTGCAAATTACATTATCCCGTCGGACTATAAGTCCGCTCAAGAGGCTACCTATGCGGCAAACTACGCAGCAGCAACAGGAGATCCGACTCTACAACAGTCGATCGCAGCGGCGTATGCAAACACCGTGAATGGCGGTGCCGGCACGTTCACGTTGATAGGATGCGCCCTGATCTACGCAAGCTGGAAAGCTTGGGCCAAGAGTTTCGGGATCAAGAAGATGTGCTGCTACGAGGGAGGATATTCACCGGACTACACTGGAGGCGGAACCTCTCAGGTCGATCTACTCCGATCTGCTTCCAAGCAGTCGCCATCGCTGACTAACTTTACAACTATCAACTATAACAATTTCACCGGCTTATCCGATAGCGATTTTACGGCAGAATTTCCATCGTGCTTCCAACTATCAGGGATGACTCCGTCAAACGGTGCTTGGGCTGTCCTGGAGAACATCTACCAGAGCCCAAACCCTCCACAATGGAATGCGATTGTGGCCTTCAATCGAAGCGTCTAATGAGTTTCAATGCGAGGAGGGGAGTGCTGCCATTATCATGATGGTGCATTATTAGGCGTGGCATTTCGCGCATTTTGCGTGGACGTCGATCGCTCAATCCGTGTAAGAGGTGCTGCTCGCTAAACAGTCGTTGTATCTTATCGAAGAGTTCCATCTGCTTGTCGGTGGGGGCAGCGCGGGCTGCATATATTTCGAAAACTCCCGGTGACGGTGAATGCCTAATGTCTTTGCATATTTTGCGCTTTGCATTTGGCCCGCCGTAGGTGCTTACCTATACTTCACGCGCCCAATTAGAAAAGCGACGCTTTGGCTGTTTTTGGGCGCGTATCTGCTACTCCCCGTGGGGGTGGTGATCAAATTTGAGATGATTCCGCAGTTTGACAAGTATTCCATACCTAGCATCTGCGGCCTAATCGGATGTCTTGTAGCATCTCAAGGTTCATTCAGAATATGGAGGAAATTCGGATTCGTAGAATTTCTAATCTGCCTTTATATCGCCAGCCCGTTCATTACGTCGTCAATGAACAACGATCCCATTGTTGTCGGAAATAAGTTTCTGCCCGGCGTCGGCAGTTATGACGCGTTCTCCGCATCTTTGGCGCAACTAATATCAATATTTCCATTGCTGATTGGAAGAGAGCTTTTCCGCACTCCCGAAAGTAGCAACTTGATCTTTCGGGCGTTGGTCATCGCTGGGTTGGCTTATTCCTTGCCGCTCCTTTTTGAGATTCGCATGAGTCCACAGCTCCATGCGTGGATCTACGGAATTCGTCCCAGCGAATTTTTACAAGGGGTCCGTGGCGGCGGCTATCGGCCCATGGTTTTCTTGGGTCATGGTCTTATTGCAGCATTCTTTATGATGACCGTCGTGGTGGCTGGATGCGCACTATGGCGAATGAGAATCCGATTGTTCAATCTACCCGGAGCTGGGACGACAGCTTACCTTGCTGGCGTGCTGATCCTTTGCAAAAGCTTCGGCGCGTTTGTTTATGGTATAATTGTGGGCCCATTGGTCCGGTTTGGATCGGTCAAGCTGCAGCATCGGGTTGCCGTAGTATTCGTGGCGATCGCGTTGGCATTTCCGATTCTTCGGATCGTCGATATTTTTCCTACGACAACCCTCTCCAATGTCTTTAGCGCCTTCAGTCAAGAGCGGGCCGACTCGCTTCAATATCGCTTTGATAACGAGGACAAGCTTCTTGCGCACGCAAACCAGCGCTTCTGGTTCGGCTGGGGACGTTTCGGACGCAATAGAGTTTATACGGAAGATGGCGACGACCGTTCAGTTACCGACGGGCGTTGGATCATCACGATGGGCCAGTTTGGATTTTCCGGCTTTCTTCTGGAGTTTCTGCTGTTAACCTTGCCGGTTTTCCTCGCTATGTCGGCTAGCCGTTTTGCCGTAACTACGTCGGACCGTGTTTCGCTTGGAGCATTGTCGCTCATTGTAGCTATCGGCGTAGTCGATCAATTGCCGAATGCATCAGTTGGATCATGGAGCTGGCTATTGACGGGTGCCCTATTGGGGCGCGCGGAGTCATTGAAGGTTCTTGGTCGATCGAAAAGAAGGCGAGCATCAGAAACGGCCGTTTGGAGCGGCGAACCTCTGGCCGGATTGCGGTCGTCGAATTAGTTAAGAATAGGCGTTAAAATGTTCTTCGATTACTTTGACCGCATTGCCGTCATTCATCTTCCTGCCCGAACTGACCGCTTTCGCGCGCTCGACCGCGAACTCTCGCGAGCCGGGTTCGATATAGGCCACCCCAAAGTCGTCTTTCCTGAGCCGCCTATGCCGAACGAAGCAAACGGTTTTCGTTCTCAAGGCGTCTATGGAAATTTCCTGAGCCACCTCGGTATCATTGAGGGAGCATATAAAGATAACCTCGATACAGTGCTTGTCCTTGAGGACGATGCCATCTTCAGTAATCGTTTTCGGGCTAAGCAGCCCGACCTGGTAGCCGCACTGGATGCAAGCCCATGGGATATGTGCTTTATTGGGCATTCCCTCACATCGGGATTGCCAAATTCCCCAACTGGATTGATTCGTTTTTCCGGCCCCTTCATTTGGGCTCACTGCTATGCCGTGCATCGGAGGGTGATGCCGCGTTTGATTCAGTTTATGCAGGATACGCTGGTTCGTCCGTCGGGGCATCCTGATGGTGGAAGAATGTATATCGACGCGACGTTCACGTTTTTCCGAAAGTCCAATCCAGACGTTGTTTCTCTGATTTCTTCGCCGTGCTTATCTATACAAAGAGGATCCCAAAGTAGCCTCAATGCTAAGTTGTGGTACGTCAAAAATCCCGTCACTAACTTTGCGGCGAACACGGCAAGAGCCGTAAGAGATGAGTTCTGGCGGCAGGGATGGCTGCCGTAAAGAGTTCTTTGCAATTGAGGAAGATAAACTAGTTTGAACCGAGATGTTGCCTGGTTCGGAATTGTGGATAACGAGCATACTTGTGTGAAAGAAAGCTCCCCTGCAGCAGCTCGACTCCCCCTTAAGACACGTTTTGCCAAGGCAGCAAGCTGGGTTCTCCTCGGCCAAATCCTTGATAATGTATTACGACTTGGCGGAAATCTCATTCTCGCTCGTCTGATGATTCCAGACGTGTTCGGAATCATGGCGGTTGCAAGCGTGGTGCACATGATTGTCGCACTGCTTGCTGATATTGGGGTACGACAAGCAGTAATTCAAAGCCCCAATGGAGGAAAACAATCTCTCCTGAACACGGCGTGGACGCTGCAAATCCTGCGCGGGTTTCTTATTTGGGCCATCTGTCTTGTTTTAGCGCTAGCCCTCCATATTGCAGGTACATGGTCGATCTTTCCCACTGGAACGGTCTACGCTGATCCCGTTCTGCCGTCGGTAATCGCAGCCGTCTCCTTCTCGGCCGTTCTTACTGGATTTCAATCGATGAAGAGCGCCAGCGCGAACCGCGCAATCGATCTGAAGCGCCTAACGATGATCGGAATCGCGGCTCAGATCGCGAGTCTCTGTGTCGCCATCGGCTTCGGTTGGCTCACTGGTTCCCTGTGGTCGTTCGTTGCTAGTGGGCTGGTTTCGGCCATGCTATCCACGTTGTTGAGCCACGTGTGGCTGCCTGGGCCGACTGATCGCGTCGGGTGGGATCGCGACGCTTTGCAAGAACTTTTGCGTTTCGGGCGATGGGTGTTCATTTCTTCGGTTTTTTATGTTTTGGCAATGAATGGTGACCGAATAATGCTGGGCGCCTGGGCGACGCCGGCGATACTTGGCTATTATTCGATTGCATTCACTCTCACAAACGTCGTTGATAGCACTGCGACGCGATTGTTTACTGCGGTCTCGATGCCCGCTCTAAGCGAGATTGCACGGACTGCGCCTCATCGAGTGCCGAACCTGTTTTTTCGGATGCGAAGCCTTACCGATGTTGTTTATGTTGGTCTGGCTGGTTTTTTCTTTGCCACCGGTGCTTGGATAATTGGATTCCTTTACGATAGTCGCTACGCCCCTGCGGGGCCGCTGCTTCAATTCCTGTCGTTCAGTCTTCTATTCTCTCGATACAATCTTGTGACCTCTGTCTACCTGGCGCTTGGACGTCCCGAATATCAGTCGTATGTCAATGTTGTTCGAGCCGTTTCCTTGTTCGTGCTGGTGCCGATCTCTTATCATCTTTTTGGATTCGAGGGAGCCATTGTCGGTATCGCTTGTCATACAGTGCCGACGCTACCATTGATATTTTGGCTGAACAGCCGGCATGGACTCAACAACATCCTGTTCGAGTTTGCCGTGTTGTTGATGTGGCCAGTTGGTTGGGCGGTAGGCCACGCGTTTATTGCTATCGCGCGCAATATTTCGTGGTAGCGTACTCCAGCGCGACTGCTACCTTCATCGCAAATCAGAATATGAGAGGTTGAGCGCGGTCCGACACCGCTGTTGGTCGAACGATCGCTTCTTGCGAAACTCGGCCATTACGCCGTGAATCGCGATTAGATCAGCGAATTCCTCGATCGCCGAATAGTTACGACCCACGTAGTCATCGACCAATAACCGGGTTTCGGAACTAACGTGAAGAAGACTTTCCAGGGCGCAAGCAACTCGCATGCGTCCATCGATCAGAATTGTGTTTGGCTCTTTGGTCTTTAAAATACTCCAGGGCGCCTGCGGGTACCTTTGCCAACGAGCAATTCGAGACTCGGTAGGGCGCCCGAAAACAGGTGTTCCCCATCTTGCGGTTACGCCGATATAGGGAGAGAGCAAATGAAGCTCGGCCTTAGTAGGAGGCATTGCCTTTTCGACCGCTCGTCTAAAAACCGGGTCGCTCTCGACACTCACCAAGGTGTTCACGTACCTTGACGCGACAATGGTCGATCCACCGCTGCCATATTCAAGGTAAGTCGACGTTTTTTCAATAATGGACCGGAAAATCGCCAGGCCCGCTGGCTGGAACGTTGGCTCGAACCCTACTTCGTAACCTAGAATATGCTTCTTTGCGACGAAGAGGCCTGCATCTAAGAAGTAGCTTGCCTTTCCCATCAGGGAACTAACCATCTTGAACCTTCTCTGCTTGTCTGGCTATTTAAATCGCGTTTTCAATGAATTGCATTAGGGGACGCCTGATCGTCCGACATATCCGAGATGGAAGTAGTTATGACATTTGAAGGGTCTCGCCGGCATTGCAATAATTTCGGCTTCCTCCGTCTGCTTTTCGCCTCGCTCGTTATTATTTCGCACTCGGCCGAAATTATTGACGGAAATCGTTCCCGTGAATGGCTCGTGAGCATCGGCGGCACGATGACTCTAGGGGAAGTTGCGGTTGACGGTTTCTTCTTGATCAGCGGCTATCTTGTACTGCAAAGCTTCCAGAACTCAACGACTGTGTATTCTTACATCATAAAGCGAGTTAGGCGAATCTATCCGGGATTCATTTTTGCCTACGTTACTTGTTTCTTTGTCGTCGCGCCATTTGCTGGCGTAGATTTTGGATCATTGAAGTTCACTAGCTATTTGAAGTATGCACTTCAGGCTCTAATGCTCAACGGACCAGATTTGTATGCTTTCCCGTCAATGCCCGTTCATGCGTTGAATGGCCCAACGTGGACCATCGTCTACGAGTTTAGGTGCTACCTACTGATCGTCCTGATTGCCGGGCTTGGCCTCTACAAGTGGCCCCTAATGTTTGCCGCACTCTCAATCGGGTTGCTGCTACTGAACGAAGTAGGATTTTTTATAAAGGTTGGCGCCTTGGGCCGGATCATAGGAAACCCAATGTTTCTAGTTCGGTTGGCTTCATTGTTCTGTATAGGAAGCTGCTTCTATTTGTTTCGTTCTAAAATAAGATTTCGCGTTGAATTTGCGATCATTGCTTGCACGGTTCTGACGGCTTCCATCTATTTTTCAAAATTTCAAGAGGCTGTATTCGCGATCTTCGGTGGATATCTTATCTTTTACGTGGCTCTCCATATCAAATCGAGAGTTTTAGTGAGCATAAACAGCAGGGTCGATATTTCGTATGGCGTCTATCTTTATGCTTGGCCAATCCAGATTTCGTTAGCTTATTTTTTTGGCATCCATTCTCCATGGACCTTGACGATAATCGCAACTCCATTCGCATATGTTGCCGGCCTTCTGAGCTGGCATTTCATTGAACGACCATTCCTTGTCCCGGCGGTCGCCGAGCGACGCACTTACGCTTAGCTGGTGCGACCACGAAGTTCCCCTCGACCTTTGAGATTGTTTACGTTTAGACCCAGCAGACCCTCCTTCTGCAGCCAGAACTAAGCCGAAAATATATGATTGCCTGATATGCCATTTCTACCGCAGGCATTCCGTGTGTCTATAATAAGATTGCTCCATTCTGCCAGGGTTCTGTAATCGACGTCATCGTGATCTGTTGCAATTAGAACGACGTCGTATGAACCCACCGTTTCTACATCAAGCTTCGCAGACTTTCGATTGGCCAGATGGCCATGTTCTCTGGTGCGAGGAATGGTGGGCACGTGAGGATCGTGGTAATCTACCACAGCTCCTCTCGATTCCAGCAAGTCTATAAGTACAAGAGCTGGACTTTCTCGAGTATCATCGATGTTCTTCTTGTAGGCCAATCCGACGACCAAAACTCTTGAACCATTCAGTCCTTTCTTGCGCTCACGGTCCAGCGCGATTGCTAATTCATTCACGACATAGGAGGGCATTCTTGAGTTGATTTCACCCGCGAGTTCGATGAAGCGGGTTGGAATTCCATACTCTCGCGCCTTCCACGAGAGATAAAAAGGATCAATCGGAATGCAATGGCCTCCCAAGCCGGGGCCTGGATAGAATGGCATAAAGCCAAATGGTTTTGTCTTGGCAGCTTCGATTACCTCCCATATGTCAATGCCCATCTTGCTGTAGATTTGCTTAAGCTCGTTGACCAGGGCTATGTTCACAGCTCTAAAGATGTTTTCAGTAATTTTAACTGCCTCCGCTGTGGCAGATGAAGAAACGGGGACCGTCCTAGCAACGATGTTGTCATAGAGCAGCAGAGCGAGCTTCTGCGCATCCGTCCCTTCGCCTCCTACGATTTTCGGAATCTGTGCCGTGCTAAAATTCGGATTGCCGGGGTCCTCGCGCTCGGGCGAAAAGGCGAGGAAAAAATCGGTTCCGCACCTAAGATCGCTCGTTTCGAGAATCGGCAAGAGAATGTCTTTGGTAGTCCCAGGAAAGCTAGTTGACTCGAGTACAATGAGTTGCCCTGGGCGCAAGTGTGCTGCGATCTGGTGCCCGGTGGATTTGACAAATGATAGATCTGGCTCGAAATGAGATGATAAGGGCGTCGGCACGCAAATAATGACCACGTCGACAGAGGCAAGCCGGGAAAAGTCTGTTGTTGCGGCGAAAAGGCCGCTCTGATTCGCTAGTTCAATATCCTCTGAAGGGATGTGTTTTATGTAGCTCTTTCCAGTCTCCAACAGCTTGGCCTTCGATGGGTCGACATCGAATCCCAACACCCTTGATCCTGCGCGAGCTATCGCAAGAGTGAGAGGTAGTCCAACATATCCTAAACCTATGACACCAATGTGTGCTTTTCGATGCTCTAAGCGCCACGCAAGATTATGCTCGGTCATGCCTGTTATCATATTTTGCTACGCTCCAAGAACACAAAGACTTAAGGAATATAACGCGCTGAGTTAGTCAGCCGGATGTAGTCAAGACTACTCCAATTAAGTACTGTTACTCAATTCTGCTTCGATCAGGTCTAGGGTCCGCAGAAGACGTTCAGGATTTACGGTAAATCCGCTTAAAGCTGGTTCTGCAACAACGTATCCAAACCGAATTCCGTTAAGATCAAACAATATCTTGTGGAACGCGTTGAACTGATTTGGCGGCTGGATCACCAGAACTCCTGCATTCTCGGGGAGCGCGAACTGTGCGTGGTTCAGCGCTGACCCCTCCACTGAAACAACAATCTTTGCACTAGCTAACGATTGTGCAATTGCCCGGGGGGAGAGACTTTCGGGCGCGACGACCGTGAAACCTCGAGCTGCCAGGAGCTCGACGATGGCGGGCGCGTTTAGCAACTCTCGGGCCGCGCCTGTCAGCCCGCGTGCCAGAAAAACACGAGATGGACCGCCGGCGTTGGTCTTTCCGCGAACTCTTGCACGCAATTCTTTGAATCGACTGATCCAGCTAGAATTAAGTCCGAGATCGTCGATCACCCAAAGCCTTTCTATTCGCGCATATGAAACGGGAAGGCCGGGCAATTCCATTAACTCTCGGTACCCGGCTTCGTGCATCCAGGGCTTTCCCTCAAAACTTAGTGGGAGCAGGCCGCGCTGTTGTGCAAGGAGCTCCATGGCCATGGCATCTCGCAACCAATGACCAAAATAAATATTTGAAGGGGCGTAGGTACAGAGTTGTCCCTCAGGATACTCATCATAAGATCCTGCAAGAATAGCGCGCTTTTTGCGCGCTTTGGATACCTCATAACCACCTGACCAGTAGCAGGTGTGATCGGCCAATATCGCGTCATCGAGCCGATATGCAATCGTTGGTCCATGTTTCAAGCTCTTTGCTGTTACGATCTTTCTTTCAGCTTCAATTGTCGAGCTTGGACCAACTCCTCGCACACGCTCAAATTCATTAGGCAGAGCTATAACCGGAAGTGCAGGAGCTTCGTCAGCTGGCGCCAATTCAATGCTTTCGACGGCGCCTTCCGGGACTGGACGTATCTTCTGAAATTTTGCCTTGAAGCGCGCCGTAAGCGGCAAAAAGCTGTATTTTGTAAGAATTGACATCACGAAACGTCCGGATAGAGTTTCTCAATCATTCGCTGAACTGCTGTTGAGTAGCCTTGTTCTTGATCAACAAATTGCAGCGCGAGCTGAGCACATTCGGATTTCAAACGTGTGTACAAAGCAGGTGTATTGATCAACGACAATATTGCAGACACATAACTATCAATATTGTCGACCTCAGCTTCGATTGTCGCTGCTCCAATCACGTCGAATGCGTTCGCTACTTTGCTTGTAATTACCGGAAGACCCGATAATACAGCTTCCGCGCAGACCTGAGGCATTCCCTCGGTAAAATTACTACGTGTCGGCACGATCGCAGCGTGGGCCTCTCCATATACCTTTAGCAGAGCTTCCCGCTCAAGACGCCCGTGAATGATAACCACATCGCTCAGGCGATCTCGCTCGATCAGTTTGGCAAGCTCGAGCAGTGCAGGGCCGTCTCCACAGACATCGAAAATGACTTTTACAGAAGCTTGTATCTTGAGATCAGCGGCCATTTGCGCGAGATCCAATAGGCCTTTGTTCTTCTCCGCGCGCCCTACAAACACGATTCGAAATGTTCCGCCCTGGTATGACGGAGAATGCCTGAACCCTTCGCGCCTGAATTGGCAGCGATATTGAAAAAACGGAATTCGGTGATCTGATTCTGCCTGCACCTGACGCTCGCACTCGGGCGAGACGCCGATAGCGCCAGCGGCTGCATACCGAAAGAAAAGGCGGTTCAGCGACCGGATAGCCCGATGGACAAACCCGGTAGGCGGAAAACCCGCTGGCCACAGGACGTTATGCAGGTTGGCGACGACAGGAATCCCGACCGCTCGAAATAGAGTCAGAACAAAGTAGTGGCTGGTTCCTGAATCGATAATCGCGATATCCGCTCTGAAGCGGAGTGCGCGAATAGCTAAATATATGCCGTACAGAGTGAGGGAAAGATGGAATCGAAGTCCGCCGCTGTTCTGGAACGACTTCGGCCGGTTCTCCATCGTGATGTTTTTATCTTCTAGCCGATCGATCCTGCTGTTTGATGAGATCGCGAGCGTCTTGATGTTATGGAGTCGGCAATAGGCAAACAACTGTTCCGAAAATGCGATGCTGGTCTCATTTACCGCCAATCCCGCGAGCTGATTTTTCCGAGCGTTTACAATATCGCCCGGTCCCAGTGCTGTGAACAGTCGCAATTCCGGTTTCACTTGGTCGCCTCCAGCCACGGCTCCAACGCCACTCCAATTCCCTCATCTACCATGCGCTGGCGGTCCGATGCCGGCTTCCAGCCCAGCTCGGTGCGCGTGCGCGTGCAGTCGAAATAGGCCTTCTGCGTCCGCGATTCCCAGTCGGCGTAGCTCGGTTTGCGGATGCGGTCGGGATGTTTCACCAGAACCTTCACCGTCCATTTCGCGAAATCGGCGAGGTAGAACTTCCAGATCGGCTGATAGATCACCGATAGTTTCAGGTCGCCGCGCCGTTGCAACTCCTGCAGATATTCGCGCGCCGTCAGCAGCGGGGCATCGATCAAATTGTAGCTCTTGCCCTCGATGCCTGGAACCTCGATGGCCCGCACCAGCGCCGCGGCCACGTCCGATACCAGCACGAACGGCAGCTTGTTGCGTCCGTCGCCCCACACCTCGCAGATGTTTTCCGAGAAGCGGCCGACGCCCCAGTGAAACGGGCCGCCGCCGCGGCCGATCACGATCCCGGGCCGCAGAATGACGAGCGGCAATTGCCGGCCCCGGCTCATCTCGGTCAGGATATCCTCGGCCGCAGCCTTGGCGCGCGCATAGTAGTTGCGCCGGCTGATCTCTGGATCGAGCGGCGTTGCTTCCGTGATGGTGCCTGTCTTGGCGCCGGCATAGTAGGAATCGATCGTGCCGGTGTAGACCAGCCGCTTGATACCAGCCGAAAGGCAAACCTCGGCCACCAGCCGGGTCGGCTCGACGTCGTTGGCGAGGTATTCATCCCACGTCTTGCACTGCGCATGGGCAAGGTGATGGACGAATTCGATTCCCGGCATGGCCCGCTCGAGGTCGGCGCGGTTGCCGATATCGCCGCCAACGATCTCCAGGCGGTCGGACGCGAATTCGTCGAGCGGCAAGGCCGAGCCGCGCACCATGGCCCGCACGCCATAGCCGGCGGCAAGAAGCTGGCGTATCAGCTCCCTGCCGATGAAGCCGGCGCCGCCGAGAACCAGCACCGTGGGCGGCGCGGCGAGGGCAGGGCGATCGGCCGCCGCGCGGGCCGCCATGGTGACTGAAACATCGATGGCGGACGCCTCGATGATCCCGACGCAATGGCCGATCACATCGCGGCCGGTGCGGCCGGCAATGCGGACATCGAGCGGCTGTCCGTTGCGGATCGCCGCGTAGAAGGCGGCGGTCGCGTCCTGGATCGAGTTCTGGTACGGGTTGCCGCGCCGCACCAGCTTCAGCTTGCCAAGCCCGTAGCGGGCCAGCACCGCGAGCGCCTGCCGGCGCAGCTGGCTTGCGATGCCGCGGCTGCGCTTGAAGCGGTCGAAATCCACATCCAGCGGCGTCCGCTGATCGATCACGCAGGTGTCGGCGTCGAAATCGAGCAGTGCCGATCCGAACAGGCCGCGGACGTAGATGGTCCGCTGCGGAAAGCCCGGCGCAAAGTTGATGTTGAGATCGATCGCGGTGCGGCCCACGGTGGTCCGCACGCGCCAGCGCCGGTAGATGCCGGCGCCGTTCGGCAAGGTCACCTTGCGGTCGGCGGTGACGGAAAGCGCTTCCGGCGCGCCAGCCAGATCGAGCAGTGCGGATACCAGATGCGGGCCAGTTTCGAGAATGACGTTGCCGGGGTTGCGCAGCATCCAGTTGTCGAACGGGCCAAAGCGGATCTGGCCGAGCTCGTAGAAATGATTGAAGGTGATGTGATCGATCGGGCCGAGCTCTTTCGCATGCACGGCCGCGCGCAGCCGCTCGAACGCCGCCGAGAACAGGAAGTTGTGGCTGACGCCGAGATAGAGGCCTCGCTCCGCCGCGAGCTTGACCAATTCGTCCGCCTCCGCGGTGGAGGTGCACATCGGCTTTTCAAGAAAGACGTGAACGCCGGCCTCCAGCGCAGCCTTGGCCAGGGAGAAATGCAGGTCCGGCGGCGTCAGGATATGGACGCAGTCGATCTGCGTTTCCTCCATCATCTTCGACAGCGAGTCGAAGGCGCGCGGAATATTCCAGGCGCCGGCGAAGGCCTTGGCCCGCCCGAAATTGGCGTCGCAGGTTGCGATCAGCTCGACGCCCGCGGCCTCGCGAATCGCGCGCGCGTGAAACTCGGCGATGTAGCCGGTTCCGACAATGGCGGCGCGAATGGGAGCCGTGGCGCTGATGGCGGCGCGCCGGTTCGTTGAATTATTGATCATGTATTTCCGCTCGTTGGTATCTGCTTGTGTTCGATGAGCTGCGGGCGGCGATGCAACAGGCGGTCGCGCCAGAACATCGCCAGCCCCAGCCCTTCCGGGAACCGGGCAAGAAGCTGAAAGAAGGCGAGGCGTGCGCGGTCCGAAAGCGGGCCCGGGTTGTTGATGCTCAGCCGGGCGAGCTGCATCGGATAGATCAGCCAGGCGATCCATCCGAAACGCGGCAGCGCGATTGTTGCGACGATCGCAGCGAAGGGAAGCAACAGGCCCCAAACCAAGGCGCGCCGTGCCTCGCGCACAAAATGCCGCTCAGGCGGCGCACCGTGCAGATGCGCGCCTTGCGCAAAGGCGTATCCGGCGCGCTGAGCCCTGCGCCACCACTGTCCGAAATGCAGCATCGCCGCATCGTGCAGCGCCATCGCGTCGGGAAGCCGCCAGATCCGCCAGTTCGCCTGGCGAAGCCGCACCGATAATTCGTCTTCTTCGGCGGCAATCACGTCCTCGCGATAGCCGCCCACGCGCTTCAGCGCTTTCGCGCGGATCATCACGTTGCCGGCAAAGGCGCGAACCTCGCCCGTGGGGCGGTCCCACTCCTTGTCGCAAAGCCAGTTGTAGACCGACCGCTCCGGATAGCGCTCGCGGAGCCTGCCGCATACGGCTGCGGCGTCCGCCTGGCGGTCGAGGAAGGCTGCGGCGGCGTCGAGCCATCCGGCGGCAAGCTCGGAGTCGCCGTCCACGAACTGAACATAAGCCACGTCGGGAGCGATCGTCAGCAGGCGGGCAAAGCCGGCATTGCGCGCGCGCGCCGCGGTGAAGGGAGTGGCAAGATCGAGTTCGACGATGTCGGCGCCCATCTCGCGCGCCGCCTCAACCGAGCCGTCCGTCGAATTGCTATCGACGTAAACCACTGCCGTCGCTGCGGATACCGCACGCAGGCACGTGATAAGCCGTCCGCCCTCATTGCGCCCAATGACGACAACGCCGAATCTTGCACGCTCCGGGCCATATTTGTGGTTAATGCGCTCGCTCGTCTGCAAAGTGGAATCTCTTAACATTTCAATCAGGCGGCGGCTTGGGGCGCCGGTAAACTTCCATCAAACGCGATTTCGAAACGCGACAGCAGCGGCAATTGTTTTGCCGACCGCGCCCCAATGACGAGGCAGATCGACAGAGCCTAGGTATCACGAAGGGAACGGACCGCAGGTACTATTGCTGAGCGTGGTGAATTCCTCCGGGATACCCCGTCGCCACCCCATACGGCTCGACGTCGGCAATCACCACCGCGTTCGCCCCGATCCGCGCATGCGCGCCGATCTTGACCGGCCCCAGGATCTTGGCGCCGGCGCCAATGTCGACATGGCCGGCAATTTCGGGAACCCCGCCGCGGCCGCGGCTGCCAAGTGTGACCTGGTGGAAAATCAGGCAGTTCACGCCAATTTTGGCGTCCGGGTGAATGACGATGCCATTGGGGTGGGGGATCAGCAGCCCACCGCCGATCCGGCAGGTGAGCGGTATCTCAGCGCCCGTCACCACGCTCCAGAAGCGATGACGCAGGGCGATGACCTTGCAACAAAGCGTGCCGAAAAGGCCGCCGCGCGCCTGCCAAAACTGGTAGCGCCGAACCGTCAGCAGCAGTTTGCGTCCGGGGTCCCAGAACTGCCTAGGGTTTTCCCGCGTCCAGTCGGGAACTTCGGCACTGATCTGTTCGATAGCCTGGTCCACCTCTGTGCACCTATTCTGGAATTAAACCCAATAGCGGACGGTTTGGCTTGTTGGAAGCCATCTTGAGCATAACCATCAGTCATTAATCGCCAATGGCCGCGATCCCGGTGGACTCCGCCGCCCATCGGTTTGGAATTGCTATTTCATTCGTGGACGCGGTATTAATCACGTACATTAAATCGATTTCACTAAGCAGGAATTTCGTAGTAGATCGCATACTATTCGTTAATTATATGACGGGGCCCCGCAATGCGTCCGGGCGAAATTTGAAGTTCGTGGAGCATTTATGTTGAAGACGTTGCGCCCCCCGGCAGTCTCGGCCGATTTTCCCGAGCAATCTGCAGACCCGCAGTCGGCAAGCGCCTCTCCGGACGACCTTTCCCGCCACGTATTTGGTCTCCTCGGCATTCCCGTGGATGCGCTCGATTTTCCCTCGCTGCTGCGGTCGATGGATCTCGCGACGAACGCCGGCTCGGCATTTCTGATCTCGACACCCAATGTCAATTTCCTCGTCAAGAGCCAGATCAACGGTACGTTTCGCGAATCCATGCTGCTGAGCGACCTGTGTCTTGCGGACGGCATGCCGTTGATCTGGATCGCCAAGCTGCTGCGCATTCCGATCCATGAGCGAATTGCCGGCAGCGACCTGTTCGGCCGGCTTAAATCCGCCAACGCGACCAGCAGGCGTCTGCGCGTCTTCCTGCTCGGCGGGGCCGAGGGGCTCGCGGCTGCAGTCGGCGCCAGGCTGAACGCCGAGAAGGGCGGGCTGGAATGCGTCGGCGTGTTCAACCCCGGTTTCGGCACGATCGAAGAGATGAGCTCGCCGAAAATAATCGAGGAAATAAATGCGAGCAACGCGGATTTAATTGCCGTATTTTTTGGCGCGGAGAAGGCCCAAGCCTGGCTTCTGCACAACCATTGGAGGCTGCGCCCGCCCATTCGAGCCCAGTTCGGGGCGACAATTAATTTCGAGGCCGGAACTGTTCGGCGGGCGCCGCCGATGCTCCGTAGCACCGGGTTTGAGTGGCTGTGGCGTATCAAGGAGGAACCGTACCTCTGGCGGCGCTACTGGAGCGACGGGAAGGCCCTGCTTGCGATGCTGGTCACCTGTGTGCTGCCCCTGATGCTGAGCGAGAGACGGGCGCGAGCCTTGAACAAGCTGTCGATCGCAAGAAGTGAGGATCATGGTTCAGTGACCCTTGCCCTGTCGGGGGCCGCGGTAGCGGAACATGTCGACCGCGCAATCGAGCAGCTCCGCGATGCGCTCGACAGCGGCAAACGAATGATCCTCGACGTTTCGAACACACAGTACATCGACGCAAGGTTCTTCGGGTTGTTCCTGATGGTTCGAAAGCAATTGGCCAGCCGGGGACAGAAACTCCTGTTTACGGGCGTGTCCGCGGGCCTGCGACGAATATTCCGCCTGAACAGATTCGAATTCCTCCTGTCACAGGAAGTGTGATAGCGGAGAAAACAGACGATATCCGGCCGCGTTCGGCCGCGTGCATGGTAATCCAAAAATGAAGCAGCCAGTCGGTCAATCTTTTTACGTTCGCGGCTCTCTTGCGCTCCTGCTCGTGACGTTCGTCGCGGGCTGCGGATCGCCCGAAGAACGCGCGCAAAGTTACTATGAGAGCGGAATGGCTCTTATCGAAAAGAAGGACGATCTCGAGGCGCGGAAGGAGCTTCTGAAGGCGGTCAAGTACAAGAGCGACAAGGTCGAAGTCTGGCGGGCTCTCGCCGGCATCGACGAACGGACCAAGGCGACTTCGCTCTTCCTGGATCTGCGCCGCATCGTCGAACTGGATCCGAACGACCTGAACGCGCGATTGAAGCTCGCAAGAATTATGGTGGGCGGTGGAGCGGCCGAGGCCGCGCTCCGGGTCGTCGATGCCGCCAACGAAGGCGACAAGCCAAACGCGGAACTCCATGCCCTGCGCTCGATCATTCTGCTTCGCACCAACGACAATGCCGGCGCGATCCGCGAGGCGCAGCGCGCATATGAGATCGATCCGGCCAACGTCGATGCGATCTCGGTACTCGCGTCGAAAAAGGTCGCTGATGGCGAACTGGATGGCGCACTGAAGCTTCTGGATTCGATCCCCGCTGACTCCAAGGACGACACGCGCCTCGCGTTGCAGAAAATCGACGTGTATGCACGCAAGAAGGATTTGCCAAAGGCGGAAGAACTGTTGCGCAAGCTGATTGTGCAGAATCCTCAAGAGGCCACATACCGAGCTCAGCTTCTGCAATTTCTTATCGCACAGCGAAAGTTTCCCGAGGCGGAGAAGGAGTTTCGGGCTAGGGCTGAGGCGAGCCCGACCGACAGCAAGCTCGGAATGGACCTTGTCCGCTTCCTTAGCGCCACGAAAGGAGCGGATGCCGCCAGAGCCGAACTGGAAGCGCGGATCAAGGCAGGCGGTGATGACTTTGATTACCAGATCGCATTGGTCGAGCTAAATCATCAGCAGAACCGAACGGCCGACGCCGTACAAGCGTTGCAGAAGCTGGCAGATACGGTCGCCGCTCCCGACAGAAAACTCGCCGCTCAGGTCAAGCTCGCGGAAATCCATCTTTCCAAGGGAGAGAAGGCGGCAGCCGAGCCTTTGATCGCAGAAATCCTCGCAAAGGATCGTCGCAACGGCGGCGCGTTGCGGCTGCGGGCGGCTATGAGCATCGACAAAGGCCAGTTCGACAGTGCCATTTCCGATTTGCGCGAGGCCCTTAACGATCAGCCGAAGTCGGTTGAGCTTTTGTCGTTGCTGGCGGTTGCATATGAGCGCAGCGGGAAAGGCGAGTTGGCCGATCGCCAGTACGCCGATGCGTTGAAATCATCCAACTCCAACCCCGATGTTGTTCTGCGATATGTCGCATTCCTGCAGCGTAAGGGCGATGCGGCTCGCGCCGAAGAGATCTTGATGGAGGCTGCCAATCGCAATTCCAACAATCTGCAGATATGGTCGTCGCTTGGGCAAGTCAGATTGAGCCGACAGAACTGGTCGGGAGCTCTGGCGATTGCGGATGCTCTCGGCCGTGTCGATCAAGCCCGCGTGGTTGCCGACCAGATCCGCGCAGCAGCGCTTGCCGGCCAGAACAAGATCGAGGAGAGTATCGCAGCACTGGAGTCTGCGCATAAAGCGGCGCCCGATGCGCCGCAGCCGGCGCTGGCACTTGCCTCGGCCTATGTGAAGCAGGGTAAGCCAGATAAGGCTTCGGCACTGTTGCAGACGATAAGCAACAAGTTCCCGGCCAATGCTCAGCTCCTCGTGTTTCTCGGCCAGGCCAAACTGGCGGAAAAAAAGAACGATGAGGCGCTGCAGAGCTTCAGGAAGGCAGTCGAGCAACAGCCGAGAGAGCCGGCGGGATACACGGCGTTGAGCGAGTTCTATGTTCAAAGCAAGGACTACGATGCGGCCGAAAAGGTGCTCAAGACCGGACTTGCGGAGTTGCCCGGCAATGTAGCTTTCCGTCTCGCCCTTGCGGGATTGCAGATCCAGCGCGGGAATAATGACGCTGCAATAGCTCAGTACGAAGCGATTGTTCAGGACCAGCCGAATTCGATGGTTGCCGTCAACAATCTCGTCAGCCTGCTATTGGACAATCGGAGCGACAAGCCGAGTCTCGATCGTGCCGTCGAGCTTTCGGAAAAGCTGAAGGGTTCCAAGGTACCGCAGTTTCAGGATACGTGGGGATGGGCCCAGTACAAGCGTGGCGATTTCAAGGGAGCGGTCGCGACCCTCGAGACGGCTGTGGTGGCAATGCCGAACCTTGCGGCGGCCCACTATCACCTCGGTATGAGCTACGCGGCGGCGGGGCAAACTGAAAAGGCGGCTGAGCAGTTCAAGACCGCATTTTCCCTCGAGCCGGACGGGACACCGCTCAAGGAAAATATCCGTTCTGCGATGAAATGAAACACGGACTAATTGCCGGACGGCAGCACAGTCCAGTTGTGCGTCACGACGAACATGAGACTGTGGGAGTCTGCGGGGCCCGTGCCGGAAACCGTTGGCGTACCGGTAATAGGATCGAAAATGGCGGTACCGGTGCTGGCGAACCGATGCAGGTATCGGTAGGTGAGCGACGTCCCCCATTCCCGGGTCAGATTGTAGCTGTAGGTCGCCGACGCTGAAGCATAATCCGTCGTTGTGGTCGCGATCTGCCGATTCCCGCTCGCTGAAAGCGTGAGGGTAGATCGTGAATTGATGCTGTGGCTCAGCGATGCCGAGATTGAATCCCGCTTGAACAGAGAGCCGACAACGCTCGGTCCAACCGACTGGCTGGCGATGACGGACAAGGTCGTGCTCTTCAGCATTCGATAGGTGAGGACAGCGTCGCCGATCCAGTCGAGCACCGAACTCGATACGGGTGTGGCCGACGTCGTGCCCCCGAATGCAGAACTCGAGACTCCTCGATCGGTCACCAGATAGGCGACGCCGGCGTTGGCGCGAAAGGAAAGCACCGCCGACAACGTGGCGTCGAACCCGGCCTGATCACGAAAAATCTGAACCTGGGTGTTGAATGCGTTGTCATATTCGAGCAGTTCATACTCGGAGGACAGGTTGATCGCCGTGACCGAACTTAGCGAGCGACGCCAATTGCCGCGCGCAAGTGTATCGGTAAAGGGCGTGCCGCCTCCGCTCGACGGCTGGTAACTCGTGCGCGAGGACGTGGCGAACAGAGACACTGTGTCGAGTGCGGTGATCGAACGGTCGATTCCGCCGGTTGCCGTAAGCCGATCGATAAAGCCTGAGGTCGGAACGGAGACGCCGAGATCGTTCAGCAGCGCGAGAGCAGTACTCTGTTGTCTCCAGCTTGCCTCGACATACTCCCGGTCGAATCTGGTCTTTTCCTGAACCTCGTAGCGCGCCTTGAATCCATAGTTCAGGAATTCCGACGCAGTTCCGACAACGCCCGGGCCCCAATACTTCTTGTAGCTGCCGTCGCCGGAGAAATTGAACTTGGATGTTGGAGTACGCGCTTGTGCGTCGGCACTGAGCGTCGTGTAGGAGCCCACCGATCCCGCGGGGGAACTACGCAAGAACTGGTTGCTGTTCAGTTCGACGGTTTCGGTCTCGCTGGCCTTTATCGACCAATCGAACGCAAATGCCACGGACGGCGCCATGCCAAAGCACACCGAGACTGCTATGGCAGCTCTCTTCACGTTGCTTCTCGCCCCCGCCGTGCGTCAGACCTCACTCAAACAAGCGCCGTTCCGGAACCATGATGACGTCGCCGGCTCGCAAGGTGATGTTACCTTCCAAATCGTCACCAGCCTCATAAGCCCGGTAGTTAAACATGAAAATTGTTTCATCGCCTCCGGGGCCCTTGCGTCGTACCTGGATACGATTTTTCGCAGCAAAAGGGCCGATGCCGCCGGCAAGGGCAATAGCCTGCATCAGGGTCGTCTTCTGCCTGACGACATAGGAGCCTGGCTTGATGATCTCACCGGTGATGAAGATCTTCGGCTTCAGATCGTCCTCGGGGATCTCCTTGGGCGCGCTCACGACGGCAACCGTGACGTCGAGATTCTCGTCCTTGTAGTTGTTCTTCAGCTTGTTCTTGAGAATGTTTTCGAGCGCCAATGGTGTGAGCCCGCGCGCCCGGATATGACCGGCAAGGGGAAACGCGATTTCACCGGAAGGGTCGACGACAACCGTCCGGTCGAGCTTCGGGTCTTGCAGGACCGTAATGCTTAAGCTGTCGCCCGATTTCAGGGCCTGCGCTTCCGCCCCGGAGGTCAGGAAGGCAACACACAGCAGTGCCAGCAAGATTCGCATGTCATTTCCCCTAACCGTCGGCAAAAAGCCCGCAAACAAAGACATTTGGGCCGACGCGCGGGGGATTCTCCCGAAACACGCAGCCATTATTTAGCCATGGGGAAGTTAATAGAATACAATAACTTAGGGAACCCGCGAGAACTTTTTTACCGGAAAAATGCTGTACTGTTGCTTGTCTGCAATAACGTCCCGGACAATGTGATCCGAAATGACCCGCTGGTCGTTGGCAAAGCCATAGACGAGCGCCGTGTCACATAGGACATTGATCATTCGGGGTATTCCGCCGCTCGCGGACGCGATCAGCGAACAGGCCTCCTGGCTGAAGAGCGGCCGGCGGGCACCCACCGCCTGGAGCCGAAAGGCGATGTAATTGGCGACCTCCCGGTCATCGAGGGGGCGCAGGTGAAAGTCGGAGGAGATCCGCTGGGCGAATTGATGCAACTTGGGCGCCAGTAGCAGGTCGCGGAGCTGAGGTTGGCCCACCAGAATCAGCTGCAAGATCTGAAACTTGTCCGCGTTAATATTGGAGATCATGCGCAAGTGTTCGAGCGCCTCCGGCTCGAGGTTCTGCGCCTCATCGATGATCAATATGGTTCTTCTTCCATTGGCGAATTGACCATACAGAAAATCCTGTAATTTCTTGAAAAGATTGGGATAATCTCCATCGAACGGTTGCCCGAGCGACATCAGGATCCATTGCAGCAATTCCTGCCGGCCTTGTGGGGAATTCGAGATCAGGCCAATGGTGATTGCCGGGTTGACCTTCTTGAGCAGATGCCGGACCAGGGTCGTCTTGCCGGAACCTATTTCACCGGTGATCACGGTGAAGCCGGCGTTATTCATGACGCCGAACTCCAGCATCGTGAACGCCATGGAATGCATTTTGCCCCAGTAGATCAGGTCAGGGTCGGGGAGAATCGAAAAGGGTTTCTCCCGTAGCTGATAAAATGCCTCGTACATTGAACTTCCTTAGCCCGGCTACAGACCCTTATAGCGTAGTTTGAAGAATTACCCGCCCGACGGGACCTATTTCTCTGATCTACGTAAATTCGCAAAGCGGTGGCCGATGGAACCATTAAGATTGAAATTTAAAAGTCCTGTTGCTGAACAACTATTCATTAAATCCCTGCAAGATCGATGCTAAGATCGCGTGTCGGAGCGATCCGCCGATCATTCCGCGGCACTGTTAACCTTGCAGGCGCGCAAATAGACGCTCGGACGAGACATGCTGCAGAAAGTTGAATTTGAGGACGATTTCCAGCCGCTGCAAGAGGACCGCAGTCACCTGTTGCAGCCCACTTTTTACTGGGAACTGTTCAAACGGCGGTGGGTCTATTTTGTACTGCCATTCGTCACGATCCTTGCCGCCGGCGCCGCGGTAGCGCTGCTGTGGCCACCGACCTATGTCTCCGAAGGACGAATACTCGTTCAATCGCAGCAGATTCCATCCGAACTGGTCCGGCCTACGGTTACCAGCGCCGCGCAGGAGCGAATCCAGGCCATTCAACAGCGAACGATGACGCGAGACAATCTCATCGCGATCGCCGACAAATTCAAACTATTCCCGGACAAGCGCACGTTGATGTCGCCGACCGAACTCGTCGCGGAGGTCAAGAAACACACGAAAATCGCGCCGGTCGACCTTCAATTGGACTTCAAGCAGCGGACGCGCGCTGCGATGGAAAACCCCACGATCGTTTTCTCGGTCGGATTCGAATACGGCAATGCTACAGTGGCTGCGCAGGTAGCCAACGAGTTGATGACGCGGATCCTGAACGAGGATCTTCGGGATCGGACCAGCCGCGCCACCGACACCACGAAGTTTCTGGCGCGAGAGGTGCAGAGACTTCAGGCGGAGAACAATGCGCTCGATGCCAAGATCGCTCAGTTGCGGCTCACGCAAGGCAAGCCGGCGTCTGGCGGCTCCGAGCAGCCGACAACGCTTACACAGCTTAAGGCCGAATTGATCCAGAAGGGCGCGCTGTATTCAGAACGGCACCCCGCGATCCAATCCCTGAAGAAGCAGATCGAAGCCTTGGAAAAGGTGGCTGCTGCGCCGGCGCCCACCAACGACGCTGCAACGGTGGCCAGCCTCGAGGCCTTGGTCGCCCAACAGGAGAGCTTGCAGAAAAATCTCGATGCTGCCTCGGCAAAATTGGCCGCCGCACGGCTCGGCGAGAACCTCGAAAAGGACCAGCAGTCCGAGAAGCTCGAAATCATCGAGCAGCCCACGGCGCCGCAAGAGCCGATCAAGCCCAATCGGCTGAAGGTCCTTGCCATGGCGTTCGCGGCGGCGCTTTTTGGCGGAGCGGGGTTGGCGTTTCTGGTCGAAATCCTGGACAAGGGAATCCGCAGAAGCAATGAGCTCCTGTCGGTGGTCGATGGCCAGTTGATCATTTCAATTCCCTACATCACGACGGCGGCCGAGTTGCGTGCGCAGCGGCGGCGGATATTTGCTTTTCTAGGGGTGTTTGCGCTGGTTGTGATCGGACTGTTGATTGTTGCGTACCTCTTCCTTCCGCCCCTTGATCTCTTGATTGCCAAGGCCAGGGTCGGGCTGTTTCGATAATTTGCGGAGTCACGTGGTGGATTCAATAAAGCAGGCTGTCGAACTCGCGCGCGCTGCAGAGGTAGTACACCGTCCGGGAGTCTTGAGCGGATCTGCCCTTGCGGCTAACGGACCGCTGCAGCGCTCCGCCGAGTCGCCGATTAACGAGGTGCGTCTTCGGGCCGATCATCTCGAAGCCAACCGAATCGTGGCATATGGCACTTCCGGTCCGAACGGCCGCTACTACGACATGCTGCGCACCCAGGTGCTGCAGGAGATGGACAAGAAGAGCTGGCAGTTCCTGGCTGTGACCTCGCCGACCGCCGGGTGCGGAAAGACGGTGACGGCCTGCAATCTTGCTCTGAGCATTTCCCGCCTGCCGGAACGATCGGTGCTGCTGGTCGATCTCGATTTGCGCCGGCCAGCGGTTGGAAATTATCTGGGTATAGACGGCAATGGCGGTGTTCTCGATGTCCTGGAAGGACGCACGCCGCTTTCTTCGGCGGTTCTGCAGGCAAGCATCGGTCCCAACAACATGCTGGTGCTGCCCGGATCGGTCTCGTCGAATTCTTCCGAGTGGATGGCTTCGCAGACGATGGGGGCGCTGCTGCAGACCATCAAGCGGGATTTCCGGTCACGTATCGTCATCTTCGATCTTCCGCCGATGCTGCTCGGCGATGATGTGATTTCGATCCTGCCTCGAATGGATGCGGCGTTGCTCGTTGCGGGGGTTGGAAGCACGACGGTTTCTGACATCAAGGAATGCCAGCGGCATTTGCGACGGACGACAGTTGTCCGTGTAGTTGTGAACAAGTCAACCGAGGCGGCTGGTTCGTACTACGGCTACTATTGATTTCAATCCGCCCGCGATTCCTAACGGCGTGAGGATCGATTGCGCGTCTTCCGAAATGACTATTGTTGTCGTTCACTCAGGAACGCCTGATAGGCGAGCCGGATGCCGTCGTCGAGCTTCGTGCCGGCGCGCCAGCCGAGTTTTGCCAGCCGGCTGACGTCGAGCAGTTTTCGCGGCGTGCCGTCCGGGCGCGAAGCATCAAAACCGATCTCGCCGCGATAGCCGACGGTCGCCGCGACCACGCGGGCGAATTCGGCGATCGTGATGTCCTCGCCGGTGCCGATGTTGACCAATTCGCTATCTGAATAGGTCTTCATCAAATGGATGCAGGCATCCGCGAGGTCGTCGACATAGAGAAATTCGCGCCGCGGCGTGCCGGTGCCCCAGACCGCGACCTCTTTGGCGCCGGAGACCTTCGCTTCATGGAAGCGGCGGATCAGGGCGGCGACGACGTGGCTGTATTCGGGATGATAATTGTCGCCGCGGCCGTACAGATTGGTCGGCATCACGTTGATGAAGTCGGCGCCGTACTGGCTGCGATAGGCCTCCACCATCTTGATCCCGGCGATCTTGGCAATCGCATAGGGCTCGTTGGTCGGCTCCAGCGGCCCCGTCAGCATCGAGTCCTCGCGCAGCGGCTGCGGCGCCAGTTTGGGATAAATGCAGGACGAGCCTAAGAACATCAGCTTCTCGGCGCCGTGGACATGCGCCGCATGGATCACGTTGGAAGCGATCGCCAGATTGTCGTAGAGGAATTCGGCGCGCAGCGTGTTGTTGGCGACGATGCCGCCGACCTTGGCGGCGGCCAGAAACACCGCCTGCGGGCGCCGGGCGGCAAACCAGCGGTTGACCGCGGCCTGATCGCGCAGGTCGACCTCGTTGCGGGGCGTCGTCAGCAGTTCGACGTGTTCCGCCGCCAGCCGGCGCACCAGCGCGGCGCCGACCATGCCGCGGTGGCCGGCGACGTAGACCGTCTTGCCCTTCAGCTCAAACGGCAGGCTTGCCATTGGCGACCTCCCGCCGCGCATCATCGAGATCGTTCGCGACCATTTCCTTGACGATCTGGGCGAACGACGTCTTCGGCTTCCAGCCCAGTTTCTGCCGCGCCTTGCTGGCATCGCCGACCAGAAGATCGACTTCGGTCGGCCGGAAATAGACGGGATCGATGCGGACCACGGTCTTGCCGGATTTGGCGTCGACGCCGGTTTCGTCGACGCCCTGGCCGCGCCACTCGATGCGGCGGCTAACTTCGGCGAACGCCAGCTCGACGAACTCGCGCACCGAGCGGGTCTCGCCGGTCGCCAGCACGAAATCGTCGGGTGCGTCCGCCTGCAGGATCTTGTGCATGCCCTCGATATAATCCCGTGCATGGCCCCAGTCGCGCTTGGCTTCGAGGTTGCCGAGATAGAGCACCTCTTCCAGGCCGGTCTCGATGCGGGCGACGCTGCGGGTGATCTTGCGGGTGACGAAGGTCTCGCCGCGGATCGGGCTCTCATGGTTGAACAGGATGCCGTTACTGGCAAACATGCCGTAGGCCTCGCGGTAATTGACCGTGATCCAGTAGCCGTACAGCTTGGCGACGCCGTAAGGCGAGCGCGGGTAGAACGGCGTGGTCTCCTTCTGCGGCACCTCCTGCACCAGGCCATAGAGTTCGGAGGTCGAGGCCTGATAGAACCGCGTCTCGTTCTCCATGCCGAGAATCCGGATCGCTTCCAAAAGCCGCAGCACGCCGATGGCATCGGCATTGGCGGTATATTCCGGGCTTTCGAAGCTGACGCCGACATGGCTCTGGGCGGCGAGGTTGTAGATCTCGGTCGGCCTGATCTGCTGCATCAGCCGGATCAGGTTGGTCGAGTCGGTCATGTCGCCGTAATGCAGCAGGAACGGCACGTTGCGGGCATGCGGGTCCTGGTAGAGGTGATCGATCCGCGCCGTGTTGAACGAGGAAGACCGCCGCTTGATGCCGTGGACCTCATAGCCGAGGCCGAGCAGATATTCGGCCAGGTAGGCGCCGTCCTGCCCGGTGACGCCGGTAATCAGCGCCACGCGCTGTTTTGAATGTTCAACTGTCATGCTTGCTCCAATAC
Source organism: Bradyrhizobium icense (assembly GCF_001693385.1). Lineage (NCBI taxonomy): Bacteria > Pseudomonadati > Pseudomonadota > Alphaproteobacteria > Hyphomicrobiales > Nitrobacteraceae > Bradyrhizobium > Bradyrhizobium icense. The sequence goes on from NZ_CP016428.1 coordinate 2,106,692, forward strand.
TGCTTCGAGCGCGCCAGGGCGCCAAATTTATCAATGCCGAGGTCGTGATTTGCTTCAACGCGCGAGCAATCGACCGACAGGACCAAGGGGCTAATGAGAGCTACTAAAGCTGCAAATGGGCGGGCAAAAAGGCCGCAATTTCTGAGGCCGGTACAAAGTATTTGGCGATATCACGCGTTTCCATCTTTCTGGTGTCAGGTCGATATTTCGGTTGCGAAATTTTCCGGCTCATTATGCCGAGCAGGCATTTGCGTTTGACATCGAACACTCCTGATCCGGAATTACCGGTGCGAGCCACATCGGCGATCACCGTGCTGAATCGGCTGCGGGTTCCAGCCGGCAGCCGATCGGGCGAGAGGATGTGGGAGCGCACGGCAGATCCCGGTACAATGGTCACAACCTCTTGCCCCGGCCTGGGCGGTTCGGCGCAGATTGAGTTTCGACGAAGCCGCAATCGCACCGGAAGAAGCGCTTCATCAACCGATAGCAGCGTTAAATCTGTTCCCTCGAAACTGCCTTCTTTGACGACACGGGTCGGATATTCCAATCCGGCAATCGCGACCTTGGGCCGCGTCAGCCAGGTCCGGCCTGCGACATGCGCTGCCGTGATGAACAGGCCTTTTCCGAGATAGATGCCTGATCCCGGCCCCCAGCTCTGCATCGGCGTCTGATGAATGCCTACCGCGTACGGCAGCAGCGTCTCGTCGGCGCCTTGCGCGCATGTCGGCTGCCACGCAGCCGCCAGAAGAAGGATGCTATGCAGCAATGGTACGCGCAGCAATTTCGAGGTGAGTTGAGCGAACGGCAAAAATCACCTGTCAAGTTTGCACGCCGCGACCTTCAACTCGCGCCGGTAAAGAACTTAAGTTCCTGAGGTGGAATGGCGGCGAGCAGATCGCGGATAAACTGATCCTGCAGTTTGAACGATACATCCTTCGGCAGACCGATCGTGGAGACCCTGATTAGGGCACCATCGGGAATGATCCCGCGCAGGCCATACTTCAGCCGGCTCAACTGATGATCGACGACGCCATTGGCGATATCGTTGCCGACCCGCAGCCAGTAAGTCACCGGTTCGAATCTCGATTCTCTTGTCGCAACCAATCGAGTCATCTTGATGGGTTGCGCGCCATTGCGATAGCCAATCGCGGCATCCGCTTTTTCCGAGATCCGGAAGCCATTGGCGGTATAGCAAATCTCCGGACGGTGGGACTTCAGCCGATAGTTCTGTACCGGACCGTATGCGACCATCAGCATGACGATGTTGCCATGTCCGTCCGTATAGCCCCGGCCAACTTCCTGGCTGTAAATCTTTCCAGCGAGCGGGTCCGGCTGAACGTACGCGTCTGGATCTGCTGGACGCACCGGACTAATTTCGGGAACCAGCTTCCAGGTTCCAAATTGGCGCGGAATGACGGTTTCGAGGCTAGGGGAGGCCGACGTACGGGCCATCAGTTGACGGGGCGCCAGCACTGTCGCAAGCACGGCGCATCCCACGATTGCGATACATGCCAGTATGATCTGAATTCGAGGGTATTTCATCGAGACCACGCACAATTGAGAGTTAAAAAATTGAGAGTTAATTGGATCAGATGTTTCTGATGAGGATATACTCCAACTGGCCGATTTACAGTCAAAAGAAAGAGATAATCAGTCCCTTAACGAAATTAACATAAACAACGGAATTTGCAGCAAAAAAGTGCTATAGGCTCGACCGTGGACAGCGGGCTCGCTAGTCATAGCAGGATCAGGCACGGCCGGCCTGTTGCATTTGTTTCCCGGCCCTATTTGGATGCACGGAGTTCCTGGATGAAGGGTATGTCCATCAAGATCGCCCGGCTGGCCGTTTTGCTCGCCTGCGGTGCGGTCGCCTTGGCCGGTTGCGGCAAAAGCGACCAGCCCGCCGCTTCCAAAGGACAGGTGGTTGCGCGTGTCGGCGAAGAAGTCGTGACCATCCAGGATCTGGAGAACGAGTTTCGCTGGGCGAACGTGACGCCGGACAAGCAGAAGGAGCCCGAGATAGTCAAACGCGTCCTGGGTGATCTGGTCGTGCGTAAACATTTGCTCCGCCAGGCCATGGCGGCGAAGCTCGATCGCGAACCGGGCGTGCTGCTGGACCTCTTGAGGTCGCGCGAACAAATTCTCGAGAATGCGTATCTGCAGCGGACGGCGGCTGCCAAGGCGCCGGGCAAGGCAGATATTGACAGATACATCGCCAACAACCCGGCGAAATTCGCCGGCAGAAGACTGCTCAGCGTCGAACAAATCGCATTTCCAATAGGGCCATCCACCCAGTCTTTCGTCGAAGCGAACAAGAACGCCAAATCGCTCGACGAAATCGACCAGAAGCTAACCGCGGCTGGCATTCCCCACGGTCGGCAAATGGGCGCGCTGAACAGCGGCGATTTGCCGCCGGAGTTTTACGGATTGATCGAGGCCAAGAAGGCGGACGACGTGTTTTTCGTCCGCGCCGGCCAGAACGGCGTGTTCTTCAAGGTCAAGGGTGAGGAGCCGCGCCCGCTCGAAGGCGATGCGGCGGCCAATCTTGCACGGCAGTTGATGCGTGCGGACGCGGTCAAGGCCGAACTGGGCATTGCGCGCTATTCTGCGAATCTCGAAGCGAAATATGAAGGTGAATACGCAAACATCATGCAGCCGGCAGATGGCAAGAAAAACTGAGCGCGGATGTGATCGCGCCGCCGTAAGATGTTCCACAAGGCGATATTGAATGACGACGTTTTTTGATGTGTTGACCGTTACCTGTTTCGTGGCGCTGGTGATCGCGTTCTTCCAGTTCACCGAGCGGGACAATCGAACGTTGCTGCACTACATGCTGGCTGGCATTGTATTCGCCGTCGCTAACCAAGTCGGAAATGCGGGCTCGTTCTACCTTGCGCTGGTCTTGATTCTTGCTGGCGCTGGTTACGCGGTTTTGATAGCCCGGAGATGAACTGTTTGTTCCATTTAATGGTATCAATGAATTAGATTTGGAACCTGTTGGTATTTGAATGACATATTCGCAAGTAATACCATCGGCGAAGGCAGGTTTTCTCGGCCCTTTTTTATGGCCGGCGCTGCTCGGCGTCTCTGTGATCGCCGCCTATGCCCAGACCGTTCTCAGTTTGATCGATGGACCTTGGCAGACGGAGCAGGAGGGCCACGGTCCGCTCATCATTGCGGCCTCGCTCTGGCTGATCTGGCAATCGCGTGAGAAGTTGAGGGCCGTTGAAATTTCTCCGGCCCCCGTCACGGGGTGGCTTGCTCTGCTCGGCGGCTTGGTCATCCTCTATCTCGCCCGGATCCAACAGGGCCTGGTTACTTTCGAAACCTTTTCCTTGATCCCCGTCATCGTCGGCTGCGTGCTGATTGCAGCCGGATGGCCGGCGTTGCGGGTGCTCGCGTTTCCGATCGGCTTCTTGATCTTCGCCGTGCCGATGCCCGACTGGCTGATCGATGCCGCCACCGTGCCGCTGAAGGTCTTTATTTCGAACGTCGTGACCAACGTGCTTTATGCGACGGGTTTTCCGGTTGCTCAGAATGGCGTGATGATCATGATCGGGACCTATCAGCTCCTGGTAAAGGATGCCTGTTCCGGGATGAATTCGATTTTTGCGCTGTCGGCGATCGGCGTTTTCTACGCCTACGCGTTTCGCTGGCAGCAGAAAATCCGAAGCCTGCTCCTTCTCGCGGCCATCATTCCGATTACTATCATTGCAAACTTCTTTCGCGTTTTCGCGTTGGTCATGATCGCTTATTATCTGGGACCTGACATGCTCGACGGAATTCTGCACGATCTTACCGGTATTGGCCTTTTCGTCATCGCGGTTATTCTGCTGTTCCTGTTCGATGCCTTTCTGGGGCTGTGTTATGCTCTGGCGCGCCGTTTCCGCAACCGCACCGCGCTGGCGAAGCCCGCTTAGCTTCGAACATCTGCGCTATGCCTCGTGAAGCCGTCCGTCGACATGTCTTCTCGCATGCTGTTTCCGCAAGATGGACGTTCGCGGTGAGCTTGCCAAGCTCATCCACTTCAAGGCCGGTTCTTGACGAAGGTTGCCGTGAGCCGAACGTATGCCATACCCGACCTTCATGGTCGGCTGGATCTCCTGGATCGCGCAATTGACGCGGTTGCCCGCCATGCGGAGGGGATCGCTTCCACGATCATAACCTTGGGCGACTACATCGACCGTGGGCCCCAGAGCAGACAGGTCATCGAGCGTCTCATGACCTGGAGACCGGATGAATCGAAGGTCGTCCATCTGAAGGGCAACCACGAAGCCATGATGTGCGCGGTCTGTGAAAACAGGGCCGAGCTCGACTGGTGGATCAGGAATGGGGGAGGTGAGACGCTGGCTTCCTATGGCCAAAGCCCGGCGCTTCCCGATTTGCGGGCGATCCCGGCCGATCATCTGGCCTGGATGGGCAATCTCCCGCTGATGCATGTCGATCGGCACAGAATATTCGTCCATGCGGCGGTCGATCCGAAAATTCCGCTCGAGCAGCAGAACGAGGAAACGTTGCTTTGGAAGCGTTATCCGCGCGGCGCTGATGTCGGGCATGGCCAACGATATGTCGTACACGGTCACCATGCCGATACGCGTGCGCCCATGGCGGGCAAGCACAAGACCAATCTGGATGGGCTGGCCTGGAAGACGGGGCGCTTGGTGATCGGGGTATTTGAGGACGACCGGCCCGTCGGTGCCTCCGAATACTTGGAAGTATTTGGTCCCGAAATGTAGGACCGACGCATAGCCAGCGGAGATGCGCTCTGGGCCGGCTACCAGTGGCAAGTCGCACATTCGCGGGTCCGCGGCCGATGAGGTGGGAAAAATAAAATAGTGCGGCCGCCGCTGCCAATCCCAATTAAGGTTTAATTTCTTTTCGGTGGTCACTCGTTTCCGCTATTATCTAGCGACGAATCAGTGCCGCGTTCGTTTTCACACAAAATTTCGGGAACGTACATGTTCATGAAGATGAACTCGGCTGCCTTGGGGGCGGCCCTGATATTGCTTGCGGGTGTCGCCAACGCAAACGCGGGCTTGGTCAGCTATTCTGACTTCACGTCATGGAGCGCAGCCGTGCCAAGCAAGACCTCTCTTGCAATCCCCGATCCTGCTTCAGGTCCTTATCCAGGCTATGACGAGTTCGGAAGCGGTACGGCCTCCGTTAGCTATGGTGGCGTACTGTTCGAAACGAACATCGCCTTGGGCAACGGAGATTTCTACAACGTTGGTCCGACGTATGAGGATTCCAACGGCCCCTTACCGGTTTTATCTTCGCAGCAGCAGACTGTCGGCGTCGCAAATATCCTGATTACGCTCGCTGCTCCCGTGAACGCATTCGCGCTGAATTTCGATACGTATGACGGAGTTGACGACGGAACTAACTACGGAGCTGTCGTCTCGTTCACACTTTCCAACGGTCAGACCCTGTCGAAGGACAGCGTAGGAAATGTGTACGATCTTCAAAGCTTTTTCGGCGTGGTCGACGACACGCCCTTCAAATGGGTTTTGCTGACCACATCGGATCCCGTGTTGAGTATCAATGCGCTGAACTTTAGCGCGCCGGTATCCGCCATTCCGGAGCCGGCGACCTGGATCATGCTGATACTTGGCTTCGCCGGGATTGGTCTCATGGGCGGTGCCCGACTCCCCGCACGCCGTGCACGGGCGAGTTGACGAACAAGATTCAGGCCTCGGCTTGGAGTTTGCGATCAGCAAGGCCGCCTGCGGGCGGTCTTTTGCTGTCTGCCAAACACGATGATTGCAAAAGACATCCGCGCATCGTTTTAGAAGCAGCGGCGTCCCTGACTGTCATGGAGCACGTAATCCGTTCCAGGCGGCGGATAGTGAAGTTGCCCGCACGCGCCGGAATTGACTGGAGCGCCCAAAATATCAAGCTTTCTGTCCAGCGCGTTTGGCGAGGCGGTCTGGTCGCTGCTCCCCCGCCCGTAGTACTGACCGCTGTATTGTCCGCTAAATTGCCCGCCATACTGGCCGCCGTACTGTCCGCCATATCGGCCGCTATACTGCATGTTGACCTGGCCGATGGCCGGCTGCATCGAGCCGATCATCGCTAAGGCCGCCAACAGAGTAAACTGTATCCTCATCTCACTTCCCGGAAGCATGAGGAATAGGGGGACCGGGCGCTGCCGATAACTATCGGCCCAACGGTCGTCTAGGCTTCAATCAGCTTAATAAGCTTAGCCGCTTCCTTGTCGATATCATGGCGCTGCAAAACCCTTTTGCGAGCACTTTCTCCCATTTCCGTGATCGCTTCCGGCGCCGCGTTGAGACATTCCTCCATTGCCTCGGCCAAGCTCTCCAGATCGCCGGCAGGAACCAGCCAACCGTGCTCGCCGTGCTGGATCAATTCCGGGATGCCGGCGACGAACGTAGTTATGGCCGGCCTTCGCAATGCCATGGCCTCCATGATGACGACCGGCAGGCCCTCAGCGAAGCTCGGCAACACCAGCGCGCGGGCAGCGAGGATTTCGGCCCGAACCTCGTCACTGCTGATCCAGCCCGTTATGCGCACGATGCCCGTCAGCTTGTACTTTGCGATGAGCGACTCGATCTCGCAGCGCATCTCGCCGTCGCCGGCGAGCACCAGTTCGAACTTTGTCCCGCGCTCCGCCAGTAGCCGCGATGCCTCGATCAGGAGCAACTGCCCCTTCTGTTCGCAGATGCGACCCACGCAAACCAACCGTCGGTCGTTGCCCGCCGCCGTGACATCGGTGTCATAGAAAGCCGGCTCAAGCCCGCAATGGACCACCTTTATCTTGGGCCAGTAAGCGTGCGGGACATTGCGAAAGAGCTGGCTCCGTCCGAATGAACTGACTGCGACGACAAAGCGCGCCCGCCGGATTTTCTCAGGAAGCGAGATGAACTTCGGCTTGTCGAATTCCTCGGGGCCGTGAGCGGTGAAGCTCCAGGGTGGGCCTCCCAGTTCGCCGACAAGCATCGCGACTTCGGCAGAATTGGTTCCGAAATGGACGTGCAGATGCTGGACCTTTTCGTTCCGCAACCACAGAGCCACTTGGCATGCTTCGAACAGATAAATCAGATGAACGGGGAGGGGCCGCTCGGCCCGTAGACCGATCTTTAACGTCAGGGCGATCACGCGAAGCAGGCCGGCGGGATTGGTTACCAGGATGCGCAGGAATGAAATTAACAACGGCACGGCGCCGCCGCGCAGGACATAACGCGTGCGCGCCTGCTCCAGTTGGTCCTCGGAGCTACGCTGCGCATCGGCCCAGCCCCGCACGGATATTCGCAGGATCTCGTGGCCCAGGCGTTCGAGCGCCAGGATTTCGCGCCGGATAAAACTGTGGCTGATCGCCGGATAATGGTTAACCAGATAGGCGATCTTCATGAAGGGTGCTCTGCCTGACCTATTCTAAAGTAGCCCCGAAAAAATACGGGTCCCTCGTCCTATTATCTATTTGAGAAATATAGTAGTAATTGAGAGGGAAGCAGGATATTTATAGCCCGCTTCCATTTTCACTTTTTTGCCTGACAAAGCGTTAAGTCAAACGTTTCGAGATCGGTATTTGCGATGTTGATCTTGGCCGCTCTGGCTGGATTGCTCAGCGTTCCCGTCGCTGTCCTGCTGGTTGAAGTCATTGCAGCTCTTAAGGCGCCGAAGCTGGAGCCTTTCGAGGTCAAGGAATTAAATATTGAAAAGCGCGTTGCGGTAATCGTTCCGGCGCACAATGAGAGCGTTGGGCTGGTTCCAACGCTGCAGGACATCAAGCCGCAGCTTGGCGCCGGAGATCGCCTGATCGTTGTCGCGGACAACTGCACCGATGACACCGCGGAGGTTGCGGCTGCATCAGGCGCCGAGGTCATTATTCGCAACGACCCCGGGAGAATTGGCAAGGGGTTCGCGATGGGGTGGGGCATCACTCATCTCAGCCAGGACCCGCCCGATTTTGTTCTCTTCGTCGATGCCGATTGCAGGCTCCAGGCTGATTTGGTCGAAGGGCTAAAGCGGGTTTGTCATCAGGTCCAACGGCCCGTGCAAGCGCTGTTCGTGATGCGAAGCGCCGAGAACTCGCCCGTCAATCATAGCTTCGCAGAGTTCGCCTGGGTTCTCAGAAACTGGGTTCGTCCTCTTGGATTAAGAAACCTTCGTGGTCCCGTCCAGCTGATGGGGACAGGAATGATGTTTCCGTGGAATGCGATCAGCTCGGTTCCGTTGGCAAGCGGTCACTTGGTGGAGGATTTGAAGCTGGGTCTCGATCTCGCGGAAACGGGCAAAGCGCCGTATTTCTTTCCGTTCGTGACAGTTACCAGCACGTTCCCGACAAGCTTCAAGGGGACTGAAAATCAGCGGCAGCGGTGGGTCCAGGGGCATCTCGCCACAATCGGAAGGTTCGTTCCAAGACTTCTCACTGCGGGTTTGATGCGCGGCGACGTAAATATCCTTGTGCTGGCGCTCGATCTGTTGGTGCCGCCACTCTCTCTCCTTGCGCTGTTGATGGTCGTGACGATGGTCATGACCTCGTCAGTTACGGTGCTTGGAGGGCCATGGCTGCCAACCCTGATCGCAGGCGGCAACCTTCTTGGATTTATCTTCTGTGTTGTTCTGACCTGGTTTAAATTTGGCCGCCAGGTTTTTCCCGCGCAGGAGTTATTATCGTTCGGCTCTTTTGCATTGAAAAAAATAGGGTTTTACGGTCGGATGTTGATCGGGGGTACGGCGTCTCAATGGATACGGACCGACCGATCGACCCCTACCTAGCGTGACGCGGATTTTTCCCGCGGCGTCCCCCGAATGGGTCACGCAAACGAGTCACGCAACCGTTATCGAACGCCAATAAGTGCGCACCAGACAAAGGTTCGTTTGGTGCACCAGCCGCATCACCGGAGTTGGCTGGCACATCGTTTGCTTGAGCTTCTCAGGCGGGAGGAGGGGGTCCTCATGAAAGCGCATAGCCGTACCAGTCTGCCGAAATCAAAGAAGCCGAAGAAGTCTTTGAAAAAGCTCCGAGCCGTCAGCATTACGGAGCGCTATCTGGAATTACGACGTCTGCGCGAGCGCTTGTCCGAGGCCGAAGCTTTGAGAAGTTCGCAGTGAACAAGTTGCGTCAGGGATTAGCCCCACCGCTCTACCTGGCGGCGATCGGGATCGCCATGGTTGGCTGGTTGTGGGCGATTTTTGCCGGCGTGGAATGGCTTTTGGGGGCCTAGGTAGCCAGCCCTTATGCCGCATCCGCGTGATGCCCCCGATGCCGGCCCATCGCAGCCTGCAGATGCCTGTTTCGTCGCTCGAGGGCCTTCCGGTTTTCGCCGAATTTTCTGCCGCCGATAGCCCGCTGTTGCATTCCTGCCGCTGCGAAGGAAAATCAGCCAAGCCCAAAATGCGTTCATATCCCCAGCCCCCTTTGTACGCTATCAACCGGGTGCAAGAGCCGTTCGCGTAGAGTTGGAAAACCGTCGGCGAATCCAGCGGCAGGCTTGCGAATCGCCCCAATAGTCGGGATTCTGGCTCGGACAGTGTTGAGTTCGACGAGCGGCTTGGGTTGTTGCGGCACCGTTCGTTCTGGCGTGAGAGCGAGCTGGTGCTGGATGGAGCAGGGGACTGGCCGTGCCGGATAGACTGACAAGCGCGCTGCTTGCTGCGCTAAATGAATCGACCGAAATTAAACAGAGCGATTGGCTGCAGCTCGAAAGGGCCTTGCGCGGGCAATCGGACAGGGTTGATGGCGAGGCGATCAGCGACCTGAAATCGGGCCCAGAGAACCGATTCGCCGCCACGGTATGCTCGGGGATGGCCAAAGTCCGAGCGAGTTTCTGAGCTTCCCGCGCTCTTCCCGAACTTCCAGCCCTTGCCGTGAAGATTGGGTTCGCGACTATCCCTGGCGGCCTTGCCGGGCCGAGGGTTGACTGGTGCGGCTGCAATCCTCGTCTATTGAGTTTCGATTGCCGGTCGTATCGAATATCTCAGCGCCCGGATTCCACATTTGGAAAAGCCCCCGCTCAGCTCTTTTGTTATAGATGGCCCTCCGCGTTTGTGTGCCAGAAAGCCATGTGGAAAGCCTTTATCGTCCCGGCGGTCTTCACGTTGAGCGCAGCGGCGGACGCACAGGAGAGCGGTCGCATCAGGCGGCCGCCGCCCTCTGCCGCTGAGGCCGCACGGATCGCCTCTGATATGGCCATGAACGACACCCTGCTTCAGAGGGGCGACATCGTGGCCACTGACCGCGGCTTTTTTGTTTTTCGCGGGACGGCTCCGGATGGCGTGACGAATGAATTCGCAAGGGTGCCCGATCCTGCCCTGCAGGGCAAACCAGCCCGGTGACCTCACCGCAAAGCACCGGCCGGACGGTCCGCAAGCGAACCAGCCCTGTCGCCGGGAATCAGCTTCGATCCGGCCATAGACCAATTAAATGATAGCGTTAATTGCAGGCGGGCCTTGATTAAAGGCGGGACGATATCGCCGCATGGTTAATCGCGGCCGTTGAAGATTGAACCTCGGCGCCTTGTTGGAGCACACACATCTGTACGGGAATCAGCCGAACACGCGTTTATTGAAGGCGCAAATCAACCGACGCGCGCATGGGCGATCTCGTTGGACAACCTGCACGATCAGGCCGTTAACGATCAACGCTGCCGCAGAAGATGCTGCTTGCACTGGATGAAGCTCATGGTAATAACTTGATAACAATAAACGATGACGTTCGATTTATTTGTTCGCCCTTCGAGGAATTTAATATGTCGCTGCGATCTCGTTTGCTCATTGCTCTCTCAACAACCGTGCTGGGTTCTACGGCTGCATCGGCCGCGCTGGTCACTGTCACCAGCTACGAGATGAACAACGGCAATGGGCTGACCCAGAACGGCAACTACAACTACTTCGATACGAGCTACTCTGTTCCGACATATGCCAATACCAACGGCTCTTCGTTGGTCGTGCCGTCAAATGGCGCCCCCAAGGAAGCCTTACTGACAGGGGGTACCGGCAAACTGACCGACAATATCATTCCAGCGCAGAATTACTCGTTCGTGCCCCAAGACTACGTCGGCTGGAAATATCAGGATCCCACCATCATTTTTAACCTCGAGGCGGGCAAGAGCGTTAGTACGATTACATTGTATGTAGCGAGTTCGTACGCTGGTTCGCTCGGCTTCATGGGCCTTGTCGGTCAGCCAGCGTCGGTAGACGTCTCGATCACCACGCCTGGCAATTCGACTTTCACCCCGAGCTATACAACGACCTTTACGGACTATCTGGGTGACAAGTACAACGGAACGGAAGTTATTACGCTTACTTTTGACTCGCCCATCGTTTCCAGTGACACTTTCAGCTTGACCCTGAACAGGGGACCCTTGCTGCTGGATGGCATCAACTACTACAACAATCATGTCGCCGGATACGGCTGCGACGCCGCCGGGTGTTTCCTCGATAACGTCAACGACTTCAAGAACAGTGCATACATCCCAAATCTTGAGCCTTGGATATTGCTGAGCGAAGTGCAGTTCACCGCTGCCGTACCAGAGCCGTCCACCTGGGCGATGATGATAATTGGATTTGCGGGGTTAGGTTTTGGCATGTATCGGCGTAACGCCAGACGCGTGCCAGCAACGGCATAGGCTGACCTGCGAACAACCGAAAATAATGAAAGCCGCCGAAAGGTGGCTTTTGTTTTGGATAGCAAAGGCCGGTTGAGTTGTTTGGTCTGATCCGAGCGTTTCATAACCCCGGCGATCGCTATTTCGGTTCGTAGAACGATCAAGCGCCTGCGGATGTGGCGGCGCTCAATAGTTTATCGACGTCTGCGCGAAGATCCCCTGAGCCCGCTGATCGCCTGCGAGGCGCCAGCGATATTGTAACGTCAATTCCCAGTATGAAGGCGGCGCCGTGTATTTCGTTCCGCCGAACCAGTAGCGCAACGAACCGCCTGCGCCGGCCGAGTAGGCGGAACGGTTGGCGAATGAATCGTCGTAGTTTGCAGCCAGCACGGCGTGCGGGAAGAACACCAGGTTGCTGCTGATCGCATCGAGCCGGAAGCTTCGTCCGAAACGGCCTTCCATGATCGCGACCAGCTGTCGCTTCTCGAGGAAGCGATCCACTTCCGCGTAGACGTACCAGGTCGGCCAGCTCGCATCCAAGACACGCAAATCGGTGCCGACTGTGTAGGAGTAGAGCGCGCGCAACAGCGTGTCATCGCGCGCCGCATCGCCAAGCGCGATAAGTCTGTCTACTTCAAAAACGAGGTTGGCGTTCGAGAACGGCTTCCAGCGGGCGCCCACCATGCCCTGTGTCGTGCGTCCGCCCGTCGGTCCGCCGGACTGGTCATAGAGGGTTTCGAAAAGTCGGCCGAACAGCTCGAATATCGCGCCATTCCTGTATCCGAACCCTTCCGGGCGATAATAGAACTCGGTTCCCAGTTGCGATGTGTAACTGCTCGGCGCGGTCGTCGTCAGGAACGGATTGGGCGCCGAACCGACTTTGCCGTAGGAAACCGAAGTATTGATACCCCACACCCGGGCCAGATCTGAAACTGTTCGACGCGTCTCGAACAGCTTTTGATCGTCAATATCGATCCGTCCGTTTGCCTTGGCGTCGATCCCTTCCATCAAATAGGCGATGGCCTTTGGATTTTCGAAGCGACGCATCGCGGTATATCCCGCATCGATCGTGGCCCGAGCTGGCAATTGGCCGTTGCCATGCGCGCGATCGAAGCGAGCCAGAGCTACCTCATCGTTACCAACGGCGACGGCAAGATAGCCAACATCGGCATCCCGGACAGAACCCAACCTGCCATGGGCGATCGCCTGATCAAATACGATGCGGGCTTCCGGCTTGCGGTCCAACTCGACCAGCGTATTGATTTGCGCGCGCAGCGCGCCGTCCCTCTGAACAGCGGTCGTTGCGAACCGTTCCGCTGTCCTGAACTCGGCAAGCGATTCTTCCTTTCGACCGAGCGCCTGCAGTGCATAGGCCTTGCGGATCGACGTGTCATAGCCGACGGCCAATTTCTGAAGTGCGCGCAAAGCGCGCATGGGCTCGTTGGAAGTCAAGGCAGCATCGGCGAGGGAAAGTCGAACGCTGCGGGCTTGAGCGGGCGGCAGGCCCCGCTTCAGGGCCGTTTCCCAATCCGACATCGCGCCACCGAACTTCTTGAGCTTACCTCGCGCATAGCCGCGTTGTGCATAGATCTCAGCGCTTGAATGGCCCGCCCCGATCGCCTTGGTCGCTTCGGTCTCAGCTTCCGCGGGGCGGCCGGCCGACATCAGGATGTTGATCAGCAGGAGGCGGCTTGCGGCGACCTCGGGTTCAAGCTGTACGGCTTTGCGCGCCTCGACGATGGCTAGCTCGTAGTCCTTGTCTCGTTCAGCCCGGTAGGCCCGTTCCTTTGCTTCAAAGATTTCTGCTGCGGCCTTTTCTTCGGGCGATGCAACAGGGGTCAATATGCTGAGGACCGCGGGGGCCTCGAGTTCGCAACTAACGCCGTTGGCGCTGGTCGAACATTCCTGCACCGGCGTTGGCATTGTATTGCCGTTGTTCTGAAGCACGCCCCTGCGCTGGCTTGCGCCTTCGGCATCGGTGAGGCGGGTGATGACCTTTGGGTCGGTTCGCGAATAGCTACCCAATAATTCCATCGCGGCGTTGAAGTCGCCTGACGCCAGGGCTGCATCCGCCGAGATCAGCCGGATATTCTTCTGCTGAGAAGCTGTCAGGCCCGGGATCGCCAGGGCAGCGTTGAAGTCGGAGACAGCATCGGCGCGCTTCCCCAGCCGCTGGTTGATATAGCCGCGCCATACCAGTGGAACATAATTCGCTCGATCGAGCGCAATCGCTTCGGTGACGGTTTCCAAAGCTCCCGACAAATTATTGTCGGCAAGCTGGGCGTTCAGCAGCAACAGGCGATACGACATCGAGTCCGGCACATAGTCGACTGCACTGCGCGCCGCCCGCACCGCGGCTTTGGCATCGCCCTTCTCAAGCGCCTTGTAGCCTTCGCTTGCCGGCGATAGGGCGAGGCGTTGCCGGATATTCGCTTGCCGTCCTTGGAGTTCCTGATTGCCTGCAAACGCCGCCGAGGCGACCTTCGTTGCTTGCTCGGCCTGGGGGAGGTCGCCCGCGGCGACCAGGGAATCGATCAGAAGCAAATGCAGGCGGAGGAGGTCAGGACGGAGTGCCACAGCCTCTGCGGCGCTCGCCGCGGAGGCCTTGTAATCGCCCTGGCCGAACGCCTTGTAGGCGGTCTCCGCCGCCGCATAGGCTTCGCCCTCCAGCGGAGGACCGCCATCCGCCACCTGGGCGCTGGCGCCCGCGCACAGGACCGCGGCGAGCAAAAGCGCAGCCAGCGCCGCCCGAAAAGCCGTCTGGCGCAGGTATTTTCCGCCCCAATTGCCCATGCAACCAGCGCTATTCCAATTCCGTTAAATTTTGACGCCGAACTGTAACTGAGACGACGATTCAGCGGAACCGGGATTTGGCCTTTTTGGTGCTGGGACAGGCCTTGATGTCATTCATTTTTCTCACTTTTTTCGGGGCTGTGACGTTTTTGCTATGAACAATCGGACGAAGCGCATCACAGCGCACGTTAACCATTGTTCTAGTTCTGCAGGGCCTCCAAGTGCGTGCGTTCCAAACGGCAGAACTGATGGTGAGCGACCATTCCCGACAGCATCAGACCGATTCTTGAAGCTGGGCCTCATTGAATTGCGAAACCACGAATAGGGGGGAGTCTCTCCGCCAGCCTCTCAAGGATGGACAACTGTCAATGTGCGTCGCGGGCAAAGCTCAAGGCTGCGCAGATTGATCTCAAGTAGCACCGCAAAAAAGTCTCTGAGTGTGAACCAGCTCACCCAGGAGCTCCAACGGAAGGTCTATTTTCCAGGGGCGGTGGTGTCGGTGGTTCGAGTGAGGAAGTTCGAATGTCCACCAGGGAACCGCTACCTGCATTCGAGGATCGGGCCCCGAGCGATCGCTATTGCGACTTGATTCTCACCGGCGGCGTCACGAGCTCGATTGCCTATCCAGCAGCCGTTTTCGCGCTCGCGACCGCCTACCGCTTCAACAGCATCGGCGGCTCCTCGTCCGGTGCCGGCGTCGCAGCGTTGGCGGCCGCCGCCGAATACCGGCGTCGGCACGGCTCGTCGCACGGATTCCAGATCATGCTGGAGCGTACCGCTGCCGTCGCCGACAACGTGCACGGCAAGACCCGCCTCGCGTGGCTTTTCCAGCCTGAGGAAGAGAACAGGCGTCTGTTCAATGCGCTGTTGCCCGGCTTTGCCAAGCCATCCGGCAAACTATGTGCATTGGCACTCGGGATCGTTCGCTCGCATGCAATCGTCTTTATCATCGCGATCATCATCCTCGTCATCGCGCTCGGGGCTGCCGCACTGCGATGGATCGACTATTCGTCCGCTTTCCTGACCGGAACGCTCTCGTTCGTTGGGGCAGTTATCGCGATGCTCATCTTCGTCGCATGCGAGGTCAGACGCTTGGTGCGGCACGACTATGGATTGTGCACCGGGAGTCGCGTGGGGAAGTCGCCACTCCCGCCGCTCACCGACTGGCTGCACGGCCTTATTCAGGAGATTGCCGGCCGCAAGGTGGACGATGAGCCCTTGACCTTCGCGGACCTGGCGAAAGCCCCAGGCTCGCCACGGGAAACTCTGAACGACCCCTGCTCGGCAGGGGCCAGTTCGATCAATCTGCAGATGTTCACCACTAACGTGACCCATGGGCGGCCGTACATCTTTCCGCAGCAGGAAGACGGCGAGGTGGACGACCCGCCGCTCTATTTCCGCTCGAGCGAGATGCGTCGGCTGTTCCCCCAAAGGGTGGTCGAATGCATGATGAGGAAATCGAGCTCGTACGATGGCAATGCCAAGCCGGCGCCGGTCGAACCCGCTCCGGTGGGCCTACTCCGTCGTGTGGCTCGCTGGTTCGTGTCGCTCGTTGGATCGTCGGTCGCGGGAGGCGAGGATGAGCCCGAGGAGGAGCCACTTTATCCGCTGCCGAGGGAGCACCTGCCGATCCTGGTGGCGGCGCGCATGAGCGTCAGCTTTCCGGTCCTGTTCAGCGCGGTGCCGCTCTGGATCCTCGACGAGCGAGACAAGCAGAAGCCCGTGTTCAGGCGGTGTCTATTCTGCGACGGTGGCATCTGTTCGAACTTTCCGATCCATCTCTTCGATAGCCCGATCCCTTCCTGGCCTACTTTCGGCATCTCGCTGCACGAAATTCCCCAGAGCGAGCAAGGAGCGGCGCGCGCGCGGCGGCCTTGGTGGAGTTTGTTTCGATGGTGGCGGCTTTGGCGGAGGACGTTGGCGTGGATCTGGCTGTCCAGCCAGCAGTGCTTGGGGACGCGGTGGACCGGCCTTCCGAGGAAATACGGCGTGGTGCGGCTGCCGCGAGACCATCTCGAAGGCAGGGAGGACCAATGGAGCGAGTTCGAGGCAGAACCCGGATCTTTTGACAGGCTGTCTGGCTTCTTCAGCGCACTTGCTTCAACGACGATTAACTGGAACGACGCCACGCTGGCTCGCCTGCCTGGGGTCCGCGAACGCGTCGCGCGGGTGAGGCTGCGTAGCGGGATCGGTGGCCTGAACATCCGGATGACGGGCGATCAGATCAGGGGGTTGGCCGATCTGGGGCGCGTGGCAGCGCTCAAGCTGCTCAAGCGATATGCCTTTCCCGTCGCGCGGCCTTCCGACGAACTGTCCGACGACAAACTGTCCGACGGCTGGAACGAGCATCGCTGGGTGCGACTCAACGTGCTGCGAGACAGCCTTGCAACGAGCCTGGCCGGGCTGACCTGGGCGGCGTCTCACGTCGGTTATGGCAAGCCGCTTCGCGACCTGATCCGTCTGGCGATCGACGAACCGGTGCTGAAAAAGGACAAGGATTCGCAACTGCTCGCTGCCCAGGCGGCCGCACTGGAGGGAGCGCTGGACGCGCTGATCGAGGCGGAGCGCGCATTGAACATGTCGACAGCCGGCCAGCCTTATAGGCCGTCGCCAAGGCCGGTGATGCGGGTGCGCCCGCCACTGTAGCGAACAATTGCAGGGATAGGAACGAGGGAACCGCCATGCAGATTGATATACAGAGCAAGTCGAGGAGCCTGTTGGGCGTCACCGACCTCACCCTAGCGGCAAAAATTAAGCCCGGGCTGATCCCGGCACTGGACTCGCGCAGCTACGAAAGCCGGCTGCGACTACTGTTGAGGACGCTGAACCTGCTGCGCGTTTCGTCACTGGAGGCGGAGCCGACGTCACTGATCGCCGACGCGGTCGATCGAATCCGGGCCATTCACTCCTTCCGCCTTGCGATCGTCGGGGAGGATCCGCCAAAGCGGCTCCTGCTTTCGGTCGCATTCGATGGCGGGTGGGAGCCCTACATGCGCCGCATCTGGCGTGATTTGGGGCCACTTCTGGACGTCATTTTTTGTAACTGCGAGGGTTACCTTGATGCCCACAGCCACGATTTCCCGGCCTACGCGGGCTGGGTCCGATCGGCCCAGGTCACTACTGAATTCTTCTACAACGCCAGCGCGCTGACCGTAAACGACCTGCACTACCTTCGGCAGGAGCGACAGGGGTGGCACGACGCCGGTCGCCGCGGCCTTCTTGAGGAGGCGCTATCAGCCCTGACCAGGCTGTACCGGCTGACTGACATGCATCTGCAGCTTGCAAGTGCGAACGACGGCGACTCTCTGCTGCGCGCCGCAAGGCATCTGTTGCGGGATCCCGCCCGTACACTAATCGAGAAAGCCCGACAGAGCGAACTCGACGCGACGCTACAAGCGGCGCTGACTTGGTTCGATAGGTACGAGGCCGGCTTTCTGAAGCAGGCGCTGCCGGCTTTGACCGCGTTGTACCGGCTGAGCGACATGTATCCGCCGCTTGCAGATGTGCCTGACGGCGACTTTCTGCTGCGCGCCGCAGGGCATTTGTTGGGGGAGGAACTCGCCCAGTGCATCGGGAAAGCCCGGCAAAAAGAGCTCAACCCGACGGAACGAGCGGCGCTGACTTGGTTTGCTAATTACAAGGCGAAGGCGCTGGATGGCCGCGCCACCACAGCGAAATGGGATCCTCTCAAGGTTCAGGGCGGCATTATCGAGGCCTACACGGGCGCCACACATGCTTGCCTGCTGCTGGTCTCGCTCAAGGACTCGGCAGCGGCGTGCGACATGCTTGAATACCTCAAGCCGGATATCCAGCACACCAGCGCCACCGCATTGGAGGCGGCGACGGCCAAGCCATTCGTTAATGTCGGATTCACCGTCCAGGGGCTCACGATCGCAGGCGTGCCGAACGGCACACTTGACCTGCTGCCATATGAGTTCCGGGAGGGTATGGCGGCGCGGGCCAGCATCCTCGGCGACGTGCGCCACAACCATCCGATCAACTGGTCCCTCCCGGAGCGCAATTGGCCCGAGCCGCCACAACACGAGCGGGAGCGCGTGGAGCTGTCATCGGTCCATGCGATCGTCATGTACACATGCAAGGGACCTGCGGATGAATGGCAGGATATGGCTAGCGACAAGCATCCGCTGCGCGGTGCGGTCTTGCAATTTAACGAAAAGCTTTCCGGCAAGGGCGTGCAGATCCTTTCGGTGCAGAGCATGCGGCGCCTGGTCGGCTCGGGAAGTGAGCCTCCCCGGGACCATTTTGACTTCGTGGACGGCATCAGCCAGCCATGGCTGGAACCGCCTCAAAAGCCGGCCCGCTCCAACGAAGTCATGACTGGCGACGTAGGTTACAAGAACATCCCCCGAGATCGACCGACGAGGGACAAGGTCGTGACTGGCGACTTGCTG
Source organism: Bradyrhizobium icense (assembly GCF_001693385.1). NCBI lineage: Bacteria > Pseudomonadati > Pseudomonadota > Alphaproteobacteria > Hyphomicrobiales > Nitrobacteraceae > Bradyrhizobium > Bradyrhizobium icense. Next base: position 2,125,470 of record NZ_CP016428.1, read on the forward strand.
CTCGGTTACGAGAACTCCTTCGGCGATCCGCCGCTGACCGGCAAACTCTGGGATGACAGCACCTTCCTAGTCGTGCGCAAACTGGAGCAAGATGTCGACGCGCTGCACACCGTACTGAAAGAGAGCGGAGACGTGGAGGGGACAAAGGCGAAGTTCATGGGTCGCACAGGTGACGGCGAAGTCTTGATCGAAGACGAGACGATCAACAGGAGGGGCAACGACTTCGACTATTCGAAAGACGCAGAGGGAAAGGCTTGCCCATTCCAATCCCATATCCGACGCGCCAATCCCCGCGGCACCCGGGATGATATCCGCACTGTGCCCCGGATCATGCGACGAGGCATGTCCTATGGTCTGCCTTATAGGGAGAAGCCGAACGCCAAACGTGGTTTATTCTTCATGGCGTACAACGCGTCGATCGCAGAGCAGTACGAGGTCATCCAGGCTTGGCTGAGCGGCAGCAACAGCAGTGACCAGAATACGTACTCGGCCCTACGAGATCCGTTTGTCGGCGTGCCACTGGACGGTGATCCGCACACCTTTGTGCTCCACGGCGCCGAACCAGTGAAGCTACCGTTGGACCGGCCGATCGTCACAATGAAATGGGGTCTGTACGCCTTCGTCCCGTCGATCAAGGCGATCGACGAACTCACGGAGCTTGCAAAGGCAGCGGCAAAAATCGAGTCCATTAAGGACAAGGATAATCCGAAGAAGAAAGACCAGCGTGCCGCAGAGCTCGCCGTGCATGTGCAGAAGGGCGCGGCGGTCATCGCCAAGCTGAGACGAACCGAACAGCAACTGGGTTTCGACTCGGCGGCGGACCAATGGAAGATTGCGCTTGAGGATATAAACGCACGTATGTTCGGCATCAGCCAAGCAGTATGGGCGGCGATACGGGAGTTGCACGGTGGGGTGCTGCGGACGCCATATGGGGTGTTGGTATGCAAGAAGGATCTCGTGACCGAAGTATTCAATAACGGCGGAAGGGGGGACCCGCGCTACACGGTGACGGGCTATGCCGAGCGCATGCGCGCGTCCTTCGGTGAGATCTATCTGGGCAAGGACGATGACCGGCTGAGCACGTCGAAATACCGCGCCGAGGCTTGCCCTGCCAACAAAGCAATAATGGCCGTCAGCCGCGAGGCGGCGTTCACAAGCTCTTTTAAGCACACGCAGGAAGCGCTCAGATCCCTCGTCCCAGACGACGGCGAGAAAAGGTTACAGGTAAAGGACATCGTCGACGACACCCTGGCGGGCATCAGCAAGGAGTGGTTCGGCCTGCCCGATGGCGAGCATGTGGCGTGCGGCGGCTGGCATTGGCGATCGGACAAGCCTACCTGCCCGGGCCACTTCCACTCGCCGTCACGGTACATGTTCCAGCCCAACCCGGGCTTGGAAGCGACCAAGGTGGGCCAGCAGCACGGCAAGGACCTATTCAACGCAGTCGGCAAGCTCATCGAGGCGCAACGAAAGGCCGAGAGGAACCTGGGAACACTCGGAAACGCGTTGTTCGATGCATACTCCAACGACCAGGCGCAGCTGACCTCCGAGAAGAACGCGCAGCTGACAAGCACGCTGATCGGCGTGATGATGGGCTTCCTTCCGACCGTCGACGGCAACATCCGCGGGGCGCTGTTCGAATGGATCAGCGACCGATCGTTGTGGGACCATCAGCTCGCCTATCTGGCCGATAAAAACCAAGACCGCTTCGTAAAAGCTTGTATGGTCCTGATGGGCCCGCTGACGAAAACCCTGCTCTTGCGACCCGTTCCGGAGCTCGTGTGGCGCACCGCACTTGAGCGGCATTTTTTGGGACCCGTTGAGGTCCGTCCAGGCGACAAGATTGCGGTGAGCATCGTGTCAGCAACGCAAGAGTGCCGTCTCAACGACGACAACGACGGCCTATACCTCCTCTTCGGTGGCAACCGCAGAGAGAAGGGCCATCCCACCCACGCATGCCCGGGCTACGAAATGGCCATAGGTGTGATGCTGGGTATGCTGGCCGGACTGCTGGAATGGGCGCGGCTGCGGCCTACAATGTCGCCAATGGAATTGAACGTGAGCCGGCGTTGAGCTGCCGACGCGCTGGCGAGAGCGCGCGCTGTGTCCTGCCTGAATGTGCCGGCGTCAGCACAAGTTCAGCGCTCGCAAGGACGGTCAAGAACGTGTAAGATCGTGGCACCTAATTTTCGACGTGCCGGTTGAAACGACCGGTTGGGCCCTGCGAGCTCTTGCTGTCGACGTAATGAGTTCGAAACTGCCGTCCCAAAAGGAAGTCCTTTAAGTGGCACGGTGAGTGACATGACCAATCGAAGACAGGAAGAGGCAAGATCGCGGCGCAGATATCTTGCGATCCTATTTTCGGACTTGTCAGACTCCGCCCGCCTCGCGGCAGGTATGGAGGCCGAAGACTTTTCGGATCTGCTGAGTCACCTCCGCCGCGCCTATGAAGACATCATCCCAAGGCACGGTGGAACGATTGTCCAGATTCGGGGGGACGGCCTGCTGGCCAGCTTCGGTTATCCGGAAACACATGAGGACGATGGACGCCGAGCGACCGAGGCCGCGCTTGATCTTCACGACTTCGTTCGAAGAATCCCACTTGACCTCTCACCCCGCACCTTGCCGCCGCTGCATCTGCATACGGGAGTTCACTCCGGCTTGGTACTTCTTGCCGATGGGGATGATCTTCATGGACGGCTTGATTTGTTGGGTAATACTGTAAATGTTGCGGCGCGCCTTTCCGACGTTGCGCAAAGCGACGAGATTTTAGTCAGCGAAGAAACGCTGGGCGCTGAAAGCCACTTCTATGAGACTACGCCCAGGCGATCCCTTAGCCTCCAGGGGATAATCCAGCCGATCGCAGTCTACGGCATCCTTGGTCGCGCTGCCGTCGGCACACGATTCGAAGCAAGATCGATGCGGGGTCTAACGTCATTCATAGGCCGCCAAACCGAACTCCAGGCTTTGAAGGGAAGCCTCTACGACATAATAAAAGGGCAGCCGCAATATGTTGCGATCGTCGCACCCGCGGGTATGGGAAAGACCCGGCTCGTCGAGGAATTTCTCCGCGACTCGGCAAATTCTGATTGCCGGATACTGCGAGGTTACTGCGAAAGCTATCTAAGCGCCGAGCCCTTACAGCCATTCCTCCAGATTCTCCGATTGTTGCTGGGCCTGGACTATGGAATGACGGCTGCGCGCGCCGCCAAGGTGCTTGAGAGAACGCTCGCGGAAATTAATCCCGATCTCCTCAAGTATCGGTTTGAGTTCCTGCGTACTCTTTCGCTGGATCCCGTGAACGGGCAACTGGAATCGCGTAATATTTCGCTGGAAAACACGATCGCCGCGATATGCAAGCTTTTCGATGCCTTAGTCATTTCCAAACCTGTGGTGCTATTCATCGACGATTGGCAATGGGCCGATGTCGCATCGCGTCAGGTGCTCGAAGCGATAAGACGCGGCGACAATCGGACGTTGTTCGTGCTCGTTGCAAGCCGCGAGCTTGGCGATGGTAACGTGGCGATCGGTGGCGCGAACATCTTAACCCTTGCGCCTTTCAGCGCTGACGAAGCCGAGGAAATCATTCGTCAACTACTTCCTGGAAGCAATCCGTTCACCGTTACAAGAATCAGGGAGCTCTCTGGCGGCAATCCGTTGTTTATTGAAGAGCTATGCCACTCCGTTGCGCATGACAGCCCGGATCACAACCGGATTGGCCGCATCCACGGCGGCGAGGCATGGTTGGAGAAACTCATAGAATCCCGCGTCGAACGACTGAAGCCCGAGCAGATTGATCTGGTTCGCACGGCAGCCGTTATTGGCAATGTCATTCCCACTTGGCTGCTTGAGAGGCTCACCGGCTGTGGGGAAAGCCATCCACTTATCGCAACGCTCGCTGCACAAGATCTCATTTTTCCCGGCGAGCAATCGGGAACACTTCGATTCAAGCACGGCATTGCGCGTGACGTGATCTACGACTCAGTTGGTCTGCGCCAGCGCAATGCGCTGCATAAATGTATCGCTGACACGCTGAGAGAGCATGGACCGGCAGGCGCGCAGGAAGAAGCTTGGGAACTACTTGCGTATCACTACGGCGCATGCGGGAAGGTGGTCGAGGCCGCTCAGTACGCCGAGGCCGCGGGAGATAAAGCCGCCGGGGCCTCGGCGTTGGACCGTGCCCAAATACAGTACGGCGCCGCTCTCTCGGCCCTCGATCCGGATTCTTCTCAAGAAAACTATGAACGTTGGATCTCCATAGCGCAACGACTGGCTTTGGCCTGCGTATTTGATCCGTCAAGGGATCAACTGGAGTTTCTGCAACGTGCAGTCGTCCTTGCGACAGCCCACCACGATCAGCGCGCGCTTGCGCGAGCCGAATATTGGGTAGGATACATCAACTACGCGCTAGGGGAGCTGGCTTATGCCACACGCCACTTGGAAACCGCGCTTGCACAAGCCACGGCCGTCGGCGACGAACCGCTTGCTGTGCAAATTCGAGCGGTGTTGGGGCAAGCCTGTGCGGCGGCAGCGGAATACGACAAGTCCCTCGTGTTGCTTGACGAGGCAATCTCGATAAAGCGTCAATTCCGCAAACGCGGTCGGCTCCCTGTTGCACTTGCTTATTCGTTGGCCTGCAAAGCAACGGTCCTCGGCGACCGCGGGCTATTCGAGCAAGCGCACGCATGTTTAGACGAAGCTTTGGCTGCAGTTCATGATTCAGGCCATGAGGTTGAGGCGTCGATCTTGTGTTGGAAAAGCGCCGTCAGTTTGTGGCAGGGCCGTTGGGAGGACGCACGAGCAGCTGCGATCAAGGGCCAGCATATCGCAGAGCGAGTGAGGAGTCTGTATTTGTATGCAATGAACCTTTCATTAGGTGGATATGCGAGTTGGATGACGCAACGGTCCCAGAAATCATTGCAGGCGATCGTAGATGCCACGTCATGGCTCGAGAACCGCAATCGAGGACTGTTTGTATCATTGAATCACGGTTGGTTGGCTGACAGCTTGGTTGAAAGTGAACGATGGCAGCAGGCGAGGCACCATGCCGCTCGTGCGCTGTTGCGTAGTCGACGGCATGACCGGTTGGGGGAAGCCATGGCCTACCGCGCGATGGCTCGCGCCTCGGCTGCCGGGCATAACCGGAAGTCGCCGGAAGTGTATCTCGCTCTGGCGATGAAGAACGCGCTTGCCAGAGGAGCACGACACGAGATTGCGGTCACGCAGCTCTGCGACGCCCAGATACGACTTGCTTGCGGAGAACGCGCGCACGTAGCCGAGCTATTAGACCAGGCGGAGAGCCTGTTTGAAGCAATGGGGATGACTTGGCACATCGAGGCAACCCGCGATTTGCGTCGACGGTCAAGGTGAGCGGTAACTACAGGAATGGATGACCATGCCTTGCAGGTGAAAGCCCGCGTTTCCCGCTTGTGGGCGCTCGTGAGTGCATCGCGAGTATTAGGGTTAAATTCGTTCGCCAGTTGCAGAGACCAGTGGGAATCTGAATTTGTTGGATCCGAATCGCGGTCAGGCCGACCCTAGACTAATACTTTTTCGATCGTTCATTGTTTCAGTGTGCCGAAATCCGGATTGATGGATTTGACATGGATGTTGAGACGAGCATCACCACCCTGATGGACAGGCAAACATTCAAGCTGGTTTGCGACCGATGCGGCAGCCTGACCGTTGCGTTGCCGACCGAGGCTCAGCCGAATCCCTGTTCCATTCTGAAATGTGGGCGGTGCGGCTCTCCGAGAGGAACGCTTCAGTCGCTGCGCGACACGTCAATCCAGGCAGGCATCCGGCATCCGGTGTAACGGAGATGGCCGGGGCCTGATTTGACCTGCTCGTGGTTTCGAACGGAGGCTCGGGCGTATCGGGCGCTCGATTGCCGGATTGTATGCGGCTGTTGGCGGCACCGCGGCGCAAGCCGCGAACGCCGTTGTCACCCGCGTCCGATGATCGTGGAAAATGGGGTATCGGGAGCCCTAGTCAGCATCCGGTCGAGCGGATAGGCTCCGAACTCCGGCTTTTGTTGTCTGCAAGAATCTTCGGCATTTCGGAGCAGCTGCTAATTTCGCAAGGGGGAGACGAGACATGCGAACGATCTGTGCGTCCGTGCTGGCGACCGGCCTTTTGATTGCTACCAGTGCCAGTGCAGCGCCACTTCTGAGCCATATTCAGCCTGCTCCGGATACGCTGATCACGGCCGCGAAGGTGATCTGTGACGAGGCGGGCAATTGCTACCGACCGCATCGGCGCCGCCCCGTGGCGCGGTGGGTTTACGGCGACAAGAATTTCTCTGGCCCGTACGCTGGACCGGGTTACTACGGTAATCCGCGGTATCGTTATAACTGGTGGCCCTGGTACTGATCTCGCCGGCGGGACATCATCGCTGCGCGGGCCGTTAGCCTGATGAAAGCCAATGCAGGAACGTGGCGCAGCCGCAAATGAGTTGCGATGCCAGCATAAGAATTGCCCATGAAACGAACAGGATACGAATCATCCCCGCGTTCTCGGCCGGCTGCAGATCGCTGATCGGTCGAGCACAACGCTCCAGATTCGAATTTGTTCATCACCGCTATGGGACCGGCGAGTGCGACCTTGTTTGCTCGCCTTGCGCTTCGTAAACGGCTGCGAGCTTCGCCAATATCTGGCGATCGCTTGAACGCGGCATCTGCAACGAGATTAATGCCGGCGGCTTAAATCGTTTTTCAAATGGCTGGGGCGCCAGCCCGTCGGATCCAGGCGGCAAGGGCTGCAGCTATCCCCACAACCGGATTCAATGGAACCCGAATTAAGCCTGTTTCGCCCTATAAACTGTATCAAATCGCTGCTATAGGACTGCATAACGTGGCCGACAAGTTCGCCCCTTAATGCCGATGTTGCTAAGGCTTACAATCACCGGTTTTTAAAGATAATGACGTTGTTCAATATGGCTATTAAAACGAATGATGCCGTCCCGCGGCTTTCGGGGTCTCGAGGCATCGGATTGGGCGACAATTCCGATTTGGCTGGCACCTCCGAAGGCGAGCGCCATGACCAGCTCGATGGCATCGATTGGTCAAAAGCGGCACCAAGCTGGGTTTCAATGTTTACTGGGCTCGTTTTGCCGCTGCTTGGCCTCGCTCTGCTGGTTGGTTCCGTCGATTTTGCGTTGAGCTGGTTGGTTGGAAGATGGGTCAGCCCCTCGAGCATGTCGCAGTTGCCGCTCGCTGCGATCATGTTTCCGCCGGCGCTGATAATCGCTTTCGGCTGCTGCAAGCTTTTCCTGCACTTGAAAGATGCGATGAGGACGGCTTATCGATCCGGCAAACGCCAAGACGTTGTCTGAGCGGATCGATCACCTGCGGCATCGTTTGACGCTCGGCTTCCGTGTGAATTCGGGTGCGAGGTAAGTACCTCCTGCGCCTCCCTTGATATCAGCCTCCTGTACGGCGATGATTTCCGTGTGAAGTCCGTCCCGGCAGTTCCGGCTGGATTTTGAGAAGGGGCCCGCATGAGCGCTGAAATCAAACCCTATCGCATTTCGATCGGTGACGACGTCCTCGACGACCTCAGATCGCGGCTGCGTAACACGCGCTGGCCGGAAGCCGAACTGGTCGACGACTGGAGCCAGGGCGCGCCTCTGAAATGGATCAAGGACATCTGCCGCTACTGGGCTGAAGAGTACGATTGGCGTGGGCGCGAGGCGCGGCTCAACCGCTTTGCGCAGTTCACCACTGAGATCGACGCGCTCGACATTCATTACCTGCATGTGCGTTCGCCGCATCCGGACGCAATGCCGCTGCTCGTCACGCATGGCTGGCCGGGCTCGGTGGTCGAGTTTCACAAGGTGATCGAGCCCTTGACCGACCCGACCGCGCACGGCGGCAACGCCGCCGACGCGTTTCACGTCGTTTGCCCGTCGCTGCCCGGCTTTGGATTTTCGGAGAAGCCGAAGACAACCGGCTGGGGCATCGACCGTATTGCATCGAGCTGGGCGGTGCTGATGGATCGCCTTGGCTATGCGCGATACGGCGCGCAGGGCGGCGATTGGGGATCGGCGATCACCACCGCGCTCGGCGCGCAAGACCCGCAACATTGCGCCGGCATCCACGTCACACTTGCAATGTCGATCCGCCCCAATGTGGAAGGCGAGCCGACGCCTGAGGAAGCGCGTGCGTTGAAGGGCATCCAGCATTATGCCGACTGGGATTCCGGTTATTCCAAGCAGCAGTCCACTCGGCCGCAAACGCTGGCGTATGGCCTGACTGACTCGCCGAGCGGGCAGGCGGCATGGATCCTGGAAAAATTCTGGGCGTGGACCGACTGCGACGGGCACCCCGAAAACATCTTCGGCCGCGACGAACTGCTCGATAATGTCATGCTGTACTGGGTGACCGCCACCGCCGCTTCATCGGCGCGCCTGTACTGGGAAAGCTTTGGGCCGAAGCGCCGGACGGCTCACAAGGTGTCGGTGCCGACCGGTGTTGCGGCCTTCCCGAAGGAGATCGTCACGCCGGTGCGAAAGTGGATGGAAGCGAGCTACACGAATATCCAGCACTGGAGCGAAATGCCGAAGGGCGGTCACTTCGCGGCTTTCGAGCAGCCTGAGCTGTTCGTGCGGGAGGTGCGGGAGTTTTTCCGGAAATTGCGAAAGGTCCCGGCATAAGCGAGCGGCGCGCTGAACGTTTTCCAGCTCGCCTTCAGAGATACCAGGCCAGGACAGCCTTGAGCAGGGCGTTTTCGATCACGGGCAGAACGACGATCTGGTTCATTCCCGCTGCGCGCGCCAGCTGCGCTGCAATGGTGTCATCGACCTTCAGATGCTCGTTGATGGCGGGCATGCCCGTTGCCCAGGCGCCGCCGATGCTGCCTTCGCCCTTGCGTATCGTCTTTGATGCGTAAAGCGAGGCCAGATCGGCATTCTTGCTGCAATCGCCGGACTGAAACACCAGTTCCGTTCGCGACGGATCCGGCACCCAGATCTCGAAACGCCTGGCGATCGGCGTTGCCTGCGCGGACAGGAAGGTCATGACCCAGGTCTGATCCGGCGGCGTCGTGTAGGGAATGCCGACGCCGCAATTGATTCCGATTTCGCTCGCTTCCTCCCAGCGGAGGAAACTCCTGGCATTCTGCAGGTCCTTGATGATGAGAGGCATGCCCGCCTTCCAGGCGCGGCCGGGCAGGCCAAACCCGCGCGGGAATTTTGTATGGCGTGAATTGAACTCGAACATGTCGGCAGTACCGTAATAGCTCAGGAGAGGCCGCCGTTATTGCCCCTGCGGCCGGGCTTCGGCAGCATCCGCTCATGGGCGTTTTCGAGGATAGGCTTCTGTGCACAGATCAGCCTGGGATCGCAGGAAGCGTCGTGACCTGGCCATGCTCAACCTCCGAGCTATGGTTCGCCAGCCCCGTCATGTCGAGCGGTCGACCTGCCACGACACAGACGGCTTCGATCAGTAGCCGCACCGCGCGTCGATCCCACTCGGCCTTCTCCAGCGGCTCAGCCCAGTACTCGGAGATAATGTAGGCGGTGTGCCTGGCCTTCACCCCGAGACCAACAACGGTTTGAGCTGGAGCAGCCATGATTGCTCGCTCGATCGGCTCCAATCGGGCGAGGGCAGCCTCGAGCCGTTCCAATCGTTCCGCAGCAAGCTTGTCCGCCTCGTCCCCGGCGCGAGCTTCGCAGCTTCCTTTGCTCCGATTGGCCGGACCAGCGCCGCAACCATATCCCGGCATTATTTCTCCATTTTGGTTGGCGGCCGTCCTCAACAGGACCGCGAATTCGCGCGCGAGGACTTCGAACTGCCGCTCCAGGGATAGCAGTGCATTATCGTCGGCTCCGGATTCGGACGGCATCGAACTCGGGACGTTCGCTCTGCTACTCTGCGTTGCAGAGCTGGAAGGTGGCGGCGCTTCGCGCTTACGGTGCATCGCGTGAGTCCATGACGTCGAAGGGGCGGCTGCGGGCGTTCCGGAGGCTATGCCGCGCCTTAGCCTCCATGATTTTAAAGTATAGATTATAACCTATAGAATTTCTAGCCCCGCTTTGGTCCTACCGTCCGAATGGATTGGTCGGACCCAAGCGCGGCGCGCGGCATTCTCGGGGCAAACGTCAGGCGCCTTCGCAAGGCACAACGGTTGAGCCAGGAGCGCTTGGCCGAGCTCACTGATCTCGACCAGCCGCATATCAGCGAGATCGAGGCCGGTCTCGTCAACCTCACGCTCGACAACGTCCAAGCCTTGGCTGTCGCGTTAGGTGTGGAGCCTTCCGATTTGCTGAAGCCAATTAATCGCCGATAATCGAGTGTTTTTGTGAGCGCACAGTCACGAATTGGCTCAACTCGGTGCATGATCCTGAATCTAAGTCTGGTAACGATGAAACGTGTGGTTGAGTCGCTGGACAAGTCTTCCGTTTCAATCTTGCGAAGCCGAGAATTGCGTGCTCCCGGACGAGTGCCCACTGGCGGCAGTGACAACGGCCCATCGGCAGCTGCAAACGAAGAAGGCAGACGAACGGGTTCGTCCGCGCCCTCAACTATTTGCCCTAAATTCAGGAAGGGTACCGAATCTCAGTTCCGATAAGACGGATCGGCGCGGTCGAGCTTGCGCAGTAGCGCCGGCCAGGCGAGGTCGCCGTTGCGGGCAGCGCGCCCCGGCTTCGGCAGCATCCGCTCATAGGTGTCCTCGAGAATATTCTGCGGCGGGTAGATCAGCCTGGTATTGCAGGACAGTGCCATGACCTGAACCTGGCAGGCGCGCTCGAGCCGGAACAATACGTTGAACGCCGCCGGCACGGTTCGGCCGACGACGAGCAGGCCATGGTTGCGAAGGATCATGGCTTCGTTGTCGCCGAGGTCTCTCACCAGCCGCTCGCGCTCATCGACATTGTCGGCGACGCCTTCGAAGTCGTGATAGGCGATGTGGAGAAACCGCATCGAGGTTTGCGCCAACGGCAGCAGCCCGCATTCCATCGCCGAGACCGCCATGCCGGCCGGCGTGTGCGTATGCGCCACGCAGTCCATGTCGTGCTTGGCCATGTGGATGGCGCTGTGAATGACGAAGCCGGCGACGTTGACGTCATAGTCGGACGCGTTGAACAGCGTGTTGCCCTCGACGTCGACCTTGATCAGGCTGGACGCGTCGATTTCCTCGTAGAGCATTCCGTACGGGTTGATCAGGAACTGGTCGGTTGTCCCCGGCACGCGGCAGGATATGTGGTTGGCGATCATCTCGGTCATGCCATACATCGCCGTGAGACGGTAGCAGGCCGCGAGATCGACGCGTGCCTGCCATTCCTCCGCACTCACCTGTTCGCGGACGGACTTGACGACCTTGACGGCGGGAGAACTGACGGGAGGATTCATGGCATTTCTCCGCGGAGATGATTATCCGGCCCGCCGGGCCGATCGTTGGCCGGCAGGATAGCTGCATTTCGCTGCGCGACAAGGCGAGCACCGCAGGCGTTATTGCAGGTCTGGCGGGTGAAAAGCGAATGCGCTATGGCAGCAAGTGAGGTGAATGCCATGACCGAAGGACGCTATCGGCTGATCGGCTCGACCGCGTCGCCCTACGCCATCAAACTCCGCGCGCTGCTGCGCTACCGCAGAATTCCTTTCGATTGGGTCATCATGACCAAGGCGCTGCGCAAGGCGACGGAGCATTTGCGGCCCAACCTGATTCCGGTGCTGCAATATCCTGACGGTACGTACCGTGGCGAGACGACAACGCTGGCCTACGATCTGGAGAGCCGTCACAAGCGCCGTTCCGTCATTCCCGATGACAGAGCGGTTGCATTCATCTGCGATCTCCTGGAAGACCTCGCCGACGAATGGGCGGTGAAGCCGCTATTTCTGTATCGCTGGTGGGATCCTGAAGATCAGGCCTACGTCTCGCGCTGGGCTGGCGAGGAGTGGTCGGTGTCCGAGGCGGAAACCGGCAGCGCGGAGGAAATCGAAGAGTTCCGGCAGCGGCAGATTTCGCGCATGGTTATTCTCGGTGCCACCGCGGAAAACAAGCCGCTCCTGGAAGAGAGTTATCTGCGGACGTTGGCGGCGTTCGAGCCGCATGTCGGCATGACCAATTATCTGTTCGGCAGCCGGCCCTCGCTCGCGGACTTTGCCTGGTTTGGGCAGCTCAGCGAAATGGCGACCGATCCGACGCCGATGCGGATCATGCGCGCGAAGGCGCCGTTCACCGATCATTGGGTACGGCGGCTGGACGATGCTTCCGGAGTGGAGGGGGAATGGTATCCGCGTGAACGGGCGCTCGGGGGCATGGCCGAGGCGTTGCTCAAGATATCAGGCGAACTTTATCTGCCATTCCTGGCCGCCAACGCTGAAGCCTTCGCGAAAGGACTTGAACGGCTGGAGATGAATGTTTGGGGCCTGCCCTATGCGCTGGCGCCGTTCAAATACCAGGTGAAATGCCTGCAGCAGCTTCGCGACAAGTTCGCGATGTTGGATGAGCAAGACAGGACGGCACTGCGGCCGGTGCTCGAGCGCACCGGGTGCTGGCAGTATTTGGCTAGCGGGTAGACACTCAATCCTTGCGCTCACGGCTGGTGCCGGCTGCCTAGCGCCGCTGCAACCGACTGTGGATTCCGGATGCGCTCGATCAGCATGTCGATGCGATCGCCGCCCCAGAACAATTCGCCGTTGAAGACCATGGTCGGCACGCCGAACACACCGAGCGCTTCCGCCTCATCGATGATCCGATCGTGCTCCGCCCGCGCGGGGCCATGGACGTAAGCTTCGAATTCTTCTGCCGAACCGCCGAGCGAAGCAATCACGCCGGAAATATCGGACAGTTCGTCGATTTCGAGATCATGACTCCAGAACCGACGGAATACCGTGTCGTGATAGGGGCGGAATAGGCCATGGCGTTGGGCGAACAGCATGCCGGCGCTGGCATAGAACGCGTCATAAATGCGCCGCGGACCTTTCATGATGAGGCCTTGCGCATTGGCATAGCGGCGTGCGTCCATATAGGCATAGCGCACCTTGCGCCAGAAATGCGGCGTACGCTCCTCCACCGTTCCCATGAATTCAGGGATGCGCAGCGTGTAGGGCAGCCATTCCAATTCGACGCCGTAAATCTCCTCGAGCTCGAATAATCGCTTGTTGGCGACGAATGCGTATGGGCTCTTGTAGTCGGTGTAGATTCGCACGCGCGGTCTATCCATGGCTCTCCCCTGTTCGATCGGATCAGTATCTCCGATCCGAATAGAGCATGGAACCATGCGTCGCGGCTTTGATGCTTCCAAAACGAATGGGCCCCGGTGCATTTGAGCATCGCGGGGCCCTACATCTTCGTTATAGGCGAAGGATTTCTGGTAGACACCAGTATGTCTCAGGATCCGGCATGCGCGTGGCCTTTGCGCTCCAGTCCTGCGGGTAGCTTCGAATTGTTGAAGGCGCGATGAGGCTGGCAGCTGCTATGACCTCGACCGCACCTGGACCTTGCGCTGAGCAAGGTCACCGGTCTGACCCGGTGGCGTCATGCTCCTCTCCAAGAGTTGGCCAACGGACCGTATGTCCGCTTCCGCTGCGTGTCGTCTCGATCATCTAACCGGGGCGCCAATGCCTGCGAGGTGGAGAGCGAATGCTCCGGGCCTCCGACAGGTGCAGCATACGAAATGCTGCGGCAGATGCAGGCCCATGTCAAGCTATCCCAAAGGTAAGTCGCGCGTCCGGTTCCCCGGGAACTGAGTCAAGCCTTTGTCTGGCGGTAGTCATGTAGGTCGGGATCATGGGTCATCGCCCAGTAATCCACGAACCGCCATGGCATCGCCGAAAAAACTCTGCCTTGGCTGTTGCGGTAATAGGTGGTCATGCCTGGGTGCGTCCAGATCAACTGCTCATGCTCGGCATCCACTTTCTTGATGTACTCATCGTGCGCATCGGGGCGAACATCGATCGCAGCGATACCTTGCTCGATCATCTCGACGAGGCAAGCCGAGATGTAGCGGCTCTGGCACTCCGACTGGAAGATCACACTGCCGCCATGCGCCGGACCTGAATTGGGGCCGAGCATCACGAAGAGATTGGGAAAGTCTGGCACGGTGAGGCCGAGATAAGCAGTCGGGTTATCGTTGGCCCAGGCCGCCTTCAGATTCTTTCCATCGCGCCCGGTGATGTTGAGGCGAGCTGCCATTTCGGTGACCCTGAAGCCGGTGGAAATGACGACGATATCGGCGGGACGCAACCTGCCGTCGGAGGCGACGATGCCGTCTTGTGCGAAATGGTCGATCCTGTCGGTGACCAGCTCGACATTCGGCTTCGTCAGGGTCTTGAACCAGTTGTTGTCGAGCAGAATGCGCTTGCCGTAGGGCGGGTAGGTCGGCACGCATTTTTCGATCAGATCGGGACGGTCCCTCAGCTCGGATAGAATAAAGTCCGTCAGTTCCTCGCGATGGCGGTCATTGCCCTTGTTGACGGCGCGTTCAGGATGCGGCCACGCCGGGTCCTTGCGCAGAAACGGCAGCAGGCCGTCGCCGTAGCGCCAGAACATGTTGAAGCGGTACCACTGCACATAAAATGGCAGGTGCGCGAGCAGCCACTGCGCGCCCTCGGTGATCGGATCGGAATAGCCCGCCACGGGGCGCGCCCATTGCGCGGTACGCTGATAAACGGTGACCGAGGCCACGCGATCGGCGATCGACGGCACCAGTTGCATGGCGGTTGCGCCGGTGCCGATGACGGCAATGCGCTTGCCGTCGAGCTTGATGTCGTTGGACCATAGCACGGAGTGCAGCATCACTCCCTTGAAATCTTCCTCGCCCTTGAAGTGCGCAGGGTGGGGATCGTTGAGCTGACCGATCGCGCTGACCAGCGTGGTTGATTCAAATATCTCTTCGCCATTGGCGGTCTTCAGAGTCGATATCCAGCGTCGCGTGCTCTCGTCCCAGCGCGACGATGTCAGCTCCGTGTTGAGTCGGAGATGTTCTCGAATGTCGTATTCGAGCGCGACCTTCTTGAGATAGTCGAGCAATTCCTGGCGCTGGGCGAAATAGCGCGTCCATGGATTACGCCGGCCGAACGAGAACGAGTACGAATGGTTGGGCGTATCGACGCCGCAGCCGGGATAGCGATTGACATACCAGGTGCCGCCGAGCTCGTCGTTCTTCTCGACGATGGTGTAGGGGATGCCGAGCCGCCCGAGTGCGACGCCGAGCGCAATGGCGCAGACGCCTGCGCCGACGATCAGCACATGCTGCTGCGCCAGCTTGTCGTTCGATGGCGGTTTGGTCCAGCGCACGTCGCGGGGAATGAAGCCCATTTCCTCGCGCATCAGCGGCGCATATTCAGGTGCGACGTCTTCGCCCAGCGTCGCGCGCATCATCTTCAGCATCAATTCATTGCCGGGATCGGTGATGACCGGCTTCGGCTCGCCATTCGCAAACAGCTTCAATACGGCGGCACGGATCTCGGCCTGGACTTCCGGCGGCATACCGGCTTGCGGGTCCGGGATCAGGCGGACGTCGCGCTTAGGTCTGTAAGGCGGTTCCAGCCAGCGCTCGTCGCCGGTCATGTGCACCAGCACCATCAGCAGCACGCGGATGTCGCCCTCGGCGATGGCCGATGACAGATCGAGTTTCTTGCGCGGCAGCTCGATATTCATGCTGATGTCCTCGTTCACGTGCCTGGTGCTTCGGGCAAGCCGCCATAGGCGGCCCAGGTGGTGCCGGCGATGTAGCCGGCATCGACGGGAAGGTTGATTCCGGTGACGCCGCTGCTCATCGGCGAAAGCAGCCACGCGATGGCCTGCGCGACCTCGATCGGCTCGACCAGCCGGTTCATCGCGGTCGGGCTTTCGAGCCATTTCTTGTGCAGCGCACCCGAGGCGATTCCGGCTTCCAGCGCCGCCGTGCGGGTGAAACCGGGCGAGACCGCGTTGACGCGCACGCCACTGCGGCCCCATTCGGCCGCCAGCGTCTGCGTGATCTGGATGACGCCGGCCTTCGCGGCCGTATAGGCGTGGATCGGGCCTGAGGTCATGCCGGCAACAGATGCGACATTGACGATCGCGCCATGCCGGCGCTCGGCCATCTTCACGCCGACGCTGCGGGCGACCAGAAACGTGCCGCGGAGGTCGATGTTGACCTCGCGGTCCCATTGTTCCATCCGCACGCGTTCGATTTTGTGCATCTTGCCAAAGACGCCGGCGGCGTTGACGAGGCGTGTGATCGGGCCGTGCGTGGCCTCGATCTCGGCGATGCCACGGACGACGGCGCTTTCGCTCGCGACGTCGAACGATGCGGGCCACAGGATGGTTTGCGTTTCCGCGAGCGGTTCGGGCGCAATATCGACAATAACGACTTTCCGGCCCTGCCCGGCGAGAAGCGCTGCGGTCGCGGCGCCAATGCCGCGGCTACCGCCGGTGACGAGAACGATGCCTTCAGCGGTCATTGCCGTTGCCTTTGTCCGGCGTGAATAGACCGCGCGTGACCAGCTTGCGGTAGGCGGAGATGACATGGTCGGGCGCCGCCGTTACCGCGCCGCCGGTGTACGAGTATCTCCGGCTCAGGTAGCCGCGCGCGCCCATGAACATGTGAACGATGGCTTCGAACTCCTCGTCGCTGAAATCCACTATGGCGCCGGCCGTGCGGGCGCGTTTGAGGATGCGTACATAGGCGGTCGCGATATTATCGAGATGCTTCTGGTAGCCGACCGGTGCGAAATATTCGGCTTCGTTGAGGATGCGCAGGAATTCCGGTACCTCACGGATGAAATCGAAGAAGGCGCTGAAGCGCTCGATTTCCTGCCTTGCGGCATCTGCGGTGCCGGTGCGCTCACGGATGAAGTGGACCATGTCGATGCCGATCTTCGGCAGCAATTGATCAAGCAGTTCCTGACGGTTCTCGAAATGATTGTAGAACGTGCCTTGGGCAACGCCGGCTTCCTCAGTGATGCGGGCGACGGAAGCCTCGGCGTAGCCGTACTTGCCGACGATCTTGGTGGCGGCATCGAATAATCTGCGCTTGGTCCAGGCGTTGCGCTCGACTCGGTTGAGTTTTGTCACTTTGCCCGATGCGGCGTGCGATGATTGCGTCATGCGTGAGTTTCCAGTTCGGCGCGCAGCACGCGCTTGAGAACCTTGCCTGAGGGGTTGCGTGGCAGGCTGTCGCGGATGATGAGTTGCTTCGGTACCTTGAAGCCGGCGAGGCGCGTGCGGCAATGCTCTATGAGATCAGGCAATGCCAGCGAGGCGCCATCCGCGAGCACCACGACGGCAACCGGCTTTTCTCCCCAGCGCTCGTGCGGCACGCCGATCACGGCGACTTCGCGGACCTGCGGCAGCTCGTAGATGACGCGCTCCACCTCGGAGGAGGCGATGTTCTCGCCGCCGGAGATGATCATGTCCTTCTTGCGGTCGGTCAGATAAAGGAAGCCGTCTTCGTCGAGATAGCCGATGTCGCCGGTACGAAACCAGTCGCCGAAGAAGGCGGCCGCGGTCTTCTCAGTATCTTTCCAGTAGCCTTGCGTGACCTTCGGTCCGCGGAGGCAGATCTCGCCGTTCTGGCCTGATGGCAGCCGGTTGCCGGCGTCATCGCGGATTTCGACTTCGACATGGGCGATGGCGCGCCCCGTTGAGCCGATCTTTTCGATCTCGCGGCCGGCTTCCATGAAGGTATCGCCACCGCAGGTCTCCGTCAGTCCATAGGCGTCGATGTAGCGGGCGTTCTTGAAACAGTCGGAGAAGGCGCGGATGCGCGCTTCCGGGGTTTTCTCGCCGCCACCGATCGCCCAGCGCAGGCTGGAGACATCGTAGCGGTCGCGGGTCGGGCAGGTGAGGATCGCAGTCGTCATGACCGGCGCAAACCATGCAGCGTTGAGCTTCTCGGCTTCGATCGCGGCGAGCGCCTGTTCGGGGTCGAAGTTGCGGTGAACGGAAAGCAGGCCGCCATGCCAGAGCACCGCAATACCCGGCAAATCGAGCGCGCCGACGTGGTAGAGCGGACCGACCACCAGCAATCGCGTTTCCGCGCCCAATCCCAGAGCCAGCGTCTGATCGGCCGACTTCCAGTACATGTTCTCGTAAGTGAGCATCACGCCCTTGGGGCGGTCGGTAGTGCCTGACGTGTACATCAACCGCATCAGGTCGCGCGGCTGCCTGACATGAACAGGGGCGGGCATGACGTCGGGTGCAAGCCGTGTAGCCGTCAATTGCGCTGACTCACCAAGCAACACCACCGGCGCGCCGCCTGCGGCGATGCCCGCGAGTTCTTCATCCGCAATCAGGATGCGCGCACCGGAGTTGGCGATGATGTAACCGACCTCGTCGGCGGACAGCCGATAGTTGATCGGCAGAAAAACCGCGCCGACGTGGCTGGTCGCAAACGCCAGTTCGAGAAACGCCGCGCTGTTCTTCATCAGCACCGCGACGACATCGCCGGGACCAATGCCCCGCTCGGCGAGCCAGCCGCCGACCCGCCGGATGCGATCGTCGAACTCGCCGTAGGAGACATCCTCGCCGCGGTATTTCAACGCACAGCGGTCCGGCGTCCGCCTGGCATGAAAAGCGATGAAGCTCGAAAGATTGATCATTTGCCGCCCAAAACGCCGCTTTCGGTCCGGTTTCCAGCTAGATGAATTCTGACTCGTAATTCATCTTTGGCTTGACGTCACCCCCCTCGCTCTGAAATCCTCAAAGCCTACGGAGACGACACGATCTCCGGGAGGGATTTGGGAACCCGCCAAACCCACAGGGAGGAAACAATGACGAGAACCCGCAAACCGGGCGTGAGCCGACGTGCGACGTTGGCGATGATGGGCGCCGGTGCCGTATCATTCGCGACGCCACTTGGGATTCCTTGGGTGGCGCGCGCGCAAGCCAAAACCATCAAGATCGGCATGCCGACCATTCTCTCCGGGCGCGTCGCGCAGCTCGGAACATCGTCCCGCAATGCGGTGATGCTGGAGATCGAAAAGGTCAACGGCGCGGGAGGCCTGGCCGGCCGCCAAATCGAGATGGTAATCCGCGATTCCAAGGGACAGCCGCAGGAAGCCGCCCGCGTCGCACGCGAGCTCGTCAATACGGATGGATGCGAAATCCTGATCGATGCCGAGGCGTCGTCGGGTGCATTCGCGGTGCACGAGGTGGCGCGCGATCTCGGCGTGCTCTGTCTTCACACCAATTCGGAAACTTCGGCGCTGACCGCCGATCCCAAGCAGCACATTCCGAACGCCTTCCGCACCGCGCGCCAGGGCGTGCATGACTCGATCGTCGGCGGCAGCTACGCCGCGGCAATTGCGAAAGCCAAGGGGTTGAAGAAATGGGCGACCTGTTCGCCCGATTACGCCTATGGCCGCGATACCACCGGCGAATACGTAACGTATCTGAAGCGCTTCGCGCCCGACACCGAAATTATCAGCGAGTCCTGGCCAAAGCTGTTCCAGCCTGATTACACCGAGGTCGTGACAAAGATCCTGCAGGCCAAGCCGCAGGCGCTGTATACCTGTCTCTGGGGCGGCGACCTCACGTCCTACATCGACCAGGCCAATATCTACGCGCTATTCAGCCAGATGGAGGTGTTTGCGGTCAACATGGCTGATTACACCGCGCTGACGGTCGTGAAGAACCTGCCGAAGGGCATTCACTCCGGCAATCGCTACATCAAGACCTATCCGGCGACGCCGGAGAACGCTGCCTGGGGTGATGCCTACAAGGCGAAGTTCAACGAGTATCCCACCAACTGGTCGTGGGAGAATGCCACCGCGATTATGCTGCTGGCGGAAGCGTCCAAGAAGGCGAATTCAGCCGACGGTAAGAAGATTGCGGAGGCGCTCCGCGGTCTCAAGATCAAGTCCCCGTTCGGCGCCGACGGCACCGTCACCATGCGCGCCGAAGACCAGACGCTGGTGGGTTACGCGATCGGCTGGGGAACGACGATTCCGCAGGAACCCTATGTGCCGCAGGTCCAGGCAGGCGACTGGAAGACGATCTTCGAACTCGAAGCCGAGTGGAAGAAGAGCAAGGGCTACACCTGATCGATCGGCGATGACGGAGGCGGATCAACCGCCTCCGTCTCGCTGCGGAATGTTTTTGCGTGTCGCTCATTTCCGGCACGCCGCAATGGATGCTTCCCTTGGACCTCGACGCGCTTACCGGCTGTCTCGCCAGTTCCGCCTGCCTGGTGACGCAAACCACCAGCGGCTTCATCATCGGCATGTTGCTGTTTCTCGTCGCTGTTGGGTTGACGCTGATCTTCGGCGTACTGAAGGTCGTCAACTTCAGCCACGGCGCCTTCTATATGTTCGGCGCCTATTTCGCGATGACGGCCTACCAGCTCTCCGGCAGTTTTGCGCTGGCGATGCTGTGCGGCGCGGCGGGAACGGCCCTCCTGGGACTGATCTTCGAACGCGTGTTCATGAGCCGCGTATACGGAGCCGACGTGCTGATGCAGCTTCTGGTCTGCTACGCCTTCGTGCTGATCTTCGACGATGTCGTGCGGATGATCTGGGGCCCTGAATTCAAATCGATGGGCATGCCGGCCGCGTTCCAGGTGGTGCCGCTGTTCATCGCCGGCGGGGTGGTGCCGCCATATTATTTGCTCTTGATCGGTGTCGCGCTCGCGGCGGCAATGATCCTGGGGCTCGGCCTTGCCCGCACCAGGATCGGCAAGGTGATCCGGGCGGCCGCCCATAATCCAGGCATGGTGTCCGCGCTCGGCATCAACACCGGCCTGATCTATGGCGGCGTATTTGCGCTTGGCGGCATGCTGGCAGGCCTTGCGGGGGCGCTTGCAGCGCCGGTGCGGTCGCTGACGCCGGGCATGGGATTTTCGGTGCTGATCGAATCCTTCATCGTCACCGTGATCGGCGGCATGGGTTCGATCCTGGGCGCGTTGATCGGTGCGATCTTGATCGGCATGATCCGCTCGTTCGGCTCGCTCGGCTTTCCGCTGTTCACAGAAGGGCTGATGTACCTCTTCATGGTGATCGTGCTGGTGTCGCGGCCGACCGGCCTGTTCGGCAAGGAGGTCGCATGACCGAACTGCAGGCCGAGCAGGGCGCGCAGGCACTCGATCTCCCCCATGCGCAGCCAAAGACGCGCCGTAACCGGGATGTCCTGATTGCGCTTGCGGTCTTTGTCGTACTTGCCCTGTTGCCGGCGGTCTTCAGCAGCAAACTGCTGCTCGACTTCGTGATCCGCTGCGCCGCCTACGGGCTGTTCGCGACATCACTCAACCTTCTGGTCGGCTACACCGGCCTGATTTCGTTTGGCCATGGCATGTTCTTCGGCCTTGGCGCCTACGGTTTCGGGTTGATGATGCAGAAGACCGGCGTTCCCGTCCCGGTGGCTTTCGTTGCAACGCTGGCGATCACGTTTTTCGTCGCCCTCGTCATTGGTGCCATCTGCGTCCGGCTGAAGGAGATCTATTTCGCCTTCGTAACACTGGCCTTCCAGATGCTGATCCACTCGACGATCCTGTCCTGGGTATCGCTGACCGGCGGCGATCAGGGATTGCGCGGCGGCATTCCGCGGCCGCCGTTTTTGGGCATTGATCTATCGAACCAACTGCATCTCTACATCGCAAGCTGTGCGCTGCTGGTGATCGGGCTGTTCCTGATGCATCGGATCGCGCAGTCGCCGTTCGGCTACACGCTGCGCATGATCCGCGACAACGCAACGCGTGCGAGCTTCATCGGCATCGACGTCTGGCGTGCCAAACTGACGATCTTTGTGCTTGCAGCGCTGTTCGCCTCGACCGGAGGGATCATCATGGCGCTATTCGTCTCCGGGGCCTATCCGGAATTCGCCTATTGGACCATCTCGGGCGAGGGTATCTTCATCAACATGCTTGGCGGCGTGACCACGTTCCTGGGGCCGATGGTCGGCACGGTGCTGCTCCTGATCCTCAACGATACCGTCACCCGTCTGACCGATTATCACGGACTTGTGCTGGGCATCGTGATCCTGTTCTTTGCGATCGGCCTGCGGAAGGGCCTGATGGATTTCGTCGTCGAATGGTACGCGCAACGCCGTAACAGTGCTGGGGAGCGCGGCTAGCCATGCTGGAGATACGCTCCCTTTCCAAATCGTTCGGCGGCGTCAGGGCGACGGACAATGTCACGCTGGATTTCGCCGACGGCTCGCTCACCGCAGTGATCGGCCCCAACGGGGCCGGCAAGAGCACGTTCTTCAACCTGATCACGGGCGCGCTGAAGCCGGATTCCGGCCAGATACTGCTCAACGGCATCGATCTCGCCGGTCGCTCGCCACCGGAAATCGTTCGCCATGGAATCGGCCGTGCGTTTCAGGTTGCGAGCATCTTCCCATCACTGACGGTGCAGGAGACCATGCTGGCAGCGGTGTGCGCCGATCAGCGCAAAGCCAGCGTCTTGCACCGGCGCTTCCCGTTGGCCGAGACCCGCGACCGCGCCGAGCATGCGATGGAGCTGTTGGGACTGGTCAGCAAGCGAAACCGGACTGCGGCGACGCTGTCGCATGGCGATCAGAAGCTGCTCGACATCGCGCTAGCGCTCGTGCTCGATCCGAAGGTGCTGCTGCTCGACGAGCCTACTGCCGGCATGGGCACCGAGGAGCGCTGGCGGATGATCGACAAAGTGAGGGAGCTCTGGGAGACGCAGAACATCACGGTGGTGTTCATCGAGCACGACATGGATATCGTATTCAAGATCGCGCCCGAGATTGTCGTGCTCTGCTACGGTCGTATCCTTGCAACCGGTAAACCGGATGCGATCCGCCGCGACGAGGCTGTGATCGAGGCCTATCTCGGCACCGAGCATCACGCGGGGGCCGCCGTATGAGCACGCAGCCGGTCGTGCAGGTCGAGGATCTCGACGTCTACTACGGCACCAGCCAGATATTGTTCGGCGTCGGCCTGTCGGTCCGGCGCGGTGAAACGATGGCATTGCTCGGCCGCAACGGCGCCGGCAAGTCGACCACCATGAAGGCGATCATGGGGCTCGCGCCGGCCCGCCGCGGCAGAGTCACCTTGCAAGGCAGGGTTGTCTCCGGGCTGAAGCCGCATCACATCGCGCGCGCCGGCCTCGGCTTCGTGCCGGAGGATCGCCAGATCTTCCCCGAACACACGGTCGAAGACAATCTGGTCATCGGGGCCAAGAAGGGTCCTAACGGTGAGGACGAATGGCCGATCCGGCGCATCTATGAGGTGTTTCCGCTGTTGGAGCCGCTGCGCCACCGGATCGCCGGACGGCTGTCGGGTGGCGAACAGCAGATGCTGGCGATCGCGCGCACGCTGATGGGCAATCCCGCATTGCTGCTGCTGGACGAGCCAAGCGAAGGACTGGCGCCGATCATCGTGCAGCGGATCGGGGAGTTGCTGCGGCAGCTCCGCGGCACCGGCGCAACCGTGCTGATCGCCGAGCAGAACATGCATTTTTGCCTTGGCCTTGCGAGCCACGCGACGGTTATCGACAAGGGCCAGATCGTTTACACCTCCGGGATCGAAGAGCTGAAAGCCAACGAAAATATTCGTCAGCGCTACCTCGCGCTGTAGCTTCTCCGCCTGCCCCGGGGGAACGAGATGACCGTCGAACGGAAGATATCGCCGACGCACGAGGCGCCGTATCGCGGCCTGCGCGTGCTGGACTTCGGGCAGGGCATCGCCTCGCCGTACTGCGCGATGCTACTGGGCGTCTATGGCGCGGACGTCATTAAGGTGGAACCGCCGGAGGGGGATTGGTCGCGCTTTCTCGGAACGACCTATGGCAGCCACACCACGTTGTCGGCGGTCTATAATCGCGGCAAACGCAGCCTCTGCCTCGACATGAAGCACAAGGAAGGTATTGCAATCGCGCAAACGCTGGCGAGAGATTGCGACGTGCTGATCGAAGGCTTTCGGCCGGGCGTCGCGGCGCGGCTCGGGATCGGTTACGAGGAACTGTCGCGCGAGAATCCGGGGCTGATTTATCTCTCGGTCAGCGCGTTCGGGCAGAGTGGTCCCTATTCGAAGCGACCGGGCTCCGACTCCGTCGCCCAAGCCTTCTCCGGTCTGGTGTCGATCAATGTGGGGAACGACGGCACCCCGCACCGGGTCGGCACCACGATTTCCGACGTCGTGACCGGCGTCTATGCCTTTCAGGCGATTGCGACGACGCTATTCGCGCGCGCAACTGTCGGCACCGGACGTTGGATCGATGTCAACCTCTGCCAATCGACGTCGGCGCTGCTGGGCCACAAGGTCGCCGAATATATTTTAGAGGGCGGCACGCCACGCCCGCTTAACGTGCCGGCGGGCTCGTATCAGACGGCCGACGGCTGGATGATGGTCACGCTGGTGAACGAGCCGCAATACAAGCGGCTGTGCGCGGCGATCGGGCGCGAAGACCTCGCCAGCGATCCCCGCTTTGCCGATTTCGCGCGGCGAGCAGATTCCGTGGATGCGCTGATTCCACAGTTGCGGGATGTGTTTCTGGCGCAGCCGACGGATGCCTGGCTTGCACGACTGCACGCCGCCGATCTCATCGCCGAACGGATCTTCAATCCCGGAGAATGGCTGCGCAACGCCCACGTCGAGGCGATAGGAGCGGCCGTCTGCCAGAAAACGCCGGGCGTCGGGCCGGTGTATTCACCGCGAACGCCGGGTATTGCGAGCTTCTCCGAGGATGACTTGCGCCCCGCACCTGATATAGGCCAGGACAGTTACGAGGTGCTGCTGGAAGCCGGTTTCGTGCGCAGCGCCATCGATGATCTGGTCGAGGCCGGCGCGGTGCGCCAGGCCAAGGGAGGCACAGCATGAGCACCGATCTCGTTCGTTATTCCGTCTCGGGCAATATTGCCGAGATCATGCTGGATCGCCCGCCGGTCAATGCGCTGAGCATGGACCTGATCGATGCGTTGCTGGCGGCGCTGGCGAAAGCCAGAGACGACGAAGCGGTGCGCGCCGTCATCATCGGCAGCGCGCACAAGGTGTTTTGTGCCGGGCTCGATCTGGATATCATCAGAGGCAAGCCGGGCATTGAGACCAAGAAATTCCTTGAACGGCTGTATTTCGCGCTCAACGATACCCAGTATCGCATGGGCAAGCCGACGATTGCTGCGATCGATGGCGCGGTGCGCGCCGGCGGCATGACGATTGCGATTTCCTGCGACATGATCATTGCCGGCGAAGGCTGCAGCTTCGGCTATCCCGAAATCGATGTCGGCCTGATCCCAGCCATTCACTTCGTGCAATTGCCGCGGCTGGTTGGCAAGCACCAAGCCTTCGGGCCGCTGTTCCTGGGGGAGCCCTTCGATGCCGCGACGGCCTTTCGTATGGGCCTGCTCAGCGAAGTGGTGCCGAAAGGCACCGCGCTCGAGCGCGCGCGTCAGCTCGCGGGCAAGCTCGCCGCTAAATCGCCCATCGTCATGAAGATCGGGCGCGATGCTTTCATGCGGGCGGTCGACGCGGATTTCCGCCGCTCGGTCGAAAATGCCGCCGAGAGCTTTGCACTCGTTGCAACGACGGAGGACTGTCAGGAAGGGCTGAATGCGTTCGTCGAGAAGCGGACGCCAAATTACAGGGGACGTTGATGGCGGGATTGTATTTCGAGGAGTTCGAAGTCGGCCGCGAATTCCATCATGAGTTCAGCCGGACGGTGACCGAGATGGACAACACGCTGTTCAGTTTGCTCACCATGAATCCGCAACCGCTGCATATCGATGCGCATTTCGCTGAAAACACAGAGTTCGGGCAGCGGCTGTTCAACAGCATTTATACGCTTGGCATCATGATCGGCATGAGCGTCTATGATACGACGCTCGGCACCACCATCGGCAATCTCGGCATGACCGACGTCAAGTTTGCAAAGCCGGTGTTCCACGGCGATACGCTGAAGGCACACACCAAGATCATTTCCAAACGCGAAAGCAAGTCGAGGCCGAACCAGGGCATCGTGGAGTTCGAGCACACCATGACCAATCAACGCGGCGAGGTCGTGGCAAGCTGCCGCCGGACCGGCCTGATGCATTGCAAGCCGAAGGCGTGAACCAATGCGATCGTTCCTGTTCGTTCCCGGCGACAGCCTGCGCAAGTTCGAGAGCGCCAAGAGGACGGCGGCCGACGCGCTGATCCTCGACCTCGAGGATTCGATTGCGCCGGAGGAGAAGGTCGGCGCGCGACGCACCGCGCGCGAGATGCTCGAAGCCCGGAAGCCCGGCCAGAAGATGTATGTTCGCGTCAACGCACTCGACACTGGCCTCACTCTCGGCGACCTGGCCGCCGTCATGCCTGGCCAACCCGACGGCATCGTGCTGCCGAAATGCGTCGGCGCCACCGACGTAAACCGTCTGTCGCTCTATCTAGATGCCTTCGAGGCCGCCGCCCAGATTGAAGAGGGATCGACGAGGATCGTCACCGTGGCGACGGAAACGGCGAGGGCCGTGCTCAAGTTGCTCGACTTCGAGAACATGAGCCCGCGGCTGTGGGGCATGATGTGGGGCGCCGAAGATCTCGCCGCGTCGCTCAGCGCGTCGCGCAACCGAACCGCCGGACGGTTCCATGGTCCGTTCCTGCTCGCGCGCGATCTCTGCCTGATCAGCGCGGCGGCTGCCGGCGTTGTCGCCATCGATACGATTGCGACCGACATCAACGATCTAGACGCGCTCAAGGAAGAATCCATTGCCGCGCGGCAGGATGGGTTCCTGGCCAAGGCGGTGATCCATCCCAAGCATGTCGATGTCGTCAATGCCGCTTTCATGCCGACGGAGGAGGAAATCGCCTGGTCGGAGAAGGTCGTCAAGGCGTTCAACGACAATCCGACGTCAGGCGTTGTGAAGATCGACGGCAAGATGATCGACAAGCCGCATCTGCGCGCCGCGGAGAAGATTCTGGCGCTGCGAGGACGTTAGACTGACACGATAACCCGGGCGGCTGCAAATGCAGCCGATCAACAGGCTGCAAAGGACAACACCATGGTTGACGCGCTGATCATCGACGCATGCAGGACGCCGCGAGGCATCGGCAAGGCCGGCAAGGGCGCCCTGTCGGGCATTCACCCCCAGCAACTCGGGGCCACGGTGTTGCGCGCACTGGCCGATCGCACCGGCATCAACACCGCAGATGTCGACGACATCATCTGGGGCACCAGCTCGCAGCGCGGTCAGCAGAGCGGCGATCTCGGCCGGATGTCGGCGCTCGATGCCGGCTATGACGTGCGAGCCAGCGCGGTGACGCTGGACCGGTTCTGCGGATCGGGCATTACCAGCGTCAACATGGCGGCCAGCTCGATCATGTCTGGTGCGGAGGATCTCGTGATCGCCGGCGGCACCGAGATGATGTCGATGGAAGGCCGTCGCGGCGAGGGACCGTTCATGATGGACAACGGCAATCTCCGCCTGCGCGCCCGGCATCCGCAATCGCATCAGGGCGTCTGCGCCGACGCGGTTGCGACGCTGGAAGGCATCACGCGACAGGACGTCGATGAGCTTGGCCTCGAAAGCCAGAAGCGGGCGGCAGCCGCCATCAAGGGCGGGCATTTCGACAAGAGCCTCGTGCCTGTTTATCGCGAGGACGGCAGCCTTGCGCTCGATCGCGAGGAGTATCCGCGGCCGCAAACCACGCTCGAGGGTCTGGCCGGCCTGAAGCCTGCCTTTCCGGCGGTGGCGGACTATCCGCTCGACGATAAAGGCACGACCTATCGCAAGCTCATCCTGGACAAATATCCTGATCTCGACATCAATTTCGTGCACCACGCCGGCAATTCCTCGGGCGTCGTCGACGGCTCGGCGGCCATCCTGCTGGCGTCGCCGGGTTACGCAAAAGCCCATGGCCTGAAGCCGCGTGCCCGCGTCGTCGCTATGGCGAATATGGGCGACTCTCCGACCCTGATGCTGAATGCACCGGTGCCGGCCGCCCGCAAGGTGCTGGCCAAAGCCGGCCTTACGCTCGACGACATCGACCTGTTCGAGATCAACGAGGCCTTTGCGGTCGTCGCCGAAAAGTTCATCCGGGATCTCAAGCTTGATCGTGAGAAGGTCAACGTCAATGGCGGCTCGATCGCGCTCGGTCATCCCATCGGGGCGACCGGCTCGATCTTGATCGGCACCGTGCTCGACGAGCTGGAGCGGTGCGATCTCAAGCGTGGGCTGGTGACGATGTGCGCCGCCGGCGGCATGGCGCCGGCCATCATCATCGAGCGCGTCTGACCGAAGGGCCTAGGGAGCCGCAAACTGGAGTTCGAACGCGGCGCCCTTGTCGGATGGCAAGAGCCGGATCGATCCGCCGTGGCTGGTCATGATAGCCTGGACGATCGAGAGTCCCATTCCCGTGCCGCCGGTGTCGCGGCGCGTGGTGAAGAAGGCGTCGAAGATCTTCTCCCGGTTCGCTTCCGATATCGGATCGCCGTCATTGCTGACCGTCATTCTGACGGATCCATTCTCCTCGACCGCTTCGAGCCGCACGCTCTTCGCGTTGTGGCGGATGGCGTTGTCGGTCAGATGCGACAGCACGATCAGCGCCTTTTCGCTGGACATGCCGATCGAGCGCTCAAGGTTGCCGGCTGCCTCGATCGCCCGCGTCGGGAATCGGCTCTTCAATCCGCCAATCACCTGCGACAGCTCGGTATGCTCGTTCTGAGGCGCGGCCTCGGCGCGCGCCAGTTCGCGTAAGCGCTGAGTCATGGCTTCGAGGCGCCCGGTGTCCCCCAGAATGTTCGATATGAAATTCTTCTGCTCCATCCGCGTGAGAGTATCTGTCTTGCTTTCCAGGGAATCGAGCAGGAGTTCGGCGGCGCCCTTGATCGATGTCAACGGCGACTTCAGTTCGTGGGTAAGGTGCGCCGAGAAGGTCGCGATGTAGTCTGACCGCCGTGACAATTGTTCGGCCATGTCGAGGAAGCTGTGCGACAACTGGGCGAACTCGCGCGTGCCGTAATGGGCGAGCGGCTTGAATGCATCGCGGTCGCCACGGCTGATGCGCGCGGCGCGATCGACCAGCTCGCGCATCGGGCGGGTGATGGTTCGGGAGAAAACCAAGCCGATAATGACGGTCGCGAAAATAACCGCAAGTCCCGCCAGAATGAACTTGCCGCGTTCCTGATAGAGGTGATCGAAGATGTTGCTCGGGGTCCTCGACGTATAGATCACGCCTGCGACGCGGTTGTTGACGATGACAGGCATTGCCGAGAACACGTGGACGCCGACGCCACGGCTGATCGAATAGATCGGAGGAGGCGGCTTGTCGGGTTTGCGGATCCGCAGGGCCGCCCGGTATTGTCCCTTGAGCGCTGTGGCTATCTCCTCGATATGGGCCAACGATTGGCCCACCTCGTCACGCCCGGCAATCACGACGCCGCGGGGATCGAGGATGCGGAAGCCAGCCAGCGTGACTTTCTGGGTTTCCCGGATGATCGGCATCAGCCGAGAGCCGATCTCGACATAGGGTTGCGATGCAGGTGCGCTTGCCGGAACTGCGTCAGGCCGCCGCCGAAGCAGGTCGGCGCCGGCGGCGAGATCGAGCGCGGGCCGGATCGGTGTAAGCTGGTCTTCCCTCTTAGATCGCACCTCGGGCGGAATTTCGGCACCCAGCGCAATGCCGGCACCCAGGCGGCTCTCCACTTCCCGCGCATAGACGGCCGCCAGCACCCGGCTTTGAGCGATCAGCTCGGCCTGGGTTTGGTGAATGAGCTGATTGTCATAGAGGCGGAAGAAGAACAGTCCAACCAGCGGTAAAGTCGCCGCAGCGGCGAGCGCGGCAAAAATGACTTGTCCCACCGACGGTCGCCATTTTTCAGCGCTGCGAGGCATCATGCCTGGAGCTCGCATCGCCCGAGCTTGAAGCCGACGCCGTGAATGGTTTCGATGACATTGTCGCAGTTCACGGCAGACAGCTTGGCGCGGATATTGCGGATGTGGCTGTCGATGGTGCGATCCGACACCTGGATGTTGAGCTGATAGGCGGCGCTCATGATCTGCTCGCGGCTGAAAACGAGCGTCGGCCGTGTCAGGAATGCCCGGAGGATTCCAAACTCGATGGCCGTCAGGCGCAGCGGCTTGCCCGCAAACTCGGCAATATGCTGAGCAGGATCGACGGACAACTTGCCTTGCGACAGCGGGGCCGTGGACGCCTTTGCATCCTGCCCGCGTGACGTGATGCGACGCAGGATGACGTTTACCCGTGCTACGAGTTCGCGCGGGCTGAAGGGTTTGGTGACATAATCGTCTCCGCCGATCTCCAGGCCCAGTACGCGATCGATCTCATCGTCGCGCGCGGAGAGAAACAGGATCGGTACGTCCGAGGTCTTTCTGATTTCGCGGCAGACATCCAGGCCGTCGAATTCCGGCATGCCGATATCCAGAATGATCAGATCCGGCTTGTCGGCGGCGAAGCGGGTCAACGCCTCCTTGCCGTCGCGCGCCTCGAAGACGGTCATTCCAGCCTTCTTCAGTGCAACACGGATGACCTCGCGTATATGCAGGTCGTCGTCAACGATGAGGATGCGGTGCGTCAAACGTCTCTCCCGGCGCAATCGGCTTGCAGTCGAACTAACCTGCGGTCGAACTCTTTGGTTGGGTTTCCAGGACACGCTGGAGGCGCCAGTGCCGAAAGCCCCAGGAGCGCCAGGAAGCCGTTTCCTTCTTTTGCTGTTCTACAAGGCAACTACGGCGGGAAACAAGGGCCGGATCGAACCCGCGAAGGGCGATGGCCCGGTCGATGGCAGGCAAGGCCTGCGGCCCGAGGGACACCAGATAGTTCATGTCGATCCATACTCCCTTGCCGCCGGCTTCGCGGCTATGGCTGACATTGTAGTCGGCGATGATGGCCGCAAAATTCACCAGCGAGCAGACGTAGAGCGTTGCCGTCAGGGCGATGAGGTTGGCGCGGATCAGCCAATCATTCGAGCGGTTGAGAGCGATCCGAGCGACGATGAGCACAAGGCCCACCGCGACGAGCACCATCCAGATGAAAGCCGCGATGCGCCACCAGGTCAGCAGATAGATTTGAACATAGAGATCGAGGCGCAGGATCGACGACATCACCAGCAGCACATTCTGCGCCACCCATAGATAGACCAGCGGCCGTATCACTTTCGATTGCTCGGCCGGCCCGCCAGGCCTCATGGCGGCCAGGACGAAACCTGCTGCCAATAACGCCGTGACAATCAGCGGATAGGCGCCTCGATGGGCGTAGGAGGCGTAGCTGATATCGGAAGGGAGAGTCGCATTACCCCAGAGATAGGCCACGTCAAGAACGGTTTGGACGGCGAATAGCAGATTGAACAGGATCAGCGAACGCAGGATCGTTGCAACGCCGAAGAAGTCGTTTTGGCGGGACGGCATTCCCTGCGCCAGTGCCGCCGCTTCAGCCAAACCAGCCGGCATCTGCCGCGTGGCGCTCCACCGTACGTGGATAAAGGGCCATACGATCGACAGCGCCACAATCCAAAACAGTACGCGTCCGAGGCTGACGTAAGAAGCCGTGTTACCCGGGTTCAGCAGGCTGATCCATTTCTCGAGCAATGGATTGGCCGATACCAGCAGAAACACGAAGATGCCGCCGAGAGCTATGGGAATGAGCCACACGGCAAAGCCGGTCTTCAGTGACGGCAGATTGAATGCGCCGATGGCATCGCGGAGAAATCTGAACGGGCCGACCAGATAGAGGTCGCACAGCGCTGCCGCTCGTTCGGCGAGACTATGTCGATCGCGATTGGTTGTCAGCAGGAGGCCCAGGCCGAGAGCCAGCACCATGAAGGTCAGGGACGCGACGTTGAATTCCTCGATAGCGGGGACAAGGGCGATCAGCAGGAGAGTGCCAGCCTTGAGCGTCTGCTTTCGGTTCAAAGTGGCGAGGTTGGCGAGCAGCGAGCCGCAGGCTACGGCGACCGCAAAGATGGCGGCCGATATTCCAATGCCGTGTCCATAGAACAGCCAGTCGGCCAGCGCAGCAAGTGCAAGAACGATTGCTGCTTTGGCGGCAAAGGTGCCTTCCTGAGCGGAGCCGAGATTAGACGCCGGCGCGGTGAAATCGACCATTATTGCGTTACCTGTCTGGATTGGAAAATTGCAAACCATTGCCGGCGCGGGGCGCTCGCATAGCCACCAACCGTCGTTAGCTAGTCTTGTGGGAACGGGCATTCGATGATCGCCATTGATTTGCTTGACGGACTATCCAGCGCCGCTGTGCAATTGCTTGGAGCGCCGTCTGCAAGAGTTCAGGATTTCTATGCAGTTTCCGTGCAGTCGCGCTTATGCGCTCGCCTCGGCGAAGCAAGTTTGATACGGGCAATGGTCTCGTTCTGCCTTCTCGCGTAACCGCCATCGATCTTCATGAAAATTCTCAAACGTATTGGCCTCATCCTGGTCTGGCTCGCTGGAGCCATCTTCGTGTTTGCGGCAGCCAACAAGAACGACCCCTATCTGATTTCGCTGCGCGGGCCCGGAAATATCGTTTTGGCCACGGTGAGCATCGTTGTTGCTGTCATCCTCATCCGCTGCGGTTATTGGAGAAGGGGCGTCGCAGGGAGGACGCTCATCCTGCTGTGGTGCCTGCCTTCGCTATCGATGCTCGGTGCGCATGCTTCGTTTGAATGGCGCAAGCAACGCGTTCTGCAGGCCGACGCTGCACAGGTGCAAAGCCTTGGACGGCATTTTATCGTTGGCTACTCGTCATTCACCGAGGTGGCTGTTCTTGCCGGGAAGGGGCTGATCGCGGGCATCTACATCACGAAGCATAATGTCGCCGGATCGTCGGCAGCGCGCCTGAAAGACGAGATCTCGGCGCTGCAGGCAAAGCGGCGCGCTGCCGGCCTGCCGCCGCTGATCGTTGCGGCCGACCAGGAAGGCGGCATCGTATCGCATCTGGCGCCGCCTTTGACCAAGCTGCCGGCGCTATCGACGCTTGCGAGCCTGGCCCCGGATGTGCGCGCCGAGAAAGCAGAGGCATTCGGGCGCATCCACGGGCACGAGCTGGCGGCGCTCGGTGTCACCCTGAATCTTGCGCCGGTGCTGGATTTGCGACCCGAACTGAAGCGCAACCGGTTCGACTTCAACACGTTGATCGGCCGCCGCGCGATTTCCGATGATCCGGCGGTGGTCGCCGAGGTCGCGCGAGCTTATGTGAGCGGCCTCGAAGCCTCCGGCGTCGGAGCTGCCGTGAAGCATTTTCCGGGGCTCGGCCGCGTGCGAGCCGATACCCATCATTTCAGCGCCGACTTGGATACGCCTCTCGATGAACTCGAAGCGTCCGACTGGATTCCGTTCAGGAAGGTGCTGGCCGGTTCGAAAGCGCAACTGATGATCGGGCATGTAACGCTGACGTCCGTCGATCCGGACCGCGCCGCGTCGCATTCCAAACTGGTCGTCGACGGCATCATTCGCAAGAAATGGAAGTATCAAGGTGTCGTCATGACCGACGACCTCGTGATGGGGGCAATCTATCAACGCGATGTCTGTACTGCAGTGGTCGATTCGCTCAATGCCGGCGTCGATCTGCTGCTGGTTGCCTTCGACGGCGCGCAGTTCCATCGCATCTTTACTTGCGCCATGGCGGCCTCGGCCGAGGGAAAGCTCGACGCCGGCATATTGAGCGATAGTGAGATGCGGCTAAAAGGGGCTTTCCCCGCGGATTGAGAGGACGGCCGGCGACGGTGCGACGAGGAACCAGCGCGAACTACTTTGCAAACCGGCCTTGCTCCGATAGTCCCTTCATTGCATGAGCTCGGAAAGCGGGCTTGTGGTCCTGCCGTTTCGACCACGACACGTAGTAGGCTACGCCTGTCATGATTGAAATCCCGGTAACGCTGACCAGGACGTGCATGACGAGTAAATCCGGGCCAGTGATCAGAACGAGATGTCCGGCAAACGAAAGAAACACGCCGGTACAAAAGACCGCCAGCCATTCCTGGCCGCACGTGATGACCGGCTGCAACACCTGCCATCGGAATCCGGGCCAGTCTCGCGGCACTATGTAGGCAAAGAGAAAAGCCAGTGCGAGAAAGTGAAGGACCCTGTGCGGGGCCAGATTTTCCTTGTCGTTGGGTAAAAAGACTGTGCGCAGGAACTCCGGAACGATACCGGCCTGGGGAAATTTCGCTGCCATGGTCACCGCAAGGGCAAAGAGAAGGTACAGCCACGCAGCGGCGCGCAGGATCGGAAGCTCCTGAAGCGTACGCAGGCTGCGCATCCGATTCACACCGCCTAGGGCAAACCAGGCGCCGAGCGCAAACAGGAGTTGCCAGCAGAATGGGTTGAGGTACCACTTTCCATCGGGGAACGAAGACAGATTCCAGTCGAATTGGCGAGCTGCGACGTAAAGGCCAATCGAGCCCGCCATCGTGACGTTCGGTCGGCGCACCATGCCGAACAGAACGAGCGGGAAGATCGCCATCAGCACGATGAACAGTTGCAGAACATCAAGGTTGAGCGGCTTGGCTTGAAGCAGCAGGCCGTGAATCAGCGTTCGGATCGTATGGTCGACGATCCCGGTAACGTTGAACTCGGCGATCAGTTCTGGTGCGCGGGACCTGCGCGACGTATCCGATCAGTTCGATGTAGATCACGAACAAGACGACATAGGCAGCGTAAAGCTGCCACAGACGCTTGAAGATGCGGGTTGCGGTCACGACAAAACCGCGCTCAAGCATCATCCTTCCATAGAGGATTGCGGCAGTATAGCCGCCGATGAACACGAACAGATCGGTGGCGCCGCTGAAGCCGAAATTGCGCATGGTCAGCAGGCTCACCGCATTGTGCGGGACGTGATCCAGAAAGAGAAACCAGGCCGCGATACCAAGCAGGAGACAGAGTCGGAGATCGCGGTCGCGCGCGGCGAGCTCGGCCTTCATTGACGGATACATTTTTGGCTAAGAACTTTGCATGTCGGAGGAAGCGAATCGCGAATCTAGTGCGATTGTCCGCCCAGTCGGAATAGACTTTGCGTGAAGAATAATTAAGCAAGTTGTCGGCGATTGAAGCCCGTCGAACGATCACAATGTTTTGAGGGAAGAGCGTGACCGAACGTGATCACGCTCTCTCGTGCTTGCGCAGATCGCGGACGTGATCGAAATGGCTGGCCTGTAGACCAGCGCCCGTCGCGCCGATTTCGGGAAGGGCCGCCTCGCTCAGAATGTCGGCCGTGATATCTTCGACCGAGCAATCCGCGATTTCATGGACGAAGCTGATATTGCGGTATTCACCCGACGCGACCGGGAGACGACGACCTTGCGTCTGGTGATTTGCGGATCGACGATGGCCTCGCGACCGCGGCGGCCGTTAGTCGATCATCACGACGAAATACTGCGTGCTGACGGTCCGGCCCCATACCGGGCATATGATCGATAGTGCAGGCGCAAAGCAGAAATCGACCCACGGCGGCTACCTTGATGCCGGCAGAGCCGATTCGGAATTCGCAACGGCGATTGCTATTTATCCGGCGTGCGTCGTCCGGTCGCCTTTATCGCCTTGCGAGCCCGCGCCGCCTTGTTCCGCAGTCGTTCGATCTGGCCCCTCGGCAGGGTGACGCAGATCTCGCCGATCCATTCCAACTTTACGCCGATGATCGGCTTGGCATTGAAGCTCGTCAGGTTGACCAACGCAGGGGATTTTCCGCGCTCGATCGTCTTCAGATAGCGCTCGCCGGTTTTCAGGCGAACCGCGGCTTCCTCTCCGTAGAAGCTCGACAGCGGATGGCGCTGTTCGCGATAGACCACGATAACATCGCCATTCTCGTACTTTGGTAGCATAGAGTCGCCGGCCACCTCGAAGGCGATGGTTTCTTCCGCGATCGGGAAAGGCAACTCGATTTCGCCGAGGCCTTCCGGCGGCACCTGCTCGTGTTCCGGCTCGATTGAGGCGCCGGCGCCGACGCGGCCCATGATCGGCACCGAGTTCAGTTCGAGATATTCCATGATCGGCGCGATTTCGGATGCCTTGATCAGGCGGATCCCGGAAAGAATTTCAGAAACCGCGCCGGGGCGAACGCCCATCGCGGCCGCCAGCCCACCCTTGGTCTTGCCCGGCTTTTCCAGGCCTCGCTCGATCAACTTGATGTCCAGCATGTCACACCTTTTCCCGAATTTCGGAAACGATAGCAGTTCCGATTATCCGAAATCAAGCTTGACTTCAATTTCGGAATATCAGAAATTGCCTGTGGGAGGCGTCGGGCGGAGTTGGAGCGGGACAACAATCGTCTCGCGCGACGGAGAAGCTTGCCATGTCAGATAAGTTGTCAGTCCATTTGTGGGGCATGAGTGCCAACGCGGAAGGTCAGCTAGCCATCGCCGCAATTTTAGTCATCGTGCTCATAGTCGCCATCCTAGCCGTAATTGCCCTGCCGCGGGCCTAAACCTTAAAGTTGCATCCCACTGGTCCACGCGCGTTGGCTTCATCGCGACCGAGGCCCAGAGCCGGTCGATGGCCACGGTCAAGAATGCCCTTCACCAGACGTTGAGCTCGCGCCCGTTGCTCTTGCAGGTGCTCTGGCCTGATCATGACGTCACCTCAGGCTATAAGATTTGAAGCAAATCGCTTTCATTCCGGCGATACACAATCGTTGGTCAAACGGGAAGTAACTTTCTGTGAGCAGGCTTGTAAACTCAGATAGTTAGCTTGATGTCCGCGCTTCAAGTTGAATCTGGAACCACAACAGAAACTACAAGGCGGTCTTCCGATAGCTTTCAGATTAGCTCCGTACTTGTATCCTAAAATCATCCAGGTCTCTTCCGGCGGCCAGCAGTTCGCGTACCCAGCCTGGCTGATTGCCTTATCCTGCGCATGTCTCGAGGAGTTGCTGGATTGCAGACTTGATGCGATCGGCGTGCTTTCCGACTTGTTCGTTTCAGGCAACGGCACACAAGCGACTGTAACTCTGTTACCACATCGCATCAGTTTCGCATCTTTGTGTGCGCTTCGTTACCGACTCTGTTGCCGGGATTTGTAAGGGTCTTCTGCGCGGTATCAAAGCAGCGGTGGCGGTTGCGGGCTCGTTCGAGGAACCTCCAAGCCTCAAACGAGTCCGCTCGCGCGCCATCGGCAGGGCAAAATTTCAACACCAAGGGCGCGGGAGTTGGACAATTTGTAGTGCTGCATGCAAAGCGAACTGCCGAGCCTTCATTGATCAAAGTCGATCCGACATCTACGCCATTTACTCGAAGAGTGCCGCAGCGGCGGCCGAAGTTACAAACGTTTGTTCCTTCCGTACCGGGCGCGCACGAACAGGCAAACTTGCTCAAAGTCTGATCGTCCGTTGCTAACCATTTCGCGGAGCCTCTGCTTGGCAGCCTCACCTTTTTGGCGCTCCGCTTCGCATCTGGCTCGGCTTTCTGTTTCTGGGGCGTTGAAACGAGACGAACATTCGGCTTACCGTCCTCTAAGCTGATGGTGTCGCCGTCGATCACGCGTACCGAAATGGACGCCGGGCTCGGGACGGCCAGTGCGGATTTCAGCTTCGGCCACGGAGTTGACTTCTGAGCGGCCAAGGAGCCCAACAATGCGCAGACAAAGACGAGTCCAGCAAAGTAACGCCACATACGCTTTCGCGGCCTCGCATCGACAATCATTTTGAACCGCCTCGGATCGGTCCTTTTTGTTTGACGAAAATTTGTAGATGTTGTCGGACATCGCCTATCATTAATGGCAATTGTCGGATCGCCTAAGCGTACCGATCGGCCCCAGCTTGCCAAGGCGCTGGAAGCCTGCCGGCTTCACGGCGCCAAGCTGGTCATTGCCAAACTGGACCGGCTATCGCGCGATGCTCACTTCCTCCTGGGCCTGGAGAAGGCCGGTGTCGACTTCGTTGCGGCCGATATGCCGAACGCCAATCGGCTGACTGTAGGCATCATGGCAATGGTGGCTGAGGAAGAGCGGCGGATGATCAGCAAACGCACCAAGGACGCCTTGGCAGCCTCTAAGGCTCGTGGCAAGAGGCTTGGGGGTGTTCGTTATCGTGCTGACGGCTTACGCGTCACCATCACCACAGAGATTCAGCGGGCCGCTGTAGCGGCCGATATCGGCCCAACTATCCGAGAGCTACAGGCGGGCGGCGCTACGAGCCTCAGGTCCATTGCAGATGGCTTGAACGCTGCCGGCATTCCGACAGCGCGCGGGCAGGGCAAGTGGTCTGCGGTCCAGGTGCAGAGGGTCTGGGGAAGAATTTCATGAGAACGTTCGCCATCCTCGCGATAATGGGCGCCGGAAGCCTTCAAATTAATCAGTTTCTCCACCTTGACACATGGCCCCGGGAGCCGGTGTGTGTGGCTCGGGCTGGTCTTCTGCTGCTATTCGCCCCTGGCAGAAAGAGGGAACGATGACCTGGTGCGGTCACTTTGCTCAGAGTCGGCGACTGTGACAAAACTCCCGAAGCGGTCCCTCGCCAGGAATCCGCGATAGGCGGGCCGCATGAACGCCCTCAAAGCCCCTAGCCGGGGTATCTCCAGTGCGGCGGCCCCGGTGCGTTGCACCGGGGCCGCTTCATTGCACGAGCCGCATGGTCCGGCGCCGTTTCATGCGATCGAGAGCGTGGACAACTTGTCTCGATCAAGAACGGTGATTAGCCGGTGCAGCACCGTTGCCGTGCCAGCGGTCGGGACGATGAGGATCACGGCGGCGGATCAGTTCGATCATGGCATCGTGTCCAGCTCAGCCAGTAACGATCCATTAACCCCTAGGGCAGTTAGCCGTCACGAAGATCGTCATAGCGACGGCTTTTTGCCACCCACCCGCCACCAGCCTGCCTGACGAATCAGGCGTGTCTGGAATCCCAACTCTTTTCACTGGCTGGAGTACTGAAGTGCGGAGAGAGATGACGAAGGCCGACGAAGTCGAATGCGGCGCGTTTACGCGAGACATCCGTGCGCTCTTGGCTAAAAGACAGATTTCGCCGCCGATGGCCCAAGTCGTCTTGATCAACACGCTAGTCGCGATGATTAAGCATTTGAGAAAAAAAGACACGATGGCAGAGGCTGCGGAGGATTTAGTTCGCACGCTGCAACGGGCGATCTCGAAATCTCACTAAGCCTCAACCGCTCGATGTAATCGCGGTGTAGGATATTCATCGTCCTGTTGCCGTCCAAGCGAAACATGACGATTGCCCGCTACGGGCTCAGGTTTGAGCGATGGCGTCTGAGCCGACACAACAACCCCTCGTTAACTTCGGGCCCGTAAGCTCAAAGCAATCGCGGAGGTCATCACTCGCGAGAGTAATGCGTAGAGCCGTCGCTGTCTCAACCCAGCGGCGGCTTTTGCGTGCAACGATTACCTCCGCGGGCCCTTTCTTTTGCCGGGTTTCTGTCACCATCATTCCGTGTTTCGAATCGATCGGGAGAATT
Source organism: Bradyrhizobium icense (assembly GCF_001693385.1). Taxonomy (NCBI): domain Bacteria; kingdom Pseudomonadati; phylum Pseudomonadota; class Alphaproteobacteria; order Hyphomicrobiales; family Nitrobacteraceae; genus Bradyrhizobium; species Bradyrhizobium icense. The sequence continues at coordinate 2,164,688 of NZ_CP016428.1, forward strand.
GACGTGGCGACAGGGACAGTGAAGTGGTTCAACGCGACAAAGGGCTATGGATTTATTCAGCCCGACAATGGCGGCAAGGACGTATTCGTCCATATCTCGGCCGTCGAGAGAGCAGGTTTGAGCAGTCTGAATGAGGGCGCAAAAGTGAGCTACGAAGTCTTAGCAAACCGCGGAAAGGAATCCGCCGAAAACCTCAGGGTAGGTTGATCGGCGCAGTCATCCGGCGTTCACGCTGGCGAGCCTACCCCTTGTCAGCGGCCGGACAGACGAGGAGCCGGACGTGGGCCTAGTCTCTGCTCCCCCGGTTGCATCCCTCCTCACGCCCCCGGCTGAGGCAATCTCCAGTGACTGGCGGCCCCGGTGCGTTGCGTATTGCCGGGGCCGCTAACCGATCGATTCAACGCACAACGCACGACATGGATTGCCGACTCCATCGGTGATATGGGCCGCAAGGGGGAGATGGCTGGGATGTGGCCGGGCACACGTTCCGAACGGGCAAAGCTTGCTGCCATCCATCGCGGACACAAGCCCCTTCAGACGTGCTGCTGCACCCGACTCCACATCCGCCCGCGGCCAAAGCTGGTTCGGCAAGAGCAAAAGCTACAAAGAAGGTCCCTAGGCAAGCAAAGCGGATCATCATGGCGGCTCCTCGTTGTCTTGAGTGCACGGGTAAAATTGGCGCCGTGATTATCGTTCCTTGCTCTCCGCCGGAACGGCCCCAGCTAGGTTTCCAGCGCAAGCTGGGGCCGCCACTTTCTCCCGGCTTGGCTCCACGATCCGCCGGGAGCGACGGAATCGACTCTCAGCAAGGTTGGAGGTTCCCAAGGACGGGCTGACACACGGCTGGCGGGCTTTCCGCGCTATGTTCACTATTGGGCAGACATTGCCATCTTTTCCCACTTGTATCGGTACGCCAGACGGGTACCCACTACCCTGTCTGGCAATTTGAAATGGAATACTTTGATGGCCTTGGCGCAGAACCTCGCGCTGGGGCCATTTTTATTCTGAGCCGATCACCTCGTGCTCAAGCGCCACGCCCTCCGGCTCAGTGCCGGTAGCCGTCCTCGTCGCCGAGCACCGTCTTGAAGCCGGGCGGCAGCCGAGGCCGCTCGCCCTCGGCCGGCGAGTTGCAGGTCGGGCAGGGGGCACCAGCACCGCCGCAGCCGCAGGCGTGGTCACCTTCCCACGGCTGGTCCGGATGGTTCTCAGAGTCCCAGCCGCTACCCTCGCAGAGCAAGCCTTTCATCCTATATGCCTTCCCTTGCCTCACCCCTCGCGTGACATCTGAGTTCGGCTTGCCGGCGTTCAATGCGCGCAGCATCCCGATCCGCGCGTGCATCAGGAAGTCCCGGCGTTCAGCAGCGCCGATCAGGCGATGGATAGCCGCTTGCCATTCGGGCCGGTTCTGTTCGTGGTTTGGAAGCACCGTGATGTAGTCGGCGGGCGTCTCATAACGCGACGAGCTTCGCCCGTCTGGCAGCGGTATAGGATCCGCGAACTTGCGCTGCCAGTCCTTGTCAGCCACCCGCCGCCGCAGCAGACGATGAGCCGGGTAGGGCCAGACTCGCGCATCTCCCCGAGAGTGATTTTCCGCTGGCGTGGCATACGCCCAATTCCCCCAAGAATCATACGCGGCCTGAACTAACCATTCCGGTGGTGATCTAGTAAGGCCCGGCGCATGTCGTCCGGCAACGTCGTGCCTCGGCTGCTCTGCGGCACCCTAACAGGACCTGCTATCAGTCGAAAAGACGGTACCCAGGCAGTGTTCCAAGTTTCCATGGTCTTGCTACAGACTGCGCACTCAAAGCTGCTGATCTGGCGTTCCGCCGCCATAGATTCGGTGCGGCTATAGACCGCCCCGCAAGTGCAGGTCCGATGATGCGTCTCTATCATCTGCTCACTATGCGCCCCGAATCGAGATTACGATACCGCCAAATTCGAACGTGTTCGAACATTCACGCGGCGGCTACCACCTTGGCGTTTTACCGCCGACGGGCAAAAGCAGGTTGTCGGGCGCCTTCAGGATCGTCCTCGAACCACTTTTCTGCGGCATCAAAGTTGCGAATACCTTGACGTGATTTCGTCTCCGATCTGCTTGCTGATGTTGACGCAAACGAAAATAGTCATTGGTCCCCCTTCAGCTTGCGTCGGCTGCCGCCGAAGCTATCTGGTCAGGATCGCCAACATGGCCTCACAGGCCTTCTCGGCTTCGGCAAACGTCCTAAAGGGTGATCCGCTCACCCTGATCGCAGGCTTGTTAATATGGATAGGGCGCCATGAAGCTACAAAGCCGGGCGTGCCGTGAAGTCCGGGCCCATCGCTACTCTCGTTGCTGATTACGAACGAAAAGCCGCGCTCGCTCGCGCTCCATATCTCTAGCTCCTGCGTCGCGGGAGCAATGCGGCTGAAGTGCATGGCGCCACCCACGATCCAGCGAGCCAAAACGGCCCCAGGGCGTACCTCTGGGCCGTCAACCTGTGAGCAGGTTTTCTTCCGGCCAGGGGGCTTTGGGGGCATCGGCCGGAAGCTTGGATTCGACGCGTCGCCGAGCCCCCGGTTCCAAAGATCGCAACATTTTCCCGACGGTAGCGGGACTGCTCCGATAGGTAGTGAGGGCACCCTCATCACCCAAAAGCAAATAGCTGATGCCGCGGGATCCATCAGCGCGTGCAAGCCGTCCGCGTAGCCAACGTATCGTCGGTCAGGACGATGATCGTTGGCCGCGCACCATCCGGATAGGTCTCCGGCGAGAAGTCCTCTTTATCTTCTGACCTTCGACATCCAAGGGAAAGTCTTCGGGCCGTAGAGGGTTCTTTGACTTCGATGTCATGTCTTTCTCCCTGCGTCGCGCCACGCGATCATTGCTGTTCCCTAAGCTCCGCGCCAGGAAAGCTTCCTATTGCGCGAAGGAGCCGCTCGCGCATTTGGCCGCAGCAAAATAGGAACGAAAGCAGCGAATGAAAATTTCCGGAGCTTCCACAGCTATGGGGCTTCCACAGCTATAAGGAGATCGTCATGAAAGCATCAGCAATCGCGGTAGCATTGTTCTTTGCGCTCGGCTCAACGTTAGCTGTCGGCCAAGGTGCAGGGGGCGGCGGTGCCGGCGGAGGCGGTGCCGGGGTCGGCGGAGCTGGGGGCGCAGGCGCGGGCGGCGGGGCTGGTGCGGGTACGGCTGGTGGAGCTGGCGGTACGGGTGGTGGAGCTGGTGCGGGTACGGGTGGTGGAGCTGGTGCGGGTACGGCCGGTGGAGCTGGTGCTGGTGCGGGCGGTGGGCCCGGCGCAGGTGCTGGTGGCAGCGCGGGTGCTGGTCCCAGCACAGGTACTGGCGCGGCGACCTCGGGAACGGGGAGGGGCACGGGCTCACCAATGGGAACAGGGGTGGGTCAGACTGGCACCACGGGAGCCACGATGTCGCCGCCCGGCGACGGCGGCGGAGCCGCCGGTGGCGGCGGGCCTCCGACAACAAGCCAGACGGATCCCGATCGGCGTCCTAGACCCCGCTGACCTCTTCGCGTAAGCGGCTGCGCCAGTGCGGACACGAGGTGTTGCGGATGTTCGTGACCAGCGGCCCGCCGGTCGTGGGCGGAGGCGGCATGCTCCAGCGCATCAGGACGAGCTCGCGCACGGCGCCGACATTGCGGACGACGGGCGCGAGATAGCCAGGAAACACCCCCGGCATCGGCGGCAGGTTACCTGCGTAAGGATTCATCACCTGGAACAGCCGCTCGGATCGCTTCCTGGTTCGTGGTGATCGAATAGATTGCACATTGACGTAGCCGTGGTGTGGTGGCGTTCCGGGCCTCTAATCCTAGTGGCGTTGCCTGTTGCCCCAAGGGCGCTGTAATCGCCCGTCATGAGCACCAAGAGGCGCGAGGTCATTGGGGCGGCCGGATCATGGGCGCCGAGATACGTTCCGAGAGCGCGCGGGAGGCCGCGGAGAGGGCCATCCCGGACATTCCCCCCGCACCGGCTATTCCTGCAAATTTCAAGTTCACCAAAGCCTATTTCGAACTGAAGAAACTGAGAGAAGACGTTGAGTGCATCGAAAGATTGTCGAGGTCGCGCTCAAGCCAAGCGACAGAAGCGGCCATCGATAAACATGATCCTGATCACAGCTAGATTGACGCAGACCTGCTGTTTGTCTGCTCCGCAATCGAATCTGAAACTATGCGAATAAGATCAGTCGCTATTTCAACTTGTGCTCGGCAATATGCAAATTGCAATGCTGTCGCTTCTGAAAGGTCACTCGCGAGCGCGAGCTGTCGGGCGTAATCCATTTTCACTGTGATAACTCTTTTGAGCAGCGCGATGAATTCCGTATGGTTCGGTGAAGCCGATCTAGACTAGCCACATCATCAAGGAAGAGGGTGAGCGCTTTTTCTGCATTATCGATGCTGAGTGCGGCGAGGCCGCAGCAGTATCGGGCCGGGAGGGCGTTCCAGAGCGACTGGGAGAGTGCCGAACGTGCGGTCGATCCGACCGGGGAATATGTCGATGGCGGGCAGCAGCGCGAACCGATGACCGAAGGCCAACGCAAGGCCGTGCTGCGGTTGAACCGCGCCGAGCGCGAGCTCGGCGCGGAGGGCTCCGCGCTGGTGCATGATGTCCTGGTCCAGGGAATGACCATGGAGCAGGTTGGCGAGCGGAGGGGACTGCGCATCAGGCGATGGCATGACTATTTTTCAAGGCGATTGCGCGAATGCATCGATCGTTTGGCGCTGTTGTATGGGTTTGCGACATCCCATGCCGGTCAAAACCCTCCCGCGCTGAATCGTAAGGGCTGGACCACATCGTAGGCCGCCTTCGTCAACGGCACGGCGTAGTCGACGGTCAAGGCGCCGAACGGGGAGGCCCAGGTCAGACCGGCGCCGACCGACGAGCGTACGACATTCTTGTTCGCGACCTGAAGCGATGCCGTCGATCCGCTGTAGCGGAATACGCTGCCGGCATCGACGAAGGCCGTGGCCCTGAGACCGTATTCGTTGGGCACGCCAGGGATCGCGCTCTGCAGTTCGGCGGTCGTTGCCCAATAGGCGCTGCCGCCGACATTGTCCATCGTGGTGCCGGGCGTGAGGTCGCGTGGGCCGAATCCGTTCGGGGCAAAGCCACGCACCATGGTCGGGCCGCCGAAGAAGTTATTCATCAGCGGTACCTGCTGGCCGCCCCAACCGGTAACGTAGCCGCCCTGAGCGCGCACCATGCCAACCAGATCGCTATTGAGCGATTTGTAATAGCGCACGTCTTCCGTGGTCTTCAGGAACTTCACGTCGCCGCCCAGTCCCGCCAGGTCCTGGCTGAGCTCCGATCTGATTCCGCTGGTCGGGCTCTTTGTGTTGTCCAGCGTGCTGTAGGTGGTCGTGCTGCCGGGGGCGGAGACCCAGGTCGGGCCGGCGGCCGCCGCCTGCCGGACGGCCAGCGAAGGCGTCAGGCCCGAACCGTTCGGCGACAGCGTGATGTTCTGATTGTAGATTGCGTAGCGCCACTGCACGCCAATTTCCTCGGTGATCGGCGTACCGAGTTGCAGTCTCGCACCATAGGTGGTGCTGCCATAGGATTGGTAGCTACTCACGTCGGTTTGACGGCCGAAGAGTTCAATTCCGGCCGCGACTTTGGTGCCGAGGAAATAGGGTTCGGATGCGGCCAGGTTGATCCCGCGCGCATATTGGCCGAGGGTAAAGGAAGCTTGGACATTTTTGCCCGTGCCGTAGAAATTGCGCTCGCCCACTTTGACCTCGACGAGCGCGCCATCGACGGTCGAGTAGCCGCCGGCGATATTGAAATCGCCGGTCGCCTGGTCAACGGCCTCGACATCGAGGATGACATGATCGGGCGCTGAACCAGGCCGGTTCGATATTTTCACCGTCTTGAAGTAGTTCAAATTCTTCAGGCGCCGTTCGGCCCGATCTATCAATGTCTTGTTGTAGGGATCACCTTCGGCGATATCGAATTCGCGCCGGATCACGTAGTCGCGGGTGCGCGTGTTGCCGCGAATTTCGATCCGCTCGATATAGGCTCGAGATCCCTGTTCGATCACGAAGGCGACGTCGATGCGTTGCGTGGCGGCATTGCGGGTGAGGCGAGGTGTCGCCTGGGCAAAAGGAAAGCCGAGCTTTGCCATTTCGATCGCCAGAAGCTCGGTGGACTTGTCCACGGCATTGCCGTCGAACACCGCGCCTGGATGCGCGGTGGGAAGGGCACGAAGCTTGTCGCAATCCATGCCCGGAACGTTGCAGGCAACGATGACTTCCCGGAAGTGATAAAGCGGGCCTTCGTCGATTGCGAAGTTCAGCGTGAAGCCCTTTGCCGCCGGATCATACTCGGCCTTCGCCGGTGACACGCTGACATCGGCATAGCCCTTGCTGCGGTAGTAAAGCCGTAGCTGTTCCTGGTCTTGCGCGACGCGGTCGGGATCGTAGACGTTGCCGCCGGTCAGAAAACTCAGCATATGGGTGGCGGAGGTCTTGATCACGGCGCTGAGCTGTCGCTTGCCGAAGGCCTTGTTACCCGTGAAATCGATCTGCCGTATCGGAGTCTTTGCGCCCTCTGTTACGGCATAGATGAGGTCGACCCGGCCGTTGCCGCGGTCGATGATTTGCGGATCGACGCTGACCTCGGCGCGACCGACGCGCCGGTATGCCTCGATGATGCGGCCGACGTCGGACTGCACGGTGGCCCGTTGCAGCGCGCCGCGCGGCTTGGATTCGATGGCGGCGGCGAGGTCAGTGTCCTTGACCTTCTTGTTGCCTTCGAATGCGACGCGGTCGAGTACAGGCGCTTCGGACAGATGCACGACAAGCCGATCACCGGCGCGCTCGATGGAAACTTTGTCGAACAGGCCCGTTGCGATCAGTGCTTTCAGCGCAGCATCACGTGCGGCATCATCGAAATGCCCATCGGGCGAGGGGCGAAAATAGGAGCGGATAGTCTCGGCGTCGACGCGGCGGTTGCCCTCGACGATGATCGTATCCGGTGGGGGCGGCGCTGCTTCGGCGACGAACGGTGTTGCGAAAATTAAGCCGAGGGCGCCGGCAAGCCGGCAAATGGTCACCCCCGATCGGAACGATCGGCTGCGTTGCGTGATGCGTCGGATCTCCACGTCCCGCCGGACTCCCAGTTGATCGGCTGAGATCGAATTGCCCCTGCGGGGCGAAAAAATGTCTGGGATAAGGTGAGTTGCGGGCGAGTTTTTCGTGGCGTGCCGCAATTTTGACGTCTGCTGTTAATGCTGATTTTCTCAGAATTGTCGCAATGCACACTTCATGCTTCGCCATGGAGAGAGCTCGGACGCTCGCGCAGGAACCGCAGGCGTCGACGCTCGCAGGAGCATCACATGCGATATGCCGCCTTCATTGCCGCCGCGCTGATGCTGGTCCAGCCGGCGCACGCAGAGAAGGCGCCGGAGGTCGATCCGCGCGCCTCGCTTGGGGTAGTCCAGCAATGGATCTATAACTATCGGGCCAAGCCGGACTATGCACGCGTCCCGGCAGCCGTGCGCGTGCTGTTTCACTCGCAGACGTTCAAGGAGCCGGAGAACGCCGGAATTTATCTCGGCTTTATCGCCGGTGCGATTGGCTCCAACCCGGCCAAGGCCGAGCAACTCATTGCCAATTTCTTTCCCATCCGCCCGGAAGACGAATGGGTGATCGTCCGCTCCATCGCCTATTCGGGGCTGCCGGATTGGAGAAATGTCCTGCGCCGGGTCGCACCACGAATGCCGGGCCGGCGGGTTATGATCGACAGTTATCTCGCAGGCAAGCTACCGACCTTGACCGAAATCCCGCTGGAAGAAGTAAAGCCCGGCATGATGGACAAGTTGCGCGGCGCCCTCACGAAGAATCCGTTCGCCAAGGACGAGCGGAAGCTGAACACGACGCTCACGTTGGCGAGCAACCAGGATTTGCTGGATACGCTGTGGGGCTACTATTTTGCGACCGGCTCGCATGCTCCGATCCAGCGCATTATCCAGATGCTGCCATGGAGCAAGAGCCGCGACACGATCGACAAGCTGACGGTCGGAAGCATGGCGCGCTATACGCTGGCAAGCTACGCGATCCGCGATGCCAGCTTGCGCGAATATCTCCGCAGCGAACTTGCCCGACAACCGGCGGCGGTCAAGGCGCCGCTCGCCGAAGTGGTCGAGGCGGCGGACACAGTGCAGATCGCAGCTCTGCGCAAGGATGCGCTGGCCGCCGTGGATGAACTCAAGACCAAGGGCTCCGATAGCCGCCGCGACCTCAGTTTCTGGGGCCAGGTCGGCGTCGGCGCGGTTGCGCTCGGTTGCGTCTCTGCGGCCGCGCTGGGGCAAGTCGCAGTCGGCATTCCCTGCGTGATCGGAGGCTCGGCCTCGCAGGGATTGCTGTCGTTCTGGGAAAAGCAGCAGTAATCAGGGCCGGTCACAGAAGTTCATTCCAACCCGGCGCGGCGAAAGCCTTCGAGGTAGTGCTCGCGATCGGCGTCGAGCTTCCAGGGTAGCTGCGTCGCGATCCAGGCAAGCGAAATATTGGGTTGGATCCGGCGCAGTTCCTGAAGCGCGGTCCGGGCGAGTTCGATCTGGCCGTTCATGCCGGCCGCGACCGTCAGCACGCGATAGGCGCCGGTGAGGTCGCCGCGCTGACGGGTCGCTTCACGCGCCAGAGCAATCGCTTCCTGATAGTTCCTTCCGACGAACTGGGCGTAGGCGGCAACGCCGTAATAGATCGCAGAAGAGGGGTCGCGAGGGCTCTGCCGGATCGCGCGTTGCGTCGCCGCATAAGCCTCCATCCATCGCCCGGTATAGGATAGTGCCAGCGCATAATAGCCCTGCGCCAGGGAGAAATTCGGATTGAGCTGGAGCGCCAGTTCGAACTCGGCCAACGAATGGTCGAGCCGGCGCGTGGAGAAATACACGCTACCGAGGGCCGTATGGGCCCAGGCATCCTCGCTGTCGGCGGCAATCGCCGCCAATGCTGCTTGCTCGGCGACGGGTGCTGCGGCTGCAAGATCCGTCCAGCCCAGATGCACACCGAACATGTGGTTGGTGGCGAACAGGGCCAATGCCTGGCCGTAGTTCGGATCGATCGCAATGGCGCGTTCCAGCAGGGCCTGCGCGGCGAGGCCGTCGGGACGCGTCACCCGCCAGTGATGCGACAATGCTCGCATCACCAGGTCCCACGCGTCCACGCTATTGGGTGGCTTGCGCCGGCTGCGAAAATTCTCTGCAGCATAAATCTGGGGCTCGATCGCGGCGACGATGGCGTCGGTGATCTCGTCCTGCACGGCGAATACGTCGGTCAGGTCCCGGTCGTAATGCTCCGCCCAGATGTGGCTGCCGGTTGTAGTGTCGTTGAGTTGCGCGGTGATGCGCACGCGATCGCCGCTTCTCCTCACGCTGCCTTCCAGCACGTAGCGCACGCCGAGCTCGGCCGCGACCTGCCTCATGTGGACTGGCTTGCCCTTGTAGGTGAACGACGAGTTGCGGGCTATCACGAAAAACCAGCGCAGTTTCGACAGAGCGGTGATGATGTCTTCGCTGATCCCGTCGGAGAAATACTCCTGCTCCCGGTCGCCGCTCATATTGTCGAACGGCAGTACGGCTATCGCCGGCCGGTCGGGCAGCACGAGCCCCGCACGCGGCTGTTCTGCTTCAGTTGACGATGTGGCCTGCGCGTCGCACGACCCATTCACGTCGCCGACGAAGCGAAGCCCCTTGCGCGGAATGGTGCGGATGAGTCTCTGTTCCTTGCCGTTGTCGCCGATCGCGTTTCGGGCGGCGTTAACCCGGCTGTCCAGCGTCGAGTCCGAGACGATCCGTCCGCCCCACACCAGCGCAATGAGATCGTCCCGGGTGACGACGCGATCACGGTGCTTCAATAGGTGAACGAGCAAGTCGAATACTTGCGGCTGCATCGCCACCAGTTCGCTGCCGCGGCGCAGCTCGCGACGATCGGTGTCCAGGATGTGATTATCGAAGTTGAATCTCACTTGTCCCATCGCATCCGTTCTCAAGAGACAATCAAGTCCGTCTCATGAAGAGGTCAAGCGTCAGGCAAAGACCTGTCGCCGCTTGCCGTGCATCCTGCCAAAACCGGGGGTTCCAATTCCATTGTCCGGAGTGGAGCCAACTTCATGACGGAAACTCAAACCCTCGGCCCGGCGATGCCTGGCAATCGAATACCAAGATTCACTGCATTTCTGTTCGGAGGTGTGGCCTATCTCACATTTCCGTTCACGATTCTGTACGCGACGGATTCGTCTCGGGCCTCGCGGTGCCGAAGGCGATCGATACCGGGGCGAAATCGGGGACTTTCAAGGCACTTGTCGTCAATCTCGGGCTGATGTTGTTATTTGCCATTCAACATAGCGTTATGGCGCGCAAATCGTTCAAACACTGGTTGACGCAGTTTATTCCGAGGTCTGTCGAACGCAGCACTACGTACTGTGTGCAAGCCTGACGCTTCTGTTGCTGTTCTGGCAATGGCGTCCGATGCCGGCAGTCATCTGGAATGTCCAAGAACCCGAAATTGCCATGGTGATCGCGACGCTGTCATTCGTCGGTTGGGTCATCGTGTTCACGAGCACCTTCCTGATCAATCATTTCGAGTTGTTCGGATTGCATAAGGTCGCCAACAATCTCGTAGGCCGCGAGATGCCGGCACCAGTCTTCCAGACGCCGTTCTTCTACCGCTTTCCGGCACCCGATCTATCTCGGCTTCATCATCGCCTTCTGGGCGGCCCCGACAACAAATGCCGGCATCTGCTGTTTGCGGCGGTGACGACGGCTTACATCTTGTCGGCATTATGCCGGAGGAGCGCGATCTTGTCGCCGTGTTCGGCGTGGAGTATCTCCGATAACGGGAGCGGGTTTCGATGTTGTTCCCCTGGCGCAGGTCTAGCTGACCACTTCTCCATTGTCTGCAAGGAGGCGGAAGAATGATGAAGCATACTGGAAGCTGCTTTTGCGGTGCGGTCGAGGTCCAGGTCACGGGCGCACCGGAAGGAATGGGTTATTGCCATTGCCGTTCCTGCCGCTCATGGTCCGGCGGACCGGTGAACGCGTTCAGCCTGTGGAAGCCGGAAGCGGTACGGATCACGGCGGGGGCGCAACACGTTGCGACGTTCGAGAAGACGCCGATGAGCCAGCGCCAGTATTGTGCAGAGTGCGGCGGTCACCTGATGACCAATCATCCGACGATCGGGCTGGTCGATGTCTTCGCCGCAACTCTTCCGACGTTGCCGTTCACGCCGGGGGTGCACGTCAACTACGCCGAGACCGTGCTGCCGATGCGGGATGGACTGCCCAAACTGAAGGACTTTCCCGCCGAGCTTGGCGGCTCCGGTGAAGTGATCTCCGAGTAGAAAGAGGGAGCTTCCGCAGAAATAACGATGCGGCGAACGCTATTCGCCGCACCTCTCATCGATAAGACCCCGCCCGTCCGGATGCAAACCAGGGGCGGGCGGCGGTCTTTTTGGGGTACCTACGCAATCAGGCAACGCCGCACGCCTGTCGCGCTGAGAGCTATGTCAGCGGAAGGTCCCGCCCTGCAAAATCGGAGTTTGGTGTTGTCCGTCTGGTTCCGGTAAGAAAGTCTTGAATGGCTGTCGCGGCGAAGTCTTCGTTTCGCCAGGCAGAATAACAAGAGGAAATGCCGGAAATGACTGCCAGACCGCAATTGCCGGAGCGAACGCCGCGCGCGAACGGCGAACCGACCGCACTAGATGGTCTGCTGGTCGTTGACTTCACCAGAGTCGTTGCCGGTCCGGCCTGCACGCAAACGCTGGCCGATTTCGGCGCCGAAGTGATCAAGATCGAAAACCCAGACGGCGGCGACGATACCCGCCACTATGAACACGCGGAAATCGGTGGCGAGAGCGCAGCCTTCCTCAGCCTCAATCGCAACAAGCGCAGTATCACGCTCGATTTCAACAATGCTGCGGCGCTCGAAGTCGCTCGGGAACTGATCGCGAAAGCGGATGTCGTGGTGGAGAATTTCTCCGGCGGCGTGATGAAGAAGTTCGGTCTCGACTATGCTTCCGTCGCGCCGACTAATCCGCGGCTGATCTATTGCTCGATCTCGGCCTATGGCCGCAAGGGTGAGTTCGCGTTGCGTCCGGGCTTCGATCCTATCACGCAGGCCGAAAGCGGCTTCATGTCGCTGAACGGCTTTCCGGATGGGGAGCCGGTGCGGACTGGTCCGCCGATCGTCGATATGGCGACGGGCATGTCGGCATGCAACGCAATCCTGCTGGCGCTGATCGCCCGTGACCGGATCGGGCGCGGCCAGCAGGTCGAGGTCGCGCTGATCGATACCGCCGTGTCGATGACCGGTTTCTACGGCATGGCCTATCTGATTAGCGGCGCGAATCCGGGCCGCTTCGGGAATTCGCCGAACGGCTCGCCCACCGTCGGCGTCTATCAGGCATCCGACGGACCGCTTTACATGGCCTGTGCCAACGATCGCTTGTACCGCCGGCTGGTGGTCGACGTGCTCGATCGGGCGGACCTCGTCACCGATCCCCGGTTCGCGCATCGGAAAAACCGAACCGTTAACAGGGAAGAGTTGCGTGCCATCATCGCGAGCGTCTTTGCCAGTGACAGCCTTGAGAACTGGATGGCAAAGATGAAGAGGGCCAACATACCGGTCGGCTATCTACGCACCGTAGAGGAAGGCTTCAACGCGCCGGAAGTGCGCGACCGCTATCGCCTCAGCCGGATTCCTCATCCGACGGCTGGCGCCGTCCCAAACATTGAAACGCCGTTGCAAATGAGCTTGACACCAACCGTCGATCCCGTGGCGGCGCCGCTGCTTGGCCAGCATACAAGAGACGTGCTTCGAAAGACCCTGGGCTATGATGAGCGACGTATCGCGGCGCTGGCCGAGGCGGGAGCTTTCGGGAAAACGGGAAATACGGCCTGAACGGTGTCGATCTTCGCTCTATGCCGGTGCATCTCTCAAGCGAATGACATCCCTGCGTTTTGCATCGCGGCTAACCCATTCAAAGCGGTAGATTTTTCCGTTCTACTGCGGCTAATGTGCCGCCAAAGCGGGAGAGAAACACCATGAACGACGGGACCCCCATGCGGCCGGCGCGGAATGTCGAGCTCGGCGCCAGCGGCGAAGAATTCCAGAATCTGCACGAATTCATCCGGAAAGCCCGCGCCCGACTCAACCAGAACGCTTGGGACTATATCGTCGGGGCCTCCGAGACGGAGACCACCATGCGTCGCAACCGCATGGCGCTCGACGAGATTGCATTTCGGCCGCGGGTACTGCGCAATGTGGTCGACGTCGACGCATCGACCGAGGTATTCGGCCGCCGCCTGCGTTTGCCAGTCATGATCGCGCCGGTCGGCGCGCTCGAGATTTTCGATCCCGATTCAGGCGCTGCCGTCGCGCGCGGAGCAGGGCAGTTCGGTGCCGCTCACATGTTGAGTTCGGTGTCCGAACCGGGGCTGGAAGCGACGGCCAAAGCTGCACCCGGCGCATTGCGTATCTATCAGCTCTATGTCCGCGGCGACGACGCCTTTGTCGAAGACGTTGTCAACCGCTCTATCGAGAATGGTTATGCCGCGTTTTGCCTGACGGTCGATACCGCGCACTACAGCCGGCGCGAGCGCGACATTGCCAAGCGGTATGTCCGCGAAAGCCGCATCCGGGCCACAGGCGGCGACTTCCAGAAAGGGCTGGAATGGCGCACGGTGAAACTGATCAAGGATAAGTATAAAATTCCGCTGGTGATCAAGGGCATCGCCACCGCGGAAGACGCGGCCATCGCGCTCGATCATGGCGTGGACTGGATCTATGTGTCGAACCATGGCGGCCGTCAGCTCGACCACGGACGCGGTGCGATGCACGTCTTGCCGGAAATCGTCGACGCGGTTGCCGGTCGCGCCAGGATCATGGTCGACGGCTCGTTCTGCCGCGGTACCGACATCGTAAAGGCGATTGCCTCCGGCGCCGATCTGGTCGGCATCGGCCGTCTGCAATGCTGGGCACTCGCGGCCGCAGGCGAGGCCGGCATCGTGCGGATGCTTGAATTGCTGGAAGACGAAGTGATCCGTTGTCTCGGGCTACTCGGCGTCACCCGCTTTGCCGAGCTCGACAAGTCTTACCTCCATTCGGCGACAGCGACGAATCTGCCGAGCGTATTCAGCGCTTTTCCGTTGCTGGACATCGAGCCCTATCGCTATTGAGAAGAGCAGCCGCGCCGGCCTTTCGGGACTGAACGAGGGCCGTCATTTCCGGAGTTGATCGCTCGTCAGGGAACTTGGCGGGCATTTCCGCATTATCGGGTGCCGCGAATGGCGGGAAACACGAGTCTGATCTCCATGGTCCAATGGTTGGAAGCGAATGGCAGAAAATCCTTTCGCTGAATTCGGCCTCGAGAAGGCTATCGGTCTTCGCTGGACGTTGCGGGACATTCAGGCTCGCCGGCTGAAACTGACGCCGGTCAGCGACGAAGACTTGAGAACATTGACAGATCTCGGCCTGGTCGAAGTGCGCGACGAAGGGATCGTCCTGACGCAGGCTGGAAGCGCCGTGCTGAACGGGTCGTAATCAGCGCGCCTTCAGGAAGCTCTCGCCGGAGTCGCAAGGCGTGCAGCGGTAGGTCAGCACGTCGTAATTCTGATCGCGCGGCTCGATCGTGGCCAACCGCATCTGTGCGCCGCATTTCATGCACGGCATTTCTATGCTGGTTTGAAAGCGCGTGCAGGTTGGCGTCGGTCGAATTGTTTGCAGCATCTTATCTCCATGTCCCAAGAGAGACTTAAACCAGAGACGCAACGCCACCACAGCCGATCCCTTACCCGAATCACTATGCCACACTGTTGCCACCATTGGAATCGGGCGCCACACCCGTATGGCTACGGGTCGCGAAGGAAATCATTCCTTGGGCCGTTCGCCAGAAATTGGGCCGGCCAGGAGGCCCGACTGCCACCGAGGTCTATGGCGGAGCCCGGTCCAATATGGCGCAGACGCAGCCGGGAATTATGCTAACCTGCCGATGTCGACATTGGAGAAGCGACCATGACTGAACCGAAACTCGAAGTCCCGGCCGAGCTGCGCGAACTGGCCGAGAGAACCATCGATCAGGCAGAAAAGGCGTTCGGTATGTTCTTCGATGCCGCCGGAAAGTCCATGACGTCGATGCCGGGTGCGGGTACGGAAATTTCCAAGCAGGCGCTGTCGTTCACCGAACAGAACATGAAGGCAGCGTTCGAGCATGCCCGAAAGCTGGTCCATGCAACCGATCTCCAGGAAGCGATGCAGATCCAGTCTGAGTTCCTGCGCAGCCAGTTCACCAACGCCGGCGAACATATGCGACAAATCACCGGCGGCGTCGTGTCGGCCGCAAAGGATTCGACGAAAGGCAAGTTATGAGGGGCGCGCTAGCGGCGACGTCCAATCGCGACACCGAACAGAAAGGCGACGAACAGGCTGGCGAGCGGCGCTTCACGAGTGATTGCGCTGATGGTCGAGAGCGGCATTCCCGGTTTCCGCGCTGCCGTGATCGCATCGCTCAGACGACCGACTGCGGCCTGCAGCGCAACGGATACTTCCGTCAGCGTGCGTGACACATCGGTCGCTGTGTCGATGGCGCGTTCCCCCATGCCGGGCTGCGATGGTCCTGAGGTTTCATTCACAATTTGCAACTCACTCGATCGCTCGGCACTCGCCGAGGGGCGGCTGACGTTCCGACAATGCGTGGGCCAAGCCACTTGTTCCAAAGGTACGTCTCTGGCAACCGATAAGGAACTTTCGCCGTCGTCGGGATTTGATTTGTTCGGAGGAAATCAAAAGTGGATTTCGGATGGCCGAATTGACTGAAGATCAACTGATCAGAAGTGGCGGCGCACCATTGAAGGTTGCGATTGCGGTCGCGATTTTCGGCGTGCTCGGTATGCTGATCGTCGACCACGGACCGTGGAACAAGCCGAAGGTACAGCACCCCGTGATCGCCAACTACAGCACCACCGGAGAGGCCGCACGGGCAGCCGGTGCGCAGGTCATTCCGACCGAACCGAAGCTTGAGGTGGAGCCTGAACCGCCCGTACCAAAGCCGGTTCACCCGGCTAATCGGGCGCCGCGATAAAGCGTGCCGTTTGACACGCCGGGCAAAGCGACGGCAAGCGACATCATCAGAGGGCTCTCCCAATAGCGTCAGTGCACACTGCGCCGCAACATGCAGCTAAACCTGCCTGCCCCCAGCAGCAGCGGATTTCGTCTATCGCTGTTGCCACAATCGGCGCCATTCTCAGCGGCTGCCTAGTAAGCGCTTGCAAGACGTCCTGTAGCTCGTCGAGCTTCGAGCTCACTTGAGCGACGGGAACGGGTGGAGTGACCAGTTGCGATGGTCATTGTCATGCTCGCAGCCGCGTCGCCGAAGGTGTTCAATTGCGCTACTGCACGCGCACAAGCATAGCATTCCGAACGCGACGTGGTTTGAAGTCATTCAACTTAAACCGCAGCGCGCGACCCGAAATCCGATATTGCTTGCAGAGCTATCCGGTATGTTCGAGCTGCGTGCGGCCACGCGATAGCGGTTGCAGTAGGATTCGTGGCAAAGGAACGAGCCGCCGCGCAGCGAGCGACTAGATGCTGGCGCGCTGTGGAAGGGATTTTCAGTCGCCGTGACCTGATGGTAGAGCGGCGAAAAACTGTCCTCGCACCATTCCCAGACGTTTCCGGCGACGTTGAACAAGCCATAGCCGTTTGCCTCGAAGGCATGAACCGGCGCGGTGCCGAGATAGCCGTCTTCTGCGGTATTGAGGTTGGGGAATTGTCCCTGCCAAACATTGCAGCGATGCTCGCCTGCCGGCGTCAGCTCGTCGCCCCATGGATAGGCGGCGTGTTCCAGCCCGCCACGTGCGGCCATTTCCCATTCGGCTTCCGTCGGCAGCCGCGTTCGCGACCACTGGCAATAAGCCTTGGCGTCATTCCAGGAGATGTGCACGACGGGATGATCGGGTCGCTCGAGGATCGTAGA
The DNA here is from genome assembly GCF_001693385.1 of Bradyrhizobium icense. Lineage (NCBI taxonomy): Bacteria > Pseudomonadati > Pseudomonadota > Alphaproteobacteria > Hyphomicrobiales > Nitrobacteraceae > Bradyrhizobium > Bradyrhizobium icense. Next base: position 2,181,653 of record NZ_CP016428.1, read on the forward strand.
GTGCGGTCCCTCCGGCTGGGCCCAATAGGCGTGCGGCACCGCCACCCACCACGGCATTTCGGCCGCACGATTTGTCGACGTCCGTTTCGCCTCCTCCGATAGCAACCCTTCGAACACGAAGCTCCAGCCACATCGTTCGGCGTCGGTGGTGTAGCCGGTCGCTCGAACAAACTCTGCGAACTGCAGATTGCTGACGGCGTAGCAGGCGATCGCAAATGCGGCAACGCTTACCTTCCGCACCGGTCCTTCGCCGTCATCGGGAAAGCGCTTGTCGTCGGACCCCATCGAGAAGGAGCCGCCAATCGACCGGCTCCAGCGGCGCGCGATTGGCGTCGGACTGGGTGTGAGCGCCACGGCCGACCCGGCCGTCGCCGCCGGCTCACCGGCCTGGCGCTGCGCACAGCAACGGGGACTTCCGTCAGTCATGGGCTGTCATCGATGTGTTGCGTCAGTTCTGCTTTTCCTCTTCCCAGAACGCGGTCTCGCCCTGTGCTTCCATTAGCGCTAGGATTTTCTCGCGCGGAATCACGCCGCAGCGGTTGGCCCAGCGCTGGTACTGCTCGGTCATGTCGCGGACGCGATCCGGGTGTTGCGCGGCAAGATCGTGCATTTCGGTGCGGTCGAGCTCCATATCATAGAGTTCCCATGCATCAGGATATTTCCGCACCAGCTTCCACTTTCCGATGCGAACGGCGGCGTTGCCCTCATGCTCCCAGAACAACGGGCCGCGGCCGCCATAGGCCGCGGAGAACGACGGCACCAAGCTCTCGCCTTCGCAAGGCAGGATGGCATTGCCGTTGTATTCCTTCGGATAGCTTGCGCCGGTCACGTCGAGGATGGTCGCCATCACGTCCGGGAGCTGGCTCGGATTGTGCCGAAGGCCACCACGTTCCTTGATCCCGTTCGGCCAGTGCACGATGAACGGCGTCGCGATGCCGCCTTCATGGATCCAGTGTTTGTAAAGCCGGAACGGCGTATTCGACAGGTTGGCCCACGCCGTGCCGTAGCTCTGATAGGTGTGTTCGCCGCCAGGCATCAGGTTGGGATCGTTGCCGAATTGCACGGGCTCACCCTCGCGCGTTTGGGCCTTGGCGATCATGAGTTGATCGACCAGCTCGCGCGCGGTCACGCCTTGCGGAATGTCCTCGGCGCAGGCGCCGTTGTCGGAGAGGAAGATGATCAGCGTGTTGTCGATCTGTCCGGTCTCTTCTAGGGCCGCAAGGATGCGGCCGATGCCCTGGTCCATGCGGTCGATCTGCGCCGCATAGACCTCCATGCAGCGCAGCGTCCATTCGCGATGCTGCGCTTCGGTCCACGGCGGCTGGGTCGGGTCGCGATCGGTGAGTTGCCAGTTCGGGTGGATGATGCCGTCATCGACCAGCCGCTGCAGCCGCTGTTCGCGCAGGCGATCCCAGCCGACGTCGAAGCGTCCCTTGTACTTGGCGATATCCTCGTCATGGGCGTGCAGCGGCCAATGTGGCGCCGTGTAGGCGACGTACTGGAAGAACGGCTTGTCCGGATTTTCCACCTTGTGCTGGCGGACATAGGAAGCGGCCTGGTCGCTAATCGCGTCGGTATAGAAGAACGACGGATCGTTCTCGGCTTCGTGCTCGATATTGTCGTTGCCGCGCGTCAGCGTATTTGGATTGTAGAAACTGCCGGCGCCGATGATGGTGCCATAGAAGTGATCAAATCCGCGTTGCAGCGGCCATGCGTCGGTCGGCTCGGTCAAATTGCTGGCGATATGCCATTTGCCGCTGAGATAGGTCTTGTATTTCTTCTGCTTCAGCACCTCAGCAATCGTCACGCAGCTCCGGTTCAGATTGCTGGTATAGCCCTCCGGTCCGTTGCTGTAGGTGAGAATGCCGATGCCGGTTTGATGGGGGTGCAGCCCGGTCAATAGCGAAGCACGGGACGGGCTGCAGCGGGCGGTGTTATAGAATTGCGAGTAGCGCAGCCCGTTGGCCGCGAGACGATCCAGGTTCGGCGTTTCGATCTCGCCGCCGTAACAGCCGATATCGGAGAACCCCATGTCGTCGTTGAGGATGAGGAGGATGTTGGGATCGGAAGCCTTGCCGCCATTTGCCATGGTTTTCGGTCCTTCTGGGTAGGGATAGTCACGGGTGCCGCCGCGTCAGGCTGATGCTGAGGCGGAAATAGTCCGGCAGGTACACAGAGCGCAGCAATTCAAGCGAGCGCCCCTCGGTACCAAGTGTCAGGCGTTCGATCGCGAGCAGGGGACTGCCGGCTTTCACGCCGAGCAGTTTGGCGCTGCTTGAGTCGGCAAGCGACGCGCTGATGGTCTGCTTTGCTTCCTTGATGGGATGACCGAGTTCTTCTTCGAACACGGTGTACATGATGATGGAGGTGAGGTCGCGCTTCTCGAGCTCCAGGCCGATGTCGGGGGGATAGAAGGCGTGTTCGATTGCGATCGGCGTGTCGTCGGCGAAACGAAGCCGCTTGAGTTGCCACACCGCGCGTTCGCGCAGCTGCTCGCGCACATCGGCATCATGCCGGTTGGTCATACCCTGCTGCAGTACCTTTGCGCCGGCCTGGTAGCCGGCGTCTCGGATGGTTTCCGAAAAACCCATCAATCGGCCAACCCAGTTCTCGGGCTGATTGGAGCGCAGGAACGTGCCGCGGCCGCGCGTGCGCGCGAACATGCCCTCATGGACCAGCGGCGAGATGGCGTTGCGGATGGTGACGCGGCTGACGCCGAAATGCCGGCCGAGCTCGGCTTCCGTCATCAGTCGGCCGGCCTGATCGATCAATTCGCCTTCCCGAACCTGACGGCGGATCGACTCGCGGATCTGGATGTGCAGGGGCACCGATCCTGTCGCGGCAGGCGGCGTGGCGGCAGAGAGCGGCATAGGCTTCTTGCGGGTGCGGGCGGGCATGATCTCAAAGCCGCTTTCGTGTCTCAGGGTCGAATAAGTGAATGTCCTGCGGCCGGGCCGCGACCGAAATCACATCGCCTTCGCGCGGCACATCCTCATGGCTGATGCGCACCCGCATGGCGGTGCCGGCGCAGTCGAGATCGAGCACGGCGGTGTCGCCGAGATCCTCAACGAGATCCACTTTTGCCTTTAGTCCGTCCGGCGCCATGCGCAGTGCGCCGGGGCGGATACCGGCAATAACGTCGCGCTCGCCGTGGGTCTGCATATTCGTCTTCAACGCATGGCCGGCAAATATAACGCTGCCGTTCATATAACGGGCCGGTATCAGGTTCATCGGCGGATTGCCGATGAAGCCGGCGATATCGATCGAGTTCGGCCGCGCGAACACTTCCGCCGGTGTGCCAACCTGCTGGATTTCGCCGGCCATGAACACCGCCATGCGGTCGGCCAGCGTCATCGCTTCTTCCTGGTCATGGGTGACGTAAACCGCGGTAACGCCCAGCGAACGCTGCAGCTTCTTCAGTTCGGCGCGCGTCTCTAGCCGCAGCTTTGCGTCGAGATTGGAGAGCGGCTCGTCGAGCAGAAACAGCCGCGCCTTGCGCACGATGGCGCGCGCCAGCGCACAACGCTGCTGCTGGCCACCCGACATTTGACCAGGTTTACGGTCGAGCAAGTGGTCGATCTTCACCTTGCGCGCGGCTTCCCGCACCGCGGGCTCGATCTCCTTTCTCGGCAGATCGCTCATCTCCAGTGGGAAGGCGATGTTTTCGGCGACCGTCATGTGTGGATAGAGCGCGTAGCTCTGGAATACCATGGCGATGTCGCGGTCCCTCGCGTCCACCGAGGTGACGTCCTTGCCGTCGATGAAGACCTGGCCGGCCGTCGGCGCATCCAGTCCAGCGAGAATCCGTAGAGTAGTACTCTTGCCGGAGCCGGAAGGGCCGAGTAGGGCAAAGAACTCGCCGGGCGCGATTTCGAAATTGACGTTCTTCAGCGCGGCGAAGTCGCCGTGCATCTTGACGATATCCTGGAAACGTACCTTTCCGCGACCGTTCATCGGCGTCCTCCACCCTTGACGGCGCCGACCGTCAGTCCTTTGACGATATGTTTCTGCGCCACCACGCCGAGTACGACGACGGGGAGCATTGCCAGAACGGAGACGGCAGCAAGCTTCGCCCACAGCGTCTGCTCCACGGAGACGAAGTTGAACATCGCAACTGTCACTGGCCGCACGGTGTTGCCGCTCAAGACGACGGCGAACAGAAATTCGTTCCACGCATTGAGAAATACGAAAACGATGGTCACGGCGATGCCGCCTCTTACCTGCGGGATAATGATGCGCCAGAGCGTGCGCAGCCGGCTCGCGCCGTCGAGATAGGCGGCTTCCTCCATCTCGAATGGAATGTCCTCGAAATAGGATACCAGCAGCCAGATCGCGAAGGGCAGCGAGAACGACAGATAGATCAGGATGATGCCCTGGTAGGTGTCGATCCAGCCGATGTTCCGCAGCACCAGGAAGTAGGGAATGATGATGCCGACCGGCGGCAGCATCTGCGTCGCCAGCACATAGAAGCCGGCAAACTTCTTGCCGCGGAAGCGCAGGCGCGCCAGCGCATATGCCGCGGGCACCGCCATCAGCATGGTAACGATCGTGGTTCCGACCGAAATCACCATGCTGGAGATCAGGTTCGGCAGGATCGATCCGGAACCGAACAGCACGTCGCGGTAGGCTTCCAGCGTTGGCGAAAAGATCAGCTTGGGCGGATAGGCCAGCGCATCGCGGTCGGTCTTCAACGAATTCAGCATGCTCCAGACCACCGGGAACGCCCAGGCGAGCAGGAACACCAGCGAGATCGCCAGTAGCGCGAAGAAGCGGATGCGGTTGGCGCTCATTTTGCCCTCCGCATCGCGAACAGAACTGCCGAAATGAGGATGGTGACGATCAACAGCGCCACCGCCAGTGCCGAGCCGTAGCCGATCGACAGCTCCGTGAAAGATTTGCGATAGGCATAGAGATTGAGGATTTCCGTTGCCGTGCCGGGTCCACCACCGGTCACTGTGAAGATCGCGGCGAACGCCGTCAGTGCCACCATCGTGCGCATGATGATGACCATGACGATGGCGGGACGAAGCAGGGGCAGCGTAATGCGCTGGAAGCGCTGCCAGGCGGTAGCGCGGTCGAGCCGCGCCGCCTCGTAGATATCCTCTGGCAGGGCTGCGAGCGAGGCCAACAACACCATGAAGGCGAACGGTGTCCACTGCCAGGTATGGATAATGATGACCGAGACCATCGCGAGCAAAGGATCGCCGAGCCAATTCTTGCTGCCGAGCCCGGCATTGATGGCGAGGAAATCGATGATGCCGAATTCCGGCGCCAGCATGAAGGTGCGCCAGATCATGCCGACCACCGCCGGCGACAGCACCACAGGCAGGATCGCGATGACGCGAAACCAGCCCTGGCCGCGCTTCATGTCCATCACCAGCAGCGCCAACGCGAGGCCGATGACGACCTGCAGGATGACGGTCGACCCGGTGTAGACGAGGCTGATCAACAGCGACGACCAGAACCGCTCGTCGGTGAGCAATACCTTGTAATTTTCCAGGCCGACGTAGCCGTTGGTGAACGGCATCGCCAGATCCATGCGGAAGGCGCTAGTCCAGACCAGGAATAGCAGCGGGAAGGTGGTCGTCGCCAGCAGCGCGAGAAATGCCGGCGCCAGCAGCGCAGCGGCAAACCGGCGCTCACGCTGCGCCAGAACGCGGCCGAAATCGCTTGCCGGGATTGCGGTCGCGTTGACCTTCGTTGCGGTTGCCGCCGATCCCATCGATCAGCCGCGCATCATCGGCTCGATGCGGCGCTGCGCGTCGTCGAGTGCCGCCTTCACGGTCGCCTGGCCGGAGAGGGCGGACTGGATGGCGGTCGCCATGGTGTCGCCGATCGCTGGCCATTGCGGCACGCGCGGCCGCCAATCGACGTCGGTATCGTGCTCCAGCGCCTGCATGGTGGCTTCGACGAAGTTGGCGCCAAAGCCGTTCATCAGCTTGACGTACTCAGGATCCTTCCAGATCGAGGCGCGGTTGACGCCGGAACGTTTTGTCGGACCTGCAAAGCGATGTGCGGTGCGCGCCTGCGTCTCGGCACTCGTCGCCCACTGGATGAACAGCCAGGTCGCCTTCTTTCTCTTGTCCGATTGTGCGGCGTTGATCGGGAAGCCCCAGTTCCAGATCGAGGTGACGCGCTTGCCGGACGGGCCCTTGGGCCAGCGGGCATAGCCTACCTTGCCAATCACCTTCGATTTTTCCGGATTGTTGACGACCGATGCCGAGGAATGCGCGTCGATGTAGTTGGCCACTGTCCCTTGCGAGAACGCGTCCGCAATATCCGGCCAGTTCCAGTTGGCTGCCGCCGCTGGCGCATATTTGCGCATCACGTCGACGTACCAGGCAAGCGCGGCCTCTGCCTCGGAGCCGTTGACGGTGAGTTTGCCGCCCTTCATCCACTCACCGCCGAACTCGCGGAAGATCGAGGGATAAATGTACATGTTCTGCCCGGCGCCAGCGACGCCGCGCAGGGCGCATCCCCAGATCCGGTCGTTCGGATTGTTGAGCGCGGCGGCGTTGGCCACATAGGCCTCGAGCGTGTCGGCCGGCTTCAAGCCTTTGGCATCGTAGAGATCCTTGCGATAGACCTGGATGGTGACCTCGCCGTCATAGGGAACGCCGTAGAGCTTGCCGTCGACGCTGTCGGCGCTACGCCAGGCCGGAATGATATCGTCGAACTTGAACCAGGCTTCATCGGTCAGCGATTTGTCTTTCAGGTAGGTGTCCAACGGCTCGACCCATTTGTTCGCGGCATAGAGCGAATAGTACATGGGATCGGCAGCGTGCGTGGAATACGTGCCGGTCTTTGACGTGAGGTCGATAACGCACTTTTGGCGGATCTGTGCCGGCGGAATCTTTTCGAAGCGAAGGTCGATGCCAGTCAGCGCTTTGAACTGCGGCGCCAGCGTGATGAGGTTCTCGAAATAGCTCGCGGGGATCACCGCGACCGTGAGGGTCTCGCCGGAAGCCTGCTGCCAGTCGATCTTGGCTGACCTGTACAGCGCAAGATCCGCATCCTGCGCCCGAGCTTCGCGCAACAGGGCCGGACTCATTCCGATCAAGGCGGCGGCTGCCGTGCCGGTCTTGAGGAACGTCCTTCTGGTTGGCCTGAATGACCGCATTTCCTGTCCTCCCTGGCTGTTCCTTCCCGGTCTTTGCCGGTTAAGATAGGACAATGTGTCAAATGTTATAACAAGTCAAATTAGTCCGTTGGTTCGCAAGTCACGCGCACCCTAAATCGAGCGAAGCCCTTGCAACCATTCTTGATGCACGGGCGATCTCTCCCGAGAGATGCGGATCCCCATCCAAGCCGAGCGTCATCGACCGCGACATGCTCGAAATTCACGGGACGCGCGTGCGTCTTTTGGGGGATTGACGCACCGGCAAGCACCCAACGGTGCCGAGACGCCGACGAAATCCGTGTCGGTGCGGTGCCAAGGCCGCGAACGATCTTGATGTCTTTCGCGCTTCGCCCAGTGACCTCCTCTCGCAGGATCAACATGGCCGGATGCCAAGTGTTTCGTCGGCGACGTGGCGCGCAGACGTCTCCCGCTCGATTGGCCTCAATATTCGAAGGGACAATACGTCGCCGCGCAGCCTGCCGCCAATCGTGCCGAACGCAGGATGGGCAGGCCGCTATCTCGAACTTCGGCTATATCGCGCGTGCATCCGGATGGGCGGTCGCCCCACCGGCTGTTCAGACGACGGCAATGCGCATCCTTGATCGGCCCGTTATCGGCAGAAGCTTGCGCTGGATGATCGCTTTCGCGAGAGATGCTGGTCACCAACGCGCTGGCCCGGTTCGGCCGACTCAGGTTAAGCAGTCGTCGACTATCAGAGAACGCGCTAAAGGAACAAAATGGTCGCAGCCACTCGTGAACTACCTGCTTCTGGTTTTGCGCTCGAAGTCGACGGCCGAATGAAAGCCGAATTTGCGACCAAAGATGGGGCTTGGGCAGGAGCGGAGGAGCTAAAGAGGCGCTTTCCCATGCTTCAGGTCAGGATTTTCGACGCGTTGACGCAGGCCCGGGAGGAAGTCCCGCGTCCACGAAACTAATTTTCGTCGACGTTTTTTTGCGCGTGCTGCCGCACCGGGCTCTCGAACCGAGCCGCGTAGCGTTTCGGCCACCCGGCCTCGATCCCTCTCGCGAACATGAGTCGCTCGCCGGAGTCACTCGCCTTCGCGCGTTCTTCGGCCCCGGATACCTTTCAGACGCGTCTTGCCTTAAGGGGCAATGACGCGTGGGCGACGTCGCACACTGATTCGATTAGGAGACGTACCGTCCGCGCATGCCAATCCATTCCCTCGATTGACCCTTCCCAGTACTGGGACATCACATAAGCCGCATGACGCGCTTTCACGCCCAATCCAGCGACGGTACACGCCGGCGTCTGAATTATCGCCTGTTCGATTGGATAGAGACGAGCCAGGATGGCTTCAACCTCTTTCATCCTAGTTTCGTGATCCGATTCTGCGTCAATACCACATTGCGAACTGTCTTGAACGGGTGACCGTTCATCTGGAAAGATCAGTGAATCGCAGTTCGCCTCCTGGGCAGCGAGCAATTCCGTAATAAGACCATCGAACTGCACTTCGAGAGTAAGCAGGGCGGCGTCATCGTCCGTGGGCGCCAACGCGCGCGCCGTGGCCTCTGAGCCGACGGAAGCATCTGCGTTTGATTGACTTTCACGCATCTTGACCACTCCATGTGATAGCCGCAACTCCGTCCAGATCGGAACCGCAACCCGACCTAAAGATTTCCCTAGGTTGTAATCATTTTGTCTGTTTAAAGCGGTGGGTCAATAGCAGACAGCGCGATTGTCTATCGACATGGATTACCGCCATGTCTTCGCGACAAACCTGCGTCGTCTTCGGACAGAGAAGGGCTATTCTCAGGAAGTGCTCGCGCACGAGGCGGGCGTAAATCGGACCTACATGAGCAAGTTGGAAAAAGGAGGCAGCTTCGTCGGGCTAGAGGTCATGGTGAGGCTGGCAAAGGTGCTTCAAGTCGAGCCTGCTGATTTCTTGAAGGTTCCAGCGCGGAGAACCCGCAAAATCTAGACCCCGACGGGCAGAACGCCGGAACGATCTGCGGTTTCCAATTTCCTGCTGTCGTGCCAACACAAATAGCTGGGAGCCCCGATATTCCCATTGATAAAATCAGCAGCAGAAGAGTGCTGAATGGCTAATCAAATGACGGTTGCAGTGGTTTTGGAGGCCAGAGATTGATGTATTGGGTGTTCGGAATGCCAGATCGCTGGCAAATCGCGCATTCATGACTAGCTCGCGCCACACGCGGTCAGACCAGATATACGCGCTAGCACAACTGTCGCGGAGTAGTGGCGATGCCGTTCCCGATCGCTGAAAGGTCTGGTTTTCCTGGAGCCGGAGATGGTCAGCTTTCCCATGGAGAAGTACATTGATGTTGTCGGGCTACTACTGCTGTATCGAGGGAACGGAGCAACGTTCGCTCTGACCCGCGTTTCCTACGAATCATTCGCGTGTCAAGCTATGAGCGCCGTTTTCGACTCGAGAACGGCACTTCGGATTCCTGTGTGACGCCGCACCGCTTCCAATGTCGATGGAGATACATCGATATAGGCAGCTCCGATCATGGCGCACGTGACCGAACCGGTATTTGATACGCTGTCCGGTCAAACCCTGCTGGTACCCCAAGGCGCGCGGCTGATAGGAATCTATGATAGCCACGTTTCCCACGGACAGTCACGCGTTCTCCTGGTCTGGACACGATTAATCATGCCGAATGGGCGATCGATCGTCCTTGAGCGCCCGTCGGGTGCCGATACCGGCGGGTATGCTGGGCTCCAGGACGGGGTCGATCATCACTGGACTGAGCTGTTCAAGGCGACGCTTCTGTCGACCTTACTTGGTGTCGGGGCCGAGCTCGGATCTACATCCGACGCTGGCAATGGCGACATCGCCATTATCCAGGCGCTTCGCCGTGGGGCAGGGGATTCTCTGAATCAAACTGGTCAACAGATCGTTCGGCGCAATCTCAACATCCAGCCGACTCTAACAATCCGCCCGGGGTTTCCGGTGCGGGTAATCGTCAATCGCGATCTCGTGCTTGAACCTTACAGAATTTGAAAGAAACATGGCTAGATTGAAACTTGGGACGCTCGCCGATGACAAACCCGTCAAGATTACCGTGGAACTGCCGGCCAATGTCCATCGCGATCTCGCTGCCTACGCCGATGTGCTCGCCCGTGAAACGGGGCAGTCGATTTCGGATCCGTCAAAGCTGATCGCGCCGATGTTGACGCGGTTCATGGCTACAGATCGCGCTTTTGTGAAAGCGCGTCGCAAGGGTCAGCCTGCGCATGGCAAGGGATAGCGGTCGTTCAACAGCTTGAGGAAATTCGTCAGCGCCGGATTTTCATGTCATTGCGCCAATGTGCCGACTGCTGAAGATCGGGCACGCCAATGGTGCCGTAGACGACGGCTTCCCGTCGATGATTGCGCTCTTCGCATTTAGCGCCCGTGCTGCTGCTTCAATGGAGAGAACTGCTTGGCCCGGTCGAGGTTTCCCCTTCTGGCAATCGCCAGGTTCTGCAGATCTTGGTCTGCAACGAAGCGCCGAGTCCTTTAGCCCTTCCGGATGCGATCGTCCTTAGCCGCCATCTCGAGCTCGGCCAGCGAGGTGATCCCGAGATCCTTGTAGAGCCGGAGTGAGTCCCGGCACCGTCAGCATATCGAGGATACCGGCCGGGGATTTCCTTCCGCAGCTGCAGACCGGGTTGGCCGGGCGTCGCGCGGTGCCGTCCTTTTCGAAGACCTGGTCGCGGCCGCAGTCGGTGTGGGTTGGTAGTGACCTTGCCCCCAAGTTTTATCCAGACCTGAGTTCGCCCCGGCTGTTGGATTTGCCCGGTTGGGCAGTGGTAGCGACGGGAGCTGGCGCGGAGCCCTCGGCATAGCGCAGCGCCAGATCCCGGCGCGGATGGCAGGTGAAGGCGAACTCGGATAGCGTCTTCCATCCGAGCCGCGAGTGTGGGCGTGCATCGTTGTAATCGGCCCGCCAGCATCCGAGCGCGACGCGAGCCTGGGCCAGCGACGTGAACAGCATTTCGTTCAGCAATTCGTGCCGCAGCCGACCGTTGAAGCTCTCGATGAAGGCATTCTGCTGGGCTTGCCCGGCGCAATGTAGTGCCATGCGACCCCGCTGGGATCCGCCCATGTCAGGATGGCGTTGCTGGTCAGCTCACTGCCGTTGTCGCTGCCCACCATCTTCGGCTTGCCGCGCTCGATCACCAGCCGGTCCAGTTCCCGCCACCCGGGCGCCGGAGCGCGAGGTGTCGGCCACCAGCGCCAGACACCCGCGCGTGCAGTCATCGACGACGGTAAGGATACGGAAGCGGCGGCCATCGGTGAGCTGATCCGACACGAAGTCGAGCGACCAGCGGTCGTTCGGCGCCATCGCCACCGTCATCGGCGCCCGGGTCCCGATCGCCCGCTTGCGGCCGCCACGGCGGCGCACCGCGCGCCTCTCTTCCCAGTACAGCCGGAAGAGCTTCTTGTGGTTGACCAGATAGCTCTCCCGCTTGAGCAGCACATGCAGGCGTCGATAGCCGAAACGACGACGTTCCTGGGCGATTGCCCGCATGCGCTGGCGAAGGCCGGCTTCGTCCGCCCGGGTCGTTTGGTATCTCATGGTCATGCGGCAGCAGCCGTTGGTTTTACACGCCCGCCGCTCGGTATCGAACCCGCGAAGTCTGATCGAAAGGTTCTCGGGTGCGTTCGGCGGCGGCATTTTGGTCGTCGCGCTAGGCTGGGTCGAGCGGCTCGTCGCCGAAATCACTCGCCAGCGCATCCGACGAGGAACCTTCAACGACGTCACTGAACTCAAGACCGCGATTAACGAGTGGATCGAGCATCGAAACCAAAACCCAAAGCCCTTCAGGTGGACCGCCAGCGCCAAATCCATCCTCGCAAAGCACCGCCGAGCCAAAAAAGCGCTCGCCATCGCAAAAACGTGATGCAAATGAATGAGTCAGAACACTAGCGCCGGCGTGGCCGAAGACCGGATACAGCCACCAGATCAGCGGCCCCTTTGCTGATGAACGGTACCAGTCATTCGAACTCATAACGAAACCTCTTCTGGTAACCGAAGAAGAAGAACATGATCATCATCGCGGTGCGGACGACATGGTAGCGAGGTCATCTGCGAGCAGGCCGGACCTGTGCAGCGCGCGGATAAGGGGATCTTGCGCGGCGGTGGCAAGTGTGGCCACCGTCGTGCCCTTCATGAATAGAGGTGACCGACGCGGAAGCTTACGCCACTGCAGGAAGATCGATCTCGGTATCGTTGATGCGGTTGAAGACGTCGGTGAAGACCGTCGTCGCAAAGGCGAGGCTGACGTCGACCAGCTGCGCGTCGCGATTGCCGATGGTCCTGATCGCCGCGAAATCGTCGTCGCTGGTGCCGCTTGTTTCCGCAAGCCGGCGGACCAAGCGGATCAGCGCGTCGCGCTTGCCTTCGCCCGTAGCTTTGTCGTCGCGGATGTTCTTGAGTTCGTCGGGCCTCCGTCCTGCGAGCTTGTCAACGGGCTGTGCGGTGATCACCCACGTGCAGCACGAGGCACGACGGCACCGGTACTCGCCGCTCTGTTCAACGAGCTGCCGCGGGCCTGCTTGCTATCGGAGCTTGCACCATATGGACGATACCAGAGTATCATCCCGTTCACGAAACCGAAGATGAATAGCGAAGTTAGCTTCGGGCCACGATCGGTGCCTTGATCATTAGCGATCAGCCAGTAGACTAACCACGATCTAGGCGCTTAAGCGCGGAGCAGGCGAGGAAATACATGGCTGGAAACGGCGGCAAGCCGGATGCAGGTTCACCCGCGGGGCCGGGTTCGGACGGCTATGCCGCCATGGTTGCGCGTGCCAACGCTCTGATTCCAAAATTGCGCGATCGTGCTGCAAAGACGGAGCAGCTCCGCCGTCTGCCGCCGGAGACCGAACGTGACTTGCATGACGCCGGCTTGTTCCGGGTCGTGCAGCCCAAGCGCGTCGGAGGTGCCGAACTTGACTACGTTGCTCTGGTCGATTGCTCCGACGCGTTGGCGCAGGCGGATGCTTCCGTAGCATGGAACTTCGCCAATCTTGCCAGCCACCACTGGATGCTGGCCATGTTTGACAAGCACGCGCAGGATGCGGTCTGGGGCAGGAGTGCCGATGCGTTGATCGCCTCGTCCTTCATCTTTCCAGCCGGGCGCGCGAGAAAGGCGGAGGGGGGATACGTCTTGCGCGGTCATTGGCCGTTCTCCTCGGGTGTCGAGTCCTGCGACTGGAACATGCTTGCAGGCGTGGTGTCCTCGGACGATGAGGCCGAGGGTATCGAATACCGGATATTCCTGCTCAATCGGAGCGAATACAGGATCAACGACACCTGGAATGCGACGGGGCTGTGCGGTACTGGGTCGAACGATGTATGGGTCGAGGATCGCTTCATTGCGAAGAACATGACCATCGCAGTCAGTGATCTGACCGGCGGACCGACGCCCGGAAGCGCCGTCAATCCAAACGCGCTCTATGCGCTACCGGTATTCTCGCTGTTTCCTTACGTATTGTCGGGCGTCGGTTTGGGCAATGCGCAAGCCTGTCTCAATGACTACATCGAGTTCGCGCGGCATCGCGCCTCGACTTACAATCGGGCCAAACTCAGCGATCTGCAGACGACCCAAATCAAAATCGCGGAGGCCTCCGCCAAGATCGACGCGGCCCGCCTCGTGATGCGTACGAACTGCATCGATGCGATGGCCGAGGCGAGGCGGGGCCATATTCCAGACCTTGCGGTCAAGACGAGGTTGCGGCGGGATGGCGCCTTCGCAGTGAACCTCTGCACCGAAGCGGTCTCGCTGTTGTTCGCGGCAAGTGGCGCACGCAGCCTGTTCACGTCAGGCGCACTGCAGCGGCAATTCCGCGACGCTCACGCCGTGAATTCGCACCTCGCATTCAATTTTGATGCGGCAGGAACCAATTATGGACGCGTGGCGCTTGGCCTGCCGTCCGAAAATCTGACGCTCTGAGGTCTGGCGGATGTCTGATGCAACCAAACATCCGGCCGATCCGGCCAATGAACTTGCCAGCGACAACTCGGCGATCGATCCGCGCGATTTTCGCAATGCGCTCGGCACATTCGCCACCGGCGTCACCATTGTCACGGCAATGGCCGCGGACGGAAAGCCGTATGGCGTGACCTGCAACTCCTTTGCGTCAGTATCGCTCAATCCGCCGCTGGTGTTGTGGAGTCTCGGGATGTTTTCGGCGGGGCTTACGATCTTCCAGAACGCCAGCCATTTTACGGTCAATGTTCTCGGAGCTTCCCAACAAGCACTGGCATCGCAGTTTGCAAAATCGTCGAACGACAAGTTCGCCGGCGTGAACTGGACGCCGGGGCTTGGCAACGCGCCGGTGTTGACCGATTGCGTCGCCAATTTCCAGTGCCGCGCGGCCAATCGATATTATGGCGGCGATCACATCATCTTCCTGGGGGCCGTTGAGGCCTATGCCTATAATCGGCAGGAACCTCTACTGTTTGCGCGCGGTACGTTCGGCCGGTTTATTGCTGGAGATGGCAGCAAATTCTCGTGAGCAATTGCCGAAGCCTGCTTGGCCTTCGACGATCCTGCGCTAGGTCGCAAATCTAGATCTTTGCCATCTGTGCGCGATACCAGTCACCAATCTCGCTGGCTGTCATCAGGGCCACGCCGTCGTGACCGAGGACATAGTCGAGCAACGCCTCCAGATACTTAATGCGGTGTGGCACGCCTGTAATATAGGGGTGAATCGAAATCGCCATGATCCGCGCGTTCGATGCGCCCTCGAGGAAAAGCCGATCGAACTGGTCGGTGCAGCGTTTCAGGAATTGTTCGGAAGAAAGATGCTGCAGCGCGTGAATGACGATGTCGTTGGTTTCGACCGAATAGGGAATCGTCGTGATGGTGCCGTGAGGCGTAGCGATGTCCTGTGGCAGGTCGTCGATTACCCAGTCCGCGACGTACTCGATGCCGCTGAGGCGCAGCAGATCGAGGGTTTCCTCGGTCTCGGTAAGGCCGGGGCTTTCCCACGACCGCGGCGGTTTCCCTGCAAACTTCGAAATTGTCTCGACCGAGCGTTTGATGGCATCCGCCTGGTTCTCGATCTTATGCATCGGCCCCTGCACGAAACCGTGGCCCATGAATTCGAAGCCGGCGTCGAGCGCCGCGGAGGCGACACGCGGGTAGGCGTTGCAAACATTGGCATTGAGCGCCAGTGTCACCGGTATATTGCGGTCGGTCAGCGCCTTGAATTGTCGCCAGAAGCCGGCGCGCATCCCGTATTCATGCCAGGACCAGTTTGGCACGTCGGGCAATAGCGGCTGGCCCATTGGCGGGCTCAGCACGGTGCGAGGCATTGCGTTCTCGATCCGCCACTCCTCGACATTGAGGATGACCCATACCGCGAGTTTCTTGCCGCCGGGAAGCGTGAGCTTCGGCCGGTCGACTTGTGCTTGATAGGGAATGCGATCGCTCAGTGCCACGACAACCCCCCCCGCGGATTATTCGGCGGCCTTGGAACTGCCGGATGCACTGGCATTGATCCTGGGCATGACCTGTTCGGCCATCAAGATCATAGACCGTCGTCCCAGTTCGCGGTCTTTCCAGTCCTTGCCGGCATACAGCAACGTGCCGAATGGCCCGGTCTCTTCCTGAAAAGCCAGCAGTTGATCCGCCACGCTCTCCGGCGTGCCATGAATGATCAGCTTGTCGCAGATCGACTCCAGCGTCACCTCATCGTCGGGCTGATCGCGACGCGTCTTGAACAGTTCGATGCGACCGCCGCGCTTCAACTTGGTGAGCAACGAGCGATAGTAATAGACATAGGGCCCGCTTGGATCGGTAGCATAGGCCTTTGCGGTGGCTGCGTCCTTCGCGACGAACACGCTCTTGGCTACGCGCCAGTTCGCCGAATCTGCGGGGCGGCCGGCGCGTTCACAGCCCTCGACATATTTCGGCCAATGGCTTTTCACCCAGGCCGGCATCAGGAAGTTTGCCGAGATCGGATCCCAGCCGCGCGCGGCGGCTTCCGTCACGCCTTTTGAGAAGGGCGCCACCGCAGTGACCACGATCGGTGGGTGCGGCCGCTGCAGTGGGCGCGGAATGAAGCCCTGGCCGATGTCTTCGATCAGAGTCTTCTGCACCGATATGTTCCAGAATTGGCCTTGCAGATTATAGGGTGGCTCGCTGGCCCAGATCTGAAGCACCTGATTGATCGCCTCCAGGAACATGGCATTCCTGTCCGCCTCGAGATTGCCGAACACTTCCGCGTCCGACAGCAGTCCGCCCGGACTGATGCCGAAGATCAGTCGCCCGTCGAGCATGTGATCGAGCATCGCGATCGAGGCTGCAATCGCCGCCGGATGAGCGTTCGGCATATTTACGGTGCCGGTGCCAAGCTTGATCTTGCTGGTTGCCGCGGCGAGCCATGCAATAAATGCGATGCAGGACGTGATGTTCTCGGCTCTGTCCGTGGTGTGCTCGCCGACATAGCCCTCGCTGAACCCGAGCTCATCGGCCAGCAGGAAAGCTTCACGGTCTTCCTTGAGTGAAAGCTGCCAATCCTTGTCGACGGGATGGATCGGCATCGTAAAGAACCCAAGCTTCATGGTCCGCTCTTCCCCAAGGCAACCTTTTTTGTTTGGCACAGAACGTGCGTCGTTCGTCGCTCGAAAACAAGCTCAAAGTCGAAATAATCATCCGAACAAACTTGACCTTTGGCGGCCTCGGCCGTCTAATCCCGCGAAAATACGAATAGTTGGCCGGGGAGGTCACGCCAAGAATGAAAGCCTCGGCTTTCGCTTACGCCCGCGTAACCAGCGTCGCAAATGCGCTGGATTTGCTGGCTGCCCATGGCGAACGGGCCAAGGTATTGTCGGGCGGCCAGAGCTTGCTGCCGGCCATGAATCTGCGCCTGGTCGCACCGGAACTCATTGTCGATATTGGCGAGCTGGCCGAGTTGCGCGGGGTAGCGGTGAAGGGAGAGGTCCTCACCATCGGCGCGCTGACACGTCACGCCGATCTCTTGAAGTTTCCCGAAATAGCAGCCCAAGCTCCTTTGCTCACAGACGCGGTCGCGCATGTTGCCCATCCCGCGATCCGCAACCGCGGCACCATCGGGGGAAGCCTTGCACACGCAGATCCAGCTTCCGAACTGCCGGCCTGCATGCTGACGCTTGGCGCTACGATCATTGCTCGCGGGCCGAGTGGCGAGCGTCGGATTTCGGCAAGCGAGTTTTTTGCCGGGATCTACGAAACCGCGCTTAGGCCGCAGGAGCTGCTGGTCGCCGTCGAGTTACCTGTGACCCCAACAAGCTCGACGCATTACTTTCATGAGTTCGTCCGTCGGCATGGCGATTACGCCATCGTCGGCCTCGCAGCGCAGGCCTCCGTCAAGGATGGGCGCTTCACCGATCTTCGCCTTGGCTTCTTCGCCGTCGGCGATCGTCCGCTGCTGGCCAACTCTGCCGGCAAACTGATTGATGTCGCTATAACGTCGGCGATGTTGTCCGAAGCGTGTTCGGCGTTGGATGAAGAGCTCAGCCCGCTGGAAGATCAGCAAGCAACGCCCGCCATGCGTCGACGTTTGGCAAAGGCCTTGCTTGTACGTTGCGTGTCCTACTTGCTCTCACGCCCTGATCTCCGCGCAGGAGTGCCTGCGTGACGACTGCGATGTCAATTTCGCTCATTGTCAATGGAGAGCGTGTAGAAGCGGATGTGCAACCGCGGTTAAATCTGGCGGACTTCCTGCGAGAGCATCTCAAGCTGACCGGCACACACGTCGGTTGCGAGCATGGAGTTTGCGGCGCATGCACGATCCGCGTCAATGGCGACATCGTCCGCTCCTGCCTGATGCTCGCGGTTCAGACGCACAACGCAACGGTCGAGACGATCGAGGGACTGTCCGACAGCGGCGAGATTGCCGATTTGCAGTCTGCATTCAAGGAACGTAATGCGCTGCAATGCGGCTTCTGTACTCCGGGAATGTTGATGGCGGCGCAGGATCTGCTGAAGCAATCGCCGTTTCCGGATCGAGAACAGATCCGAGAGCACCTTTCCGGCAACTATTGCCGCTGTACTGGCTACCAGGCCATCGTTGACGCGATCGAGACCACAGCGCGGGCACGCGCCGGACGCTTGTCATGACATCAGTGCAGGAAAAATCTGAAACGCTTTCTGCGCTGGACCGTCCGAACTCTTATATCGGCAAGACAGTGCCGCGGCCGAACCTCGACCGGCTGATGCAGGGGCGCGGGCTCTATGTCAGCGACATCGAGCTGCCGCGCATGGCGCATGTCGTTTTTCTGCGCTCGCCGCACGCGCATGCGAAGATCAATGGCATCGATGCTTCGGCGGCCAAACGGATGCCGGGAGTGATTGCCGTCGTTTCAGGCAAGGAACTCTCGACAGTCATCACGCCGTGGATTGGCGTGCTCTCGCATTTGAAGGGCCTCAAATCCGCCCCGCAAAGTGCTATCGCGGTTGACCGCGTGTGCTGGCAGGGTGAGGCGGTTGCGGCCGTGGTGGCGAGCGATCGCGCTCAGGCCGAGGACGCCGCAGAGCAAGTCTTGGTTGAATATGAAGAACAGCACGCCGTAACGGATATGCGTGCCGCGCTCAATCCGGCAACGCCGGTGATCCACGCCTCCCTCGGCGACAATCTGGCCTTCGAACGCAATCACGACGCGGGTGACGTCGATCAGGCCTTTGCCGAATCCGACGAGGTGATCGAAGCAGAGTTTATCTTTGGACGGCACACCGGCGTGACGCTGGAGCCCCGTGCAGTGGTAGCAGACTGGAACGTCGCGGAAGCGAGACTCACGATCTATCAAGGCACGCAGGCGCCGCATATGGTGCAAAATATCGCGGCGCTTCATCTCGGTTTGAAGGAATCGCAGGTCCGCGTGATCTGCAAGGACGTCGGCGGCTCTTTCGGCATCAAGGTCCACATCTATGCCGACGAGATGGCGACCTACGCACTGTCCAAACTCCTGCGGCGTCCAGTCAAATTCGTCGCCGACCGGGTCGAGAGCTTCAATACCGACATTCATGCCCGTGACCATCGCTGCAAAGGAAAGATCGGCGTCAAGCGCGATGGCACCATCATGGCATTTGAAATCGATGATCTCACCGGCATTGGGCCTTATTCGATGTACCCGCGCACCAGCGCGATCGAGGCCAATCAGGTCGTCAATCTCGTCGGCGGGCCTTATGTGACCAGGAATTACCGTGCCCGAGCCCGCGTCGTGTTCCAGAACAAGAACGTGATGTGCCAGTACCGGGCCGTTGGCCATCCGATTGCCTGCTCGGTGACGGAAGGCCTGGTCGATCTGGCGGCGATGAAGATCGGGATGGACCCAGTCGAGATCCGCCGCCGCAATCTGATTGCCGATGACGCATATCCTTGTGCCTCGCCGTCAGGTCTGCGCTTCGAGCAATTGTCGCACCATGCAGCGCTTGCCAAGCTCATCGGGATGATGGACTACGACGCGCTGCGCGCGGAACAGGCGGCCTTGCGGCCAAGGAATATTCATCGTGGCATCGGCATCGCCAGCTTCATTGAGGTCACCAATCCCAGCGCGGCGTTTTATGGTGTAGGTGGTGCGAAGATATCCTCGCAGGACGGTGTGGCGGTGCGGCTCGACGCGCAGGGGTCCGTGATCTGCCATACAAGCATCACCGAGCAGGGGCAGGGGTCGGAATCGCTTACCGCACAGATTGTTGGAAGCGTGCTTGGCGTCTCCATGGATCGCGTCCGCGTGATCCTGGGCGACACGGACAATACGCCGTATGGCGGGGGCACCTGGGCCTCGCGGGGTGCCGGCATTGGCGGAGAGGCTGCACTGCAGGCCACCAAGGTCCTACGCAAGAACATACTCGACGTCGCTGCCGCTATCCTCCAGTCGACGCCGGGCGAGCTCGACATCGTCAACAACGCGGTAGTGAACGTCGCCGACGGCGCGCCGCGAATCGCGCTGAACGAGCTCGCGCGAATTGTCTATTTCCGCCCCGACACGATGCCGCCGGGCATTCAGCCCGAACTGATGGCGACCAGACACTTTGTCCCGCGCGAATATCCTTTCGCCTTCACCAATGGTGTTCAGGCCTCGTGGCTGGAGGTCGATATCGAGACCGGCTTTGTGAAGCTGCTGAAGCACTGGGTCGTCGAGGATTGCGGCACGATTATCAACCCGCAACTGGTCGATGAGCAGATCAGGGGCGGCGTGGTGCAGGGGCTTGGCGCCGCGCTGTTCGAGAAATGCGTGTACGACGAACGTGGCCAGCTCACCAACGCCAATATGGCCGATTATCTGGTCCCGATGTCCGGTGAGATGCCGGATATCGATGTCGGACATGTAGTCTCGCCAACGCTGGAATCGGAGCTTGGAGCCAAGGGGGCCGGGGAAGCCGGCACGGCTGGCGCGGCAGCCGCTGTGACCAATGCGGTTAACGACGCGCTGAGACCGTTTGGGAAAATCATCACTGAGATCCCCCTGACGCCTCAGGTCATTCTGACCGCCTTGGGACGCATCTAATGGGACCGCGATAAGATCGATCAAGAAGAACAAGGCGCCCGTGGACCGGACGCAGCGCACCGTGGCGCCTGCCGCTGTTGAAGACGCAGGGCATCCTCACGCCTGGAGGTTGATACACGAGTCTTTCCTCTCGCGCCGGATGCTACGGAAATCGCCGGCCAACGAAATTGCAGAATGCTAGCGTCGCGTAGGTTTGCTGCGCAGTAAAAATGCTGTGTCGCAAAACCTTCATACGAGGCCTATACTGCACACCGGCTGGTGATGAGATCGTCAATTGCCGCCCTAAACTGGAGCGCCCCATGAAGACCGTCCGTTTTGTTCTTGCCTTGCTCGCGCTGTCGCTGATCGCGCCCTGGCAGTCCGCCAAAGCGGCCGACGTCATCTGCTACAATTGTCCGCCGGAATGGGCGGATTGGGCTTCCATGCTCAAGGCCATCAAAGCCGATCTCAACTACGATATCCCGCACGACAACAAGAATTCCGGTCAGGCGCTGGCTCAGATCCTCGCCGAGAAAAACAATCCAGTCGGCGATATCGGTTATTTCGGCGTGACCTTTGGCATGAAAGCCAAGGCACAGGATGCGCTGGAGCCTTACAAGCCGGCGAAATGGGATCAGGTGCCTGCCGGCCTGAAGGATGCCGACGGCAACTGGACCACGATTCATTCCGGCACGCTTGGCCTGTTCGTGAACAAGGACGCGCTCGGCGGCAAGCCGGTGCCGGCCTGCTGGAAAGATCTACTGAAGCCCGACTATAAAGGCATGGTCGGTTATCTCGATCCGTCGTCGGCCGCGGTCGGGTATGTCGGTGCGGTCGCGATCAATCTGGCGCTCGGCGGTTCCGAAGCGAACTTCGATCCCGCGATCAATTTCTTCAAGGACTTGCGGAAGAACGACCCGATCGTTCCCAAGCAGACTTCCTACG
Organism: Bradyrhizobium icense; assembly: GCF_001693385.1. NCBI lineage: Bacteria > Pseudomonadati > Pseudomonadota > Alphaproteobacteria > Hyphomicrobiales > Nitrobacteraceae > Bradyrhizobium > Bradyrhizobium icense. Next base: position 2,203,170 of record NZ_CP016428.1, read on the forward strand.
CCCGCGTTGTCTCGGGCGAGATGCCGATTCTATTCGACTACGATTTCAACGCCTATCGTGCGAAATACTCTGAAAAGGGCAACTTTGAATTCGTAATTCCTTGCGAGGGAACGGTGGTGTTTCCTTACGTCGTCGGCCTCGTCAAGGGCGCGCCCCACAAGGACAAGGCCAAGAAGGTGCTGGACTATCTGTTGTCCGACAAGGGGCAGGCGATCTGGACCAACGCCTACCTCCGCCCCGCGCGGCCGATCGACCTGCCCGAGGCGGTAAAGAAGAAATTCCTGCCTGACAGCGAGTATGCGCGCGCCAAGAACGTCGACTGGGGCCAGATGGAAAACATGCAAAAAGGCTTTGTCGACCGCTATCTCGCCGAGGTTCGCTGAGGCAATATGGCGCCTCTCGCCGGGGCGCTATCATCTGATGTCACATAGGACTTTCGTCTGGTTGTGCCTGCTGCCGCTTACGGTGGCGACAGTTGCATTTTTCTTGTTGCCAATGGCGCGGCTCGTTGTAACCGGGGCAGGCGGACCGCAGGGGCTCGCGGGATATCTCGCGATCCTGACCGAGCCGCGTTACCGCGCGACCCTCATCAACACGGTCCTGCTCGCCGCCGCGACCACCGTCGTGACCCTTATCGTTGCGACGATTGCGGGGATGTTCCTGCAGCGGCATCGTTTTCCCGGCCGCTCTGTCCTGATCGCGATGCTGACCTTTCCACTGGCTTTTCCCGGTGTGGTGGTCGGCTTCATGATCATTCTGCTTGCGGGGAGGCAAGGGCTGATCGGCGATTTTTCCAACCGCGTGTTTGGCGAGAAGCTGGTCTTCGCCTACTCGATCTACGGACTGTTTCTCGGATATCTTTATTTCTCCATCCCGCGCGTCATCCTCACCATCATGGCCGCGGTGCAGAAACTTGATACTGGCCTCGAAGAAGCCGCGCGTTCGCTTGGCGCGAGCCCCTGGGCCGTGCAGCGCGATGTCGTTCTGCCGGCGCTGGCACCGGCCTTCGTTGCCTCCGGCGCCATTGCGTTTGCGACCGCGATGGGGGCGTTCGGAACGGCGTTTACACTGGCAACGAATATCGACGTGCTGCCGATGCTGATTTATACCGAATTCACGCTCGCTGCGAATTTCTCTATCTCGGCCGCGTTGTCCGTCGGGCTTGGCATCGTCACCTGGTTCATTCTCGCGCTTGCCCGTTCCTTCAGCGGAAGCGCTGTTGCGGCAGCCGGATGAGACCATGCGCGATCGCCTGATTTTCACCGGCCAGTTCATCTTCACCCTGCTGGTGGCCGGATTTCTGGTAGTGCCCGCGATCCTGTCGATCTCCGCCGGTGTCACCGTGAACTATTTTCGCGGCATCCAGTCCGGCGTAACCCTGCAATGGGTCGTGCAGGTGTGGGAGCTCTATGCCGGGACCATCCTGCTTTCATTCGTGGTCGCATTTGCCACTCTTGCGGTAACGCTCGCGGCGGGCGTTCCGGCCGCCTACGCCCTGCATGTGCGGGGAGGGCGCCTGGCGCGGATCGTCGAGGAGATCATCACCTTGCCACTGGCGATCCCTGGCCTTGCCATCGCGCTTGCTCTGCTCCTGACCTACGGGGGCTTCGGCGATTTTCGTCGCTCCTGGCTATTCATTCTCGTAGGGCATGTCATCTTTACCATGCCCTTTATGGTGCGATCGGTCATGGCCGTGTTCGCGACGGTCGACATCAAGACGCTGGACGAGGGCGCGGCATCGCTAGGCGCATCGCCGTGGCGGCGCTTCCGCGACGTGATCGTCCCCAATGCTCTGCCCGGTATATTGGCGGGCAGCCTGATGGTGGTGACGCTGTCGCTCGGTGAATTCAACCTGACCTGGATGCTGCACACGCCATTGACCAAGACGTTGCCGATCGGGCTCGCTGACAGCTATGCCTCGATGCGGCTGGAAGTGGCCTCGGCCTATACGTTGATTTTCTTCGTGATGATCATTCCGTTGCTGGTCGCCATGCAATTGTTTGCCGAGAAGGAACAGAAGCGATGAGTGCGCAGGCCGGACACGGCGCCTCGGTGCATATCGAGGCCTGCGGCAAAACGTTTGCTGACGGTACCCGTGCCCTCGAACCCGCAACGCTCGAGATTGCCCGTGGTGAAACGCTGGTGCTGCTCGGCCCCTCCGGTTGCGGCAAGACCACCATGCTTCGCATCATCGCGGGGCTCGAAGTGCCCGATACCGGCGGAAGGGTACTGTTCGACGGCAAGGACATCACGGCGGTGCCGATCGAGCGGCGCAACGTCGGCATGGTGTTTCAGTCCTATGCGCTTTTCCCCAATATGACCGTGTGCGATAATATCGGCTATGGGTTGAAGATCCGCGGCGTATCGGAAAAGGAGCGGGCGGCGCGCATTGCCGAACTGGTGGCGCTGACCAATATCTCCGGGCTGGAGAACCGACGCATCGACCAGCTTTCAGGCGGCCAGCGGCAGCGCGTGGCGCTGGCGCGCGCGGTAGCGATCCGGCCGGGCATCCTGTTGCTCGACGAACCGCTGACGGCACTCGATGCCGCCCTGCGCGACCGGCTGCGCGGTGAGCTGAATCGCCTGCTGCGCGCGCTCGGCATCACCACGATTTACGTGACGCACGACCAGTCCGAGGCCATGGAGCTCGGCGACCGTATCGTGGTGATGGAGAAGGGGACGATTGCCCAGATCGGCACGCCACGCGAGATCTATTTCACGCCGAAAAGTCGCTTTGTTGCCGAATTCATTGGTGCAGCGAATATCGTCGAAGCGGCCATCGAGAATGGTTACCTGGTATTGCCGGGCGGGCGGCAGCCGATTGACGGCGATGCAAATATACCGGCCGCCGTAGCGATGATTCGCCCCGAGACCATACGCGTGGTTGAAGCCGGAAGTGCGCCGCTTTCAGGCGTCATCGACAGCGTCAGCTTCATTGGTGACAGGCAACGGCTGGTCGTCCGTGGAGCGTCCAACAGGTTGCTCACCGTCGACGCGCCGAATACGGTTCAAGCCAGGCCCGGCGAACGGATCGGATTGTCGATTTCGCCGGACGCCGTCCGCCTGTTGCCGTCCGAGAATTGAGAAAGTCGATGTCGTCAAAGCCGGTTCATATTGCCCAGATCTCGGACCTGCATATCAAGCCGCCGGGATCGCTTGCCTATGGCAGGGTCGATACAGCGAAGGCGCTCGAGCGCTGCATTGTGGTACTGAACCAATTCGACCCCGCGCCCGATTTTGTAGTGATCTCCGGCGATCTAGCGGATACGCCGACAGCCGAGGAGTATCAGTATCTCAAACGGCTGCTGGCGCCGCTCAAGCTTTCGTTCGCCGGCATTCCCGGCAATCACGACTCGCGCGAGTTGATGCGTGCTGCGTTCCCTTCCGCTTCCTATGCCTTCGTATCCGGGCCGCTCAACCAGAAGATCGAGATTGCGGCGCTCGATCTGCTGTTGCTGGATTCAAGCGTGCACCAAAAGCCGCATGGCGAACTCGATGGGCCCAGTTTGCAATGGCTTGACCGGATGCTGGCTTCGTCGCCCGACCGGCCAGCGCTGCTGTTCCTGCACCATCCGCCGTTCAAGGCGGGCATTTGGCACATGGATCGTCAGAATCTCGTCAACGCAAGCGAACTCGCGCCCATCGTGCGCCGTCATCCCCGCGTGCAATTGATCGCAACCGGACATGTCCACCGTGCGGCGCTGACCATGTTTGCGGGCGTGCCGACTACGATCTGTCCCGCCCCGAATCATGCCGTCGATCTCGATCTGGCCGAATTGCGTGAGCCTTCCTTCAAGGTGGAGCCGCCAGCCTTCCACCTCCATAGCTGGTTTCCGGGCGAGGGATTCGGCACTGTCGTTTCCCATCAAGTCCCGATAGGCACTTTCGACGGCCCGCACCCGTTTTTTGGACCGGACGGGAAGCTGTTATAGCCGCTCGGCATTCCTCGGCCGGACCGATTGCATAAGCTGAAGATCGGGCGCCGTCTTCCCCAAATGACGGCTGCAATCCCGGCGGCAGTTCAACGGAAGAGCTGCGCGCCATGACGGGCGATCGGCTCGCGAAGTATGAGCGCGTGATCAGGGAAACGGGAATCGCCAAGGAATAGTTGCCGACCGATGCGCCACGGCGCCAGCGCCGGCAGCCTATTCGTAATCAATAGCAGGCGTAACGGCGGCCGTTGCGGCCGACATAGTAGTCTGCGCCCATTGCACAGGGACCGGCTCCCCACGCATAAGCTCCGCGAATCTGGTTACGCATCTGGTAGTCGCCCGTGTAGGGACTGTTAGGTCCCTTGTTCTGGCAATTTGCGTTCGGATAGAATTGTGCACAGTAGCCGGGATTGTAGATCACCTCCTGTGCGGCTGCCGGCGCTGCGGCCGCCGCGGAAAGCAGGGCTGCCGCGCCCAGTAACGCCAATTTCTTCATGAGTATTCTCCTCAAGGGCTGATCAAATCGCGCCGGCTCGAGCGTGTTCGGGCCGGTGCGCAGCTTGGTTCTCGACAGTTAGTTCGAGCCGTTAGTGCGACGTGTGCGAGGAAAGGTTCATCAGGGGATAAGCGCTGTGCCCCACGGCTAGGCTTGCGCGCTCGTTAGTTGCCTGCCGGCTCGCTAGGCTGCTTGCGTCGAGCTTCATAAGCTTCTTATTTCTTCTATGGTACTCGCCCTCGGCGTAGGCACGACGACAAAATGGTCGGAACATGCATTGGCGCTGGCCTAGAAGGCACGCGCACGTCGTGTAAACGTTTGTTTCTTGTTTGCTGGGGGCGACTATTTTTTGCTGCGATCGGACTCGGAGTGGCGTTTTCGAAGATCGATCGCAGGTCTCTTTCACACATGTCGAAAAAGTTGTCTCGGCGCCATCCGGCTATTTCTACGCGACGGGTTGCTATCGTATTCGCCGGCGGATGCTGCAGCAGCAGCGCCGAGACTCGACTTTTTATACTATCTTGTTGCAGGTTCCACGGTTATTGGAGCGTTAACGCTCGGCATCGTCTTCGCCTTCCGGCCGCCAAATCGACGCGTTTTGATGCTTTCCGGTTGAAAAGCTGGCCCGCGTTGATTACGGAAGGGCTGCAATCCCGTGTTCCCTGGAGTTTGACTGTCGTGCCTCAACGAAGGACGGGTGAAGCTCACGAATTTTCGAACGGCAAACTGTCGGTGCTGCGCAAGCATCCTTTTTTTGCCGACCTCGAGCCCGAGGCGTTCGAGCAGCTCTGCCGCTATGCCAAACATTCCACGTTGAAGCGGGGCGCCACGCTGTTCTCCAAGGGGGACCCCGGCAACAGCCTTTACGCGGTGATTTCGGGTACGGTGAAGATGAGTATTTCCTCGCCCGATGGTCGCAGCGCGATCCTGAACATTATCGAGCCTGGAGAAATCTTCGGCGAAATCGCACTGCTCGACGGCGGGGCTCGCTCGGCCGACGCCATCGCAAACTCCAATTGCGAGCTGTTCGTCATCGACAGGCGCGAATTCATCCCCTTCGTAAAGGAGCAGCCGGGGCTGGCGATGAAGTTCATCGAGTTGCTCTGCGGGCGGTTGCGGTGGACCAGCGATCAGGTCGAGCAGATTATCCTGCAGAATTTGCCCGGGCGGCTCGCCAGCGCATTGCTGCGCCTGTCCGAAAAACACAAACCTGCACAGCAGGGTCGAACCATCGCGATCACCCAGCAGGAGATCAGCGAGATGGTTGGCATGACCCGGGAGAGCATCAACAAGCAGTTGCGCGCCTGGGCGACCCGCGATTGGGTACGCCTCGAGCATGGTGCCATCGTTGTGTTGAATGCCGAGATGCTTCGTGAGCTGGCCGAAGCGGGATCCGGAAGCGAGGGCGAATAGGCCTTTCATTTTCCTTTACAGGTTGAACACCGCAACCGCGCGGATCGGCGACGCTGTCCCGCCGCGCCACTTCATCGGCAGGCCGATGAAGGTGAACTGGCCAAGCCCCAACAGCACTTCGAGATTGCACAGGCTCTCGATGTGGGTGATGTCGAGGTCGAGGCAGGGCCTTGTGGACGAGGGCATTCACCTTGCCCTCGGGTCCCGGCCGCATCGAGTCTATGCCGAAATGAACGACGCCTTGCTCAGCTAGCCACTCGGTGGCGGCGACGTTCACGCCGGAATTGTCGGTCGAATATTCCTTGTGGGGGAATGTCCGTTCGTGGTGACCGGTGCAGAGCAGGACGGTGCCGCCCCTCGGCACCGGCACGCCGGCCTTCGCCACCGCCGCCTTGAGATCGGCAGGCGTAATTTCGGCGCGCGGTGCAATGTGGCGCAGGTCGACGCAGATGCCCGGCACGATGCATTTCTCCAGCGGATATTCATCGATTGATATGCTGCTCGTGCCGAAATGCCGGGGCGCGTCGATGTGGGTGCCGGCGTGATCCACCATGGAGATGAACATCGAAGCCAGCCCGTGCACATTGCCCGATTCGGCGAAGGATTCTTCGTGGGTCTTCCAGACGCCATGCATGACGGAAGGGTGGCCCGGATAGCTTGGCGTGCGGTGATAGAGCTCTCGGCTGAGGTCGACGATCTTCACGTAAAAACTCCCCGCCGCGAGCTGCGGCGCCTGAACTAGAACCCGAACATCCTCGGCAGCGCCAGCGACAGCCAGGGCACATAGGTCACGATCATCAGCACCGCAAACATCACGTAGTAGAACGGCCAGATGCCGCGCATCACCTCATCGACCGAAACCTTGCCGATGGCGCACCCGACGAACAGCGTCGTCCCTACCGGCGGCGTCAGCAGGCCAATGCCGAGATTAAGCAGCATGACGATGCCGAAATGCACGGGATCGATGCCGAAGCTCTTCACCACCGGCAGCAGGATAGGGGTGCAGATCAGCACCAGTGGCGCAAGATCAAGCGCCGTTCCCAGGACCAGCAGCATGATGTTCAACCACATCAGCAACACGTATTTGTTGCTGGAGATTGCGACAAAGAACTCTGTCATTTTCGCTGGCATCTGCATCAGGGCGGCGACATAGCCGAAGCACGATGCGGTTGCGACCAGCGTCAGAACCATCGCCACGGTTTGCAGCGTCTTGTAGACCAGTAGCGGCAGTTCAGACCATTTGTAGTCGCGATAGATGAACATGGTGACGAAGAATGCCCAGACGCACGCGATCGCGCCCGCCTCGATCGGCGTGAAGACGCCGGTCAGGATGCCGCCCAGTACGATGGCCAGAGTTACGATTCCCCACATGGCATCGCCGAGCATCTTCACGGCCTGGCGGATCGGCACAGGCTCCCCCTTGGGATGCTTGTCGCGATAGGCGTAGAAGAGGCAGAGCACCATCAGCGAAAAGCCGAGCAGTAGGCCAGGGAGCACGCCGGCAAGGAAAAGGCTGGTAATCGACACCACACCGCCTGTCGCCAGCGAATAAATCACGGAATTATGGCTCGGCGGGACGATGATCGCCTGTAGCGAAGCACTGATGGTCACGTTGGTTGCGAAGACCCGCGGATAGCCCTTCGCCGCCATTTGCGGGATCATCACCGATCCGATTGCGGAGGTATCGGCGACCGACGATCCGGAGATGCCGCTCATGATCGTGGTCGCAAGGATATTAACCTGAGAAAGTCCGCCCCGTATGCGGGTAAACCCGACAACCACGGCTGCAAAATCGACCAGCCGTCTGGCCATGCCGCCTTCGGCCATGATGGCGCCGGCCAGCACGAAGAAGGGGATGGTCAGCATCGAGACCTTGCCGACGCCGCTGGCCAACTGCTGCATGACTGCGCCAATCGGCAAATCGATCCAGAGCGCGCCGACCAGCGATGATAGCGCCATCGCATAGGCGATGGGCATGCCGATCGCGAAGAAGAAGCACATGCTGAGAAGCAGAACGGCGATATCCATGGCAATCACTCGACCGGTACGTGGGCGTCAGCGCCATCCCGCGGCGGCGGGCCAATTGTTAGACGTTCGATGACGAACAGGAGCATCATGGCGCCGCTGACCACGATCGGAAGATAGGTGATCCCGACCGAGAGCCATGGAAACTCATCCACCGAATTATCCCAGGTGGTTCGAACGAGCCGCAGGCCCCAAATGACCATGAAGATTGCAATCACGCCCATCAATATTTCGCTGAGGAATAGGGAGGCGCGGCGCAGCAGTGGCGGCAGCAGATTGGTACCAACGGTCATGTTCATGTGGATGCGCTGGCGATAGCAGTTGGCCGAGCCGATGAAGGTGATGCCGACGGTGAGCAGCACGGCCGTCGGCTCGGGCCATGATGAAGCGCTGTTGAGAACGTAGCGGGTGTAGACGGCCCACGGGATCACCGCCGAGACCAGCACGAGCGCCACGCACGCGACCACGGCGCCGGTCCAGTAAACCGCATCGTTCAGACGCCGGAAAATTCCGGCCGCAGAATTGGACATTTTGACCTCGGAGAGTAGCGGCGTCCCAAATCGCCTCTAGCTCGGAGGGGGCCGCAACGGACGCCGTCCGGCCAGCCTCCGCTCGCGAGCGTGCCTATTGGACCGCTTCGATTCGCTTAACCATCGCGGCGTACTTCGCGCCGTACTTATTCCAGACCGGCTTGACCGCATCCTGGAACGGCTTCTTGTCGACGTCGGTGATGATCTCGGTGCCGGCCGCTTTCATTTTTTCGATTGCGGCATTCTCCGCTTCATACCAGAGCACGCGCTGTTCTTGCTGCGCTTCCTTCGAAAGTTTCTTCATCAAGGCCTGATCTTCCGGCGACAGCTTCTGCCAGGAGATGCGCGAGAAGACCAGGAGTTCCGGAATGATCAGGTGCTCGGTCATCGTGAAATACTTGGCCACCTGATAATGGTTCTGCGCTATGAACGACGGCGGATTGTTCTCCGCGCCGTCGACTACGCCTGTCTGCATCGAGCTGAACACCTGATCGAAGCCCAGCGCGACGCCGTTGCCGCCGAGCGCATTCATGGTGTCGACGAAGAGCGGATTGCCCATCATGCGGACCTTGAGGCCCTTGAGGTCGGCAATGGTCCGGATCGGCCGCTTGTTGTTGTAGACGTTGCGCGAGCCGGCGTTCATCCAGCACAGCGCGATCAGGCCGGTCTTTTCGTTCGCGGAAATCTTCGCCAGCAATTCGTCGCCAATCTCGCCGTCGATGACCTTCTCCATATGTTTGGAGTTACGGAAGACGAACGGCATGTTGAAGACGTTGACGTCGTCCACGACGGGGCCGACTGCGCCGACCGAAATACGGGCGATCTGCAGCGCGCCGAGTTGGGCCTGCTCGATCATTTCCTTTTCGCCGCCAAGCTGCATGGACGGGAACATCTGGATCGTCAGCCTGCCATTGGTGGCGGTTTCCAGCTTCTTACCCATTCGGACGACGGCTTCGACCGTCGGATAGCCCAACGGATGCACGTCCGATGCTTTCAGCACCATTTTGGCTTGGGCAGATGCCGATGACAGCGGCGTCGCGGCCGCCATGGTGGCCCCGAGCCCTGCGCTCAACTTGATGAAGTCGCGGCGTTTCATGTTGTCCCTCCTGACGTTTGTTATCGTTTGTGGACTTTCCAGACTCTACGGTCGCTCGTCGAAGTACTCCGGATTGATATGTTGAGTAGCCGAGATGTTCTCGAGAAGGTTTTCGAGGTGGATTTCCATTGCCCGCCTTGCGCCCTCCGAGTCATGTGCCTCGATGGCGGTCAGGACGGCCTCGTGTTCGACTATGACCTTTGCGATCCGCCCGCGTTGGGGCAGGGTCAGGCGTCGATAGCGATCGACGTGAACCTTCACTTGCTGGATATATTTCCAGATACCAGGATAGCCGGCGACATCGGCCACTGCAGCATGAAACATTTCATCGGCCTGATGGAACGTGTCGCTGTCTCCTGCGGCGCTCGCCTCGCGCTGACGTTCCAGGATCGACTGCAATGCCAGTATCTGGCTCGATGTGGCGCGTTCCGCGGCGAGCCGCGCGGTGGTTTCCTCCAACGCCTTGCGGATGATGATGGCCTCGGGGAGTGCTGCCACCGGAATGCGCGAAACGAAGATGCCGGACTGGGGATAGATCTCCAGCAGGCCTTCATCCGATAGCTTGAGGATGGCCTCGCGCACGGGAGTGCGGCTTACCCCGTAGGAGAGCGCGATCTGCGCCTCAGAGACCGCTTCGCCGGGGCGGCGCTGCAGCGATACCAGTTCGGCCCGAAGATCGGAATAGATCCTGGACGCTGCCGTCGCCGCGCGCGGCCTGCCGCTGCGGCGCGTGCCGGCGGCAATTCGGCGAACCTTTGCATCCGTCTTCTTCGATGCGCGAGCGGGCATGGCTGCTTTCTCGATTGATATATTAGTATATGAATTGGCATTGACAACTAAAAACTGTGCAGCGCCGGTTTGGCGCTGCGTACGGCTGCACAGGATCACCCAGAGATTGGACCGGTGAGGAGCGGCTAATTGGGGCCGCCGAGGAAGCCGGCGCGTGTCCGCTGTTCGTGTTGGTCCACACCGATCAACAGCTCGATCAGATGCTCGGCTTGTTGCGGATGGGCGGCGGCGATGGCGATGCCTGCCGTGTACATCGTTGCAAGCTCGCAGCCCGCTGGCAGCGAGCCGGACAAGGTTACGCCTTTGGTGCTGATGATCTCGGTCGATTGCGTGCACCCGATCGGCCGCCGTGCCTTGGACGCCGCCAGTTCGCGCATCGCTGTCGCGCCATTCGGGAAAATCCTGAGCCGGGCGGCGACCTCATCGGCGATACCGAGTTGCTGAAGCACATTTGCAACGTGAATTCCGGCTGTCGAAGCTTGGGTGTCCGGCACGAAGATCGCATCGGAGGCCAGCAAAACCTCGCGCAAGCCGGCGGCATCCTTGGCGACAGCCTGGGGATCGCCGGCGCGAACGGCGAGGGTAGTTTCGACCAGGCCGACATCGGCTATCGAGGCGGCAACAACCAGCTTCTCCCGCGCCAGTTTGGCGAGGAGTGCTGCGGTCAGGATAACGATGTCAGCCGGCGTGCCCTTGCGCAATTTGTCGGCCATGACGCCGACCGCGCCAAACTCGCCCGCGATATCGAGTCCAGTGCGGGCCTTGAAAGCAGGCGCCAGGCTTCCGACCAGGCCCTGTGCCGCGCCGCCGCTCAGGATGTTCAGGTTGCTCATCAGCTCAATTCCATCGCTGCGATGATCCTGTCACGCGTGATGGGCAAATCACGCACCCGCACGCCGAGCGCGTCGAACACCGCGTTGGCAATGGCCGCTGTAACCGGGCCGTGGGCAGCCTCGCCGGCGCCGACTGGATCCATATCAGGCCGCTGGATGATCTCCACCTCGACATCGGGCACTTCACTGAAGCGCAGGATGGGATATTCCGTCCAGCTCGTGCTGGTGATGCGCTCTCGGTCAAAGCGCATGCGCTCTTTCAATACCCAGCTCGTCGCTTGAATGGCGCCGCCCTCGATCTGGTTGATGACGCCGTCAGGATTGATCGCTTCGCCGACATCGACCGCCAGCGTCAGCTTCCTGACGCTGATCTCCTCGGCGCTCTCGATCTCGGCGATCGCAGCGCAATAGGCGCCGGTGTTCTTGTAGCGGCCAAAGCCTACACCGTGCCCAATGCCGGGCTGCTTGTCGGGCTTCCACCTCGCGCGCGTGGCCGCGGCGCGTATGACGTCCTTGGCCCGATCATCCCGCAAGTGGCGCAGCCGGAACGCGACCGCATCCTCGCCACGCTCGGTTGCGATTTCATCGAGGATGGATTCAATTGCAAACACATTGCCCTGCCCACCAAGCGTCCGCAGTGCGGAGGTCCGGATCGGCATTGTTGTCAGGCGGTGGCTTTCGATGTGCCAGGATGGAAAATCATAGAGCGGGATCGAGTTGCGATCGCCACCCCCGCCGTTGGCCTGCGGCGGATTGGTCGCGACCATGCGTGGAAATGGTTTCTCCAGTTCGAATGCTGCCAGCAAGGCGGGCTGCGCCGCGCGCCCCGGCCGCGCCGCATGCCCGTTGCTCCAGATTGAATGTCGCCAGTCGACAATTTCACCCCGCGCATCAAGATCCGCTTCAATCTCGATTGCCATGGCCGCCCCAAAGGGGGCGTCCGACATCTCGCCCTGGCGCGACCATTGGACCCGGACCGGCCGGCGGCCGGCTGATTTGGCGAGCAGTACGGCATCGAGCGCGACGTCGTCGGCGGCGTTGTGGCCGTAGCAGCCCGCGCCTTCCAGATGCTCAACGGTGATGTTCTCGACCGGCAGCTTGAGAACCAGCGCCAGATCGGCGCGCAGGAGATAGACGCCCTGGCTGTGCGTCCAGACATGAACGCGATCGCCGTCCCACTGCGCCATGGCACAGGAGGGTGCGATCGAGGCGTGCGCAATATAGGGGCGGGTATACTGCCGCCGGATGGTCCGCGCCACCGCGCCGGGTGCTGCGGCAGTTTTCTTGCCGATAACGGTGGATTCGGACGGTTGCGCTTTGAGAAAATTTGCCAGGTCGTTTTCGTCCGGCAGCGGCTCGCCGGCGGACCAGATCGCGCTCTTGCGCAACGCATTGAGGGCCGTTTCCGCACCATGCTCGGTTTCGGCGACGACCCCTGCAAAACTGCCGTGGCGCACGATGGCAACGAGACCGGCCACCGCACGGGCGCCATCCTCGTTCAATACCCTAAGCTTCGCTCGGGCACGCTCCGGACGCAGCACACGCCCGTGCAGCATTCCTGCCAACGCGCGGTCGTGGATGAATCGCGGCCGACCAAGAACCTTATCCGGAATGTCGATCCGCTGGACCGAATGGCCGGCCAGCGTCCGGCTAGTTGCGATCTTGGGCGTTACGCCCGGCGTGGCGTCGCGATCGAGCGAGACCTCATCGGCGAGCTCCCAGTAGCTGGTCCTGACATTGCCGGGGCCGGAAATCGTACCGTCTTCGATGTGGAGGGCGTCGATACCGACACCCAATCGTTCGGCGGCCTGCTGAAGAAAGATCTGCCGGACCTCGGCACAGGCGTGACGCAGTGCGCGGCCGGATTGCTGGATGGAAAGGCTGCCCGAGGTGACGCCCTCGTTGGGGCTGACGGCGGTCGATGCGCGGATCATCGTCACGCGAGATAGATCGACGTCGAGTTCGTCGGCGGCGATCTGCGCCAGCGCCGTCACGATGCCCTGTCCGATCTCCACCTTTCCGGGCGAGATCGCTACCTGTCCGGTGCTTGAGAATTTCAGCCACGACGAGAGTTTCGGGTTCGCTGCAAGGCTTGCCGGCAATGCGGGCGGGGAAGGAGCGGGCGCCGGCCGGTTCATCCTGCCGCCATTTCTTCCGCCGCGCGCAGCACCGCCCGCACCATGCGATTATGCGACCCGCAGCGGCAGAGGTTGCGATCGAGCGCTTCCTTCACCTCGCGGCTTGTCGGCGATGGATTTCGCTTCAGCAGCGCCGCCGCGCTCATCAGGATGCCGGAGACGCAATAGCCGCATTGCAGCGCCTGCTCAGCGATGAAGGCGCGCTGCACCGGGTGTGGCCGCTCGCTCGTTCCCAGGCCTTCGATGGTTGTGACATCCTTATCCGCCACCGACCAGAGCGGCGTATCGCAGGCTGACACCGCCCGATCGCCGATAATGACGTTGCAGGCGCCACACTCGCCGGCGCCGCAGCCGAAATGCGGCCCGGTCACGCCGAGCTGCCCGCGCAGAATATCCAGCAGTGAGCGGTCGGGATCGGCGTCAATTTCCAGCTCGAAGCCATTGAGGCGAAATCGAACGCTTGGCATCGAGGGCAGGCCTTCTCTGGTGGTATCTTATTGCGGCGGCTTGTCGAACTTCTTGACCACCTCCGCCCATTTCACGATATCGCCGCGGAGGAATTTGTCGAATTCGGCTGCAGTCATTGACATAGGGACGACGCCCTGCCGCATCCATAGTTTTACGATGTCAGGTCGCTTCACAATGTCGTTCACGGCCGCATTGAGTTTGTCGATGATCGGCTTTGGCGTACCCCCCGGCGCCATCAAGCCGAGCCAGATCGTGGCCTCATAGCCAGGAATGCCGGCCTCGATCGCCGTCGGCGCGTTGGGCAGCACGGTCGAGCGCGCCTTGCCGGTCGTAGCCAACGCGCGCACCTGATTTTCGGCGACGTTAGGGGCCATCGCCGGCACCGCGTCGATCATCATCTGAACCTGGCCGCCAATCACGCCGCTGCGCGCTTCGCCGCTGTTGCGATAGGGCACATGGACAAGGTCGATGCCGGCCATGGCTTTGAACAGCTCGCCGGCCATGTGGTAGGGCGTGCCCTGGCCGGAGGAAGCGTAGTTCAGTTTGCCGGGCTGCGATTTGGCGAGCGCGATGAATTCCTGCAGCGTCTTCGCCTGCACGGAAGGGTGAACCACGATCACGAGGTCGGAATAGTTGACCGGCGCGATCGGGGCGAGATCGCGCATCAGTTCGTATTTGCGCTGCGGCACCAGCGATTCATTCGCCGTTTGAGTGTTCGACATCATCAGCAACGTATAGCCGTCGGGCGGCGACTTGACGGCTTCCTGCGTGCCGATCACGCCGCCGGCGCCGGTGCGGTTCTCGATCACGAAGGGCTGGCCAAAGCTTTCCTGCAGGATGCTGCCGATCTGCCGGGCGGTGACGTCGGCAGGCCCACCGGCGCCGAAGGGAACGATGACCTTCACCGGCCGCGAGGGATAGTCCTGCGCCAGACCGGGCGTAGCCAGAAGCGGCGGCGCCGCAACAATTGCTGTCAGCACGAGCGCCGTTCTCAAGCGCATCATATCGACCTCCCAACTTGGTCTTCTTTGCAACGGTCCGTTTACCGGCCTTGTGCCAAGTCTAGCTATCCGTGCACCGACCGCTAGTCCCCAGAATCAGATATTCGTCGGCGCTCGGCCCATACAATTTCAGGGTGACAAGGAACGCGACATGAGAATTGGCCCCGGTCTGGCCGTTGCTGCAATCATGTTTTCGGGCGGAAGCGTCGCCAGTGCCCAGACCCTTCCGGCCTATATGGCGCCGATTGCGGGCAAAGCCGCCGCTACGCCCTCTGAGATCGCGACCAAGGATATGCTGGCGCTCAACACCGGCATGTTCGAACTCTACGGCGATGCAGCAAAGATTTTCCAGAAGAACATTCTGAGCAAGCATCCAGTGATCCTCGGCCTGTTCTCGGGCGCGGGTGGTCGGATGATCCTTTACCGTCCGGGTATGGCGCCGATCGACGCGCCGCAAGTGCCTGTCGTATATCAATTGCTCAAGTCAGTCAGCCATAGCACGATGGCGCTGGTGCAGGTCGTCGGCCCCTATGTCGATAACCTCGACAACAAGTCCTGGCGTGGCGCGATGCTGGCCTATCGCAGCCGCATGCAATCGGCGCTGGACGGTCTCGATGCGACGCCGATGGAGCCGGGCTGGCGCGACAACAACCGCACCATCCTGCAGAACAATCTGGCCTTCATGGACGAATGTATCGCCAAGGGCGTCATTACTTTCAGCACGCTCGAGGCCTTCGGCAAGAAGCAGGCGCCGTACTTGGCCAAGAACGTCGCTTGGGCGGCCCAGACGCAGGTCGCGCACTGGATGACAGTGCTGGCCGAGTGGAAGGCGCAGCTCGGCGCCGACTGGGACAAGACCTATGCCGCAAGCAACACGATCTATGTCGCACGCCAGAACAACGTGCTGTTCAGCGTGCTGGTGCAATTCTTCGGTCCCGACGCCATCAATAGCCGCCTGCTGTTGATCGAGACGATTTCCTTCACGACCACGCCGGCCGACATGCTGGAGTCGCTCACCCGCATCATCGCCGACCGCTCAGTCGGGGCGTTGTTCTTCGGCAATTACCATTTGATGGATTACGAGCTGATGGGCGGCGATGCACGCGCCGCCATCATCGCCGAGACTGGCAAGCGCGGCATGACGCCGTTCCTGCCGCCCGCTGTTCCCTTCGGCTCGAAGCAATGGCCGACATTGGTTACGCCGGGGCAGGGACCCGCGACCATCGCCGATCTGAAGTAGTTCAAGCAAAAAGGCTGAGAGCATGCGACCCTCGCGGCGCGAGTTTCTGAATTGGGTGTCGGCGAGCGGCATCGCACTCAGCCTGTCGCGTCTGGGAGTGGCGGAAGCCGCCGGCTTGCCGCCGCGCACGTCGCTTCCGGGTCGCACGAACTGGAATCCGGCGGCCAATGGCGCGGGCCGGATCGACGGCGTTGCCAAAGTTACCGGCGCGAAGCTGTACGCTTCCGATTTTCGGGCTGCGGACCTTCCGGGTTGGCCAGCGACCACGTCGCATGCGATGCTCATCCGCACTTCGGATGCCACGCACGTCTACACCGGAATGGATCTCTCGCGGCTCAGCGGTTCGCTCAAGCCATCGGTGGTGGTGACCGCCGCCGATCTCGAAAGGATCGGCACGCGCGTTCCCGAATTCTACAAAGGCGACCTGTTCTGCCCAGTCGGCAAGACACCGCTCTATCTGGGACAGCCGGTCGGGCTGTTGATCTTCGAAACCTTCGATGCGTTCGATCAGGCGCGCCTCGCCTTGCGCGACGGTACTTTTGTGCGGTTCGGCGAGGAGACCGGCCCCGTCGCGATGCCGGCCTACGGCGCCTATCGGTTTACGCGCGTAGCCGGCGCAACGCCGGAGGCACCCGACGTCTATTCGCCGGTCCAGGCGGGCTGGGTCAGCCCGGGACGCTCACAGAACTCGCCGCTTCCGATTTGGTCGCCGGCCGCCAGAGACACCGAAGCTTCGTATGCCAAGGCAGCGGTCCATGGCGAAAAGATCCGTGACGAGCTTGCCGCCAAAAATCCAAAGCTGCTGGTGCTGGACCGCGAGTTCGAGACGCAGTCGGTCGATCCGATGTTTCTCGAGCCGGAATCCGGTCTCGCGTGGTACGACAGGAAGAGCGGCAGCCTCGAACTGGTGCTTGGCGTGCAGTCGCCCTACGAGGCGGCGGACTCGATCGCGCATCTGCTCGGCAACGCGCGCGCACCGTTCAAGCCGGCGCGGATCAACACCCAGTTCACCTATGTCGGTGGCGGGTTCGGCGGACGCGATCACACGCCGTTCGTGCTGTACGTCGCGCTGGCGGCGATGTTCTTCCCTGGCCGTCCGGTCCGGCTGGCGCATGATCGCTACCAGCAGTTTCAGGGCGGCATCAAGCGCCACGCCTTCAAGATGCGGTCGCGGATCGGCGTCGAGCGCTCGACCGGCAAGATCCAGGCCTTCGCCGCGGACCACGTCCTCGACGGCGGGGGCCTCGCGAATTTTTCACCCAACGTGGCTACCGTCGGCGCGACCGCCGCGATCGGCATCTATGATGTGCCGAAAGTCGACGTGACTACGGTCGCGCTGCATTCGCGCGGCGTGACCGCGGGCTCGATGCGCGGCTACGGCACGCTGCAGACCATGACGGCGCTGGAAGTGCTGGTCGACGAGGTGGCGACCGCCTTGCCTCTCGACCCCATTGAATTCCGACGGCGCAATGCGCTCGCGCCCAAGGGCCGGACCATGACCGGCAATCCCTACAACGTTTCGGTCCGCACGCCGGAAATTCTCGACAAGCTCGAGAAGCATCCGATCTGGCAGCAGCGCGCGCGGCACAAATCGGCCGCGCCACAGGGGATGCTCGTCGGCACCGGCGTTGCGTGTGTGACCAAGGATTACGGCTCAGGGGCCGATTGCTCGTTGGGGCGTGTCGAGCTTACTGCCGACGGCAAAATCACGATCTATTGCGACCACGTCGAGATGGGCAACGGCATCGGCACGGCGCTTGCGAACCGCGTCGCCACCCATCTCGGCGCAATTTCCGATGAAGTGTCGGTGGCGCGGGTCGATAGCTATGATGCGCTGGGGCTGGTCACATCAGGCGATCCCTACACCATGGACCAGAAGACGCAGGACGCCGCGGAGAGAAATCCGCGCTGGGTGCCGGCCATCAGTTCGGCGACCAGCGCGTCGATCGGTGCACATGTCGGCACCCAATCGGCTGCCGAGGCAGCGCGCGTCATCTTCCGTTTCGGTCTGTGGCCGGCCGCGCTGGACATCTGGCGTCTTTCGCCGAACGATTCTCGTGCCAAGGATTGGGCGAAAGCGCAGTGGAAGGACGGGCAACTCGTCATGCCCGGTCTTGCGCCGTTGCCGCTATCGGCACTGGCCGCGAAAGCGCATGCGCGGAATTTCGTCACTGGCGCGGTGGCGCACAGCTTCTCCCGCTGGGAATGGTCGCGTGCCCGCTTTCCCCTTTTTGGCGAACAATACCGCGCCGAGATCGATGCCCTGGCGCTGCGCAGGGGCAACGGCAAGTTCGAGCGCATCAACCGGGTCGGTGTCAAATTTCCGCCGACCGCCAACAACCGGATCGGTACCACCTATACCTCGATGTGCGGTACGCTGGTCCGTGTCGAGATCGAGCGTGCCACCAGTGCGCTGCGCATCGCAAAGGCCTACAGCGTGTTCGAATGCGGCAAGGCACTGGTGCCCGAGGTGGTGATGGGGCAGGCGCAGGGCGGTTTTGCGATGGGCGTCGGCTATGCCTTGCTCGAGACTTTGCCGCCCCTCGAAGGCGGTCCTGGCAACGGCCGGTGGAATCTAGGGCAGTATCTTGTCGCGCGCGGATCGGATCTGCCGCTGCATAACCTCGAAATCGAGATGCTGCCGCCGCTGACACCGGACGAGCCGCCAAAGGGCATGGCGGAAGTCGTCATGATTCCGGTGGTGCCTGCGATCCTGAATGCGATCTTCGACGCCACCGGCCGCCGCTTCCAATCCCTGCCGGTAACGACAAGCCTGCTCAAGGGAGTTCTGGCGTGACCAAATTGAACCTGACGATCAACGGCCGCGCGTATGGACCGGTTGACGTCCGCGACGAGCTTTCGATGAACGATTTTCTGCGCGAGTATCTCGGCATGACCGGCACCAAGTTCGGCTGCGGTGCCGCGCAGTGCCTGAGTTGCGCTGTGATCGTCGATGATCCCGATGGCACGAGTTACACCAGCCCGACCTGTGTCGCCTCGGCAGTAAGCTTTGACGGCAAGACCATCCGTACGGTCGAAGGACATGCCAAGGACGGCGAACTCTCGGCGCTGCAGAAGGCGTTCATCGCGCACTTCGCCTTCCAGTGCGGCTACTGCACCGCGGGCTTCCTCAATGAGGGACAGGTCTTGCTGGAGCGTCTGGCCAAGGCTCCTGTGAAACGCGCCGAGCTGGAGACGACCATAGCCGAGGCGCTCGATGGTCACATCTGCCGCTGCACCGGCTACATCAAGTATCACGAGGCCGTACGCGACGTGATCCTGGCGGATTCCAAACGCTATCTCGCAGCGAACCAGTGACCGGCCGGGAGAACGCGACATGAAATCCGAACTGCGGTTTCAGCTTGCAGCCGCCGTGGTCGCGGTCGCGACGAGCATGTTCGCGGGCTATGCCGTTTCCCAAACCGCGCCGCCGCACACGCTTGCAAGCCCGGAAAGCTTCGCCTCAATTACCGATCCCAACGTGCGGTCGGCGGCGATGTTTACCGAGCTGGGTAAAGTGCTCACTCATCCGCGTTGCACCAATTGCCATCCCGCAACCGATCGGCCGCGGCAAGGTGACGAGGGTCGGTTGCATCAGCCGCCGGTGACGCGCGGTCCGGATGGCCACGGCCTTGCTGCGATGCGCTGCTCGATTTGCCACAAGCATGCGAACTTCGAACCCGCCCGCATGCCGGGCCATCCGGAATGGCACCTCGCGCCGCGCGAAATGGCGTGGGAAGGCAAGACGATTGCCGAAATCTGCGCGCAACTCAAAGACCCCGCACGCAACGGCGGGCGCAAGCTCGAGGAACTCATCCATCATATCGGCGAAGACACGCTGGTTGGTTGGGCTTGGGCCCCGGGCGGAGGCCGCAGCCCCGTGCCGGGCACGCAGAAGCAGGCCGGTGCGCTGGTCGATGCCTGGGTGAAAACCGGCGCTGCCTGTCCCGGGCAGTAACACTTGGGCGTAGCTCCGCGCTGTCAACGAGGGACAGCGGGCCATCCATAGGAATAATGCACGGGCTCAGGGGTGCCAAACTTCGCCAACAAGCGCGGGGAACGAAAACATGAGACGCCCGGGGATTTCACGCCGCCATGTGCTGGCCGGCACCGGTGCCGCAGGCGCAGCATTTTCCACGCGCGTCATGGCTGCTGCGCCGCCGCCGGAAGCGGTCATACCCGCGCTGATCGAAGCGGCGAAGAAGAAAGGCGAGGTCATCTACGACACCTCGACCGACTTGCCGGTCGGAGAAGCTAGCCAAGGCGTTCGAGGCGAAACATCCGCGCATTGCGGTGCGTGTCGAGCGCACCGGCGCAGGTCGCAATATCGGCCGCGCGATCGCACAGACGCTGGCGGGGGGGGGGTGTGCATCTATCGTCGTGAACGCGCGCGGTAATCGCGCCGAGGCGGACGCCGTCGCGCGCGAGATCGAGGCCGGCCGCCGGCAGCAAGGCCCTCATTCATATCGGCGACGTTGCCGACACCGGTGAGGTGCAGGCGATGGCGGATGCCGCCATGCAGCAATTCGGCTGTATCGATATCCTCGTCAACAACGCCGCGTTGCGCCGCGAAAAGCCATTCGCCGAGATGGACTATGCAGCGTGGCGCGAAATCCTCGATGTGACCCTCGATGGCGCGTTCCACTGCGTGAAGGCCTGTCTGCCCGCGCTGCGGAAATCCGCCGCGGGAACCATCGTCAATATCGGCGGCCTCAGCGCACACACAGGGGCGAAAAATCGTGCGCAATGTGGTGACGGCGAAGGCGGGCATCATCGGTTTGACCCGCGCGCTGGCGCACGACCTCGCTGCCGACGGCATCACCGTGAACTGCGTGGTTCCCGGCCTGATCGGCACGCCCCGGCCGAAAGATAAGCCGGAGCCGGCGCATCACTTGACCCATCAGACCATCACCGGCAATCGGGGACTGCCGGAAGACGTCGCCGCAACCGTGCGGCTCCTGTGCGGACCCGGCGCTCGCTACGTCAGGCGATCCACGCCAATGGCGGCGCCTATTTGGGCGGCTGATGCATGGCTAAAGGCCGTTTTTGCAGACGTACTGCCGGAAAAAGCCCCTCGGCGACCGCGGCGTTTGATGTTACCTAGAAACGCATGAACCAGCATGCCAAGGTCGACATCCGCCACTCCACCTGTCCGCACGATTGCCCGTCAGCCTGTGCGCTCGACATCGAAGTGATCGACGATCGCTCGATCGGCCGGGTCCGCGGCTCCAAGCAGCAGACCTATACGGCGGGCGTGGTCTGCGCCAAGGTCGCGCGCTACGCCGAGCGCATTCACCATCCCGACCGGCTGCTCTACCCGATGCGCCGCACCGGACCGAAAGGCTCCGGCCAGTTTGCGCGGATTTCCTGGGATGAAGCGCTGGACGAAATCGCTGCGCGCTTCGATCAGGCAGAACGCGAATTCGGCGCTGAATCGGTCTGGCCCTATTACTATGCCGGCACCATGGGGCTCGTCATGCGCGACGGCATCAATCGCCTGGCGCATGTAAAAAAATATTCGCGCTACTACTCGACGATCTGCGCCAACATCGCGCGCGTCGGCTTCGCCATCGGCACCGGCAAAATCGCCGGCGTCGATCCGCGCGAGATGGGCGTCTCCGATCTCGTCGTGATCTGGGGCACCAATCCGGTGAACACCCAGGTCAACGTCATGACCCATGCCTCGCGCGCCCGCAAGGAGCGTGGTGCCAAGATTGCGGCGATCGACGTCTACAACAACGACACCATGAAGCAGGCGGATATCAAGATCCTGCTGCGACCGGGGACCGACGGCGCGTTCGCCTGCGGCGTCATGCACGTGCTGTTCCGCGAGGGCTACGCGGATCGCGCTTATATGGATCGTTATACCGACTGCCCGGACGAACTGGAGACGCATCTGGCGACACGCACGCCGGAATGGGCTTCGAAGATCTCGGGCGTCCCGGTCGAAGAGATCGAGGCTTTCGCGCGGCTGGTCGGCCAGACCAAGCGTACGTTCTTTCGCCTCGGCTATGGCTTCACCCGCAGCCGCAACGGTGCAACGCAGATGCATGCGGCGTTGTGTATCCCGGCGGTGACCGGTGCATGGCAGTATGAAGGCGGCGGCGCATTCTTCAACAATGCTTCGATGTGGCAGTTCAACGAATCCATCATCGAGGGCCACGATGCGATCGACCCTACGACACGCTGGCTCGACCAGTCCCAGATCGGGCGCATCCTGACCGGCGATTCCGAAGCCTTGAAAGGCGGTCCACCGGTCAAGGCAATGCTGATCCAGAACACCAATCCGGTGACGGTTGCCCCCGAACAGGCGCTGGTGCGCCAGGGTTTTGCGCGCGAGGACCTGTTCGTCGCGGTGCACGAGCAGTTCATGACCGAGACGGCTGCGGTGGCCGACATCGTGCTCCCCGCCACCATGTTCATGGAACATGACGATCTCTATTACGGCGGCGGCCACCAGCATATTTCGGTGGGCGCGAAGCTGATCGATTCGCCCGGCGAGTGCCGTTCGAACCACGAAGTACTGCAAGGCCTCGGTCGCCGCCTCAATGCCGTGCATCCCGGATTTGAGATGACGCCGCGCGAACTGATCGATGCGACGCTGAAGAAGAGCGGCCACGGCGATATCGAGACGCTGGAGGCTGATCTGTGGCGCGATATTCAGCCGGATTTTCGTACCTCCCACTACCTCGACGGTTTCGCGCACCTGGACAAGAAGTTCCACTTCAAGGCCGACTGGGCGAATCCTCCATGGGGTAAGCCCGGACTCGGTCCATGGGAGCAGATGCCGTCGCTGCCGGATCACTGGACGGTCATCGAGGAGGCGGATGAGGCGCATCCGTTCCGGCTCGCCACCAGTCCGTCGCGCAGCTTCCTCAATACCAGCTTCAACGAAACGCCATCGTCGATCGCGCGCGAGGGCAGTCCGACCGTCATGATCCATCCCGAGGATGCGGCGTCGCTCGGGATTGCCGACGGCGATGCTGTCACGCTCGGCAACATGCGCGGCGAAACGACATTGACCGCGCGGCTATTCCACGGCCTGCGCCGCGGCGTGCTGATCGCGGAATCCATTCATCCCAACAAGGCCCATATCGGCGGCCGCGGCATCAACATGCTAACCGGTGCCGAAATCGTCGCTCCGGTCGGCGGCGCCGCGTTTCATGACAACAAGGTCTGGGTGAAAAAGGTGATGTCAGCCAGTGGGCGCAAGAGTTAGATCGCTCTTGCAGTTTACCGTCATCCTGCCGCAAATGCTTGTCAGCATTTGACCAAGAGGCGAGTGGGACATGACTGACACGAACAGCGTGATACGCGAGAAGCGCGGGCAGGCGCTCTGGATTACCATCAACCGGCCGGACAAGCGCAACGCCATCAATGCCGACGTGGTCGCCGGCATCGCCCGCGGCTATCGTGACGCGCATGACGACAAGGACGTCCGAGTTATCGTGCTGACGGGAGCGGGCGATAAGGCGTTTTGCGCCGGCGCCGACCTGCAGAACAGCGGCGCCGCCTTTGCGATGGATTATTCGCGACCGAATGTGGATTACGCCGATCTGTTGCGGCTGTCGCAAAATGCCACCAAGCCTGCGGTTGCGCGGGTGGGGGGCGTCTGCATGGCCGGCGGCATGGGCTTGTTATGCATGACGGACATGGCAGTCGCCGCCGATAACGTTATCTTCGGTTTGCCGGAAGTGAAGGTTGGCGTGTTTCCGATGCAGGTGCTGAGCCTGCTGCAGTCGATCGCGCCAAAACGGCTGGTCAGCGAGTGGTCGCTGACCGGTGAGCCGTTTGATGCGCACGCAGCGCAGGCCGCCGGGCTCCTGAACTACGTGGTGCCGGCGGCCGAACTGGACGCCAAGGTCGACTGGCTGATCAACCGCATCGTCGACAAGTCGCCGACCGCGATCCGCCGCGGCAAGTATGCGATGCGCGCGATCGCCTCGATGTCGTTCGAGGAGAGCATCGCCTATACCGAAAGTCAGATTGCGCTGTTGGCGATGACGGAAGACGCCAAGGAAGGCCTCAAGGCTTTTGGGGAGAAGCGCAAGCCTTCCTGGACAGGCAAATAGCTCGCTTGCAGACAACGTGAGCTGCTCCAGATTCGACGCCCATTAAGTGTCATTCCAAGTCGAGATGACGGCAACTTTTGTTCGTTCCTCACGACGCTTCTTGGAGCCCGAGATCAACTGTTTCCGGGTGCGCTTGGCGTAGGTAGGTAACTGGCGTGTTGATCGATGGCGGGATGCCGCGCGTAACTCTGCATCTGTGAGGTCGCTATCGGCACCTTCCGTAAAGCCGCCATGACGGAATGAGGTAAATGAGAGTTCAGTTCGAATTCCAGCCGCGACAACAATCTTTCTTACAACGCGTCGGAGATATCGCAGATCCTTGCGCGCCGTAATCCATGGGAGCGGCGTACGTGACCTGCGATGCTCATGGTCGCGCCGAAACATCAGTCCCGAGACGATCGCTTCCTTGATCGCGTCGAGCTCTGCCATCAATTCGGGGAAAAGAGGCTCACCGGTTTCGTCAAATAGCGGCCACCATGCTTCCTCGCCATTCTTCGGATGAACAATTTTCACGCTATTCGGCCGCTCTTTGGGGCGATAGTGCGAAATTTCAAAGGCGCCGAACACGTGTTCCTCACGCTGCAACCATTCCCAAGTCAGCAGTGCCGCCGTTCCCACTGAGTTATATCCGAGCTTCTTTGCGGACATTCTAAAGGCAACGAGCTCGTCCCAAGTCGCTGTCGGTGTTTCACGCGCAGGCCGACCGGGCGCGTGTGCTTTTAGACCCATCCGAGAGAATGGGTTGATCGCCGGCACTTTCGTTTCTTGGGCCCGCTGGCCAACAAACCAAGCGCGCCGGCAAGCGGTCATAGCTGCATTTGCATAGCGGCGCCGCTCCCGCTTGACGATGTTGCCATGCGCGTCTTCGGCTTCGACGATTAGCAGTTTCGCGTAAATTGCGTCGACGAATGCCTTCGTGAAGTCAGAAATCTGCTTCGAGCCCGCGCGGCTACCATCCTTCAGGATGTGGTTAGCAAAAAGTGCCAATCCTTGCTCGTACAAGCGCTGCGTCTTGTGATCGATCTCTTTCCATTTTTGGTGAGCCCTGAATATGCTGACCAGCCAATCAAAGGTGCCCGGCACAGGAGAAGGTGGAACCATATCGGTCAATCCTCTTGAGCGCCAGCTGTCGAATGCGGGCAACAGAACATTCTTGGTTCGGTCGACGGCGGCTAGGTGTTCCCGCCCTAGTGCTTCAGCTTTGACGTGGCAGCCCTGTTTGCGAGCCCAAGTCGGCGGCTCAAAGAAGTATGCCCATTGACCACTCTTCAATGGTTTTCGTCGGAAGTAGCGAGGAAATGTCATTGCCGTGACAGGTGGCTTCATACTAGAGAGGCCAAATCTCTTGTGGCCGTTCTATCTAGATCGGTAGCTTTGGCTGGTGTCGTGAGATCATCGATAACGGCTTTCGACCATACTGGCTCTCGAGAGCGCCCACTTCCGTGATAGCCGGTTGGCGGTGGTGCCTCCCCACGCGCCACGGCGCGTGCGAGTTCACCTGTGTCGCGGTAATCCAGGTAGGCGGCGGCCATGTCGGCGCGCATCAGTGCAGGCCATGTGCCAATGGGTGGGTAACGCGCAGGAAGGGCAGACCGTGGTGACATGAGCGGTTTGTTTGTGCGTGTGCGTCACGCGAGATGTAGGACTAATGGCAGTGACGAATCCCTTCGATGAGACGCTGCCTTAGGCTAGAAAAACACTGACCGAGATAGTTCAGCTCGCGAATACCCATTTCATGCATACTCTCACCTTCACCTAACTGCAAAATATGGAACGGGAAGGTTTTATAGAAAAGCGGAGCCGAGACCTGATGGGGAAATCGGCTGGCATAGAGTGCAAATTGGTAGGTGATCCCAATCACAGGAGCGTGGTGCAACTCGCAACGGCAAACCTGGAAAGCGAGGTGAGCGCGGAAGATAGCACCGCTTCGGATGGCGAAAGATGATCGCAAGCAAGACTAGTAGATCGTAACGCGAGCGAGCAGTCGCCACCGGCACATTTGCATTGTGGCTATATACCGCTGGTCGAGAGGCATAGGATTCCAGTGGGTTATCAGCACTCAATCCGACAAGTCTGTCGCCGACGTTACATTGAACCGGCGATAATTCCTCCCTTTGTCGGAATTATAGGTCTCGCAGCAGATCGCGGCCACGGTTGGTACACGAGAATGCCGCTCCTGCTTTGCGAGTGGCAGATGATGGCGTGGCGTGCCCCGGCTATGGCATTTGGCGCGTCCGCTAGCCGCGGACCGGGCTCTCGTGCACCGAGCCGCAAGGCGTCTCGGCCATCCGGCTTCGAATCCCTCGCGCAATCATGAGTCGCTCGCCGGAGGCACTCGCCTTCGGAGCCCGCCGTCATTTCACTCCGGCGTCGCTATCACTGCCCCTCGGCGGGTGCCTTCTTAACCGGTCTCGCGACTGCAGTCGGTCCCGCGTCCCGCCGCGGCTTCCGCCGCGCCGGCGCTATGCTGACGCTCCTGCGGCTGCCTCTTTCTCCTGCCTGGCGATTGCTCCTGTTGTGGACGACAAGCTCTTCGGCCCGCCTTAGCCGCGGCGCGCCAGAGAGTGAGAGGAGGACGGCGCAATTCGTGGCGGGTTGGAGGTCGAGAGAGAGGCTCTCGGGCCAGCCGCTACGGAGAGTCCGATATGGCAAGCGCAGTTCAGAGTTCTATCGGGGGGCAGCCTGACATGCCCCACGATGCAGCGGAATTAACACAGTGCCTGGCACGGGAGGCCGAGGCGGTGTGCCGTCGCTATCTTTCCAATGGGCGACGGGTAGGAAACTACTGGCAGGTGGGCGACGTCAGAAACACGGCCGGCCGCTCAATGTTCGTACGTCTGAGAGGCGATGAATCCGGCAAACGCGTCGCCGGCAAATGGACTGATGCCGCCACCGGCGAGCATGGAGATTTACTCGACGTTATCCGCGAAAGCTGCGGCCTCGCCGATTTCCGCCAAGTCGCCGCCGAAGCACGACGATTCCTCAACCTGCCAAGACCTGAGCCAGACTCTAAACGGCAGCCACGTGCTTCAACGCCAACCGGCTCGCACGAGTCGGCACGGCGGCTGTTCGCGATGTCGCGTCCGATCAAAGGAACGATAGCAGAGAAATATCTACATGCCCGCGCCATCACAGTCCTTCCCGGCAGCGGAAGCCTTCGGTTCCACCCGCGGTGCTATTATCGTCCTGTTTCTTCTGAACCAGCCGAGACCTACCCTGCGATGATCGCTGCTGTGACCGATCTCGACGGTCGGATTACTGGCGTGCATCGAACTTACCTCGATCCCGAAGGGTTCGATCGTTCGGCCGGCGGCAAGGCCCCAATCGATACGCCACGCCGCGCAATGGGCCGTCTCCTCGGAAACGCCGTTCGCTTCGGTGTCGCTGACGACGTGATGGCAGCCGGGGAAGGGATCGAAACCATGCTGTCCCTCCGTTGCGTCTTACCTGAGATGCCGATGGCGGCAGCGCTTTCAGCGGCGCACTTGAGAGCCATTCTACTGCCGCCCAAATTGCGCCGCCTTTACATCGTTTGCGACGACGATCTCGCTGGCCGTAGCGCGATGGAGAGCTTGGGTGCACGCGCGCACACTAATGGTATCGAGGCGATCCCGCTGTCACCGCGCTGCGGCGATTTCAACGAGGACCTTCGCAGTTTTGGCGTGGATGCGCTTCGAGCTGCCGTGCGGGTCCAGCTCGCTCCGATGGATGTGGCGCGCTTCATGAAGTCGTGACACCACGCCGGTCGCGGGGAAGGAAATACTAGTCTTCGGCGTCCCTTGAGCCGGATCGCAGGCGTTTCCACGTGTTGTCGAAGAGGGCCGCACCCGGCCTTCTGAGAGGGCGACGCTGCGGCAAGCGGCTCGGCCACGCAATGGCGTTAGCCGGCTATTTTCCGTCGCGCCCGAGCTCACTCACCCATCGCGCGGAGCGCGAAGGGGACGTCGAGTGCGCGCTTTACATCGCGAAACAAAATTGCCTGCTCCCGCCATCCTCCGCTCTGCTCCGGCCGCATCGCTGCGCACCGCGGTGCAGGTCCGGTCCGCCCGCCGCCTTTTGGTCGCCATGAAGGCTGCGATGGGCGCGGCCGATCCAACAGAGGAAAACGCTATGACGACCAATCGCGACGAACAAATCTTCGATCGGCTGATCGGTACTTCTCCGACCGATCACGTACTCACCGAACTGCAGCTCCACGGCTATCGTCCCTTTCAGGACGAACCCGACCCGCGACCGCTGCCCGAAGCACGCACCATCGCCAATGCCGTTGCTGATATTTTCGACGCCCTCATTGCGACGCTCGGCGAGACCCGCCTCGAGCCCGATCTTGAGAATCTTTTGTGGTCGAGCGTCAACCTCTTTCATCGCGCCACCGAGCGGATCGAACACGACCTCGACGGCAACGAACTGGCGCAAAAGCGCGCCCAGAAGGATCAGGATGGCTCGGAAGTCCGCTCCGTCGAATTGGAACGCCTGATTGCCGAAGGCATGACCCTGATCGAACGCCGCAGCACCCTGGAGTTGTTCCGCGACCAGGCCGCCGAGCAGTTCGAGCGCCACACCGGATCAGCCTGGCGACCGCGCTCGGGATCTCTGGTGAACCACCGCACGCTGACCTCGGCCGTCATTGACAGCCGTGACTTCCTCGCCGCTACACGCCGCGTCGCCTTGGAGCCGCTGATGCCCAGAGGCACCAAGATCGCCTTTACCGGTGGGATCGACTGCAACGATCACCGCCTGATTTGGGACGCGCTCGACAAGGTCCGCACCAAATATCCCGACATGGTCTTGCTGCATGGCGGATCGCCGAAGGGCGCCGAACGCATCGCTGCCCGATGGGCCGATCACCGCAAGGTAATACAGATCGCTTTCAAGCCGGACTGGGTGCGGCATGCCAAGGCGGCACCGTTCAAGCGCAACGACCAGATGCTCGACGTTTTGCCCGTTGGGGTCATGGTTTTCCCCGGTACCGGTATCCAGGACAATCTCGCCGACAAGGCGCGAAAGCTCGGTATTCCCGTCTGGAGTTTCGGTCACGGCGGCGCGTAAGCGCCGCCACTTCCCGGCAACAGGCACATTTCCGTCAAGGCCGTGCCGAGACACTCGGCAAATTTCCAACGCGGCGAAGTGCGCTGACGGCGAGATTACTCCGATCAACTCGCGCCCTCGGCTAGACCGGACTGCGCCGTGGTGGTGGCGCGACCCCTTGCAACACCTGTCATGGGATCCATGGCCATGATCATCGGCATTCTTAATCTCGCTGGGCTACGTGCCGTCAGCTGGGCTTCGTTTGCGCTTGCGATCTAGGGGTGCCGTTCTTCCTCGGCAGGACCGCGGCGATGTAGACGTATTGAGTTGGAATGGGTCTGGTCGGTGCCATTGGCCTTGACTTCGTGGTCGGCGGGCTCGTTTGGCCGGGAAGTTTATCTTCTCTGTCGCGTTCTCCCGATGCGCTGCGGCTCTTGCGTAGGTCTGACGATCTTGCTGTTTCGCAGGACGGATAAGGGATCGTCGCAGCCTGGTCGACAGAGTGTTTTCGCTGCAGCCTTGTCCCGGCGCGATCCATCGTTGATTTTCTTAATTATCAATGACTTAACGTCTTTCCATCCTGGCGCCCTTGAAAATCTGCCAAATGGCAGTATATTTTCTGCCAAGTGGCGGAGGCCTGCTTCGATGAATCAAACAGCTCTTAGACCGGCGATAGACCCGTGGATGACGCAGTCAGCGCCAAACCTCTCGGATGTCTCTACGCGTGAACGACTGACGCCGTCTGCGGTCGACGGCATGGTTCGGCTTGCCGAAATCTGGCGTCTAACAGGGCCCGAGGTCTGCGCACTGCTCGGCGATGTGTCGGAACGGACTTGGTTCCGAATGAAGAAAGGTGAGTGGTCTGGCACGCTGTCGCAGGACACGCTGACCAGGATCAGTGCGCTTATCGGCATCTTCAAAGGGCTTCGTTTGTTGTTTTCTGAGCCGCTGTCGGACGAATGGGTGCGGCTACACAACAAGGGGCGGCCCTATGGCGGCCGACGTCCACTTGATACGATGATAGAAGGCGGCATTCCGAAGATGCTGGAAGTGCGCCGGCATATCGACGCACTACGCGGCGGTTTATGAATGCCCTTGCCACCAACGGTGAACCTGACACGGCACGACACCGTGCGGCTGATCTCAACCGGTCGGCTCAAAGACCCGGTGTTGCTTCCGCTTGCTGCCAATCATGGTGCGCTTGAAGATCTAGCCGCGCTCGAGAACGCTACAAACGGCCGCTTGGCCGCGCAGGAGACAGGGCTTCCGCAGCTCGATCCGCGCGAGCTCGTATTTGGTCGGGCCGGCTTTACGTTCATCAACGCTGCATTCACGCATACGCGCCCGGGTGGCAATCGTTTCAATGACGACGATCGAGGGGCCTGGTATTGCGCCTTCGATGCCGACACCGCGATTGGCGAGGTCTCCTATCACCTGACGCGCGAGCTCGAGGCCGTCGGCCGCTTTGAAAACGTCACCGACTATGCCGAACTCATTGCCGACTTCTTCGGCCCCTTTCACGATTTGCGCGAGGCCGGCGTCGACGTCGATCTCCTCCTGCATAAAGACCCGGCAATTGCTTATCCGGCTGGTCAGAGCCTGGCCCGACAGTTGCGGATCGATCACTCAAGCAATGGAATCATCTATCCATCAATTCGGCACGCTGGAGGTACTTGTCTTGTCTGCTTTCGACCCGACCTAGTCCAGAATTTGCGTCAAGGCTCTATATGGCGGCTTGAATGGCAAGGGACTCCCAAGCCAGCTGTGACGCGCCAAGGTCAATAGGCATTCTGAAAACTTGCGCCATGCTTGCCACGGTAACCCTCCGGGTTCGATAGCCGCGTGGCCTTGTTCGCCCATTGTGTCGCCCTGACCGTCAATACTGTCAAACTGCGGTGGGAGCGGCGGTCGCGCGCCTTGGCAACAGCCAACCTGCTCACAGAAGCCGTCTCACTCGACATGACCGGCGGTAGGCGTTATCTCGGTCGCGCCGCCAAGGCATATCCTGGAGGCAGTCTGCGAACGCGTGAGTGGCGAAACTGCCGAGCGAATGCGGATATGAAGAAGGGCGACGACTGGCCGCCTTCCTTGCCGGGGACGGCTAAAGCAGCAGGATCGGGCCGATCGCCGAACGAGGCACAAGGCAATGGTCCCTGTTCGCAGGCTTCGGAATGAGTTTTTGAGCCCGAGGTGGCGCGAGCGGCCCCGGCAAGTTCCAATCGAATCGCCTGCGCGCCTGAACGGCGCGCGGCCGATTCGATTGATGCAAGACAGCGTTTGGCCCATGGAAGCCCAGTTCGGATGAGGACCACGGTCCCTCCGATCTATACCGTCTGCGCGCAGCCAAGGGATTATTGTGTCGCATTGGGTTCGACCAAGGACGACGCGGTTACAGGCCGGACGCTTTGATCGTGCGATGATCGCGAGTTCTGTGGTCGGCTTCTGGCGGTTGGTTCCGGCCAGCCCTCGATCTGGCACGCAAAAACTGCGATTAGCACCCCTAGCGC
Source organism: Bradyrhizobium icense (assembly GCF_001693385.1). Taxonomy (NCBI): domain Bacteria; kingdom Pseudomonadati; phylum Pseudomonadota; class Alphaproteobacteria; order Hyphomicrobiales; family Nitrobacteraceae; genus Bradyrhizobium; species Bradyrhizobium icense. The sequence continues at coordinate 2,234,738 of NZ_CP016428.1, forward strand.
TTCCCTGGAGTGCGTCTTCCCTACCGTTGATGCGCAAGCGTCAGATTGTGCCCGATCGATCCAGCTGTGTCCTTGTGCTGCGTCGTTGTCGGCCGCATGGTTGTCGCCGTCAGTTCGTTCATGGCGCGCGTCTAACGCAACCTCGAATGGGCTGATCAGGCCCAAGGGCCGGCCAAAGCCTCGATCGTCTTCCCGCAATGGCTATGCCTGCTTTTTTCCCCTGCCGCGAAGTGGCGGCATTCCTCGCGCGGAAGTCAAAAAAGCAGGCTTGTCGCCGTCCTCCGCTGGCGCTGCGGGCCTGAAGGCTGCGGGCCGATCGCTCCCCGGGCCAAGGATCGCCATCGAGGCTGCGATAGGCGCGGCCCGAGCAACAAAAGGAGACTACCATGGCTACCATCGGCACCTTCACCGCTTCGGACAACGGCTACACCGGCTGGCTCAAGACGCTGACGCTGAATATCAAGGCAAGGTTCGCCGCATCCGAGAAGGACAACGACAAGGCGCCCGATTACCGCATCTTCAACGGTGTGACTGAGTTCGGGGCGGCCTGGAAGAAAACCGCACGCGACAGCGATCGCGAATACCTCTCGGTCAAGCTCGATGATCCGAGCTTCCCGGCCCCGATCTACGCCTCCCTGGTGAAGGTCGAAGGCGATGAGGGCTTTGCCCTGATCTGGTCCCGCCGCAACGGCGACTGATCGCTCGCGATCTTCGGCCCCGCCTCCTCGGAGGCGGGGCTTTTTTGCGCTTCTTGCGCCGCTTTGCAAGGAAGCAAAGAAGCATTTTCCTTTGGAGAGATTGCTAAGGGCTCCGCCCTCGCGCGGGCAAGGGTGAAGCACGGCGCGCCGTGCCGGCCGGAGCGGTATCCCCGGTCTTCCGCGCAAGCATCTTCATGACGACATCGTTGCCAGGCGCGTGCAGACGCGCCGCCTCCGGCGCGCCCTTGTCAGGCGGGCGATCCCCCTCCGCCTCCGGCCGCCCTTGCCTTTGCTACCCCAGGTCTCGCCGACGGGCAGGGTTGCAGCGCAGCGCTGCGCTTCAACCTTAGCCCATAGGAGAATGACCATGAACGTGATGACCCTCTCTCAGAGCGAACAGCCTGCTTCCGGCGATTTTCGCGTGGATGTATCGCGCGGCCAGCGGATCGGCCGCGTGTCATCCGAGTGGTTTGCGCGACCGGATGACGAGCGTTACTTGAGTTTGCCGGACCTCTATGAGGCAGTTCGAGGTCGCGCCGAGCGCGCGCACGCGCGAACAGTAGAAAGCCGGGGTATCCGGGTGGAAGCGAACCGGGACAATTTGGAGCGGCTGGCCCTGAGGGTGCCGGGACGTGACGAGCCGGTGGCGCCGACGCATTGGAGCTTTGGCCAGTTGTGCACGCTCGTGGGCGCGCCCACCTCTTATCTGCGGCAACTGCCTGCGGCGTTGTCAGCTATCAACCTGCAACACGGCTTGCTCTCACATCGCGCTGAACTCGTGAAAACGTTGGAGACCAATAATGGACGTGTCGAGCTTCGTGCTGCTACCGGGCCGAACTATGGCCGCATCTGGGATCATGAGTTGGTCGCCGCCGTCATGAAGATTGCGGGCAATGGTACCGGCGACACGCGATGGAAGGTCCCGGGGGTGATGGATTGGTCGACCATGACCCACAATCCCTTTGTGGACGTGACCAAGGACACGACGACGCTTTATGCCAGTGACCGCGACGTGTTTCTGTTTCTCGTCGACGACGCAAACCCAATCGAGGCTGGGCGCCTGGCAGATGGATCGCCGGATTTGTACTTCCGCGGATTTTACTGCTGGAATAGCGAGGTCGGGAGCAAGACGCTCGGGATTGCCAGCTTCTACCTCCGCGCTGTCTGCATGAACCGCAATCTCTGGGGTGTAGAGAATTTCGAAGAGATCACCATCCGGCATTCTAGATTCGCAGCCCAGCGGTTTGCGCACGAGGCGGCACCCGCACTAACCAGCTTCGCCAATTCTTCGCCAGCTCCGTTCGTTGCCGGCGTCAAGGCAGCCCGGGCGAAGATTGTTGCCCGCACCGACGAGGACCGAGCGAGCTTCTTGCGCAAGGGCGGGTTTTCAAAGTCCGAGACGTCGAAAATCATTGAAACCGTTCTCGGTGAGGAAAACCGTAAGCCGGAGAGCATCTTTGATTTCGTGCAGGGCATCACGGCGTTCGCCCGCGGCAAAGCCCATCAGGATACGAGGCTTGAACTTGAAGGCAAAGCGAAGCGTCTGATGGAGCGCGCAATGTGAGAGTGGGCCGCGCATTCGGCAACGGTTGCACGGCTTCACTCGACCGCTTGGTACGCCGCCGCCGATCCGGCAAGCCGGATCGGCGGCGGTGACGCGTAGCCGCGTCCGGCGCTCGCCGGGCCTTCGGCCCGGCTCGCGGAAGGTCAGGACGAACCTTGGACACTTTTTCATCAAGCCGATCCGCAGGCCGCACCCCAACGCCTGGGCAATCTGCCAGATTGTGAGCAACGTTGCGTTTTGCAGCCCTCGCTCCATGCTGCTTACGAAGGCCCGATCGACGCCCATGCGCTTCGCAACTGCCTCCTGGCCCAAGCCAATCGAAATCAACGCGCGCGCTCGACGCCGCATAGCGCCGGTGGCAGCTATCGCATCATCGCCGAAGCATGATTGGTAAGAAGCGCATCCCCGATCGCGCCTGCAAGCGCACGCAATCGAATCATTCGTCTCGTACAAGCGGCCGCGCGCTAATGCGCGGCGGCTGTCGCAAGCTTCTACGGCCCGAGCGCAGGCCGAGTAGGTCCTCCGCCCTGGGGTATCGAAAATCCTTCGTCAATCTTCGGCATCCCCTCCGACATCACGTTTCTCCATGATGACCGCACACACGCCGGCGCCGCCATCCGCAGCGCGCTGTCACCTTGGAGCTCTTAAATGCCCGATCAAATGGCCGGCCTACCCCCGCGCTTCCTGCGTACACCCGAGGCCGCGCGTTATCTCGGCCTGTCCGGCCGCACGCTTGAGAAGCACCGCACGTACGGCACCGGGCCGACGTATCGAAAGATCGGAGGCCGTGTCGTCTACGCGCTGGATGACCTAAAGGCCTGGGCCGATCTCGGCGCCAAAACATCGACGTCAGATCCGGGCAAGGGCACGGTGCTGCCGGCCAAGAAACATCCGGTCCTGCGCCCGTACGCGGGCCAGGAACGTCGCTGATCACGGCCCGAGAGCAGTGACTATGCAGTGCACACAGCATTCCGAGCGCGACCAGCTCGCGGCCCTTTCCGGCCGCTGTAACTTTACTAACCAGAAATCCTTCGGATTTCTTCCAAAGGACCCCGCCACAAGCCGCGTTGGGGACGACCGACAACAGCGACCCGTCGATCGATCCGCCTACCTCCACAATCCCGTTCGACGACCGCACCCGTTACTCGTCGAAGTCCAAGCTCGCTCCGAGATTCAGCTTCAAGGGGCGAGGGCATGAGCGATCTCACCGAAGTGGAAATCCTGTGGTTGGAAAAGCGCATCGAAAACCGCATTCGGTTTGGTCGCGTCGTCGAGGAGAGAAGGCTCGATGGTCACCGCCGCGTCCTGTCATTTGCGCCAGCGAGCATTCTTGCCTTCGTCCGCTGGACATCCAGCGACTTTGGAACCGTCATCTCGCGGATCGATATTCTGCGCGCGGTTGCAACGGGAAAGCGCTGCACGACCATACCGTATGTGAAGCCCGGCGGAGAGATTTTGCTGCGGCTCTCAGGCTGGCCGAAGGTAGAGCGGGTGCTGCAGATGATCGACGCCGTTGAGGCGCTCGGCATCGATCCGGCCGACGTTGCCCCCGATTATTGGCATCACGTTCATAACCGCCTTTCCGTAAACGAAAACCCGCGTCCCTACACAAAGACGCGCCACCAGGCCTGGCTACATCGTCAAAGAGTGATGCGATGACGAGCCGCCTCAAGCCGCTGACCGCGGTGTATGGCTTTGTCACGGCGCTGGTCGCGACAATCGCGCTCGAGCCGATCCCGCTCTACATCTGGAATGCATCAGCGAGCGTGCCGATAGGCCTCTACCGTCTGCGACAGACGGAAAGCTTCCATGTCACTGAGCTGCTCGTCGTTCAGCCTCCAGAACCACTTGCGACCTTTCTCGACTTGAACGGCTATCTGCCGGCCGGCGTCCCCATGCTCAAGCGGGTCCTGGCGTTGCCAGGGCAGACGATCTGCAGAAGCGGGTTCACAATTTCGGTCGATGACATTGCAATGGGCGAGGCGCGGGACCGCGACGCTCGTGGTCGGCCACTGCCGAAATGGCAGGGCTGCCATGTCGTCGGCGAGGGAGAACTCTTCCTCATGAATTGGCAATCTGAAGACTCCCTGGACGGCCGATACTTTGGGCTTCTGCCGGCGTCGGCCGTCATCGGCAGTGCGCTCCCCGTGTGGACGTGGGAGGAATGATCGTGCGCGTTCCGCGCTTCTTCCCCGCAATTCCTCTGTTCAATCAATTGCGGGAGCATTCCTCCGTCCCGACCAACGCTTGCGAGGCCGGTGCGCGCAGCTGCGGTCCAGGGCGGCCGAACGGCCGGCGCGAAGCAGCTTTACCCTGGACGGCTGCGAGCACGACGGAGTGTTTGATCCGATCGGGAGCGCGTGCCTGGGCTGCCGTGCCGCTGCTGCTGTTTTCACCGCGTCGCATAGTGCTGCCCTGGCTGAGAATGGATCGGCTGCGGCTTGAGTGGTCAATCAGGCGAGCGACGGTTTACGGCTATTATCGACGACGTCTGAAATGGCTTTGCAATGCCTATCGACTGGATTGGTTCAGTCCTCAACAGGGAAAGCGCCGGTGACGTGCACGCCAAATCGCCCAAGGGTGCGATCGGCCTGATGCAAATTATGCCGGCGACTTGGGCCAAACTGCGCCAACGCTATGATCTGGGAAACGATCCGATTGATCCGCGTGACGACATTCTGGCAGGTACCGCATGTGTGGGTGGATTGCTCGACCGCTACGCCTCGCCTGGCGTGTGTGTCCCGCACAGCGCGGACCAGCTCGTCACAAAGAGTATCTCGCGGGGTGGGCCTTTGCCAGACGAGACGCGAGCCTATGTGACAAGGCTTGCAAATTTGCTTGGCATTGAACTGTCACCGACGTGGATCCCGACCGGCGGTCATCGGCAGCTGCAACGCTGTTCGTTCAGCGAGCTGATCTGATGAAGAGGCGAGCGGCCGCTGGTGTTCGTGCCTTCGAGGCGCACAACGACAGCAATCTCGCTGCGAGTGTTTCGCACCCAGTGGCGTGTTTGTCGCTCGATCGGATTCACGAGCATCGCGATGACGAGGCGCGCAGGTTCGCAAGCAAACGCGTGCTTCAGCGATCAATTAGCGGATGCGCAAGGGCAGTGGGCAGGCACGACGGCAAGCGGGCAAGATAAAGCGAACTCGCGTTCGCTTCTCCCTTCGGTCGAAAAGCCTGCCTGCACATTGGGTTAGTAAGACGGCGGCGTTTTTCGTGGAGGCTGGCAGCGGCGTCGCCGACGTTGGTTTCCTGTTTAGCTTCAACGGGTGCAGCGCCAGCCGTCTCGAGGTTTGCTTCAGTTGACGTCGCCGCTTGCGCGCCAGCACACGCATGTTTGCGCGATCGTGCGATCATCGCCGGGAGGCCATTGCGGGTGTTGAATCCGAGCCAGACTGTCTCGTGATGGCGCGCGACGACATCGACGAGTTTCGGATCCGATCGGGGCGATCTCGCGATCGTGGAACGCGGGTCGGCACGCCCGTGCGATCCTTTGTGGCACAGGTACAGATCGCGGTTCGCCGGGCCGGCGGCAATCCTGGTCGAATCGGCCGTGGGTCGGGCGAGCGAACCGGAAAGGCGAACGGCCGGTTCAATGCCCGCGGCCGCGGTGCCGAGGTCGCGGCTTCGTTGCCGAAGCATGGGGGTGAGTGGCACCGAGATGGTGCTGGCCGCTTCCGCTCGCGCCGTGTTGTCGTCAAGGGCCGGGTGGTGAAGCTCAATCCCCAGCGCGGGCCGCGCGGCGTGAGAAGGTTTGGCGTAGCAAGCAAGGCGGTGGACGCGCATCTGCGATATCTCGAGCGGGACAGCGCGACCCGCGATGGCGAGACGGGCAGGGTCTACTCCACCCTTGAGGATCACGCGGACGGCAAGGCCTTTGTCGAGCGGGGGCGGGGAGATCGCCACCAGTTCCGCTTCATTGTCGCCCCCGAAGATTCAGCCGAGATGGCAGACCTGCGCGGCTTCACCCGCGAGTTGATGCGACAGGCGCAGATCGATCTTCGGACCCGGCTCGACTGGATCGCGGTCGATCACCACAACACCGGCCATCCCCATACGCATATCGTAGTCCGGGGTGTCACAGACGATGGCAAGACCCTCAACATTGCCGGCGACTATATTGCCCATGGCATCCGGCATCGAGCGAGCGAATTGGTCACCCGGGAATTGGGCCACCAGAGCGAGATCGAGCTTCAGGCCAAGCTCCAGAGCGAGGTGGACGCCGAGCGGCTGACCCGGCTCGACCAGGCGTTGCTGGCCGAGCAGCGCGAGCAGGGCGCCGTCGACCTGCGCCCGGGCGAAGGCACAGGCTCTCTCGTCCGGGAGTACCGCACGCTGATGGCTAGCAGGGCGAGGCGGCTGGAGCGCTATGGCTTGGCCACCGAGATCGAGCCCGGGCGGTGGGATTTAGCGGATAGGACCGAGGCCACGTTGCGGCAGCTCGGCGAGCGCAACGACGTCATCAAGACCATGCACCGGGCGCTCGCCGACTACGGGCTCGCCGAGGCGCGTGGGGTTGGCCAATACGTCCGCCATGGCGGCTCGATTGACCAGAGCGTCGTCGGTCGCGTGCTGTCCAGGGGCTTGGCCGGCGACGAGATGGGCGAGCGGGTTTACCTTGTGATCGATGGCGTCGACGGGCGCGTCCACCACGTGGAGTTCGCTGACCCCTCGTGCATTGAGGAGGTCGGGCGCGGCATGATCGTCGAAGCGGTTCCTCCCGTCTCCGGCCCAAGGTCGGCTGACCGCAATATTGCGATCAATGCCCAGGAGGAAGGCGGGGTCTACCGGCCGAGCCGGCATCTGGCACGCATCAACCTCAGCTTTGCGCGACAGGATAAGGATCCCGAAGCCTTCATCCGCTTCCATGTCCGCCGCCTGGAGGCTCTGCGCCGGGCTGGCCATGTCGAGCGGATCGATGCGGACCGCTGGCTGGTGCCCAACGATATCGTCGAGCGGGGACAGGCTTACGACTTGAGCCAGGGTACCAACCGTCCCCAGCTTCGCGTCCTCTCCAGCTTCGGCCTTGAGCGACAGATCGCAAGCGACGGGGCAACCTGGCTCGACCGGGAACTGGCTGCCCGCGGTCCGATCCCGCTGACAGACTCTGGCTTCGGCAGGCAGGTGAACGACGCGCTCGCCCGCCGCGCGCAGCGGCTTGTCGAGACGGGACACGCCACGGCCAAGGACGGACAGATTTCCGTCCCGAGAAGGGCCATCGCCGCCCTGGATCGTCAGGAAATCGCGCGGGCAGGGGGAGCGATGGCTTCGGCCCGAATCGAGCCAGGTGAATTTGTCAGCGGCACCCTCGTTGGCTCGACCTATCTCGCCAGCGCACGGTATGCCATGCTCGAAACCTTGAGCGGCGACGGTGGCCTTGGCTTCACGCTGGTCCCTTGGCAGCCGGTCCTCGACAATCGCATTGGCCAGCACATCGCAGGCGTCATGCGCGACACCGGCAACATGGACTGGAGCTTCGGCAGGAAACGCGGACTAGGGCTGTAGGCCCGGTCGAGGGGCTGCTCCGCTTGCCGTGATGGGGCCGGACCGGCGCCACCTGGTAAGGCCGATGCTCTCGCGCCCCCACTCGGCGGCCTGTGGACTTGACCCTGACCCCGTGCGGCAGGTGCTAAGCAGCCGGCAAGGGGAGTTACGCCCGCTGCCTTCGTGTGAATCCGTGAACACGTCAAGACAAGGTAGCGGTGCCACTACCGCTCGGCATCAGGAGCCCCATGCAGCGGCAACGGCGTGCCTGCGCTTTCGCATACCGCCTCTATCAGAAGCCGCACTGCTCGCGCGTCCCAGTCGATCCGGTCGATCGGTCCATTCCAGTATTCGGACATGACATAGGCTGCATGGCGAGCTTTCACGCCAAGGCCTGCGACAGTACGCGCTGGCATCGCCATAATCGCCGTTTCGACAGGGTGCAAGCGGCCGAGCGTTGCCTCGATTTGCTCGAGATGACCGTGACTCGACGCCGAATTGTACAATTTTTGGATTTCCGCTGCGATCTCCTCGAATTGTTTGCCCAACGCCAGCAGAGCTGCATCATCCGTTGCCTCTGCAGGGCAATCGAGAGGGCTTGCAGTGGAGCGTTGAGCACCGGCCCCACATTCGCGGTCGCTAGTGACGTCTGAGGCGGTCGGGAATTTGGTCTGGGAAACGTTAGCTTCGGTGGTAGGCGATCGGAACGAAGCGGATTTCATTGCTGAGCAGCCTCCTCTTTGCACTGCGTATGCGCGCAGAAACGGTGGGGAGAGGGCACCGCCGCATCCCGAGCTATCCACAGACAGACTCTTTCACGAAAGAGATTATAACACCCTTATAGGGTGTATTTATACCCTTATAGTGGCATTTCTTCTAGGGCCATCGAAGGTGATCAGCATGATCACCTCTCGACAAATCCGGGCCGCCAGGGCGTTGCTGGGCTGGTCTCAACAGCAACTTGCGGACAGGGCAATCGTGTCGCTAAATGCCGTCGCGAGACTCGAAAACGGCATGGTGGATTCTCGGATCAGCACTTTGCAGGCGATTCAAAAAGCGCTCATCAAGGCGGGCATAGAATTCCTCGATGCAGACCAAAAAGGCGAAGGGGTAAGGCTCAAGAGTCCGAAGTCCTAGCCAACTTCTCAAAGCAAGTCACAGACGTGTTCTTCGGTCTGAGTTTTATCTAGCCTAGACTATTGACTATCCCTTCCAAACGAAGCGCTGCATCGCGCTCGGGATTGACACCGCAACCGCCCGGAGCGTTGCTGTCCGGCTATGGTGGCCCACGGCTCTGCCAACAATGCGCGAGGCTGCTAGTCTACGTTCGGCCGGCGACGTTGCCGTTTGTTTACCCCGCATTCGCCTTCAGTCCGACGGCCTCGATGCCGGCGACGGCGCAAATCTCGTCATTGTCCGACGTGTCGCCGCTGACGCCGACTGCGCCCAGCAACGTCGTGCCGTCCATAATCAGCACGCCGCCGGGCACCGGCACCAATCGCCCCTGGGCCAGCGCGTTCACCGCGCTGACAAAGTAGGCCTGCTCCTGGGCCCGCTGGAACAACGCCCGCGATCCCATGCCCATCGCCAGTGCGCCATAGGCCTTGCCGTGCGCGATCTCGGCCCGCATCAGGCTGGTGCCGTCCTGGGCGGCCGTGACCTTCACGCAGCCGCGGGCGTCCAGAATGGTGATGACCAGCGGCTTCAGTTTCTTCTCGACGCCTTTTGCTAAGGCGGCATCGAGAATCTTGCGGGCGACGTCGAGGGTGAGCTCAGCCATAAATGAATTCCTTTGCGATTAGGCGGGATTAGCGGTTGGATTGCGTGCTGTCGAGGCTCATCGCAAGCACACGGGCGACGTGAAGCGGTGCACGGCCTGTGCCATCCTTGATCTGATGGCGGCATGAAGTGCCGTCGGCAACGATGAGCGTGGCGATATCGGCGCGGCGCACCGCCGGTAGCAGGGAAAGTTCGGCCATTTCCATCGACGCTTGATAAGTGTCGGCGCCGTAACCGAAGGCACCGGCCATGCCGCAGCAGCTCGACTCGATGATTTCGACGCTGAGATCGGGAACGAGGCGCAGCACCTTCTCGACCGGCTTGAACGCGCCGAACGATTTTTGGTGGCAGTGGCCGTGAACCAGCGCTTTCGCTGGCATGGCGCCAAGTGGCAGCTTGAGGCGGCCGGCCTCCCCCTCGCGAACAAGGAATTCCTCGAACAGCAATGCGTGCGTGCTGATGCTCTTGGCGTCATCGTCCGAGCGTAGCGAGAGCAATTCGTCGCGCAGCGTCAGGAGACAGCTCGGCTCCAGCCCCACAATTGGCACACCCCGCGCGGCGAATGGCGCGTAGCTGGCGACCAGCCGGTTCAATTCGTTACGCGCCTGATCGACCAAGCCCGCCGAAAGGAAGGTCCGTCCGCAGCACAGCGGCCGAGTGTGATCCGTCGGCCTCGGCAAGTGGACACGGTATCCGGCTTCGACCAGAACGCGCAGCGCGGCATCGAGATTCTCCCGCTCGTAGGCGCGATTAAATGTGTCGGCGAACAGCACGACCTCGCGCCCATCTGCCGGACCGAAGGTTTCGGCTTCTGGCCTGAATACGTCGCGACGGAACGCGGGTAGGGCGCGCTTCGCGCTGATCCCCGCAAATTTCTCGAACAGGGCACGCAACAGCGGACTGCTGTTGCGCCAGTTGGCGAGCGGAGCAAAGCGGGAGGCGAGATCCGCATAACGCGGCAGATAACCGACCAGCCGGTCGCGCAGGGAGAGGCCGTGTTTGGCCGCGCGTGCGGCCAGCACCTCGATCTTCATCTTGGCCATATCGACGCCGGTCGGACACTCATGCCGGCAGGCCTTGCAGGAGACGCAGAGTTTCAGCGTCTCCATCATTTCATCTGAAGCCAGCGCGTCGGGACCCAACTGCCCCGAGATCGCCAGCCGCAGCGTGTTGGCGCGGCCGCGTGTGACGTCCTTCTCGTTGCGTGTCGCGCGATAGGACGGGCACATCACGCCGCCTTCGAGCTTTCGGCAGGCGCCGTTGTTGTTGCACATCTCGACCGCGCCCTGAAAGCCGCCGCCGGCGCCGGGATAGGCCGACCAGTCGAGCACGGTCTTCAGCTCATTGACGCGATAGTCCGGCCGATAGCGAAACAGCGAGCGGTCGTCCATCTTCGGCGGATCGACGATCTTGCCGGGATTGAGCATGTTTTCCGGATCGAAACACCGCTTCACTTCCCTGAAATCGGCAACGATGCGCGAGCCGAACATCGCCTCATGGAATTCGGAGCGAACCAGCCCGTCGCCATGCTCGCCGGAGTGCGAGCCCTTGTACTCGCGCACCATCTCGAACGTCTCTTCGGCGATGGCGCGCATTGCCTTGACGTCCTTCTCAAGCTTCAAATTGAGGACGGGCCGCACATGCAGGCAGCCTTCAGACGCGTGCGCATACATAGTGCCCCGCGTGCCATGCTTGGCGAAGATGGCATTGAGCCGCTCGGTGTAGTCGGCGAGGTGCGGTAGTGGCACGGCGCAATCCTCGACGAAGGAGACCGGTTTGCCCTCCTGCTTCATCGACATCATCACGTTGAGGCCGGCGGCGCGGAAATCGGCGATGCCGGTCTGCAAGCCTGGTTCGGTGATCTCGACCACGCCGCCCCATTTGCGCTGCGGCCTGTCCCAGCCGAAACCAAGATCGGCCATCAGTTCGCCGAGTTGCTTCAGCCGATGCAAATTCTCGGCCTGATCTTCCTCGGCGAATTCGACGACCAGCACCGCATCGGGATCGCCGCGCACGGCCGTGGCGATGATCGGCTGGAACATCGCGATCTCGCGGCCGAGCGCAATCATGGTGCGATCAACCAACTCCACCGCGATCGGCCGCAGCTTCACCAGATGCTGAGCTGCATCCATCGCCTCATAGAAGCTGCCGAAATGGCAGACGCCGAGCACCTTGTTGCGGATCACAGGCCACAGCTTGAGCTCGACCTGCGTGGTGAAGGCCAGCGTGCCCTCGGAGCCGACCAGCAGATGCGCCATGTTGTTGGGCGCATTGCGCGGCACCAGCGCATCGAGATTGTAGCCGCCGACGCGGCGCTGCACCTTTGGAAACCGCGCGGATATCTCGGTAGCCTCGCGCTCGCCGAGATCGAGCATGTCGCGGAACAGCGCAAGCCCGCTCTGGGGCGAATTCACCCGCGCCAGATCCCGCGGCACCTCGCCGAAATGCAAAAGCGTGCCGTCGGCCAGCGCCGCATCCATCGACAGTGTGTTGTCGCGCATGGTGCCGTAACGCAGCGAACGGCCGCCGCAGGAATTGTTGCCGGCCATACCGCCGATGGTGGCGCGCGAGGCAGTGGAGACGTCGACCGGAAACCAGAGCCCGTGCTTTTTGAGCTGGCGGTTGAGATCATCGAGTACGATGCCGGGCTCGACCACGCAAATGCGGTTTTCGACATCGAGCGACAGGATGCGGTTCAGGTGTTTGGAAAAATCGACAACAATCCCGTTGTTGACCGTCTGGCCGCATTGCGACGTGCCGCCCCCGCGCGGCGTGACGATCCGGCCCTCATCCCTTGCGATGGCAAGCGCCCGCAACGCCTCGTCCATGGTCCGGGGCACCACCACGCCGAGCGGCAGGATTTGATAGAAGGAGGCGTCAGTCGCGTAGCGGCCGCGGTTGAAGGCGTCGAACAGGACGTCGCCCGTCATGTTCGACCGCAGGCGCCGCTCGAGCGTTGAGGCGTTTTTCATCCCAAATCCAAAGTGATCCAAGAGGGCTGTCCCGACCCTTCGATATGATTATGCACTTTTCGTCGGATGAACTAGCTTATGAATTCATAATCGGCAAGGCTAGCCCTCCGCAGCCGTGGCCGCGGTGGCGTCCCGTGCTTCAGCCAAGTGCTCGATAGCGGCGGTCCGCTTGTTGCGCAAATGCTGGAACAGGATGTCGCTCAACTCGCTTCCAGCGCGGCGACGCAGCGCATCCAGGATCGCTTCGTGCTCGCGCATGGCCTCCGCCCAGCGCTGCCGCTTGCGGGCAAAGTTGGCGGAGTAGCGGACACGGCGAATCCGGCCGGCGAAGTTGGCATAGGCCGTGCGCAGGGTCTCGTTGCGCGCAGCGGCGACGATGCTCTCGTGGATGCGCTGGTTGATCTGAAAATAGCCGTGCATGTCGCGGTGCAGGTAGTGGCCGTACATCTTGTAGTGCAGCCGCTCGATTTCTGCGATTTCCTCGTCCGTGATGGCCTCGCAGGCAAGGCGCCCGGCCAGGCTTTCCAGGCCGGCCATCACGTCGAAAAGTTCCTCCAGGTCGCGCTGGCTGAGTTGACGTATCCGCGCGCCGCGGTTGGGCAGGAGCTCGATCAGGCCCTCTGCGGCCAGAACTTTCAGCGCCTCGCGCAGCGGTGTTCTTGAAATGCCAAGCATTTCACAAAGCTGCCGCTCCGGAACCCGCGCCCCTTCCGGAATGTTGCCCTCAACGACATAGTCGCGAAGGCGCAGCAAAATTTCCCCGTGCAGTGACGCTTCCTGCCGGTCGGTGCCGTTGCCGGACGCGGATTGGGCGATCGGCGCCCCACCTTCGGGAATCATGGATTTCATTTGCATAACGGTAGTTTGCCAAAACTGCAGCGTCGACGTTCAAAATCGAATTCCAAATTAGCATTGAAAAGATAAAAAATGAATGCAAAATGAGGTTGGCATTATCAAGAGATGGGGCCTAGCGGGAGGTTTTCATGCAGCAAGGACGGCATTTTCTTCAAATCCCGGGGCCGAGTCCGGTTCCGGATCGCGTTCTTCGCGCGATGGACATGCCTGTGATCGATCACCGCAGCGCCCAGTTCGCCGAACTCGGGCGGGCCGTGCTCGACGGTAGCCAGAAGATTTTCCAGACTTCGGGCCCGGTGGTGATCTTCCCGTCGTCGGGGACAGGGGCCTGGGAAGCCGCCATCGTCAACACGCTGTCGCCCGGCGACAAGGTTCTGATGGTGGAGACAGGCCATTTCGCGACCCTGTGGCGCCAGATGGCGGGACGCTGGGGAATTGAGGTCGACTTCTTGCCCGGCGACTGGCGCCGTGGCGCAGACCCGGCGGTCATCGAAGAAAGGCTGGCGCGCGACACATCGCATGCGCTCAAGGCCGTGATGGTCGTCCACAACGAAACGTCGACCGGTGCGACCAGCCGGATCGGCGAAATCCGCGCCGCGATGGACCGGGTCGGTCATCCGGCTTTGCTGATGGTCGACACCATCTCCTCGCTGGGATCGGTCGAATACCGGCACGACGAATGGAAGGTCGACGTCAGCGTCAGTTGCTCGCAGAAAGGGTTCATGTTGCCGCCCGGTTTGGGCTTCAACGCAATCTCGGACAAGGCCCGCGCTGCAGCCAAGACCAACAAAATGCCGCGGTCGTATTGGGATTGGGAGGAAATGCTGAAGCCGAATGTGAATGGCTTCTTTCCCTATACCCCGGCGACCAACCTGCTCTATGGCCTGCGCGAGGCCATTGCGATGTTGCTTGAGGAGGGGCTCGACAAGGTCTTCGCGCGCCATCAGCGGCTCGCCGCTGCTACGCGCGCCGCCGTCAATCACTGGGGACTGGAGGTGCTCTGCCAGGAGCCGAAGGATTTTTCCCCGGTGCTCACCGCCGTGCTGATGCCGCCGGGGCATGACGCGGACCAGTTCCGCAAGGTGGTGCTCGACAACTTCAACATGTCGCTCGGCTCCGGACTGTCGAAGGTGGCCGGCAAGGTGTTTCGCATCGGTCACCTCGGCGAATGCAATGAGCTGACCTTGCTCGCTGCGCTGACGGGCGTGGAGATGGGATTGTCAGTCGCCGGCATTCCGTACCGCGCCGGCGGTGTCGATGCCGCGATGAAGTATCTGGAGCAGCGTCCCCAAGGCAATTCCCCGGCGCATCTCAAGGTCGTCGGCAGCTAGCCGGCAGCTCGCGCCGGCCGGCGACGCCGCTCCAGCCCTGCTCTTTGCGCATTGACGTGCTGCGTCCGGCGGGCGACAAGCCCGCCAAATGGTGATATTCGAGCGGCTCGAAACGCCAAGGCAATACCGGGAAGGACGCCCATGACCGTGCATACTGGAAGGCATTTTCTGCAGATTCCGGGACCGACCAACGTGCCGGACCGGGTGCTGCGTGCCATGGACATGCCGACCATGGACCACCGGGGTCCCGAGTTCGCCGAGGTTGGTCATGCCGTGCTGGCGGCCATGCAGCGGGTGTTCCGCACCAAACAGCCGGTGATCATCTATCCGTCGTCCGGCACGGGCGCATGGGAGGCGGCACTCGTCAATACGCTGCAGCCAGGCGACAAGGTGCTGATGGCGGAGACCGGGCAATTTGCCGTGCTGTGGCACGGCATAGCCGACAAGTTCAAGCTCGACGTGGATTTCATTCCCGGTGACTGGCGCCACGGCGCGGAGCTTGAGCAGATCGAGGCGCGGCTGTTGGCCGACAAGGCGCACAAGATCAAGGCCGTGTGCGTGGTCCATAACGAGACTTCGACCGGCTGCGTCACCCATCCGCAGGACGTCCGCAAGATTCTCGACCGCGTCAACCATCCCGCACTGCTGATGGTCGACACCATCTCTGGCCTGGGCTCGCTGGAATATGAGCACGACGCCTGGGGCATCGACGTGTCGGTCGCCGGATCGCAAAAGGGGCTGATGCTGCCGCCGGGTCTCGGCTTCAACGCCATCTCGGAAAAGGCGCTCGCGGTGGCGAAGGCCAATCCCGCGATGCGCTCTTATTGGGACTGGCAGGAAGTCATCGCGATCAACAAGGCGGGCACCTGGCCCTACACGCCGGCAACGAACCTGCTGTTCGGGCTGCGCGAAGCGGTCAAGATGCTCGAGGAAGAGGGCCTTGAGAATGTCTTCGCCCGCCACAAGCGCCACAGCGCCGCGACGCGTGCGGCGATCAGGGTGTGGGGACTCGAAACCCAATGCCAGGAGCAGGGCGCGCATTCGCCCGCGCTGACCGGCGTCGTCATGCCCGAGGGGCATGACGCCGACAACTTCCGCAAGGTCGTGCTGGAAAACTTCGACATGTCGCTCGGCACCGGCCTGAACAAGATCAAGGGCAAGGTGTTCCGGATCGGGCATATCGGACATTTCAACGATCTCATGATGATGGGCACGCTGTCGGGCGTCGAGATGGGTCTCGATCTCGCCAAGGTGCCGCATCGCGGCGGTGGCGTGCTGGCGGCGATGGAAGTGCTCAAGGGACGCGATGTCGTGGCGATGCCGAAGGCGGCCGTCGCCTGAGCCTGCTTGACCGAAACAACAATAGAGAGAGCTGCGATGAACGCTCCGGTAGCTTCGACCGAAGACCTGATCTATTCCGTCGAGGACGGCATCGCCCGGCTGACGTTCAACCGTCCGCAGGCGCGCAACGCGCTGACCTTTGCCATGTACGAGCAGATGGCGGCGATCTGCGAGACCATCAACAACGATCGCTCGATCAAGGCGATGATCCTGACCGGCGCGGGCGACAAGGCGTTCGCATCGGGCACCGACATTTCGCAGTTCCGCGCGTTCAAGACCGCACAGGACGCGCTCGATTATGAGGCGCGGATCGACCGCGTGCTCGGTGCGCTGGAGGCGTGCCGCGTGCCGACCATTGCGGCGATTGCCGGCGCTTGCACCGGCGGTGGCGCCGGCATTGCGGCGTGCTGCGATATCCGGATCGGTACCGAAACAACGCGGATGGGCTTTCCGATCGCGCGTACGCTCGGCAACTGCCTGTCGATGTCCAATATTTCCAGGCTGGTTTCGCTGGTCGGCCCGGCACGGACCAAAGACCTGATCTTCAAGGCGCGGCTGGTCGAGGCGCCGGAAGCGCTGGCGCTCGGGCTGCTCAATGAAGTGGTTCCCGATGTCGCAACGCTGCAGCGCCGCGCCGACGAGACCGCGAAACTCGTTGCCAGCCATGCGCCGATTACGCTGGAAGTCACCAAGGAAGCGGTGCGCCGCATCCGGCGGACATTGACGCGCGACGAGGGCGAGGACCTGATTCTGCGCGCCTATATGAGCGAGGATTTCCGCGAGGGAATGGACGCGTTCCTCAACAAGCGCTCGCCGAACTGGAAGGGCAAATAGGTTACCCAAGCGTTCAGAACCGCCCACTATGGTTTGGCGGCCTTTTTTGCCAATTCCATACCGAGGTCGAGCGCCGCGATACCTATTCTGTCTGAGGGCGTGGTGAGGCAACGGTGATCCATCCACGCGATGATCGCGTCGAAGTCTCCGCCGCCCACGATGTCCCGCTCGCCGCTGACATTCAGGCCGCTGATAAATCCGACCAGCCAGGATTCAAAGCTTCCTTTGACGACCGCATTCTTCTTGCGGTTGGTCCAGGCCGTGCAGGTTTGAGAGCCCGCGCCAATTATTGAGGAACCGGCGTCCGCGGCGGTGGCAACACAAGCCAGGAGAAAACCAATCGCGAACGCTTTCATGTTTTTTTCGCCGACCATCATTCGTCGGATCGTAGCGCAGCAGGGCGGCTACTTCTTGAGACAAAGACCAACGGCCGGACCGGTGCCGCACTTGGCGCCATCGGGAGCACCGCCGGACGGACAGAACACCGAGACCAGGTTTTCATTTGCATCGCAGCCGACCTCGCCGCTGGCCTGAACCGATCTGATGGAAGTGCCAGCCGGTCCGGGATCGCCTTTCGGGCCGGGCACACCCTGCGGTCCCTGTGGCCCTTGGGGACCCTGTTGCCCCTGAGGGCCGGGCACGCCTTGCAAGCCCTGAACGCCCTGCGGCCCGGCCGGTCCTTGTGGGCCGGTGTCCCCTTTCGGTCCTGGATCCCGCCCGCACCCCGCGAGTGTCAGCGCGGTACCCATGAGGGCGGTCATCAAAATCCGTCTCATTCAGCCTCTCCTCCTGATGCTTCTTGTAGCGTGCATTAAACGGGCTCGCTCGCCGCCGCACAACGGAAAAGCGGCGAGATTGAATTCGGCTGTTCGTAGCCGCACGTCCCCTTGCTGGAAGGATTTGCACCTGATGCCAAGGTCATGATGCGAACGTCTGGGCGGCACATTGCGGTGCAGCTTGAACTCTGATCGGTTCGCTCGCAAGATGTGGCAACCAGACAGATCTGATTTTCCAGATCTTGCAAATACATGGGGAAGAAACTCGTGGGACAGATCCTCAAAGCTGCGGCCGCCTTGACGGCTATGATCGCAACCACCCCTGCGTTTGCCGCTTGGGAGCCGACCAAGCCGGTGGAAATCGTGGTCGCGGCCGGTGCCGGTGGTGCCTCCGACCAGATGGCGCGGATGATGCAAGCGGCCATCCAGAAGAACAATCTGATGAAGCAGCCGATGGTTGTGTCGCTCAAGGGCGGGGCGTCCGGCGCCGAGGCGCTGATGTACATGAAGTCCAACGACGGCGACGCCAACAAGGTGCTGATCGCCTATTCGCTGATCTACATGCTGCCGCTGTCGGCGAAGATTCCGTTCAACTGGCGCGACCTGACGCCGGTGTCGGTGGTCGCCCTCGATCAGTTCGTGCTGTGGGACAATGCTGAGGGTCCGAAGACGGTGAAGGACTTCATTGCGGCCGCCAAGGCGGCGAGCTCGCCGTTCAAGATGGGCGGCACCGGCTCCAAGCGCGAGGATCACGTGCTCACCGTATTCATGGAGCAGAGGACCGGCGCGAAATTCTCCTATCTGCCGTACAAGTCCGGCGGCGAGGCTGCGACGCAACTGGTCGGCAAGCATACCGATGCCAATGTCAATAACCCTTCCGAAAACCTCGAAGTCTGGCGCGCCGGTCAGGTCCGTGCGCTGTGCGTGTTCGACAAGGAGCGCATTTCCTACAAGACCAAGGTGACGGAGACGCAGTCCTGGAACGACGTTCCGACCTGCAAGGAGGAAGGGCTCGACGTGCAGTACTTGATGCTGCGCGCGATGTTCCTGCCCGGTAAGGTGACGCCCGAACAGCAGGCGTTCTATGTCGACCTGTTCCAGAAGGTGACGCAGACGCCGGAGTATAAGGAATATATGGAGAAGCAGGCGTTGAAGCCGATCTTCCTCACCGGCAAGGATATGCTGAAATTCCTCGAGGAGGACGACAAGCTGAATGCCTCGCTCATGAAGGAAGCGGGCTTCGTCGCGAAGTAACCTACCTGTTACTCCTCCGCGTGGCCGTATCCGGCCATGCGGAGGCGGACTTTCTCGATTTCCTCCTTGGACAGTAGCGGCGGCGTGCCGATCTGCAGGCAGCCGTGATATTGCCGCGCCAGCGTCTCGACCTCGACCGCAAGCCACATCGCCTTTGCCAGCGATACGCCCATCGCGATCATGCCGTGATGTTCGAGCAGGCAGGCCAGCCGTCCCTCCAGCGCGCGCACCGCGTGCTCCGAGAGCTCCTGGGTGCCAAAGGTCGCATACGGCGCGCAGCGGATGGTGTCGCCACCGGCAACGGCCACCATGTAGTGCACCGGCGGAATCTCCATGCCCATGATCGCCAGCATGGTCGAGTAGGGCGGATGGGCGTGGACGATCGCTTGCACCTCCGGGCGGGCCTTGAGGATGTCGCGGTGAAAGCGCCACTCGCTCGAAGGGCGCTGAGCGGGATCGTGGTTGCCGTCGAGGTGCATATAGACGATCTGCTCGGGCTTCATCGCCTCGTAGGGCGTGCTGGTCGGGGTGATCAGCATGCCATCGCCATGGCGCAGGCTGATATTGCCCGACGTCCCCTGGTTGATGCCGAGCGCATTCATGCGCAGGCAGGCATCGATGATGGATTGACGTTTTCCCCGGTCGTTCCTGGTCGGCATTTTGAGGCCTCTTGCAACCATGCGACAATGCTTGATTATTGCGGCGCAGTATAGTCGAACATCTTCCGTGAAATCGTAAGTGGGAGAAGTCATGACGCGTGCCGTGCTTGGCATCATCGGCGGATCCGGCATCTACGACCTGCCGGGGCTGGAGGACGTCCGCGAGGAAACCATCGAGAGCCCCTGGGGCGAGCCCTCCGCGCCGCTGATGCGCGGCATCATCGCAGGGCTGCCCGTCGCGTTCCTGCCCCGGCATGGCAAGGGACATGCGCTCTCGCCGTCCGACATCAACTACCGCGCCAATATCGACGTCCTGAAGCGGGCGGGGGTTACCGACTTGGTTTCGCTGTCGGCCTGCGGCTCGTACAAGGAGGAACTGCCGCCCGGCACGTTTGTGCTGGTTGATCAGTTCGTCGACCGCACCTACCGCCGCGAGAGCTCGTTCTTCGGCAAGGGCTGCGTCGCCCATGTCTCGATGGCCCATCCGGTTTCGCCGCGGCTGCACGTGCATCTGGCGGCAGCCGCCGAGGCCGAGGGGATCGCGGCGGTGCGGGGCGGCACCTATGTCTGCATGGAGGGGCCGCAGTTCTCCAGCCTCGCGGAGAGTCTGATGTATAAGGCGCAGGGTCATTCGGTGATCGGCATGACCAACATGCCCGAGGCAAAACTCGCCCGTGAGGCCGAGATCTGCTACGCCAGCGTGGCGATGGTCACTGATTACGATTGCTGGCATCCTCACCACGAAGCGGTCACCGTGCAGGATATCATTCGCGTGCTGAACTCGAATGCCGGCAAGGCCAAGGCGCTGGTTGCGCGTCTCGCCCGGGACTTCCCGCGCGAGCATGAGCCCTGTCCGATCGGTTCGGACAAGGCGCTCGACACTGCCCTGATCACGGCACCGGAAGCGCGTGATGCAAAATTGCTCGCCAGGCTCGATGCGGTGGCGGGAAGGGTGTTGAACTCATGAAGGTCGACGGCCGGCATTTCCGCAGTATCTGGCTCGAGGACGACGGCTGGACGGTCGGCGCGATCGACCAGCGCCGGCTGCCGCATGAATTCGTGGTGGCGCGTATCGCAAGCGCCGCGGATGCGACCGAGGCGATCCACTCCATGCTGGTGCGGGGCGCGCCGCTGATCGGCGCGACCGCGGCTTACGGCATGGCGCTCGCCATGCGCACTGACGCTTCCGATGCGGCGCTCGATCGCGCCTATGCCATGCTGCTGGCGGCACGGCCGACGGCAATCAACCTGAAATGGGCGCTCGACGAGATGGCGCGCTTGCTTCGGCCGCTGCCGGCGTCGGAACGCGTCGCGGCAGCCTACCAGCGCGCCAGCGAAATCGCCGAGGAGGATGTCGCAATCAACCAGGGGATCGGCCGGCATGGTCTGGCCTTGATCGAACAGATCGCGGCAACGAAGCAGCCGGGCGAGCCGATCAATATCCTGACTCATTGCAATGCCGGCTGGCTCGCGACGGTGGACTGGGGCACGGCCACGGCGCCGATCTACCTTGCCCATGATAGCGGCCTGAAGGTCCATGTCTGGGTCGACGAGACCCGGCCGCGCAACCAGGGCGCTTCGCTGACGGCCTGGGAACTCGGGCACCACGGCGTGCCGCACACGGTGATCTCCGACAACACCGGCGGTCATCTGATGCAGCACCGCATGGTCGATCTTGCGATCGTCGGCACCGACCGGGTGGCCGCCAATGGCGACGTTTGCAACAAGATCGGCACCTATCTGAAGGCGCTCGCTGCCCATGACAATGGCGTGCCGTTCTATGTTGCACTGCCGTCGCCCACCATCGACTTCAGCATCGACGACGGCATCCGGCAGATTCCGATCGAACAGCGCAGCACCGAGGAGGTGGCGACCATGACCGGCCGTACCGCCGATGGGCGCGTCGAGACCGTGCGCGTGGTTCCCGACGGTTCGCCGGTGGCGAACTACGCCTTCGATGTCACGCCGGCGCGGCTGGTGACGGGCTTGATCACTGAACGCGGCCTGCTGCGGCCCGAGCGTGCTGCGCTTGCGAGCGCATTCCCGGAGCGCGGTGCTGGACATTGACGCCGGCGATGTCGGCACGTATCCCCGTTTAGGACTGTCGTACCGGGGGTCACCGTCTCCATGTCCAAGACCGACATCGAAATCGTCGTCGAGGATCCGACCGCGCCGGAGGCGGACTCGCCTCAAATGGCGAGCGTTCGGGTGGTCGACGTGGTCGTCTCGCTCCTGCTGCTTGCGCTGGCGCTGACGCTCGGTTTTGACAACTGGCGAACGGGGGCCGGCTGGGAATCCACCGGTCCGCAGCCCGGCTATTTTCCGTTCTACCTCTCGATCATCCTCGGTGGCGCCAGCCTCTACGGCCTGGTTGCGGCGTTCCTGTCGCGCCGGGAAGCCTCCGAATCCTTCGCGACGCAAGCGCAGCTTCGCCGCGTGATGGCAGTGTTCGTGCCGACGGTTCTGTTCTGCCTCGCCACGCAATTTCTCGGACTCTATGTCGCAAGCTTCCTTTTGATCTCCTGCTTCATGCGTCTGGTCGGCAAGATCGCATTGTGGAAGTCGCTGCTCACCGCCCTCGTGTTCACCGCTGCGATGTTCGTTACCTTCGATGTCGCCTTCAACGTCATCATGCCAAAGGGCCCGCTCGAAGCGGCGCTCGGCCGCTAACCGGTCGGTGGGACACACACCATGGAAGCCCCGTAAATGGAAGCTTTGGGCCTCTTGATGCACGGCTTCGCCGTGCTGCTGACCTGGAAGACGCTGCTCCTGATGATGACCGGGCTGGTGCTCGGCATCTTTGTCGGCGTGCTGCCCGGCCTCGGCGGCCCGAACGGGGTTGCGATCCTGCTGCCGCTGACGTTCACGATGGACCCGACCTCGGCGATCGTGATGCTGTCCTGCATCTACTGGGGTGCGCTGTTCGGCGGCGCCATCACTTCGATCCTCTTCAATATCCCCGGCGAAGCATGGTCGGTCGCAACCACCTTCGACGGTTACCCGATGGCGCAGCAGGGTAGAGCGGCGGAAGCGCTGACGGCGGCCTTCACTTCGTCGTTCATCGGCTCGCTGGTCGCGGTGATGCTGATCACGTTCCTGGCGCCGATGATCTCGTCGTTCGCGCTGAGATTCGGGCCACCCGAATTCTTCGCGGTCTATCTGCTCACCTTCTGCTCCTTTGTCGGGCTCGGTCGTGAGGCCAAGCACAAGACCGTCATTTCGATGTCGCTCGGTCTCCTGCTCGCGGGCATCGGCATGGACACCGTTTCCGGCCAGTTGCGCATGACCTTCGATTCGGCGGAGCTGCTGCGCGGCGTCAACTTCCTGGTCGCGGTGATCGGCCTGTTCGGCATCAGCGAAATCCTGCTCACGATGGAGGAACGCCTTGCGCTGCGCGGCCACGCCGCCGGCATCTCCTTGCGCGTCGTGCTGTCGGTGTGGAAGGACCTGCCGAAATACTGGGTGACGCTGTTTCGCTCTTCCTTCATCGGTTGCTGGCTCGGCATTACCCCGGGCGGCGCGATCGCCGCGTCCTTCATGGGCTACAATCTCGCCAAGCGTTTTTCCAAGGATCAGGACAGTTTTGGCAAGGGTCGCATCGAGGGTGTGTTCGCGCCGGAGACCGCTGCGCACGCCTCCGGTACCGCGGCGCTGTTGCCGATGCTCGCGCTCGGCATCCCGGGCTCCGGCACCGCGGCGATCCTGCTCGGCGGGCTGATGGTGTGGGGGCTCAATCCCGGGCCGCTGCTATTCGTCGAGCACAAGGACTTCGTCTGGGGGCTGATCGCGTCGATGTATCTTGGCAACGTCGTCGGCCTCGTGCTGGTGCTGACGACGGTGCCGATCTTCGCCTCCATCCTGCGCGTGCCGTTCGCCGCAGTCGCACCCATGATCGTGGTGTCCTGCGCGATCGGTGCCTTCGCGATCCAGAACGCGATCTTCGACATCTGGCTGATGCTGGGCTTCGGCGTCGTCGGTTACGTCTTCAAGAAGATCGGCATTCCGCTCGCGCCATTCACGCTGGCGCTGGTGCTCGGCAACCGCGCCGAGGATGCGTTCCGCCTGTCGATGATCGGCGCCGGCGGCGATTTGAAGGTGTTCTGGTCGAACGGCCTGGTCGGTTCGATCACGACGCTTGCGATCGTGTTGCTGTTCTGGCCCGTCATCGACAAGGCGTTCGGCAGCGTTACGCGCATGTTGCGGCCGGCGAAGGCGTAGCGTTTCACCGTCATTGTCTGCGACAAACTCGAAGCGTTTGCGCTAGTCTAGATCTGGTGTTTTCGGATGGAGCGGGCCCCATTTCTACTTTGCATGGGGTTGTTTCGCAATTTTGCTGACCGTCGACTCTCCTAGCCCGGCAGCAGTCGCTTCGGCAGGCTGAATACGAGCCGGTAGAGCGGCAGGCTGTCGATGGCGCCGTGGTCCGCGGCGGCAATCGTCTTGCGCGAATGATGAAGGGCGTCGCGGACGGCGGCTTCATCCAGTCCCTCGATCAGCAGCAAGGCGGCGAAGGAGCCGTCGTTGCTTCGCATGCCCTTTTCGCGGGTCTTGATCGAGGTCTGCGCGATGTCCGTGAGCAGGACGCGCGCGGCGATGATGCGGTCGAGGCGGGCGAGCTCGGCGACAAGTGTGGCTATGTCCCAGGAAGGCGCGGTGTCGAGGCGGAGGGGCGCGAGGATGCCGGCCTGGCCGGTGCCGGCTGACGCTGCGACGCGGCCGCCGCCGCGCGCGAAATTGCCGAGCCGGGGCATGATGCGTTGCGACCATGGCGTCGGCGCGTTCAGCCGCGCCAGATAGTCCGGACCGCCGACGACGCGCTCGTCCTCGAGCTCGTAGAGGATGAAGTAGCGGTTCACCGAGACGCCCAGCGCGCGAAAAATGCGGCACGCCAGGAAGCCATTGATGCCGACGCGCTCGGCGGCGTGTTCGCGCGTGATCCAGTGCGCCCAGTCGGTTTCGTCCTGTGGCGCAAGATCGCTCCAGATCGCGAGATAGCCGGCTCCCTGCATGTCAGTCTCCATCCGTCATTTCGGGCCAACGCGGACGGCCGCCGGTAGCGACGGCGGCAACTGACCGGCGCCCTGCAGCGCGGCCTGCATGGCGACGATGTAGCCATAGGGGCCGAGGCCCGCGATCACGCCTTTGACGGCGGCCGAAAGCTTGGAGTGGCGGTGCAACTCGTCGCGGGCATGGATGTTGGAGATGTGCACCTCGTAGATCGGCCCTTCGAAGATCTTCATGGCGTCGAACATCGCAATCGAGGTGAAGGAGTAGGCGGCCGGATTGATGATGAGGGCGTCCGCCGAGGTCCGCGCGGACTGGATGAGATCAACCAGCACGCCCTCATGGTTCGACTGGTGAAACGCGAGCTCCGCGCCGGCGAAAGCGGCGAACTCCTCGCAGGAAGCCTTGATGGCGTCGAGCGTGGTCGAGCCGTAGATATGCGGCTCGCGGATGCCGAGCATGTTCAGGTTCGGGCCATTGAGGATCATGATGCGCATGGAATGCCTTTCACGGGATGATGACAAGGCAGTGTAGCCGATCGCGGCTGCATGTCAGCCGTTGGGCCTACGCTTCAGTCGGCTCACACCACCTTGCGCTGCCTCAAATCGGCTATCTCGTCCTTGCCGAAGCCGAACTCGGTGAGCACTTCCTCGGTCTGCTCGCCGAATTCCGGCGGTCGTGCGGCCATCCGGCTTGGCGTGCGCGACAGCGTCACCGGCTGGCCGACGAGCTGGATGTGGCGGTTCTCGTCGTTCGGCACGTGTTGGGCGATACCGAGGTGCTTGACCTGCGCGTCCTCGAACATCTGGTCGATCGAGTAGATCGGGCCGCAGGGCACGCCGGCCTCGTTCAATTCCTTGACCCAGGTTTCCGTCGATTTCTTCTCGGTGAGCTTGCCGATCGCTTCATTCAGCGCATCGCGGTTCTTCGAGCGGGCGGGCGCGGTGGCGTAATCGGGGTTGGTGATCAGTTCGGGCGCGCCGATCGCTTGCGCGCAGCGTTCCCAGATCCGCCCGCCCGTGGTCGCGATGTTGATATAGCCGTCGGAGGTCTTGAAGACGCCGGTCGGGATCGAGGTCGGATGGTTGTTGCCGGCCTGCTTGGCTACTTCCTTATCCATCAGCCAGCGCGAGGCCTGGAAATCCAGCATGAAGATCTGCGCCTGCAACAGCGAGGTCTGCACCCACTGACCCTCGCCGGAAACGTCTCGTTCCAGCAGTGCCGTGAGGATACCGAGGGCGCAAAACAGCCCGGCGGTGAGGTCGGCGACGGGGATGCCGACCCGCATCGGACCCTGGCCCGGCGCGCCGGTGACCGACATCAGCCCGCCCATGCCTTGCGCGATCTGATCGAAGCCCGGCCGCTTGTGATAGGGGCCGTCCTGGCCGAAGCCGGAAATGCTGCCATAGACGATGCGCGGGTTGATCTGGCGCAGGCTCTCATAGTCGACGCCGAGTTTTGCCTTCACGTCGGGCCGGAAATTTTCGACCACCACGTCGGCCTTGGCGGCGAGCCGCTTGAATACTTCGAGGCCCTTCGGGTCCTTCAGGTTCAGCGTCATGGCCCGCTTGTTGCGGTGCAAATTCTGAAAATCAGAGCCATGGCGCGGACCACCCGGCTGCTCGCCGCCGCCATCTTCCAGCAGCGCGTCGATCTTGATGACGTTGGCGCCCCAGTCCGCCAGTTGCCGCACACAGGTCGGCCCGGAGCGAACGCGGGTCAGATCGAGCACGGTGAAGCGGGAAAGGGCCTGCGAAGCGCGTGGGAAAGGCATTGAGAAACCTTTGTTTTTGGATTTTCGCGGTGGGAGGAGCAGCCCGACCTGACTTAAACAAATCTGGCGCTGATTTCCAACTGCTTGTTCACCGCCCAGCGAGGGCAGTCGCCGGGGCAGGGCGAGGCAACATTTCGGATCGGAAGCCGTCTGCCCGGCACGGCCCCGCAAGACTACGGAGTGGCGCTGTGGATTCTGCTTTTTTGTCGTAATGCACCGTAAAGGAGGCGCGTGACAAAGCCCGCTGGTAAACAACCGTTAATCAAGGCGATTCTAGCGTGGGTTTTTGCGATTCCCTGCAACCGAACGACCTGCTGACAGGCCTGATCGATGAAGAAGAACGATCTGCTTTCCGATGAGATCTGGGCCTTCCAGCGGTTCGCGTCCGGGATGGGCGACGGCGCGCTTCCGCCTGACGGGACGCACGAAGAGTTTGGCGATGACGGCGATCCTTTCCCGCTGGCGCTAGAGGCCGCCAGTGTGTCCAGCGGCGAGGCATATGCGGCGAAGCCGGTCGCGTCGATCGCGACGCTCGCCGACTACCTGGTCAATGGTTTTTGGCAATACAACAGTAACATCGCCCATCGCTTTGCTTCCAACACCATTACCTTCAACATTGAGGGACTGAACTCGGCTGAGAAGTTCCTGGCGCTGTCGGCGCTGCAGGCATGGTCCGACGTTGCCAACATCAGCTTCGTCCAGACCTCCGGCTCCGCGAACATCACGTTCACCCACAATGGCACGATGCAGGCCTATAGCAGTGGTAGCTGGCCCGGGGGCTGGATCTCATCTGCAATCGTCAACATCAGCACCGACTGGGTCACCACCGACGGCGGCGCCAACGATGGCAAGACCGGCATCGATAGCTACGCTTACCAGACCTACCTTCACGAAATCGGCCATGCGCTCGGCCTCGGTCACCAGGGACCGTACAACGGCAGCGCGTCGTATTCGACCAATGCGATCTATGCCAACGACACCTGGCAATACTCGATCATGTCGTATTTCGGCGAGCACAACTATTCCGGGAGCTCGTACCGCTACGTGGTCACGCCGCAGATGGCCGACATCTACGCCATAGCTTTGATCTACGGGGCGGCGACATCGACCAGAACCGGCGATACCGTCTACGGCTTCAACAGCAATGCGGGAGCGGTATTCAACTTCGGCAACTACACCTCGGCACCGGCGCTGACGATCTACGACAGCGGCGGCAACGACACGCTCGATTGCTCCGGCTATTCCAACGCGCAAACTATCGATCTGCGTGCTGGGGCGTATTCCTCGGTCGGCGGTCTCGTCAACAATATCGGGATCGCGCTCAGCGCAGTCATCGAGAAAGCCATCGGCGGCAGCGGCAACGATAGGCTGACGGCAAGCGACACGGGCTGCACGCTAGCGGGCGGCGGCGGCAATGATACGTTGATCGGTGGAGCTGGCAATGACAGGCTGATCGGAGGGTCCGGGGTCGACACTTTGGTCGGTGGTGCCGGCGGCGACACGTTCGTGTTTGCGTTTGCCGAAAGCTCGGCTGCGAGCGGACAGCATGACCGCATCACAGATTTCACTACCGGTGTTGACTATATCGACCTCAGCGGGATCGCTGCGATCAGCAGCACGGGCGGATTTGACCTCTTCAGCTTCATCGCGACCGCAGGCTTCAACGGCTCGGCCGGGCAGCTCAACTACTTCTACAACAACTCGCTCGGGATCACCACGCTTCAGGGCGACACCAACGGAGACATGATCGCCGATTTTGCGATCGATATTGCGGGTAACATCACCTTAACCATCGCTGACTTGATCGGAGTGTGGCGCGCCTTCGCAGACGTTCCCCAGATCGATTTCAATGGTGACGGCAAGTTCGACATCCTTTGGCAGAATGACAATGGCGCGGTGTCAATTTGGGATAGCGGTCAGATCGGTGGAGCGCACTGGATTTCCAATCCTGGTGTAGTCCCAGCCAGCTCGCATATCGTAGGCAGCGGCGATTTCGATGGAAACGGTCAGGGCGATATCTTGTGGCGCGACGACAATGGCTCAATGTTCATCTGGGATAATGGCCAAGCAAGTGGCGCCCATACGATTGCTGCTGCGGGCAGCGTCCCAAGCAGTTTGACGGTCGCGGGCACCGGCGACTTCGACGGAAACGGCAGTGACGACATTCTCTGGCAGGACAACAACGGTACGGTGTCCATTTGGGACGATGGACAGCTCGCCGGCGCGCACACGGTTGCCGCCGCTGGGGTCGTGCCATCGAGCTGGGAAATCGTCGGCGTTGGCGATTTTGACGGCAATGGTCAATCAGATATCCTCTGGCAGAACGACAACGGTGCCGCGTCCATCTGGGACAACGGGCAGATCGCGAATGCTCATTGGATCGTCAACGCGGGCGTCGTTCCGAGCAGCTGGCACATTGCCGGCGTCGGCGATTTCGATGGAAACGGGCGATCGGATATTCTCTGGCAGAATGATAATGGTGCAGTGTCGATTTGGGATAATGGGCAAATCGCAAGTGCTCACTTGATCGTCAACGCGGGCGTCGTTCCGAGCAGCTGGCACATTGCCGGCGTCGGCGATTTCGATGGAAACGGGCAGTCGGATATTCTCTGGAACAATGATAACGGGGCGGTGTCGATTTGGGATGATGGGCAGATCGGAGGTGCTCATTGGGTTTCCGGTCCCGGCAGCGTCTCCAGTGACTGGCATATCGCCTGAGTTAGCGGCGACACGTACAAACGTTGGATTTGGATTTTCCGATGCGCCTAGCCCGAATCGGTAAAGAGCGTTGGGATGTTTTAGACGAGCAGCTTGCGAAGCTGGCCGTCGGTCGCGAGGGTCCGGCCGAGCGCGCTTGGCAGATCGGTTGGCGTGTTCTACTAAAGCTGAAACGCACTCAGCTGCCTAACACAGGTCATTCAGTCGAAGGGCGAGCGCGATCGTGTCGTGGATAATCTCTGTGGCAGTGATATTCGCGTTGGGATGGCGGGCCGGCTTGGCATTTTGCGCGTCTATGTACCGATGTTCATGCTCGCTTTTGATTTCTTTTCTATCCGGTCGTCCGACGTGGTGCTTGTGATCGCGTGCCCGGTCAACGCTAAAGTCCTGATCGCAGAATCGCGGGCTAACAGCAGGGATAGTGCCGCGGCAACGGTCCTCGGCCGGTCCCGGCCGAACCGGTTGTTGTCTGGGGCGGCGCATTTCCTTTTGAAATTTCATTTCCGCTCTTTCCACGACAATCCAATTCCCGAAACCTGAAATGTTTGGTCTGGGCGTTTTTACATGGGCGCCCTTTTCGGTGGCCGTAGCCGAAAAAAAGCCGACAGGGGACTGGTCTCGCGATTGCGATCCGATGAAGGCATTTTTCTGGTTGCCGATGCGGAGCAGAAGGAACCGCTAAGCCCCTATTGCGCTGAGCATTTTGAGGGACAGCATAAATTGAAGATAACAATGTTGACGACCATCCTCAAAGCGATCTGCGTGGAAGCGGGTGCCAAGCAGGCAATTAAGTGGATAGCTCGTCTGGCGGTATGCGCCGGGGTCTGGATTCGATACTTGATTCGCCGCGCCTGGTTCGCCTAAACTCTCAGATACGCCAAAGGCTTGGCCAAATCGCAGCCTTCTCACCGAATCCTTGCCGCCGATGGAATCCAGTTGTACACAATCCGCGCAATTCGATCCGATCCACAGGCGACGCGAGAGATTTGATGGGGGCTGTTGCGTGAAATTGTCAGTTGTGACGACCCTCTACCGGTCAGCTCCGACGATCCATGAATTCTATCGGCGCGTTATCGCAGCAGCGGAACCCATCACGCACGATATTGAACTGCTGATGGTCAACGACGGCTCTCCGGACGACAGCCTCGATCTTGCCCTTGCCCTGCACCGGGCCGACCCGCGGGTCGTCGTGGTCGACCTCGCGCGCAATTTCGGCCACCACAAGGCGATGATGACGGGTCTTGCCCATGCGAGGGGCGACCTTGTGTTCCTGATCGACAGCGATCTTGATGAAGATCCCGAACTTCTAACCAGCTTCCATGAGCGGTTCATGAAGGGCGACAGCGACGTCGTTTATGGCATCCAGCAGACGCGGCGAGGCGGCCCGGTCGAACGCATCAGTGGCGCAGTGTTCTTTTCGCTGGTCGATGCATTGAGCGATCATCGGATCCCGCGGAACTTGGCCACTGTCCGCCTGATGACGCGGGATTACGTGCGCGCGCTGGTCCGGCATCGCGACCGCGAGTTTGTGATTTCGCAGTTATGGCAGCTAACGGGCTTCCGCCAGATACCGGTCCCGTTCCGGAAATCATCAGGCTCGCCGACGACATACTCGCTTCGCATGCGCACCGAGATGGCGGTCAAATACCTGACCACAACATCGACGAAGCTTCTCTATTTCATTCTATACGCCGGCATTGCGATCTTCGCGTTGTCAGTGGCGACGATCCTCTTCTACATCTCCCGTTATCTTGCTTCCGGCATCGGCGTCGATGGCTTTACATCGCTGATCGTCTCGATCTGGTTCTTTGGCGGGCTGACGACATGCATTCTCGGCGTGATTGGCATCTATGTCGCCAATATCGTTTCCGAAACCAAGCGGCGTCCTTATACGGTTGTGCAGCGCGTGCATCGCAGAGAGGTCGCTGCGGTGGAAGGATCGAATGTGATTCGCGTTCCGCCCGCAGCCAGCATCTCGACGCCAGCGCTCGATCGCAAGCGATGATCGCAGTTAATTCGCCCGCCACAGAGATTCGAATTCCGTTGCTCCGGAGTAAGTTGCGGTGAGCACCGGCCCGGATCCATCGATCGTCCGTGACGTAGCTGCTTACTACAGCTCGAAGCTCGCCTTGCATGGTCCGACCCCGCAAGGCGTCGACTGGAACGGGAAGCCGTCGCACGAGCTTCGGCACGAGCAGTTTCTTCGTCTGCTCGATGGAGCCCCAGACGCATCGATTCTAGATCTCGGCTGCGGCTACGGCGATTTCATGCGTTTCTTGCGTACGGCGGGGCATCGAGGACCGTTCATTGGCTACGACATTACGCCGAACATGATCAGTGAGGCGACGCGGCTGCATGGCGAGAGCGCGGATTGCCAATGGCGGGTCGGGGCCGAGCCAACGGAGACCATGGACTTCGCGGTTGCTAGTGGAATCTTCAACGTCAAAGGAGAGGTTCCGACTGAGACCTGGGCGCGCTACGTCCACGAGACCATCGACATTCTTGCACGCGCGGGCCGGCGCGGCTTCGCCTTCAATGTCTTGAGCCTGTCGAGCGATCCCGAAAGACGTAGCGAAACATTATACTACGCCGATGCAGCCGAGATGCTATCCTATTGTCTGCATCGCTTTGGCCGATCGGTGGCGCTGCTGCAGGATTATGGGCTTTACGAATTCACCGTCGTGGTACGGCATATTGCCGCAAGCGGATAACAGGCCCGGCGTCAAAGGTTGCGCAGGCGCGTGCTCGGCACCTTGGAGCGTTCGGTTCCGCGCGGCGCCACCACCGCGTGGTCGGGCTGATCCTCAAGCACGAGGGCGCCAACCCCAATCACGCAGTTCTTTCCGATTGTGACATGATCCCGAAACGTCGCGTTGACTCCGACGAAACTGCCCTGGCCAATCTTGACGCCGCCGGAGATGACGACATGCGACGAAATGAACACGTCGTCCTCGACCGTTGAATGGTGCCCGATGTGATTGCCGCTCCAGAGTGTGACGTTGCTACCCACGCGTGCAAAAGGCTGGATAGTATTGTCTTCGAGAATGAAACAGTTTTCCTGCAGTTCGAAGCCGGCAAAGACCGTTGCATGGCTGCTCAGATAGGAAACCAACTGATACCCCTTGGCGCGGGCAGCGGCGACCTTCTCCGGACGAAGCAGGTTTAGCTTGGTGTAGCCGATCGCGACAAAGAAGCTAAAATCCTGCGGAGGAAACTTCTCTGCGACGTGCTCGAAGGGCACTACAGGGCGCCCGCGAAACTCGTTGTGGGAAAAAAATGCTTGGTCAACCGTAAATGCCGCGACTTCGTAGGTGGAGTCATTCGTAAAATAAAAGTCAGCGAGTTCAGCTATTTGACCGGAGCCAAAGATCACGATTCGTCGCGTTTTCATCTGATTTTGCTCTTCCAGTGCTGCCGCCGCTCAAACGGAACTGTGTTGCTAACCCCTTGTCAAACTTATCGAACAGCCCCTCGGCCACCGTGGCTACCACCGGGCCAACTTTTTTAAAAGTTCATTTTTCGGGTGAACCGCCACTGCACCGTCGCGGACGGAACACGACCGCGTCTGATGCGCGTGCCAACTCTGCGGATACTTCGCTCGTTGGGCCGTCGGGCTTCGCACGAAGGTCACACGGCGCCACGGCACCGCAAAACGTGCTATACGACCCGGGGTCGGCATGCCATTTCTATTCGTTGGCCAGTTTGAGGTGCGGTCGCAGACTACGGCGACCGATGAGAGCGGCGCGGGACTGATCAGAGAGCACGCTCGGCGTCTCCGGGCAATGACAGGGAAACAATGGTACTAGCGCCAACCGGCAGCGTTCAGGCAGATGAGCTCACCAAGGCCGCCGAAATATGCCCGAGCTGTGGATGCGATGAGGGCGTCAGCCTGCCCATTCCGGCAGCCGGTCGTTCCATGCTAAGTGACGGACGTATTATCGCAAGGGCGATCGATAAGATTTGGTGTCCAGTCTGTGGGCTGGTGCGCCATCGATACCCGCCGGCAGCAGCCGAAATCTCCGCGATCTACTCCGGCGCCTATGGTCTGCCTGCCTTGACTGGGGCCGGAGAACAGGCCCGGGGCAGGGCCTATGCAGCGGCAATCGTCGATGCGATCGGCGCGCGTCAAACAGGCCTGCGCATGATCGATGTGGGCTGCGGGTCCGGTGCGATGCTTCGTGCCCTCAGCGAATGCGAAGGCGGCGCGTCCTTCCGATTGATAGGCATCGATCCGGCGCTGCCGCGTGCGCTAGCGCAGGCCGGTGAACGCCTGACCCTGATGCGCGGTTTCCCTGATCGTGAGCTGGCCGGGCATGGTCCGTTCGATGTTGTAGTTTCGATCAATACGATCGAGCATACTCCGGACCCCGCGCAGTTTCTTGCTACCCTCGAAACGTTGATGGCGTCGGACGGACAGGTAATCGTCATTTGTCCGACGACGGAATTTGCCAACGATGAATTGCTGTTCTTCGACCACTTCTGGAGCATCAGCCCGGCGGCTATGATTTCCTTTGCGGCGAGGTCGGGGCTGCAGCTAATCAGCCACAAGGAGCTGGCGGCTCCGCTCGCCGGATTTCAGCTCTTCAGGTTCGCACGCTCGACATTTGCCGGATCGGAAGTCGCAGGTATTGACGTATCGCCGGATGCAATCGCCTATCTCAACGCGTGGAAAGAGCTGGACGCCTCGCTTGAACAGCAATTGGCAGCGGCAAAACTGCCGGTGCAGGCGTTCGGCGCTGGTCAGATGGCGGCCTTGTTGCGTGCCTATGCGCCATGCACCTTTGCAATGTTCGAGCGATTTTTGCTGGATCATCCGGAAGAGGCGTGGCCGCTCGGCCCGGCGGTACGCTATGATGGATTTGACACACTGGTCGGTTGGGCAACCGTTGTTGCAGTTCATCCTTCCTCACAACTCGCCGTTGCTGCCCGGATCCAGAGCGATGGCGGGTTCGCCGTCACACTGCCCGCCGCTATCAAGAACTGACCAAGACGAGCTATGATAAGATCTTATGGCATTAACGAACGTGTAGCGGCCAACAGCGACATCGATGCGGCGGTGGAAAGCCTGAGCACGCTCGGCTATGCGATCGTCGGGGGCGGCTATTCGGCTGGAGAACTCAGCGGATTTGCGCAAAGTTTCGACGCCGCGCGCTTGGCCGCGCACAGCGCCGCCGGAGGTACCGAAGCGCTGGCGCGGATCGACGAACACAATACTATCCGCACGCCATTCGCCTACGACAAAAACTTGCTGGCGCTCGCACGCAATCCCGCGATTTTGGAGATCTGCGAGCGGCTGATCGGGGGCTATCAGGTCCTGTCGCAGCAGAACGGAGTCATCAATCCGCCCGCCAAAACCTACAATCAGGGCGCGTGGCATCGCGATCTGCCGTATCAGC
This sequence comes from Bradyrhizobium icense, assembly GCF_001693385.1. NCBI lineage: Bacteria > Pseudomonadati > Pseudomonadota > Alphaproteobacteria > Hyphomicrobiales > Nitrobacteraceae > Bradyrhizobium > Bradyrhizobium icense. The sequence goes on from NZ_CP016428.1 coordinate 2,269,180, forward strand.
ATGTCGTGTTCTCGCGGCCGATAGCAATCAATGCGCTGTTCTGCCTCGATGCCTTCACGATCGACAATGGCGCGACCTTGGTTCTGCCGGCGACTCACAAGCAGGAGAAATTTCCATCCGATCGCTTTGTCGAGGCATCGGCCGTGCAGGTCTGTGCGCCCGCGGGAGCCTACATCGTACTGGATTGCATGCTGTACCACAGCGGCGCGCCGAACCGCTCGGGGACCGAACGCCGGGCCGTCAACCAGGTTTACACCTCGCCGATCATCCGCCAGCAAATCGATCTGCCAGCTTTCCTTGGCGACGACTTCACCGACGATCCGGGCCTGCGCCTTCTGCTAGGATACGAAGTGACCACGCCTAGATCCGACGCCGAATATTTTGCGATGCGCCGCGCAAAACTTCTGACATAATGGTTCATTGCTCGAGAATGGCTAATCCAAATCCTTCGCGGCCGTAACCATTGCCATTGTAGAGCATGTAGCGTCGGCCGCCGTGGTCGAAGACGAAAGGATAGGTTCGTTCCTTGTCTTCCCAAGCTTCCGGTGTGCCGACAAAGATCAGATCCTGATCGCGCCGTTCCCATCGCGCGCCATCGGTGGAGCGTGCGAAGCCAAGTTCATAATGCGGGCGCCGCCGCGCATACCACATCGACAGGCTGCCATCCGGCTCACGCAACAGCGAAGGGCGCGAAATCGCAAACTCCAGAGGATCAGTAGGGCCCGCGACGTCGACCACGACGGCGTCAGACGGCGTCCACTGGACCAGATCGGGGGAGCGCGCTTCCTTGATAACGTGCAGCATTTCGAGGCCCTTCTGCCCCCAATGAAGATGAGAGCCGAACCACATGCGCCAACCCGGCCCGTCGCGCAGTACAATCGGATATCCGACCGACAGAGGATTTTCCGGACTGCGGCCGACCACCGGCACGCTGCTGCCGCGGCGGAAGGTTTTTCCGTCGTCGCTCACGGCAACACCGATGAAGTTCGTGAATGGCACATGCACCAGTACCGTCCATCCAAGATAGAAGGCATAGAGCTTTCCGTCATGCGAGACGACGCTGGAAACCGTTACGCCATCGGCGTCGAACGATCCGCGCGCGCCCGGTGTCAGCAGTGGTCCGCGCAGCCGGCCCAACATCTCGAACCGGTCACCGTCGATGGCGATATCCACGGAAGCGGCCGACGATCGGTTGGAGGTGTCACGCGTCGAAAAGAAGATCCGCACATTTCCATCGGCAAGCGCCAGGGCCGTCGGGTTCGCTGCATGGCTGGCGCACCAAGGCTCACCGGCGGCTGGTGAAAAGACCCTTCCGAGAGGACGCCAGAGGTTCCGCATCAGCCGGTCCTCGCGGCTTGTTCGATCGTCATCGGACCGCAATAGGATGCGGCCGCAGATCCTGTCGAGAACAGGACATCGATCACTGAGACCGCATGATCAAAGATGGGTCCCCGCTGCGGATAAGCCTGATACGGACCATAGCTCATCCATTCGACCGCGATGCCGGCCGCAGCAAACGCGGATTCGTCGAAATATTCACGCGCCGAAGGCCCGGAGAGATATCTTGTGGCGCCTGCCTTCTTGCAGATGTCGAGCAGCCTTTCGGTTCGCTGCCCCTGCGGAGAATATTCGCTGTCGCGCACCATGGTGGTTGAGATATTAAGTCGTTTAATCAGCGCTTTCAGAAACAGCGTGTTGACGTCGGTCAGCCGCTCGAGGCGGTCGGCGGCCTCGTAGATGGCTTTCAGCGCCGGGGCTTCTTCCGCGAAGAAGGGCGATTTGCGATAGGCCAGCTCGATCGATCGCCAGTGCTTATCGGCCCATGGCTCCGCGAAACCGACTTCGTCGATCGGTTGTTCGAAGCGCGATTTGGTGGCGACCGGAATTGTCAGCCAGATCGGCCCGGTTGGCGTCATGATCCGGTTGCGGTTATGCCAGTGCCGCTTCACATATTGCGCGCCGTCCAGCACTACATAATGATCGGTGCGGCCGATCAAGTCGAAGAATCCCTTCCACGGAATATAACATGATTGAATAATGGCAACGCGCATAGAAGGCTTTCCAAATCCGGATTCTGTACTGTGATCGAGTGGCGTCGGTATAGGTATTGATTTGTTCAAGGTCAGAGCGCTTTGTTCAATGAACCACCATTGCTCGAAATCACGCCGCTAACGTCGATGGGGTTGTTGTGTGACACAACGGATGCTATTATACCAAACGGTAGCCGGAAGTGTCCCGTGTGACATGTGCTGCGCTCGACCAAAAAGCAACTTGAACGGCATTATTTGATCAGTCCGTGCCGTTCCTAGCAGATTATCTTTTCACGAGCGCGGTCAGCGTTTCGCACACCCGCTGCTGCTGGCTCTCACTCAAGCCGAACCACATCGGCAGCCTGACCAGGCGCTGCGATAGCGAGGTTGTCAGTGCCAATTCACCGTGCGCGCGTCCATAGCGCCGGCCCGCCGGCGATGAATGCAGCGGGACATAGTGAAAAACCGCGCCGATCCCGTTTTGCTTTAGTCCGTCGAGCACAAGCTGGCGATCGATTTCGGATGCCAGCAGGACGTAGTACATGTGCGCGTTGTGCTGACAGTCCGCCGGGACGATCGGCCGGCGCAGCAAGCCCTGTCGTTCGAGCGGTTCGAGCATTTGATGATAGCGATGCCAGACCGCCATCCGTTCGCTGGTGATCCGCTGCGCCTCTTCGAGCTGTGCCCACAGGAATGCAGCGGTCATCTCGTTCGGTAGAAAGGAAGAACCGATATCCTGCCAGGTGTATTTATCGACTTCGCCCCGGAAAAACCGGCCGCGATCGGTTCCCTTCTCGCGAATGATTTCAGCCCTCTGCGCGAATTCTGCATCCCGCACCAGAAGGCTGCCGCCTTCACCCGAGATGATGTTCTTGGTTTCGTGAAAGCTGAAACTGCCGAGGTCCCCGATCGCCCCGAGTGCGCGGTTCTTGTAACCGGCCATGATTCCCTGCGCAGCGTCTTCAACCACTCTGAGACCGTGACGCCGGCCGATCGCGAGAATGGAATCCATTTCGCAGGAAACGCCGGCATAATGCACTGGAACGATGGCGCGGGTCCGCGTCGTGATCGCGTCCTCGATCAGCCGTTCGTCCAGGTTGAGCGTGTCTTCCCTGATATCGACGAATACCGGCACCGCTCCGCGCAGGACGAAGGCGTTCGCGGTCGATACAAACGTGTAAGAAGGCAGGATTACTTCATCGCCGCTTTCGAGGTCCAACAGCAGCGCGGTCATATCCAGAGCCGAGGTGCAGGAATGGGTCAGCAGCGCTTTCGCGCAGCCGGTGTGTTTCTCAATCCACCGGTGGCAGCGCTTTGTGAAGGGGCCGTCACCGGAAAGATGATAATTGCGCTGCGTTTCTGCAGCATAGACCATTTCCTTGCCGGTGGAGTAAGGCCGGTTGAACGGAATGTATTCTGCTGTCACGGTTTCACTGCACGGGTTTGCCGGGGCAGTTTGGCCCCTGGCCTGAGGGTGCACAAATTGGCGGTTTCCGCAGCAGGAATCAACGGTTGATCGCGGGCAAGCGTGACGACGCGCTTCTGTTAGATGCACCCTCGACATCCCGTCCTCGGGCTGATAGCTCGCTCACGATGCTCTGAGAGGTTTTCACCCTTGATCGATGAGCTTGTTGACGTACCTGGCAAAGCCAGGGCTTCGTCGAATCCTCCGGCGCCCGGTCGGGCAGAGCGGCTGTTCGCCGGGTGGTCTGCCAATCTGTTCCAGATGGGGGTTACCCAGCAGGTTGCCCTCATTCCGGTCTTGCTGCACTACTGGACGGGCGATACGCGGCAGCGTGGCTTGCGATCTTTGCCATCGGGAATCTTGCTTCATCGCGGATGCAGGCCTGCTAGTACCCGGAATCAGAGCTAAGTGATACGGCGGCCTGTGAAGCGGCGTTGGCGGACCTTTTTCTTGGTCCAGACGAAGGGATCGGCTTTTTCGTTGTACGCGTTGACGTAGGCATCGATGTGTTCCTGAAGCTGCTTGAGGCTTGTGAAGGAGGTGCCGCTGAGTGACTGTCCCTGCAAGATCGAGAACCATACCTCGACCTGATTGAGCCAGGACGCGCTTGTCGGCGTGAAATGAAATTTCACATTGGGGTGGGCCTTTTAGCCAGTGCTCGTTCTTCTGATGGGTGTCGAGGTTGTCGAGGATGACGTGAAGCTTTCGGCCCGGAAAGGCCGCGGTGACACTGTTCATGAAGTCGAGAAACTCGACACGGCGACGGCGTTTTGAATGCGTCGCGATGATCTTTCCGGTGGCGACCTCGAGCGCCGCAAACAGTGTTGTCGTGCCATGCCGCTTGTAATCGTGGCTCTGGCCGGTCAAGGCGCGGCCATTGGGCAACTTCAGATAGCCATGCGCTCGCTCCAAGGCCTGGATCGAGGGCTTCTCATCCACGCATAGCACAATGGCCTTCGCGGGCGGGGCGACGTAGAGGCCGACAACATCGGCGGCCTTGGCCGTAAAGTTCGGGTCGTTGCTCTTGCACCAGGACTTGCGAGCCGCGAGGTCGATCTTGTGGGTGGATGTATGTGCTCGGCGTTGAGTGGCCGGGCCGGTGGCATGGTGCTGCGCGCCAGATCAGAGGCGGCGGAATCTTCCGGAACAGTCCGGCCATGATCGCTGGCATGCACGCCAGAGATGAGCTATCAGCGGGCGAGGGGCGCTCTGCGAATCCCGATCGTTTCCGTAGCCGGCCAATGGAATGACGCCTCTTTCCCAACTGACCCGTCGCAACTACCTGATCGCAGCGCATGATGCGTTGGCGACCGCGCTTGCGCTGCTGGCAAGCTTCTACCTGCGCTTCGAGGGAGGCGAGGCCTTCTATGCCCGCCTGCCGCTGCTGCTGAAGATATTACCGCTGTTTGTCGCTTTCAGCATCGTTATCTGCTACGTCTTCAATCTGACAACGACGAAATGGCGTTTCATTTCGCTCCCTGATGCGCTGAACATTCTGCGCGTGGCGACCGTTCTGGCGGTTGCGCTCGTCGTGCTGGACTATGCCTTCATTTTCGCCGCATCGAACGGCAAGGCGCCGGTGCTGTTCGGCCGTATCACCATCGTGTTCTACTGGTTCCTTCAGGTGTTCGCGCTGAGCGCGCTCCGCTTCGGCTATCGCTATTTCCGTTACACGCGCGTTCGCCGACATGCCCAGACCGAAGGCGCCTCGGCGACGCTGTTGATCGGCCGTGCCGCCGACGCCGAGGTGCTGTTGCGCGCGATCGAGAGCGGCGCAGTCAAGCAGCTTTGGCCGGTCGGCGTGCTGTCGCCGTCCGCCGCGGACCGCGGGCAGTCGATCCGCAACGTGCCGGTGCTGGGCGGGATCGACGACGTCGAGGACGTGGTCCGCGATTATGCCGGACGGGGAAAGCCGATTTCGCGGGTCGTCATGACGCCGTCGGCGTTCGAACCCGAGGCGCACCCCGAGGCGGTTCTGATGCGGGCCAAGCGGCTCGGGCTGTTCGTCAGGCGCCTGCCGTCGCTCGAAGGCGGCGACGTGCCGAGGCTGACCAATGTCGCCGTCGAAGACCTTTTGCTGCGGCCAAGCGAGAAGATCGATTACGCGCGGCTTGAAGCGCTGGTGAAGGGCAAGGCGGTGATCGTCACCGGCGGCGGCGGCTCGATCGGTTCAGAGATATGCGACCGCGTCGCGACCTTTGGCGCTGGGCGGCTGTTGGTGATCGAGCACTCGGAACCGGCGCTTTACGCGGTTACGGAAGCGCTGACGGCACGCGCGGCCAATGCCGTCATCGAAGGCCGGATCGCCGACATCCGCGATCGTGACCGGATCATAAGCCTTATGCGAGAGTTCAGGCCCGATATCGTGTTCCATGCCGCCGCGCTGAAGCACGTGCCGATCCTCGAGCGCGATTGGAGCGAGGGCGTCAAGACCAACATCTTCGGTTCCGTCAACGTCGCCGACGCGGCGCAGGCGGCGGGCGCCGAAGCCATGGTGATGATCTCGACCGACAAGGCGATCGAGCCGGTCTCGATGCTGGGCCTGACCAAGCGCTTCGCCGAAATGTATTGTCAGGCGCTCGACCACGACCTGATGACGCAATCGGAGGGCAAGCCGCACATGAGGCTGATCTCGGTGCGGTTCGGCAACGTGCTGGCCTCGAACGGGTCGGTGGTGCCGAAATTCAAGGCGCAGATCGAGGCCGGCGGTCCTGTCACGGTGACGCATCCGGACATGGTCCGGTACTTCATGACGATCCGCGAAGCCTGCGATCTCGTGCTGACCGCAGCCACGCACGCACTGACGCCGGCGCGGCCCGACGTCTCCGTCTACGTCCTCAACATGGGACAGCCGGTCAAGATCGTGGAGCTTGCCGAGCGGATGATCCGCTTGTCCGGCCTCGAACCGGGCGTCGACATCGAAGTGGTGTTCACCGGCATGCGGCCGGGCGAGCGGCTGAACGAGATCCTGTTCGCCACCGAGGAGCCGGCGGTGGAGATCGGGGTCGCCGGCATCATGGCGGCGAAGCCGAATGAGCCGCCGATGCAGACCTTGCGCAAATGGCTTGCGGCGCTGGAGGATGCAATCGCGCGGGATGACCGCTCCACCATCCGTGCGGTGCTCAAGGATGCCGTGCCGGAATTCGGATCGAACGCCGCCTGATTTTGCTGCCTCGCCCGGTCGGTCCCCGCGGCCATTCGTGCCCCATCGGAAGCCATGATGCAGAAGTCCGGAAAAGTCGTCGTCGTCAGCCAGCATTATCCGCCCGATCCGAGCACGACGGCGGCGATCATGGCCGCGATTTCCGACCGCGTGGCGCCGGAGGCCGAGGTGCTGGTGCTGTCGGGAACGGCGGGCTCCGCGATATCGGCGCAAGCGGGCAAGCCTGAGGTCGTCGAGGTCAAGAACTGGATGCCGGGCAAGGGCGCGCTGGGAAAGCGCGCCGTGGCCGAATTGCTGTTCACGGTCCGGATGTTTTTCGTGTTGCTCGCGAGGTTGCGGCGCGGTGACGTCACGCTGACCGTGCCGGCGCCCTTCATGCTGCCTTACGTTTTTGCCGCCGCGGCCAAATTGAAAGGCGCGAGATCGGCGCTGATCATGCACGATCTCTATCCCGACGTCCTCGTCATGGCTGGCCTGTTGAAGCCGCAGTCGATCGTGGCGAAAGCGATGCGCGCCTTGAACGCGCCGATGTTTCGCGCGCTCGATGCCGTCGTCATCATCGGCCGCGACACCGAGAAGCTGCTGCTGCGCTATGGCGGAATGACGAGCGACAAGATCCGCTTCATTCCGAACTGGGCGACGCTTGCACGCGGCGTTCGCGCGATCGGCCCGGACAATCCGTACCGCCGTTCGCTTTCCGCGCGCTTCGTCGTCGGACTGTCAGGCAATCTCGGCTTTACCCACGATCCCGTTATCGTGTTCGAAGCGGCGCGCCTGCTGCGCGACGACAAGGATATTCACTTTCTGCTGTCGGGCTGGGGAATCGGCTTTGACCAGTTGAAGGCCATGCAGGCTGAAGCAAACCTCCCGAACGTTACCCTGGTCGACCGCGTCGAGGACGAGCAGCTAGAGGCGTTTCTTTCGGCGGCGGATGTCTGGATCATTCCCTACCGCAGGAACGTCGCCGGCGTGTCGGTGCCCAGCCGGTTCTACAATCTGCTGGCGATCGGCCGTCCGGTGATCCTGGTTTCCGAAGCGGATGCCGAGGCGGCACTGACGGTCATCGAGCACGATGTCGGCTGGGTGGTCGAGCCCGGCAACGCCGACGAACTGGCCAAAGCGGTCAGTCGCGCCGCCCGGGCCGACGACCCACAGCGCGCCGAACGCGCGGCTGAAATCTCCAGGCGTTTTGATTTTGAAGTCGCCATGGCCGACTATTGCGGCCTCATCCGCGAGCTGTCGCAGAAAAACCCGGACTCCAACCGTTTCGGTTCTGATTGAATCAGAACCGCGCTCGAAACCGATTGGAGTGTTCGGCGGGACCTTGTACTCCACGCCGCACACCACGCCCCAGACGCGCGCAGCGACGTCGCCGGAACGTCCGCGCCCGTTCACACCGGTCGACACCGAAGAACGGCGAGTCGAGCGTCCTCGACTTTTCTTCACATCGTCATCTCGCTCTAGATGCTCCGTTACCTGTAACCACCCGAAGGTACGGCCGTTTGGATATCGCATCGTGCGTTTCGGACTGTCCAACGTTTTGATTCGAATACGATGGCAGTAGCCATCTCTGCGCGAAGGTGTTCGGCACAATAGGTGCCGAGAAGCGTCAGCGATCCATCCCTCGCGGAAATCATTATGCCGTCTGCCGATTTCAGCCGCGTAACCAATCCTCTTCCTTCGGCCTCTTCCGCTCTAGCTACCGCGAACGGGGCGAACGTGAATACCCCTAAGCCGTATATTCTCAACCCGCGAAGGTCTGGATTTGTGAAGAGAAGAGGAAACGCGTGCTCGAACGGGAAGCTGTCTCCCCACACCACGATTGAATCGGACGTGCGGTAATGACTGGCTTGGACATCAGCGAGCATTCTGTCGGAGATGCGGGCTTCCGCGATTATAGTGCTAGCACTTATTAGGCTTGCTCCTGCCAGTACTATCACAATGACTACCCGCTTTAAGGAGGATGCTGCAGAGTCGAGTGCAATCGGCAAAAGAATTAGAAGCACAAGTAAGGGAAAGTAAACTCGTAACAGTCCAGGGCGCCCAACCAATCCCATAGCGACCAGACCGCACAAAAAGAGCAGCCAGGATAGTATCACCCGGCGCCGCAACTTCAGCGTCAATAGGACGATGGCCACGGCGAGCAGAGGAAACAACTGTGGTTCGGCGAGCGATGAAATGGCAGTTCGGACGGATTCGAATTGAGCGCTCACTCCAGAAGGGCCGAGTTCTGACAGGATCGACTGCAGCTGCTCGGGATTCGCGATCTGCCGATCAATAACAAACCAACCTGAGAGCAGTTCGACATCGTTTTTTGACAAATTGTGCCGGGCCATAATATCGGGCTGCGCGAGGAGCCGGGCTTTGGCATCAAAGTCCGTAAAGGGAGCGCGCGCCGCGTTCAATTGCCAGAAGTAGTTCCAGTCTGGCCCAGAAGTGGACCAGTTGCCAAAAAACCATGCTGCCAGGATGGCACATATCGTTAGCGTCAGCGCTAGTTGAACCCTGCGTTCTTTCTGGAAGAGTGCCCATGGGAGACACGGAAGAGCGACGCCCATAACGAGAGCAAACTCCCAGCTGCGAACGAGGTAACTAAGAAATGCGAATGCGCATGATGCGGCGAGGCACAAACTGCTCTGGTTTCTTGCATAAACGAGCAACCCGAGCACGGCTGCGCAAGCCAACAATCCGGCGTTTATCGTAAACTGTGGAAAGAGAACGGGTCGGAACAGAAGAAGCACAATGAGGAATGCGCTAGTGAGATAACTGGCGCCCAATCGGTACAGAAAGTATACAAACGCCGTTCCGACCAACGCGATAGTCCCCAGCGTCGCGAGAGAATAGCCGAGGACTCCGTGGACCGTTGGCAACGCGCGAACAAGGTAGCCCCAGAGAACATTTGAAAAGAGCAGATTAGGTGTGCCGTACGCTGCCAAACCGTAGCCGTGCGCCACCATTGACATGGCGACGTCGTCGTTCGTCTCCCATCGGGGATTGAACAAGATACACAGCAAAACAACGAACGTGCTAGCGAACGTCAAACCGACGATGAGGGGATGAATTTTCAGCTTCAACTTAGCAGTCTTCTCCGATGTATGCCGCCAATTACGAAGTCAAAGTGGAGCATCCAACAGCGCTCTGGCTTGGCCTGGGTCGAGCGTCATGCGTAGCTTCGGGTCGGCCAGAGCCCAATCCCCGGATCGCATAGGAGTTGAGAACGGTCGCAAGCAACCTATTTCACCGCGCGTCACAGCTTGCAACGTGCGCTTGAGGTTTAACGCGGGGTCGCCACTGAGTGGGCCTTATTTCGATCCGGCGTGGCCATTGGGCAACAGTAGCGGTGACGGTTGTTATGGATCTTGACGTGCGTTCGTCGATGCTTTCTCTTTCCGCGTGAATAACTCCAAATCTTATTCGCCCAGGTTGAGGGGATCGCTGGATGGCGCTAGCTTGCCCGGCAGACTCATTCGCTGTTGCGAACTCTACCCCAGGATAGATCCTCGCCGCGACTGAAACTGGTCTCTGTGACCTTGCTACCCTACCAGTGCGATAGAAGGCTCAGTTCTTGACTTGAGAAATGGTGCACCTCCAACGGCGCGGGCAGGCGATACGGAGACATCCCCTTTTGCGGGAGGGATGGAGCGGTTCGCGCTCGGCGCGTGCGCCGCAGCGGCCATGCTGCTGCTCGTTTGGGTTCTCTCCCGTTGTCGATCAGGTTTTGATTTCACCGATGAAGGCTTCTATCTGAATTGGATTTCATCGCCGTGGGATTACAGCGCCTCGGTCAGCCAGTTCGGATTTGCATACCATCCCCTTTACCGGCTGGTCGGCGGCGACATCGCCTTGCTTAGGCAGGCAAACGTCCTGATCATCTTCGCGTCAGCGTTTGCGCTTTGCGCGATTTTGCTTCATTCGATCGTTGCAGAACGCATCGATGGCAGATCAGCGCCGCGCATCTGGATCGTGGCATTGGCACTTGTCATAGCAGCCAGCTCGTTGACGTTTTTCGACCTGTGGCTGCCCACCCCTGGTTACAATTCGTTGACCTTCACGTCTCTGATGTTCGCAGCCATAGGCGTGCTGATGACCTCTCGTGAAGCATCGACGCTCAGCCTTATGGGATGGGTCATGATCGGAACAGCCGGCGCGCTTTCATTTCTGGCGAAACCAACATCGGCCGCACTGCTCGGATGCGCCGTGGTCGTGTATCTCGTTATCGCGCGCAAGCTTTGGATGCGCGGACTGGTGATTTCCATCCTTGCGGCGGCCGCGCTACTGGGCGTGTCGGCACTGGCGATTGACGGATCGATTGGCACGTTCGTCGATCGTGTTCTGGAAGGTGCCCGAATTGGCAGCCTACTCACGCCTGACCAACCTATCGCGCGTATGTTTCGCATAGATTCGTTCAATTTCAGCAGAGAGCAGCGAGTCAATTTTGCCTTGCTGCTCGTCGTCGCCTTTATCGCAACATCTCTGGCCACTCGTGCAAACGCCGCCGCAAGGATCGCAGCAGCGCTGCTGGCCCTGGTTTTCGCCGGGTTGAGCATCTCCGTGAGCGGAGGGGCGCTGGCGCCGCACATTTCATACGAACCGTTCCAACCCATGCAGTTTTGGGCTGTTTCCTTAGCGCTCGTCCTTTTCGCGATGTTGTCGCCGCGGCGGAGCTACCGGGCTCTGTCGCGCAACAGTCTTGCCCTGGTGGTGTTCTTTATCGTGCTGCCTCACGTCTATGCGTTCGGCACCGGCAATAACTATTGGGAGCAGGCTGGGCGTGCAGGGCTCTTCTGGTTGTTGGCCGGCCTTGTCCTCAGCATGGGGCTACTGGCAGGGAATGCAGCATGGCGCAATGTCGTTCCGATCGCCGCAGCAGCCCTGCTTGTTCCGACCGGCGTCCTGTTTGCCGCAATGGAAAATCCTTATCGACAAGCACAACCGCTGCGGCTTCAGAAGACGGCGGTCGAAATCGGCAGCGAAAAATCGAGCCTTCTTCTAACCAGGGAGGCGGCGGCCTATATTCGACAGCTCAGGAAAATTGCGGCGGAAAACGGCTTCAAGGCGGGCGATCCGACGCTCGACCTCAGTGGCGTCAGCCCTGGATCAGTCTATGCGATCGGGGCACGTGCGCCGGGTGCCGGGTGGCTGCTCGCCGGATACTCGGGAAGCAACGACTTTTTCAACGCGGCGCTTGACAGGGTGGGGTGCGAGCCAATCGTGGCGTCCTGGATACTGACGGAGCGGACTTCGCCAAATGCGCTTTCATCCGATCTGCTGCGGCGCTACGGAATCGATTTCTCACACGATTATGTCGAAGTTGGATCGCTTCGTTCTGTGCGTAGCTTCTCGCCGCGAGAGTTCGAAAGTCGCCTGCTGAAACCGGTTCGAACCTTGGACGTTGCTCGCGAGGCTTGCGAACTGGCGAAACGAGCAGCGGGGTAACAGAATTCATCACCGTTCGATCGCGTTGCCTGACAGAAGCTCATCCGTCGGGACTCCGAAGAGTACTGCAGGCGAAATTTCACCACGTAAGTATGGCTCCATCCTCCAAAAATCCTACTGCGCGCATTTTCTCGCCGCTTTCCTCGAGTTCCCAAGCTACCGGGCTGTGCGTGGTCTGGTATAGAGGATTGTTCTCACTCCGCTTCGAGACTACCGCCACAGTGTCGCAAATTAAGAAGAATGGAACGCACTGCATCGCAGACTCGCTGCTGCTGCGCCTCGCTTCACTCAAACCGAACCTGTCGGCACGTCTTCTGAACCAGCATCCATCGATCGTATGGCCACTATCTCTCAGTCAGCGGAGAGGCTTCGAGAAGCGAGCGGAGATAAAGTTGGTAATCGGTCTTGGGGTTCGGATCAATCAGACGCTCAAATGCAGACTGATCAATGAACTTCATGCGTAAGGCAACTTCCTCCGGACAGGCGATTTTGAGTCCTGTACGTTCTTCCACTACCTTCACAAATTGAGCCGCTTCGAAGAGATCGCGATGTGTTCCACCGTCCAGCCAAGCAACGCCCCGACCGAACAGCCTCACCCTCAGATCACCCATCGCCAGATACCGGCGATTCACATCTGTTATTTCGAGCTCTCCACGTGCTGAAGGCCTAATCTCATTCGAAATTTGGAGAACACGCTCGTCATAAAAATAGAGGCCCGGAATGGCGAGGCGAGATCGCGAATTTTTTGGTTTCTCCTCTATGTCGATTGCGCGGCCGCCTTCATCGAGGACGACCACTCCATAAGCCGACGGATCCGCCACCTCATAGCCGAATACCGTCGCCCCACTTTCTTGAGCCATCGCCTCTAATAACAAACGGGGGAGGCCGGCACCGAAGAAAATGTTGTCTCCAAGAGCGAGCGCGACGTTGTGCCCCGTGATGTCGCTTGCCGCTATGCGAAAGCACTCCGCTATTCCGCCTGGTCGCTCTTGCGGACGGTATACAATAGTGATCCCCCAACGCTTCCCGTCGCCAAGCAACGTGCTCATTTGATCGAGAGCTTGAGGATTGGAAATAATGACAAAGTCCCGCACCCCGCCGAGCATAAGGGTGGTGAGCGGGTAGTAAATCATCGGCTTGTCGTAGACCGGCAGTAGGTGCTTGTTCACGACGTGAGTAAGCGGAAACAAGCGGCTCCCGCTCCCTCCGGCGACAATAATGCCTTTCCATTTCCTCATCATCGGCCTTTCGATTGTCCGACCGGCAATCTTAGCCCCAGACGGTCATCGACATTCAAGTCATCCAATGTCCAATCCATGTGGTCGAGATACCAATCCACCGTCTTGGACAAGCCGGTTTGCAGACTTTCCCGAGGCAGCCAGCCAAGTTCTTGTCGAGCTTTCGTTGAATCTATTGCGTAGCGATAGTCATGCCCCGGCCGATCGGCGACAAACTGAATCAACTGCGCATAGCCTTGGCCGTCTCGGCGTGGCCGTCGTTCGTCCAAAAGCTTACAAATTTCTGTTGCCAGCGCTATGTTGCTAACTTGGCAGAGGCCTCCAATATTGTAACTGCTGCCCTCCGTACCTTTGGTGCAGATGGCCGCGATTGCTGCCACATGGTCATTCACGTAGAGCCAATCGCGGACGTTCTGACCTTGGCCATAGATTGGAATGGGTTGGCCGGCGATCGCTTTTCGGATAATCGTGGGAATCAGTTTCTCTCGGTTTTGGAATGGCCCGTAGTTGTTTGAACAATTGGAAATTATCGTGGGCAAGCCAAAGGTCGCATACCATGCTCGGACCAAGTGGTCAGCTCCCGCCTTGCTCGCCGCGTAAGGTGAATTAGGGCGGTAGGCAGTCGTTTCTTTGAAGAGCCCCTGATCGCCAAGGCTGCCGTAAACTTCATCTGTGGAAATGTGAATGAATCGGAAGGCACTCTGCTCCACCAAATTCAGATTGCTCCAAAACTGAAGAGCGCATTGTAGCATCGTAAACGTGCCAGTCACGTTCGTGTCTACGAACTTACCGGGATCCTCAATTGAGCGGTCGACGTGGGTCTCGGCAGCAAAATGCCAAACCGCTTGCGGCGCGAACCTCTGAAACAACACAGCGATGTCATCGCGGTCCAGTATATCGTGCCTCTCAAAGCGGTAATTGGGAAAGTCGGCAACAGCGGCGACAGTTCTGGAATCGCCAGCATAGGTCAGCTTGTCGATATTAAGAACCTGATGGCCGGCTTGCACCAGATATCTCACCGCCGCCGAGCCGATAAATCCGCAGCCTCCTGTAATCAGAAACCTCATCTGCGATCTACCGGTTGTTGACGGTTACTTTCGGGAAAATGGCACTGGAAGCAGAACGAAACAAAGTGGAAGGTTAGCTGAGAGCATTTTCTGATCGCTCGTACGATCCTTTGCTATCATAGATATTGCTTCGATTACGGGTCTACTCGCAAGCCCTGCATCGCAAGAACGACGTCAGTTGGTACTGCTTTGCCATTTTGCGCACTTGTATCAAGTTTGGAACGTGCGATCGCCAACCTTGAATTCATTTGCGGGACATAGTGAACGGCTAGTGCGATCACGCGCATCCGGGAACAGATGGATGCAGAGATTGCGCGCATGGGTATGTCTTCCTCCCGGTTTGTCAAGCGGAAATAGCGGGTATGCCGGTTGAGCCACCCTCTTATGTATGCGCCGCTGGCGATCCTCGATTGGCGGTCGAGGCGCTTCGATCCGAGGCTCGCGGTGAACTTGTGGATGTGCCCGAGAGGAACCCGGATTCAGGCGATCAAAGGCGCCTCCGAATGAGCTATTAAAAGCATTATCGGCTCGCCAATTGATGAGATGGCAAATCAAACGGAATCCTATCCTAACGACCGCGGCAAGAAGGAGGATAAGATCTCAGTGCTTTCGGGACCGACGGGCCTTCGATTGCGTTTTGCGCGCTTGGAGATATCATCAGGAATCGACGGATGGGGGCGGACAATGATTAGAGTGCCAAAGGCAGCGAGTTTTGGCTTCGCTTTGGCTATCTCTGCGTCGTCTATATTTGCCCTGATATACGGATCATTGGGGCTGAACGGTTACGGCGCATTTACCGCGTCGTATCTGAGCTTGACCGTGATAATGATTGCGGTTTTTGGCTCGTTGGAGGGTTTCCGCTTCTCCATCCTGGATATTCCCGTGCTCACCCTGATTGCTTGCGCGGGCATATCATTATCCAGGAATCCTCAGCAGATCGAATTCCGGGAACTTGTCTTGCTAGGCCTGACAGTAACGGCATATTTCGCCGGGCGATCGCTTGTGAAAGAGGATGTGCCTGTATTGAGAGCGGTTTGCTTTTGGATATCGCTCGCGATCCTTTCGGTAGGAACGGCGCTAACGGTCCCGTATCTAGTTTTACATGGCGAGTTGGGGCGACCGTTTGTGTTGGGGTTTGATAACGCGACAACAGCTTTTTCGGTCTCGCTCGGCATCCTTGTTATTCTGCTATTATCATCGGAATATCGGAGCCCTACCTGGGTTCGGAATGTGCTGGTCCCACTGATCGCGTTCTCGATGGCGGTTTTTGCCGCTTCAATGGTTCGGTTCTCTTTGCTCGCGATCATGGTTTGCACGGCTCTCTCTGCATTGTTGTTGAAGCAGCAGCGCCGCTTTGCGCTAAGCATGTTAGCTATCCTTGTTGCGTCAACTGCTTTCGGATTGCTTGCTCGTTTCGACAATGCAAATCTCTATGTGCGGTACGCGATCGAGGGAGCAAGGGGAGAGGTGAGCCCCGGCGGCATCAGCTCGGCAACGATCCTTCCTCCATCTTACGCTGCACGGAGAAATCCGGAAGCGACGACGGCTGATTGCGAGAGCGTGAATACGCGAAACTCGATCGCTATTCGAAAGCAGCTCATCTCGGACGCTACCAATCTTATTCCCCGCGCTGGTCTTTTTGGTTTTGGATTTATGTCGTTTGGCCGACTGGGATGTTTCGAAGGTGCGTCACCTCATAACGATCTCTTGCAAGCATTTGTCGAGTTCGGTTGGATGGGTGGTGCAGCATTTCTGACCTTGATCGCCCTGATACCCCTGTTGCTCATCAAGCCGGCTCGTTTCGATGGCGACCTGCGTTTCGTGTTCTTACTCAATGCCTTTATGATTATGCTCAGCATGGCTTACGGCCAGATCGGAAGAGATCTGCCGCTGTTCCTGGTATTGGGTTTGGCGGTCAGCGTGTTGTCCTCGAACGATGGTTCGGCAGCTAGTCGTGTGCGATTTCACATGTTGAAATGGGGCACCGGGCCAAAATAGTGCCTGAGCTCATTTCGGCTTTGGACTGGACTCGCAAGGGATGCTCGAATCGACTACTTCCCAAATATGGCCCTTGGAACGCACAACATTCAGTTCGCAACAGATCATCTCGCTGGAGCTTCGTAACGTAGATACGATAGATTTTGCCAAAACGTAGCCATAAGCAGCAGCGGCGGAGTTCCGATCTTCACGCCTCAAGTTCTTATGGCTAACGGCTGAATTGACCGCGGCGACATGGTTCGGAGTCGATACGGAGACTATGCCTGCAGAAGAGGTGAATTGTTGCAGGTCGAGCGACAATGCGGCACTGTTGACGATAAGAAGGGGGTTCCATTCCAACTTTGCAAGGTCGCTTGTCAGCTTTAGTAGCTGATCGGTGGGGCCGAACATGACCAGCAACCCCGCACGACCTCTACTTACCGGCTCGACCTGGTTCACACTTTGATCGAGACCCTTAATCTCTTGGGCATTCGTAATTGCAGTTCGCGCGTGCTCCTTTCCCAAACCTTCGTAGAATCCGTTGAGGTATTCTGTCCCAGACCTGCCCGCTGGTCTAAGCATGGCCACGGTGGCATCTGGAAAATGCTGGGATATGTAGCTTCCCAGTATTTCCGCCTCTCGGAACGCCGGTGGGGAGGGGAACAGAACGGGTATCTTCTTGAAGCGCGCATAGGGGCGGATCACTTCGTTCGCTCGGACGCTTAGATCGAACAGGAACGCTACGCGATCCTGTTCCACGAGCTGTCGTGCCAAATCCAGTGTCTTCTTTGAATCTCCCTCGTCGTCATATGAGAAGATCTCGATCGGCCGGCCGTTAATTCCGCCTTCGTTGTTGGTCTCCCTGAAGTATTCGGTGAGCACTCGCATGTGTATCTGTCGGTCTTCGGGCCGTCCATCGCGGCTGAAGATCGTTCCGAGTCTGATTTCGTTGTTACTGACGGACTGGCCGCTCCCAATTGCAGGCAGGCCAATAATCCCGAACAGCGGGACGAAGATGAGCGCAAGTGACTTAAGCACAGCCATTTGTCCTCACTTAGGGTGCGACCATTCTGTGCCATCGCAGCTTGCGGAGGCGCAGAAGGTTCCGTGCCTTGACGAAAACAAATAGCATCAACGGAATGCTAGCCAATCCGCCGCTGAGCATTGCCGATTGTATCGAGCTGAGCATGAGATGGATAATGCCGATGAATGAACACGCAAGAAGCGCGATTGTCATAGGTGACTTGCCTTCGGCAACAAAGATAACGTCAACCGTTCTACATATCGCTCCCGCCAGAACGCTGGCTGCAGCGACCCCTAAGAAAGAGAAATCCGCCCAGGCGTCGGCAATGAACATTGCGTTGCTAGTCGAGCCAGGTTGGCCCCGCCACAACAAGGAAACCTCTTCGTAAGCCGGCCTGAATTCCGTGCCAAAGAGAGCGGCCACAATGCGGATGTTGGAGCCCCAAGTGTGAGAGATGTAATATGGAATTGCGTTGAAGTATTCCAGCAGCACTTCGTTCGAGATGAAGAACGTACGCCAAAAGAAAAACTCTGTGGCCGATATCGGGCGCGAGGCCTCGGGTATCGACAGTTCGATCAGAGGATAAAATAGAAGGGGAGCCGCAACAACGGCGCCGACGATAACGGGCAAGCCAATTCGGTTCCAGAAGGAGAGCAGCGCAGCCAGGGCAATTTGCATCCCCAGCAGAACTATGGGCGCTTTGCTGAGCGTTTCCATCCGGCCAAGTAAAGTGAGGGCGAACAGCACGCAGGAGCTCCCGAGCAACAGCCAGTTGCGCTTGATCAGACCTTCGAGAAATCCCCAAATCAGGAAAAAAGGCGCGACCGACATCAGGGCGATTCGGTAGAGATAGGAATCACTGCCGGCATACGATAGGCGATAATCTGCCTTGGCCGCTTGCGAACTCGCTGTCTCAAAGTACCCCAATATCACTGCGAGATGATGTTCTCGCATGGAGGTCCAGATCATCAATGCAATCAAGCCGATATTGACCGCAATCAACCAACCGCTAAACGCGAATGCGCTCCGAGGTGGACGAGCGTTCCAGTTGTCCAGTGCTTCGGTCAGCTTTCTTGTTCGCCGCCCTGCCAAGCGATCGATCACTTCGATCCCGAAGATGCAGCACAGATATAAGATCGTGACCGCAAGGTTCAGAGATTTTACGGCGTCATCAAAGTAAGGTGCTTGCATCAGCTCTCGATAGATGAGGGAGCTTTGATTGTAATAGAGCATGTAAACGAGGTACGCTGGACCATAAAGCACCAGCAGGAAACTGAGCAGCATTGAGGCGGCCGAGATGCGGCCGCGGCACTTATAAAAGAAATATAAGGCGGCGCCGAACATGGACGAGGTGGCCAATAGGAAGGTGGCCGCAATCATGGAGCTAAAAGCCGCAGGTTGTGGTGAGGCTGGAAGTTCCAAGAGTTGAAGTCATCTTGCCACGGTGCCCGATCCGAAAGGTCGCTGTAACTGCCGCACCTAAAATCCGCCCGATTCGGGTGCTGGCACATGGGGCTTTTCATGAGACGTGCTGGCTCCTTCATGAGACGTGCTGGCTCTCTTGAGGAGTGCAGTTTCCGATACACGTCACGGGAACTCAACCCTCTTGATTGTTTTGGGCTTTTCCTAGTATTGCAGATTGCCGAAACTAGGAATTCGGCCGGATAAGCGCGGCGTCCAAGGGCCAAGCCTTTGGGCTCATAGGATAGCTCTCATGATTAGATTTGGCTTGCTCGGTTGCGGACGCATCGCCAAGCGTCATTCCGACCTCTTGGGCGGCAACCATATCGACCGCGCCCGTCTCGCGGCGGTTTGCGATCCCGTCCGCGCGCGTGCCGACGCGGTTGCGTCGAAGTTCGGTGTTCCGGCGCACTACGATATCGAGGATTTTCTTGCGCGGAAAGATATCGATGCCGTCGCGGTGCTGACGCCCAGCGGGTTACACCCACAGCACGCGATCGCCTGCGCAAGAGCAGGAAAACATGTTGTTGTCGAGAAGCCGATGGCGCTCCGCCTGCAGGATGCCGATGACATGATCCGGGCCTGTGACGAAGCCGGCATTAAGCTGTTCGTGGTTAAGCAAAACCGCTTCAACGTCCCCGTCGTCAAGGCGCGCGAGGCGCTGGACGCCGGCCGGTTCGGAAGGCTTGTTCTGGGGACCGTGCGCGTTCGTTGGTGTCGGGACCAGGCCTACTATGACCAGGATAGTTGGCGGGGCACGTGGGCCTATGACGGCGGCGTGCTGACTAATCAGGCTAGCCATCACATTGATATGCTGGAGTGGTTCTTCGGCGATGTCATCAGCGTGCATGCACGCGCGGTCACCGCGCTGGCGAAAATCGAAACGGAGGATACCGCTGTGGCGACGCTGAAATTCCGAAACGGCGCGCTTGGAATCATTGAGGCGACGACGGCGGCGCGCCCGACGGACCTCGAAGGTTCGCTTTCCATCCTGGGCGAGAGGGGCACCGTTGAGATCGCGGGCTTCGCCGTCAACCAGATCAGGCACTGGCGGTTTGCCGATGAGCTTCCTTCGGACAAGGACGTGATCGAAAAGTTTTCTGTAAATCCGCCGAACGTGTATGGCTTTGGTCACCAGGCCTATTACCAGCATGTGGTCGATTGCCTGACGAATCAACGCGCGGCGCTCGTGGACGGATTGGAAGGGCGGAAGAGTCTGGAGCTGATTTCGGCGCTTTATGAATCGATCGAAACAGGCCAGGAGGTGGCACTGCGGTTCACGCCGCGCCTGAGCCGGCTTGGTATCGCATCGTGAACCAGCCGGACCGGTATCAGGCTGGCGTCCGTGACGTCGAATTCGGCGCTCGGGTCAAGATCGTCGAGCCCTGCAATCTCTATGGATGCCAGATCGGCGACGATTGCTTTATCGGGCCTTTTACCGAGATTCAGAAAGGTGTCCGCATTGGCGCTCGCACCCGCGTGCAGTCACATGCGTTTGTCTGCGAATTGGTGACGATCGGAGATGATTGCTTCATCGGGCATGGTGTGATGTTCATCAATGATACCTTCACAACCGGTGGTCCCGCCCGCGGACGCAAGGAATTGTGGCGCGAGACGAAGATCGGCAGTCGGGTTTCGATTGGTTCGAACGCAACGATCATGCCGGTGCGCATTGCAGATGATGTCGTAATCGGAGCCGGTTCGGTGGTGACCAAGGATCTTACCGTGGCAGGGACCTATGCCGGCAATCCAGCGCGCCGGCTTGGGCGAAGATAAGGAAGACAATCAATGCCGGTACCGTTTGCCGATTTGCAACGGCAATACCAAACCATCAAGAGCGAGATCGACGGCGCCATCGCGGCAGTCATTCGCGACAGCGCGTTCATTCGCGGGCCCTATGTCGACGCATTCGAGCTGGATTTCGCCAAGGCCGTCGACGTTAAGCACTGCATATCGTGTGCCAATGGCACCGATGCGCTCTATCTCGCCATGGCCGCGCTGAAGGTTCAGCCGGGCGATGAGGTCATCACCACGGCGCATTCATGGATCAGCACCTCAGCGATGATCACCCATGCCGGCGCGAGGGTAGTGTTCGCGGACACCGACGGCATTACGTTCACGATCGATCCGGCGGCGATCGAGGCCGCGATCACGCCGCGCACCGTCGGGATCATTCCGGTGCATCTGTACGGACAGCCGGCGGACATGGATGCGATCATGGCGATCGCGCGCCGGCACAAGCTCTGGGTGGTGGAGGATTGCGCGCAGGCGCACCTGGCCCGCTATAAAGGCCAGCAGGTCGGTACCTTCGGCGCGGCCGCGACCTATTCGTTCTACCCGGGCAAAAATCTTGGCGCAATGGGCGATGCCGGTGCGGTAGTCACTAACGACAGCGCGCTCGCCGAACACATGACCATGCTCGCGCGCCACGGCGGTCTCATTAAGCACCAACATCGCACCGAGGGCATCAACAGCCGCCTCGATGGCGTCCAGGCGGCAATCCTGTCGGCCAAGTTGCCGCATCTGACTGTTTGGACGAAGGCGCGCCAGGATGCCGCGAAGGTTTATGACGCTAATCTCAATCAGATTGAGGATGTCGTTGTGCCCTCTGTCGCTACGGAGCGCACCCACGTCTATCATCTTTATACAATCAAGCATTCGCGCCGCGATGCACTGGCAGCGCATCTGGGCGCAAAAGGTATTCAGACAGCGATCAACTATCCCACGGCATTGCCATTCTTGGCCGCTTATAGCCGGCTCAAGCATCGCCCTGAACAGTTCCCCAACGCCCATGGCGATCAAAGCCGGATACTGTCACTGCCGATGTTTGCCGAGATCACGAGGGATCAACAATTCGAAGTCATCGATCTGATTCGAGCCTTCTAGATGCCGAAGTATCCGAAGCAGATTAAGGCCTGACGCTGATATGGCAGAGCCAATTAGCAGTTTTCGTCTGTTGGGAAACTCCGGATGGAATGCTGCGGCTTTTTTGATCGGCGTGGGATTGAACTTGCTGATCCTGCCGTTCGTTGTGCTTCGTCTGGGCGCGGCGTCATTTGGCGTTGCAGCTCTGGTGACGGCGTGCCTCGCGCCGGCACTAACATTCAGCAACTCACTGGCACTGTCGACGGCCCGAGAACTTGCCCTCCGGCTGGCGCCCGAGGCGCGCGACGATGCTCGCCGTTTCTTCGCCATGGCATTGCTCTTGGCGGTGGGCATAGGCGGATTGATCATGATGATCTTGTGTTTCGGAGGCCCGCCGCTTGCCCGCCTCGCGTTCAACCTAAGCGGTAAGGCCGCCGACGACCTCGGACTGGCCTTCGGGTTTGGCGCCGGGGGATGGCTATGTCAGTGCATAGCCGCGGTATTTTTGGCCCTGTTTACTGCGCGCCAGGATTATCCACGGATCGCTTCGATCAGTATCATCAGCGCAATTATCGCAACGGCATCAATGGTGGTATTGATTCCGCGCTGGCCACAGGCCTCAACGTATCTTGGCTGTCAGGCGTTAGGCTTTGCCACGAGCTTACTTGCAGTGTTTGCAGTTTCGCGCCGGGTTATCGGAGGTTGGCTGGCGCGTCCCGCGTTTCACCAGGGCCCGCTCGGCGATCTCGTCAATTTTGGAGTTTGGCAAATGGCAGCCCAAGGCGGCGGCCTGATTGCGGGACAGGCGGATCGGTACCTGCTAGGTGCGCTGCTTCAGCCCCAATTTGTCGGCTTCTACACCATCGCCCAGCGGCTCGAAGAAGCTATGTATATTGGCATTTTGAAAGTCGGCGAAATCCTGTTCCCGTTCTTTAGCGCGCTGCAAGGAGAATCCAGTGATCGGAAGGCCGATCTACTGTTTCGATCTTCATGGGTCCTCAACGTACTTGCCGCGAGTGCGCTGGGGGCACTAGTTCCCGTCGCCGGTCCGCTGCTTCATCTCTGGACTGGCGCGGAAGTGGCCGTCGAAGCTCAGCGTGTGTTGGTGGTGCTTTCGATCGCAGGAATGCTAGGGTGCAGCGCGAACGTATTCGCATTCTATCTTCTAGCCAACGGCCGATCCCGTTCCAACGCGCTAATCTCTTTTGTAACGGCCGTATTTACGCTTGGCACCAGCGCAGTGGCTTTGCCCTATTTCGGATGGCAAGCAGCGGGCTGGAGTGCCTGCATCGGCATGACGGCGCAGATCGTCACGACCATCATCTTGCTGCGGCAAAGTTTCTGTCTCGCTGGCATGTGGTCGCGGGTGGCTCACTTTGTATTGCTGCCTTTGGGGACCGGTATCGTCACGGCACTCGTGCTGCGACATTTCACTCAGGAGGGGCTGTTCGATCAAGCCCCACACTGGTGGTACGTTGGGGGTCTCTATTGCCTGGCGGCCGGTATTATCTTTGTCGTTGTTGTCACCATCTCGCGGGTCGGCCCGCACGGCGCGGCTTGCTGGAGGGATTTGCGCGTCATTGCAAGTCGCCTCCTATTTGTGAAGGCGGCCTAACCGTGTGCGGAATTGCAGGTGTCGTGAACCTCCGCGGCAACGCGGTCGAACTAACGGAAATCTCGCGGCTGACGAATCTGGTCGCGCATCGCGGTCCCTTTGGCGAGGGTAGCTGGTTCAGCGCGAACCGCGATCTGGCGTTCGGCCATCGTCGGCTGGCAATCATCGATCCCGGCGAGGGAGGCTATCAGCCGATGGTCTCCGGCGATGGCCGTCATGTGATCGTATTCAACGGCGAGATCTACAACTTCCTCGAACTGCGGCGCGAACTCGAGGCACAGGGAGTGGTTTTCCGCAGCCAGTCGGACACGGAGGTCATTCTGGCCGCATGGCGAGCGTGGCAGGAAGGCATGCTGACGCGCTTCAACGGAATGTGGGCGCTGGCGATCTTCGACACCCAAACCGAAGAATTGTTTCTGGCGCGCGACCGCTTCGGCATCAAGCCGCTATTGTATGCGTTGACATCCGAGCGCTTCGTCTTTGCATCCGAGCAGCGCGCATTGGAGCGAAGCCGTCTCATCAGCGTCTCGCTGGATGTCGATGTGGCGCGACGGCTCATGCTCGATGCCTTCGGGATCGAGGGAAGCGAGCGGACGCTCTGCCGGGAAGTCCGCCGGCTGCAGGGCGGTCACTGCATGTGGTTGCGCCGGGGAAGATTGGAGATCCGGCGCTGGTGGCGGACGGTGGATCATCTGCCGGCGATACCGAACACCGAAGCCGAACGCGTGGAGCGCTTTCGCGAGCTTTTCCAGGACGCCGTCGCCCTTCGGATGCGCAGCGATGTCCCGATCGGGACCTGCCTGTCGGGAGGATTCGATTCGTCGGCGGTGATTTGCACCATGGCCGCGCACGAAAAGGCCGGCATGGGTCCGCGGGACAGCACCTCGTGGCGTCACGCCTTCGTTGCGACGTTTCCCGGCGCCTCCAACGATGAGCGGCCGATGGCCGAACAGGCCGCGGCCTGGGCGGATGTTGCGCCGGTATTCGTCGAGATCGGCCGAGCGGATGCGTTGACCGAGCTCGACCGAATTCTCGACGACAATGATGACCTCTATATCGGGCTTCCAAGCGCGGCTTGGTTGATCTATCGAGAGCTCAGGCGGCACAACGTGACGGTGTCGCTGGACGGCCATGGCGCGGACGAATTGATGGGAGCCTATCTCCAGGAGGGACAATCGGGCGCGTTCCGGTTGCGAAACGCGGCTGTCTCCCTTGGCTCGAACTCGGCGCTGGCGAGGCGAGGCATCGATCTGCTTCGGGCGCTGATGATCAAGCGACAGGGGCACTATTTCCTGCGCGGCGGCCTGCGCGATGTCCCGGCGGAGCTTCCGCTAGTCGGCGAGGATGACGTATTGCCGCGTGAATGGCGCGCATTGAACCGGCGTCTTTATCGCATGTTCCACAGCACGGTGCTGCCGACCATCCTGAGAAACTTCGATCGCCTGTCGATGGCGCACGGCATCGAGGTCCGGATGCCTTTCATGGACTGGCGCCTCGTGACGTACACCATGGCGTTGCCGGAGCCATGCAAGTTCTCCGACGGCTATTCCAAGTTGATTGCGCGGCAGGCGATGGCCAACCTGATGCCGGAATCCATTCGCATGGGACGCCGGAAGGTGGGATTCAATTCGCCGATGCCGGAATGGCTGAACGGGCCGCTGGCCGGCTGGACCGCCAGCCTGCTCGATCAAAAGGTGCCGGCTTTCGCCGAACTGGTCGACGAGGAAGGCTTGCGACGGACGGTCGGTCGCCTGACATACTCGAAGCAATGGGACTGGGAGACGGCCAGCCGAATCTGGCCGTACCTGAATATGAAATGGATGCTGGCAAGGTCCTGACATGCGGCTCATCCTGATAGGCGTGATCGACGCCATCCTTGGCTGGAAGAGCCGACTTTCCGGGGCGGTAAGTGTCGGGCGCGGGTCGAGGATCGCATGGCGCCGGATCAGCCGAGCGGCAGGCAACGCTTTATCAGTAGGAGAAGATTCGATCGTCCACGCTGATATCAGTTTCGAGGAAACGGGAGGCAAAATTCAGATCGGAAACCGCACATTCATCGGACGAAGCCACCTGGTCTGCTATCGAAGCCTCACCATCGGCGACGATGTCGTCATGTCATGGGGCGTTACGATTGTGGATCACGATTCCCACAGCGTCGACTGGATGGATCGCCGGAACGATGTTCTCGAATGGGGCGCGGGCCGGAAGGATTGGAAGAAAATCGCGCATGCGCCGGTCGTGGTGAGCGATAGGGCCTGGGTCGGATTCAACGTGAGTGTGCTTAAGGGGGTTACGATTGGAGAGGGGGCCGTGATCGGAGCGTGTTCGGTTGTAACCCGCGATATTCCGCCGTACACTCTGGCAGTTGGGAATCCGGCCAGAATAATCCGCTCGTTCAGCCCCCCGCCAGATGCAAATCCCGCGGGTTGATGCATGCGTATTTTCCAGAACAACGGCTTGTCACGCGGATTTCGTATCCATCGTCGCCAATCGCGCTATCAAACCTTTGCCGCCGGACGCGCAGAATTTCTGGATACGAGATTCACTGCGTCTCATATCCTCCTGCCGGTACTCACCAACAGCCCGGATGCATTTTACACCAATGGAGACGATGAACAGCTGCAGTTGCTGTGGGCGAAAGAGAATGGTCTGCGGACAAAGAACCTGGAGCAAATTCTGCTCGCGCAGATCGAGCAGCATCGCACTGAAGTATTCTATAATCTTGACCCGATCCATTACGGTAGCGAATTTGTTGCGAAGTTGCCGGGGTGCGTGAAGAAATCGGTTGGCTGGCGGGCGGCGCCGTCAGGAAGCGCTGACCTGACGAAATACGACCTGATCGTGTGCAACTTTCCGTCGATCCTCGAGAGTTGGCGACAAAAAGGCTGTCGGGTGGCGTATTTCTTTCCGGCGCACGATCCTGCGATGGACGCCTTTGCCGTGGCCCGAGGTGATGAACTCGATCTCATCTTCATCGGCGGATTTTCGCGCCACCACGTCAAACGTAGCCAGGCACTCCGGGCTGTGGCTTCAACGCGGGGTGTCCGGGCACGCTTTTATCTCGAAGAGTCACGCCTGACCCGATTGGCAAACTTTCTTCCTCCTCTACCAGCGCTTCACTCATATCGTTATCCAGATGAAGTTCGCGGGATTCGCGCCAACCCGTTGTATGGCCGCGATGCGTATGCAGCGATCGCTAAGAGCCGGATCGTGTTCAATGGTGCAGTGGACATGGCGGGGGAGGATCGCGGCAATATGAGATGCTTTGAGGCGACCGGATGCGGAGCGGTCCTCCTGACCGACTCAGGACGCTATCCGGACGGTTTCGTTGATGGCGAAACCATGTTGCAATACTCCTCGCCTGAGCAAATACCGGAACTGATCGGCAAGCTGATGCGTGACGAAACCCGGGCAAAGTCCATCGCTCAGGCGGGTTGCGCGATGGTCAAAGACCGCTATAGCAAACAACTGCAATGGACGAAATTTCAGGATCTGATCTAACCGGGGCGCTGGGGATAGCAGGTTTATGGTGGCGGAGAAGCCGTTTACGACGTGGGAAGATGCCGTGCTCTGGCTCCGCAGTCAGCCGGACCAGCGCCAGCTCGTGCTCGATGCGTTCTATGACGACCCTCTGATTGATGCGGCCAAGCGCTATTCTGCCAGCACCGAATGGCAGGCGGTTTCGAAGCTTCTGCAGAACCGCACCGGCAAGGCGCTCGATGTCGGCGCCGGGCGCGGAATTGCGAGCTACGCACTGGCACGGAGCGGATTTGCGGTCACCGCGCTCGAGCCTGACCCGAGTGCCGTGGTTGGGACGGCGGCAGTCCGGGAGCTCGTCGCCGAGGCCCGTCTGCCGATCGAGGTGGTCGAGGATTTTTCCGAGCGCTTGCCCTTCAATGACGGTACATTCGATGTCGTGTTCGCGCGGGCCGTGCTGCACCATATGCGCGACCTCGACAGCGCCTGCCGGGAAATGTTCCGCGTGCTTCGCCCCGGCGGATTGCTCATCGCCCTACGCGAACACGTAATCAGCAAGGAGACTGACCTCGGCAAATTCCTCGATCAGCATCCCCTGCATCACCTCTATGGCGGTGAGCATGCGTTTCTTCTCGATCGATATGTCGGCGCGCTCAGGGGGGCGGGATTTGCCGGGATCGAGGTTCTGGCGCCGCTGAAGAGCCCGATCAACCTGTTTCCCTATACGATAGAGACGCTGCGAACGGCCGTCGTGGAAAGATTGAGCAGCAAGATCCCGGTAAAGCCTGTCTGGCGCGCCGCGCTTGCTTCCAATCGCGTTTTCATGTCGCTGCTTTCGATGGCAGAGCGCTTTGATCGCCGACCCGGTCGGCTCTATTCGTTTGTCTGTCACAAGGCGCAATCATGAACATGTGGGTCACCGGCGCCAACGGATTCATCGGCCGGCATCTCGTGCGGGTGCTGGCTGATCAGGGCAATCGCGTTCATGGCATCGGCCACGGCGCGATTGGAGAGGCCGAGAGGCGGCGCATCGGCCTGGAGCATTGGCTGAACGGCGAGATCGACGCGGCCAATCTCAATGCGCTTGCGGAGCGGTCCGAACTGCCATCCACGATTTTTCATCTGGCTGGCGGATCATCGGTCGGGCTGTCGATCGAGCAACCCTACGAGGACTTCTCGCGCACCGTCAACAGCACGGTCCGCTTGCTTGAATGGATGCGCCGCTCCGCTTCAGAATGCCGGTTGATTGTAGCCTCGAGCGCCGCTGTATACGGCGCGCATCACTCTGGAAAGATCCCGGAGCATGCCGAACTAAGGCCTGTATCGCCGTACGGTCACCATAAGCTGATGATGGAGCAGCTCTGCAAGAGCTATGCTGCCTGCTTCGCCGTAGAGTCGACTGTGGTCCGCCTCTTTTCTGTCTATGGAGCGTTTCTTCGCAAGCAGCTCTTGTGGGATATGTGTTCGCGGCTGCAAAGAGGCCAGCGTGAGCTTGTGCTCGGCGGAACGGGAGACGAATTGCGCGATTGGGTCCACGTAAACGACGTGGCTAGGCTCCTTTCAAGTTTTGCCGCACGACGGCAACAGGAAAAATTTCAGGCGATAAACGGGGGATGCGGTGAGGGTACGACGGTCGCGGAGGTTGCAGATGTCGTGACAAAAAGCTGGGGTGGGGAGGCCGGCGTACGTTTCTCCGGTGTGGTCCGTCCCGGCGATCCGTTCAGCCTTGTTGCGGATGATAGAAAGGTTCGAGCGTTGCCTTTTGCGTGGGGAGTTCCACTGTCGCAAGGAATCGCCGATTACGTCCGCTGGTTTAAGGAGGATGCTCGTTGAGCAGCGGGCACTCAATCCGTCTCGCCTTCACCATGATTTCCCGCCAGAGCTGGGCTGGGGGTTACAACTATCAGCGTAACTTATTTGCTGCCCTGTGCCAGCACTGCGCGGGAGAAATTACGCCTGTGGTGTTTGCGGGCGAGCGCGACGATGTCTCAGATCTCGAAGCACTCGGGCGGATTCCAGGCGTTGAAACTCTGCGATCAAGCGCATTCGATCGAGGAGCATTACGGTCTATCGCACCGATATGTTTTGGGCAGGACTTTGCGGCTGCGTCGGAATTCCGACGCAAACAAATTGATGCGGTTTTCGAGTCGGCGCGTTTCTTTGGCTGGTCTTCCTGTTATCCAAGTATCGCGTGGATCCCGGACATGCAGCATCTGGAACTTCCGCACCTGTTTTCCAGGCGCGCCCGATCGCGACGGGAGGTCGGCTTTCGGTTGCAGATTATGTCAGGCCGAACGATCATGCTCAGCAGCGAGAGCGCAGAGCGAGACTGCCTAAAAAGTTATCCAAATGCAAAAGGACGAACAGCCGTTGTGAAGTTCGCGAGCGAGCCTGCCCCCGAGCTCTTGCGAGTGGATCCGATTGAGGTTGCTCGCAAGTACAACCTGCCGCCAAACTACTTCTATCTTCCAAATCAATTCTGGCGCCACAAGAACCATCAGGTTGTGATCGATGCGCTTGCACTACTCTTAAATCGTGGCAAGCGTGTCGTTGTGGTGGCGTCCGGAGCGCCTGATCCAAACGAGCCGCAACTTGTTGATAAGATTATGCAACAAGTGGTCGACCGTGGGCTTGAGCAAGAATTCAGATACTTGGGAATGATTCCATTGGCTGAGGTCTATGCGCTGCTTCGGGTTAGCGCGGCTCTGCTCAATCCGTCCCGATTCGAGGGCTGGAGCACGACCGTGGAGGAGGCAAAATCATTTGGCGTGCCGATGGTCTTGTCGAGCATTGACGTACATCGTGAACAAGCAGGTGGCAAAGCTGAGTATTTCGACGTCGATGACCCTTCATCACTCGCGGATCATCTTTTGAAGGTATCGCAGAATTCTGAACCTACGATCAGAAATCTCTTGCCGGATGTCCACGCCCGCGTGGCTTCGTTTGCGTCGGACTTCGTAGCTACAGTCCAATGCGCACGACAGCGTTGTGGTAGGGCGACCTAGCTAGCTAGTGCGGCTTATCCCGGACGGAGGTCATGGCGAACGGGTCGATTGCGTCCGAGAAGTAGGGTCAGCCAGAGCATTCCGAATACCTTCGTCTAGACTAAGCGGTGGCCGCCATCCGGTCTTCAGGGCTTTAGACATGTCGATCTCCAACGACGCGGCCACACTATTGTAGGCTTCAGAACGACCGCTGATCCTGAATAACGCGTTGAGTGCAAACAATGGAAAAGGCACAATGCGCGATTTCTTGCCCAAACCCTTTCCGATCCGTCGAACAAATTCTGGCGTTGAAATTTGCTCCTCATCGGCCACCAAAAAGATGTCGAACTTGCCGTGCTGATGGGTAAGTCGGTGCACTATGAACGACGCCAAGTTTGCGACGCTTAGAAAGGCGCGCCGATTCTGGATACAACCGAACGGCAACGGGATCCCTTTATTTACCGCCGTAGCCAGCCGTTTAAAATTACCGAGTGCGCCTGCACCATAAATCAGTGGCGGGCGAATGACGGTAAAATTCATGCTGGTGTACTCCACCATAGCTTGAAGGCCTGCTTCTGCGGCAGCTTTCGACACACCGTAGACTCCGCGGGGCGTCAAAACGTCATTCTCACGAAAAGGAGGCCGACCGTCGGTGCTGCTCCCATTAGCAAGGACAGTGCTCAGGTAGACAAAATGGCTAACTCCCGCTTCGGCTGCGCACCGAGCAAGATGTAGCGTGCCATCGGTATTGATAGATTGGTAAACGTCTGCAGCATGCTCTTCGCGCGGGTGATGAACTCGGGCTGCCAAATGCACCACCGCATCGATACCGGCGAGCGCTTCTGCCCAGTTGGTGTGGGGACCGATAGTGCCGATCATTATCGAAGTTGCGTCAGGCGAGGGCTTTCGCACGGCTTGTCTAACGATCATGCCATTGCGTTTCAACACGGGGGTAAGATTCTGGCCTACGAAGCCATTCGCACCCGTTAGCAAGACAACAAGTCGACCATCTTCCATTCTGTTCTCATCTCTTTCTGAAGCCAGCGCCTCGCCATTAGAAAACACCCGTTCTTACTTGTTGGCTTTCCGACAGATGGAGATGCGCGCCAAGCTGGGGCAAGAGCGGCGTGCTTCGGAGCTTCGCTCGATTGACGACGGCTAACACTCGGCTGGCTCCCGGATTTCACTGAGATAGGCCTGATAGGCGAGCCGGATGCCGTCCTCGAGCTTCGTGCTGGCGCGCCAGCCGAGTTTTGCCAGCCGGCTGACGTCGAGCAGTTTGCGCGGCGTGCCGTCCGGGCGCGAGGCATCAAAACCGATCTCGCCGGTATAGCCGACGGTCGCCGCGACCACGCGGGCGAATTCGGCGATCGTGATGTCCTCGCCGGTGCCGATGTTGACCAGTTCGCTATCCGAATAGTTCTTCATCAAATGGATGCAGGCGTCCGCGAGGTCGTCGACATAGAGGAATTCGCGCCGCGGCGTGCCGGTGCCCCAGACCGCGACCTCTTTGGCGCCGGCGACCTTCGCTTCGTGGAAGCGGCGGATCAGGGCGGCGACGACGTGGCTGTATTCGGGATGATAATTGTCGCCGCGGCCGTAGAGATTGGTCGGCATCACGTTGATGAAGTCGGCGCCGTACTGGCTGCGATAGGCCTCCACCATCTTGAACCCGGCGATCTTGGCAATCGCATAGGGCTCGTTGGTCGGCTCCAGCGGCCCCGTCAGCATCGAGTCCTCGCGCAGCGGCTGCGGCGCCAGTTTGGGATAAATGCAGGAGGAGCCTAAGAACATCAGCTTCTCGGCGCCGTGGACATGCGCCGCATGGATCACGTTGGAAGCGATCGCCAGATTGTCGTAGAGGAATTCGGCGCGCAGCGTGTTGTTGGCGACGATGCCGCCGACCTTGGCGGCCGCCAGAAACACCGCCTGCGGGCGCCGGGTGGCAAACCACGCATTGACCGCGGCCTGATCGCGCAGGTCGACCTCGTTGCGGGGCGTCGTCAGCAGTTCGACGTGTTCCGCCGCCAGCCGGCGCACCAGCGCAGAACCGACCATGCCGCGGTGGCCGGCGACGTAGACCGTCTTGCCTCTCAGCTCAAACGGCAGGCTTGCCATTGGCGACCTCCCGCCGGGCTTCTGCCAGATCGTTCGCGACCATTTCCTTGACCATCTGGGCGAATGACGTCTTGGGCTTCCAGTCGAGTTTCTCGCGCGCCTTGCTGGCATCGCCGACCAGAAGATCGACCTCGGTCGGCCGGAAATAGACCGGATCGATCCGCACCACGGTCTTGCCGGACCTGGCGTCGACGCCGGTCTCGTCAACGCCCTGGCCGTGCCATTCGATGCGGCGGCCGACTTCGGCGAATGCCAGCTCGACGAACTCGCGCACCGAGCGGGTCTCGCCGGTCGCCAGCACGAAATCGTCGGGCGCGTCCGCCTGCAGGATCTTGTGCATGCCCTCGATATAATCCCGTGCATGGCCCCAGTCGCGCTTGGCTGCGAGGTTGCCGAGATAGAGCACCTGTTCCAGGCCGGTCTCGATGCGGGCGACGCTGCGGGTGATCTTGCGGGTGACGAAGGTCTCGCCGCGGATCGGGCTCTCATGGTTGAACAGGATGCCGTTACTGGCAAACATGCCGTAGGCCTCGCGGTAATTGACCGTAATCCAGTAGCCGTACAGCTTGGCGACGCCGTAAGGCGAGCGCGGGTAGAACGGCGTGGTCTCCTTCTGTGGCACCTCCTGCACCAGGCCGTAGAGTTCGGAGGTCGAGGCCTGATAGAACCGCGTCTCCTTCTCCATGCCGAGAATCCGGATCGCTTCCAAAAGCCGCAGCACGCCGATGGCATCGGCGTTGGCGGTATATTCCGGGCTTTCGAAGCTGACGCCGACATGGCTCTGGGCGGCGAGGTTGTAGATTTCGGTCGGCCTGATCTGCTGCATCAGCCGGATCAGGTTGGTCGAGTCGGTCATGTCGCCGTAATGCAGCAGGAACGGCACGTTGCGGGAATGCGGGTCCTGGTAGAGGTGATCGATCCGCGCGGTGTTGAACGAGGACGACCGCCGCTTGATGCCGTGGACCTCATAGCCGAGGCCGAGCAGATATTCGGCCAAGTAGGCGCCGTCCTGCCCGGTCACGCCGGTGATCAGCGCCACGCGCCGCCTAGGAACTTGTGGATGCAATGATGCCTCCTAAAAATCAGCAAAATGGCTATTGGTGTGCTCCACGGCAGCGCAGTATGCATGCATGGCCTCCTAGAGCAGATCTGAGCTGGGTGTCTATTTGGTATCGGACAGGATTGCAACGCGATCGCCTCACTCAGTTGGTCGCGTCTTATTGTGAGGCAAGAGCGGCATTACGAAGTCGGCGAGGTGGCCGCTTGCGTACAGATATCCTTTTATGCCCGCGGCGCGAGCTGCTTCTAGATCAGTAGACTTGTCGCCTATGAGAATGCTCCGACTGACATCCACGGGGAAACGTTTCAAGAGGTCGTTGATCATCCCGGGAGCAGGCTTGCGCCGATAGCTTGTCCGACGGTATCGCTCTATCGATGCGTCAGGATGAAAAGGGCAGTATTCGAACGCATCTACGTGAGCTCCGATCCTAGCCAATTCGTCCGCCATATGTTGATGCAATGCTTCGATGTGAGCTTCCTCGTAAAGACCCCTGGCAACTCCTGACTGGTTTGTCACCACGAATGCAAAGCAACCTGCATCATTGACGGCTTTCACCGCTTCGCGTGCGCCATCTATCCACTTCAGCTTTGCGATCTCGAACACATAACCGCTGTCTTCGTTCAGCACTCCGTCGCGATCGAAGAAGACTGCCGGTTTCTTTATTTCGTACATGGGGCTCGGACGATCGTTGGATTCACAAGCACAAACATCCAAAGTCTAGGCGGTAGGAGGCCGATAAAGGGGGAGGCTACTCATCGATAGCATCCTGTCGTGTCATGGAACCGGCCAGCGTTCGTTTGCATGGGCTTTTGTTGGTCTCACGACGAGGTGTTTGTACCTGACCAAGCGCATCTAGGGGAACTCTCGATGGTTGTGGAGAGTATCCTTGGCAACTATTTAAGGAAGGGGTAAATTCCAGTTCTTCGCAACGGGTCGGGCCAAGCCATGATTGAGGCAATTTTGTTAATAGTCGGCACATACATCATTGTTGCCGAGGTTGTTCGACGGTGGCGCGAGGCCGCGGATCGAGCGAAATACAGGAAAAGACGCTTATAGGATGGGGGCGCCTCATCTGTGCACGTTTTCAAATTTGATTTCCGCGATGGCCCCATCTGCCTGTGGACGAACTTCAGGTGATGCGGGTCTGAGCTACTTGTTTGCAGATTAAAAGCGGCTGACTGCGGACGAACAGGACGTGCGCTTTGCATAGCTTTCTGACGGAGCCCTTGGAGAAAGCAAGATGCCTCCCGCCCTTTTCGGGGCACGATTGGCGGATGCTTCACGTTGTGCGCTGCGTCGATTGGCTCTGCGGGTAGGGTAAATTCTCGAACCCTCCGTTGCTACGCAGTTTCGATCAACCGGCATCCCCCTCCAGCAGAGCATTCTTATGCGGGACGCAATTTTGGGGCCAAGTCAGAAGGTCATTCTCGGCGACTAAGGGAGGATCTTGCGCAGCATCTGATCCTTCGGACTGGCGGATTGGTCTCGGCTCAGTGTTGGGGAACGTTGCAGAACGCTCCTATCAATTTTGCCCCTGAAATGCATCCAGATCGTTCTCTCCTGCGTGCTCACCAACGCAACAGACCGCGTAACGGCGCGGTATATGCTGCTCCCATTCGGAGGAGAGATTCGAGAAAGCGGCCAATCTGACCAAATCCATTCGCCGGATGAGTCGGCCGCGTCCTGGTTTGATTTGGCAATTTTCTTGATTCACGGAGGGACGGATCATCTTTGTTGAGCCATTGTTGGCGACTTTAGGGCAAGCCAACCGCGATGTGCTCTCTGCCACCATCTTACCTCAAGACGATGGAACCCAGCCCTCATCCTGACTGAATTCTGCTTGGGTTCCATTGGAACATTCTTCAGTTGGGTCTTGAGTACTGAAAATGCGCAGTCTTGGTATTTCCGCGGTCGTCGTGGCAGCATTTCTCGCCACACTATCGATAATTTTCATCGGATTAGCTTATAGCGATGGATGGTCAGGCGGCGCCGCCTGCTCGGTGGCTGAGAGCCTTTGCCGACGCCCCTCTCTGTTGGCCATACCGGTCACCGTGGCGATGGCTTGGGGCCTCATGGCGCTGGCGGACGAGTAAGGCCACGGCTGAAAGCACGGAGTGCAGTCCATCCTAATTTCACATTCCGAGTATCCTATTTGGGACTGCATCGTGAATTTGCCCGTTCTGCATTTCTACTATGTCTCCGAGCAGCTAATTCGCTAATTCGGTGCCTCGGGCTGAAACTGTTGCCAATACGCCTTTGAAACTGCGGGCTTGTACTGCGCGCGCTCTGCTCAACAATACTTGCGAGAAAAATTGACTACTCTAAGTTTTAACTGACGCGATTTGAATTGCCCGCCAGCACGTCAACAGATTTCAGATGATTCCGGTCATGGCGGTTTGCACCCATCCACCAAAGGCGTTTGAGGCGCAACAAACGACGGGGCACTCCGCTCTAGGCTGTCTCTCCGACAGCGCGCGACAGCTTCCCGTTCTTCAATTGCAATTCCCGCTGTTGTTTCTGGTGGCTGAACCTGATATCGTTTTCACCGGTTTCTTGGCCATTTGACGTGGTGACACCCATGCCCGTGGTGTCGGTTGAATGCTTCTGAAGTCTTCGCGTTAGGCGTTGCCGAGGTGAGGTTTATTTATCGCTCGTCGGCGATCACCTTGCCGTCATTCGGCAGCGATCCCGCCGCGACCAGTTCGACATTGCCGCCGAGCTTCGTCACCGTGCGCAGCGTTGCCGCGAGTTCGCCCTGTAGCGTCTCGCCCGGCGCCGCCGTTTCCGCCTTCAGCGTCATCAGGTCGCTCTCGCCGGATCGCGTGACGACGAGGCGTAGTCTTCCGAGTTGCGGATGGCGCTTGCCGATCTCGGCGATCTGCTCGGGGCGCACGAACATGCCCTTGACCTTGGTGGTCTGGTCGGCGCGGCCCATCCAGCCCTTGATGCGCATGTTGGTGCGTCCGCACGGGCTTGCTCCTGGCAACGCCGCAGTAAGGTCGCCGAGCGCGAGGCGGATCCAGGGATGCTGCGGATCGAGCGAGGTGACGACGATCTCGCCGACGTCGCCGGGTGCCACCGGATCGCCGGTGCCGGGACGGACGATCTCCATGATCAGGTCCTCGTTGACGACCATGCCTTCGCGCGCCGGCGTCTCGAACGCGACCATGCCGAGGTCGGCGGTGCCGAACGCCTGATAGGCATCGATGCCGCGCGCCTCGACTTCGTCCTGCAGTGATTTCGGAAACGCCGCGCCGGAGACCAGCGCGCGCGTGATCGAGGAGACATCGCGCCCGGCATTGGCGGCGGCATCGAGCAGGATCTTGAGGAAATCAGGCGTGCCGCTATAGCCGACCGGACGATAGGCTTCGATCAGTTCGAATTGCTGCTCGGTATTGCCGGGGCCGGCTGGGATCACCGCGCAGCCCAGCGCCCGCGCCGAGGCATCGAAAATGAACCCGCCCGGCGTCAGATGGTAGCTGAAGGTGTTGAGCACGACGTCGCCGGGCCGGAAGCCCGCCGCAAACAGCGCCCGCGCGCCGCGCCAGGGATCGGCGTGAACGGGCTCGGGCTCGAAGATCGGTCCCGGCGAGGTAAACAGGCGTCCGAACGATCCAAGCGGCGCGGAGATGAGCCCGCCGAAGGGTGGCGCGGCCTTGTGCAGGGCAGGGAGTTCCGATTTGCGCAGCACCGGCAGACGCGCCAACGCGGACCGGCTGGTCATGGAAGCGGGATCGATGCCCTTCAGGCGCTCGGCATAGGCCGGTGCGGCGAGCGCCTTCCTCAGGACGTCGGGCAGGCGTGAAAACAGCTCCGCCTCGCGTTTGGCCGGCTCACGTGTTTCCAGGGCGTCATAGTGATCGGTCATGGCTGATGATCCCGCAGATGAGGGCCGATTGCGTGCAGCCTCTGACGTGCTATCAGACGGCTTCTACCGGTGGTGATGTTCCAGGGAACGCAATGGCTGAAAGAGATCTCGCTTCGGCGGCAAACACGCTTGATTCGGCCGCTATCGTCGCGAGGCTGAAGCTTCGGATGATCGACCATTGCTTGCCGCTGTGGTCGACCGAGGGGTGGGACGACAGAGCGGGCGGCTTTATCGATCGGCTCGATCGCGACGGCCGTGCAGACCGCCTGGCGCCGCGCCGGGTTTTCGTGCAGGCGCGCCAGATCTATTGCTACGCCAAGGCGGCACAGATGGGTTGGTATCCGGAAGGCCGCGCGATCGCGCTCAAGGGGCTCGAGCATTTGCTGGCGAAGGCGAAAGCTCCCGACGGCAAGCTTGGTTTTGTGCACACGCTGAAGCCTGATGGGTCCGTGCTGGACCCGTTGCGCGATTCCTATGACCACGCCTTCGTGCTGCTGGCGCTGGTAACCGTCTACGCGCTCGATCGCGATGCGCAGATCCGCTCCGAGATCGATGCGCTGTGTCATTTCATCGATACTCAGTTGCGCTCGCCGCACGGCGGCGTTCACGAGGGATTGCCGGTATCGATGCCGCGGCGGCAGAATCCGCAGATGCATCTGTTCGAAGCGATGATCGCGGCGTTCGACGCGACGCATGACCTCGTGTTCCAGAACAGGGCTGGGAATTTCTTCAGCCTGTTTCTGGCCAACCTTTACGACAAGCAGCGGCAGGTGCTCGGCGAGTATTTCGAGGAAGATTGGTCGAAGATCGAGCCGGTCAGTGTCGAGCCGGGACATCAGGCGGAATGGGCATGGCTGCTGAAAGGCTTTGAGCGCATCACCGGCTGTCCGACCGGACGCTACCGCGGCGAACTGCTGGCGTCGGCGCTGCGTTATCGCGACGAGGCGACCGGGTGCCTGATCGACGAGGGCGACGCCCGCGGCAATATCAGGCGGCACACAAGGCGGCTGTGGCCGCAGACGGAAATTGCCAAGGCGTGGATCGCGCAGGCCGAGGCGGGGGAAGCGGGAGCGGCCGATGAAGCGAGCGCGGCGCTGGCGCGGCTCGAACAGCACTATCTCAGCCATCCCGTCGCGGGCGGCTGGTACGACCAGTTCGACCGCGATGGCAACTCGCTGGTCGTCACCATCCCTGCGTCTTCGTTCTATCATGTCCTTTGCGCGGTCGCGGAAGCAGAGCAAGTGCTCACCTGAGTAATGGGCGGTTCTGATGGAATCAGAACTGCATGGACTTGTGTTTTGACGCGTTTTCTTCACGCGAACCGGTTCCCACTTCGCTCGACAACGCTATGGCTCACAGCCACCGCTTCCGCCGCTTGAAGCTCTTCAGGTTCTTGAAACTCTTGCGCTGATCGCCTGCACCGCCGAGGTAAAATTCCTTGACGTCCTCATTGTCGCGCAATTCGTCAGCCGTGCCGTCGAGCACCACCTTGCCCTGTTCCATGATGTAGCCGTGGCTCGCCACCGACAGCGCCGCGCGGGCGTTCTGCTCGACCAGCAGGATGGTGACGCCGAGATCGCGGTTGATCGCTTTGATGATCCCAAACACTTCCTTGACCAGGAGTGGCGACAGGCCCATCGATGGCTCGTCCATCAGGATCATCTTGGGGCGCGCCATCAGTGCGCGGCCGATCGCCAGCATCTGCTGTTCGCCGCCGGAGAGA
The DNA here is from genome assembly GCF_001693385.1 of Bradyrhizobium icense. Taxonomy (NCBI): domain Bacteria; kingdom Pseudomonadati; phylum Pseudomonadota; class Alphaproteobacteria; order Hyphomicrobiales; family Nitrobacteraceae; genus Bradyrhizobium; species Bradyrhizobium icense. The sequence goes on from NZ_CP016428.1 coordinate 2,307,751, forward strand.
TAGCCGGCGAGCCCGGTGCGCTCCTTCAGGCGTGGGAAATATCTGAACACCATGTCGATGTCGGCGGCGATCTCGTTGTCGGTGCGGGTAAAGGCGCCGAGCTTCAGGTTTTCGATCGACGTCATGTCGGCGATGATGCGGCGGCCTTCCATCACCTGGAAGATGCCACGGCGGACGATCTTGTCGGGATCTATGCCGTTGATGCGCTCCCCGTCGAACATGATTTCGCCGCGGATCACTTCGCCGTCCTCGGTCTTGAGCAGGCCCGAAATCGCCTTCAGCGTCGTCGACTTGCCGGCGCCATTGGCGCCGAGCAGCGCCACGATCGCGCCCTTTGGCACTTCGAGGCTCAAGCCGCGCAGCACCAGGATGACCTTGTCGTAGACCACTTCGATGTTGCGGACGCTGAGCAGCGGGGCGGCTTGTGCCGCCGCCGTCGCGGGACGATTGAGTTCGGTTGCTTCAGTCATGTTGACCTCCTGCTGTCGTCACCCGCGAAAGCGGGTGACCCAGTATTCCAGAGGCGCCGCTGCTTTGGCCGAGAGGCCGCGGCGTACTGGATCCCCCGGTTTCGCGGGGGATGACGGTCCGTTGGTTGGCGGGGCTTACCAGCCCAGCCACTCGGGCTTGCGGGGCAGGTCGATCGTCTTCACCTTCTCCATCTTGATGCCGCCATTCTTGACGAGATCAGCGAGCGGAGCGTCGGTCGCGCCTGCGACCTTCATCCGATACAGATCGACCTTGAGCGTACCGCGGTGATCCTTCTCGGTGAAGGTGGAGGGGTTGCAGATGCCTTCGCCGCCCGCGGGCACCCAATCCTTCTTCTGGTAGAAGCCCTTCTTGACGTTCTCGCCGGTGGCGCCGCCGTTCTTGGCAGCCCACTCGACGGCTTCCTTCATGTAGAGCGCGGTGCAGACGCCGGCGAGGTAGTGCACGGGACGGTAGGCGGTACCGGCCGCGTCCGACATCTTGGAGATCTCCATGAAGGTCTTCATGCCGGGTGCGCTGCCACCCCACGCCACCGCGGTGCGCAGCGGGAACACCACGCCGTCGGCGGCAGCGCCGGCGGCTTTGGCGGCGTTCTCGTCCATGCCCCAGACGTTGCCGAGGAATTGAACGTCGATGCCGGCGGCCTTGCAGGCGTTGAGCACGGAGATGTTGGAGCCCGCGGTGTTGCCGAGATAGGCGTAGTTCGCGCCCGAGCTCTTCAGGGTCAGGCACTGCGCGCTGTAATCGCCGGGCGTCAACGCGAACACGATCGGCGGCAGCAGCTCGAAGCCCAGCTCAGCGGCAATGGCTTCACCCGCGGCCTTCGGTGCGTTCGGATATGGATGGTTGGCGCCCATGTGGACGAACTTCGGCTTGCCGGGCTTGCCCTTGGCTTTCCAGTCCTCGGCTGCCCAGGTCAGCATGCCGCGAACCGCGTCCGAGTAGCTCGGGCCATAGAAGAAGTTGTAGGGCGCGGGCTTGGCCTTGCCGCCGGCGCCGGTCGGATCGGAAAGTGCGGCGGCATAGGAGGCAGAAATATCGGGGATCTTGTCCTGAGCCAGGAAGCCTGTCAGCGCCTCGGTGTCGGCGGTGCCCCAGCCGAGAATGGCGGCAACCTTGTCGGCGCCCGACCATTTCTTGTACTGCGCGATCGCGCGTGGCACCTGATAGCCGTAATCGACGGTGTCGACATTGACCTTGGCGCCGTTGATGCCGCCGCTCTTGTTGATCCACGCATAGGTATCGGCGACTCCCTGTCCGAACGGCGTTCCGACGTCCGAGGTGGGACCCGAATAGTCGGTGAGATGCCCCAGCGAGATCGGCGCCTGGGCCAATGCCGCGCCGCTGCCCAACAGCAAAGACAGCGAGGCTGTGCTCAATAGAGTCTTCATCGTCATGGAATTAATCCTCCCGGTTAGTTCTCGAGGTCTTCTCGTTGTTCGTCCCGTTCCGACCTCAATGCGAGAACGGGTAGAGTTTCCAGTACGCCTTGATCTGCCGCCATCGGTGCGCGAGTCCATCCGGCTCGAAAACCAGAAAAACGATGATGATTATGCCGATGGCCATCTCGCGCAGGAAGGCGATGTTGTTCTTTAGTCCCAGGAACTGATCGATCGGGCTGTCGCGCAGCGCGACGCTGAGCCATTCCATCGATTCCGGCAGCAGCACCATGAACGCCGTGCCCATCAGCGTGCCCATGATGGACCCGAGCCCGCCGATGATGATCATCGCGAGAAAGATGATCGAACGATCGATGCCAAAGCCTTCGTTGGAGACCACCTGATTGTAATGCGCATAGAGTGCGCCGCCGACGCCGGCGAAGAAGGCGGCGAGGCCGAACGACAGCGTGCGGTACTTGGTCAGGTTGATGCCCATGATCTCGGCGGAAAGATAATGGTCGCGCACCGCCACCAATGCGCGCCCGTCGCGTGAACGGATCAGGTTGGTGACCAGCAGATAGCAGACGATGACATATGCCAGCACGACATAGAAATACTGCTTATCGCCGCGCAGCATGTATCCGAAGATCGAGAACGGCTCGGCGCTGGCGGGAACGCTGCCGCCGGTGAACCATTCGGCGCGGGCAAAGAAGTCAAGCAGGATGTACTGCGCCGCCAGCGTCGCGATCGCGAGATAAAGCCCCTTCAGCCGCGCGGCCGGCAGGCCGAAGATCAAGCCGACCGCAGCGGTCACGGCGCCGGCGAGCGGAATGCAGAAGAAGACGGGGATGCCGAACCGGTTCGAGAGATAGGCCGAGGTGAAGGCGCCGAAGCCGAAGAAGGCGGCGTGGCCGATCGAGATCTGGCCGGTAAAGCCGACGACGATGTTCAGCCCAAGGGCTGCGATGCCGAAGATGCCGATCTGGATCAGCAGGCTGAGCACGTAGGCGTTGACGATATGGGGCGCAAGGCAGATCAGGGCGATGCCTACGATCATCGCATTCCGACTGGTCGTGGTCGGAAACACAGTGGTATCCGCTGCGTAGCTGGTGCGGAAATCGCCGGCGGGAATGAGGGTCTGGCCTGCCATAGGCTCTACCGTCCGTGCCGATTGATAGGAGTCACTGGCCCGCCTCTTTTTGTTTGGGCATGATCGTTACCGAAAACCGGTTTCCACTTTTCGGCGATCATGCCTACACCCGCTCGATGTCTTTGGTGCCGAACAGGCCGTACGGCTTGATCATGAGGATGATGATGAGGGCATAGAACGGCGCGATCTCGTAGAGATTGCCCCAGTGCAGATATTCGCTGTCGAGAAAATGCGCGACGTTTTCCAGCAGCCCGATGATGATGCCGCCGAGCACCGCGCCGCCGACGCTGTCGAGGCCGCCCAGGATTGCCGCCGGGAACACCTTGACGCCATAGGCGGAAAGCCCGGCCGACACGCCGTTGACGACGGCCACCACCACACCCGCGACGGCGGACACCGTCGCCGAGATCGCCCAGGCCATCGCGAATACGCTTTTGACGGAAATGCCGAGCGATTGCGCCACCTGCTGGTTGAACGCGGTTGCGCGCATCGCCAGACCATATTTGGACAGGCGGAAGAACCACGCCATGCCAATCATCATCGCCACCGAGACCGCGAGGCTCATCAGATAGACCGTCTGCACCTGCAGTCCGAGAATGTTGACGTTCTGGGTCTGGAAGATGCGCGGGAACGGCTGCAAATTGACGCCGAACATCCACTTCATCAGCGCGGAGAATACCGTCGATAGCGCGATCGTCACCATGATCACGGAAATGATCGGTTCGCCGATCATCGGGCGCAGGATGACGATCTGGATCGCGATGCCGAACAGGAACATGAAGACCAGCGTGATCGGCATGCCCAGATAGAACGGCACCTGGTACTTGGTGAGCAGCCACCAGCACACCCATGCGCCGACCAGCAGCAATTCGCCCTGCGCGAAGTTTACGACCTGCGTCGCCTTGTAGATCAGCACGAACGACATCGCGACCACGCCGTAGAGCGTGCCGACCACGAGGCCGTTGACGAGGAGCTGGATCAGGAGCTGGGTGTTCATGCGAAGTCACCAGACGTGCAAGCTGTCATCGCCGGGCTTGACCCGGCGATCCATCGCCTGAAGAGGCACTTTTTCCGAAGAGGATGGATGCGCGGGTCAAGCCCGCGCATGACGAGCAGTTTTGCGGCGCCACAGGCAAACATCATCCTCATTCCGCGGCCTCCGCCATCGGCGCGGGGCCGCCGAGATCGACCACGCGGAGCGTGGTGCGGATGCGCTGGGTGGTGCCGTCCTGGAAGCGGATCACGGTATCGACGGGAATGTCGCTCCTGCCGCCATAGATCGCGTCGATGATATCGGCGTATTTCTCGTTGATAACGCTGCGGCGCACTTTTCGGGTGCGGGTCAGCTCGCCGTCGTCGGCGTCGAGCTCCTTGTAGAGCAGCAGGAAGCGGGAGATGCGCTGCGCCGGCGGCAGCGTGGCATTGACGCCCTCGACCTCCTTGCGCAACAGTTCATAGACCTCGGGACGCGAGGAGAGGTCGGTGTAGGTGGTGAACGAGATCCGTTTCTTCTCCGCCCATTTCGAGATGATCGAGTAACGAATACAGATCATCGCCGCCAGCGCGTCGCGGCCGGCGCCGAGCACCACCGTCTCGGCGATGTAGGGCGAGAATTTCAGCTTGTTTTCCAGATATTGCGGCGAGAACCGCTCGCCGCGCGAGGTCTCGGCGAGGTCCTTGATGCGGTCGATGACGACGAGCTGACCTTGATCGTTGAAATAGCCGGCGTCGCCGGAATGCATCCAGCCGTCCTTGATGTCGGCCGCCGAGGCTTCCGGATTCTTGTAATAGCCTAAGAACATGTTGGGATGGCGGACGACGATCTCGCCGACGCCATTGACGTCGGGGTGGTCGACGCGGATCTCGATGTCGGCGGCCATCGGCACGCCGGTCGTATCCGGATCGACCTTGCCCGCAGGATGCAGCGTGTAGGCACCGAGCAGTTCGGTCTGGCCATAGAGCGTGCGCAGCGGCACGCCCATGGCCTGGAAGAACTTGAACGTATCAGGACCGAGCGCGGCGCCGCCGGTCGCGGCCGAGCGCAGCCGGGTGAAGCCCAAGCGGTCGCGCAGCGCGCGGAACAGCAACTGGTCGGCAAACATCGAATGCTTGCCCTGCGCCAGCGCCGAAAGCCCCGCCTTCATGCCGATGTCGAACAGTTTTTGCTTGAGCGGCGAGGAGTCCATCACGCCGGCGCGTACATCGGCGGCGATCGATTCCCAGAGCCGCGGCGCGAACAGCACGAAGGTCGGCGCGATCTCGCGGAAATCGTGCATCATGGTCTCGGGCTCTTCGACGAAGTTGACCTTCATCCGGCACAGCAGCCCTTTGCCGAGCGCGTAGACCTGTTCCATGATCCAGGGCAGCGGCAGCACCGAGACATATTCGTCGTCCGGTCCCTTCGGATCGAAGGCGAGATAGGTCGCACAATGCTTCAGGACCCGCCCAGCCGCCAGCATCGCGAGCTTGGGATTGGCCGTGGTGCCGGACGTGGTGCAGAGGATCGCGACGTCTTCGCCGCGCGTCGCATCGACCAGCCCGTCGTAAAGGACCGGCTCGCGCGCGGCGCGGTCGCGCCCCATCGTGGCCAGCTTCTCGGCTTCCATCAGGCGCGGATCGTCGTACTTCCGCATGCCGCGTGGATCGGAATAGACGATGTGCTTGAGGTTCGGCGCGCGATCGGCCAGCGCCAGCAGCTTGTCGACCTGTTCTTCATCCTCGGCGAACACCAGCTTGGCCTCGCCGTAGCTGAGCAGGTAGGCTGCTTCCTCGTCCAGCACGTCGCGATAGAGGCCGAGGCTCATGGCGCCGATCGCATGCGTGGCGATTTCCGCCGCCACCCAGTCCGGGCGATTGTCGCCGATGATGCCGATGACGTCGCCGCGCCCAAGACCCAGTTCGATCAAGCCGAGCGCGAAATCATGGACGCGGGTCTGGTAGTTGCTCCAGGTGAAGACGCGCCACAGCCCGAGATCCTTTTCGCGTAACGCTATCTCGCCGCCATGCTCTTTCGCATTGAGGCGCAGCAGCTTTGGAAAGGTATCGGCCTGGGCGACGCGTCCGGCGTAATCCATCATGCCGCGCTCTCCCGTGAGGCCGGCGTATCGTCGGGATCGACCAGAACCTCATCTTCTTCGCCGAGATAGGCGCGCTTCACATGGGGATCGGCGAGCACGGAAGCGGGATCGCCCTCGGCGATCTTGCGGCCGAAATCCAGCACCATGACGCGGTGGGAGATATCCATCACCACGCCCATGTCGTGCTCGATCATCATCACGGTCATGCCGAACTCTTCGTTGAGGTCAACGATGTAGCGCGCCATGTCTTCCTTCTCTTCGAAGTTCATGCCGGCCATCGGCTCGTCGAGCAGGATGAGTTGCGGCTCCAGCGCCATCGCACGGGCAAGCTCGACGCGCTTGCGCAGGCCGTAGGGGAGGGTGCCGGCGGTAGCCTTGCGTACCGACTGCAGGTCGAGGAAGTCGATGATCTCCTCTACCTTGCGGCGGTGCTCGAGTTCCTCGCGCCGCGCACCGGTCAGCCAGTACAGCGAGCCCGTGATGAAGTTGTTCTTCAGGAGGTGGTGCCGCCCGACCATGATGTTGTCGAGCACGCTCATATGGTGGAACAGCGCCAGGTTCTGGAAGGTGCGCCCGATGCCGAGGGACGGCCGCGCGTTCGGATTGAGGCCGGTGATGTCTTTGCCGCGGTAGAAGAGCTCGCCTTCGGTCGGCTTGTAGCGGCCGGAAATACAATTGACGATCGAGGTCTTGCCGGCGCCGTTCGGGCCGATGATCGAGAACAATTCTCCCTCGTTCACGCCGAACGAGACCTCGGTCAGTGCACGGACGCCACCGAAGCGCAAGGAAACCCCGCGCACTTCCAACGTATGAGCCACTCATTCCCTCCAGATAAGGCGCTTGTCGCGCTCTTTATCTATCGTTCGCAATTACACCCGCAATCTTACATCCGCAGTCGCATTCCGGCCATCCGGCTAACGATGCCGACCACGGACGGCATCACGCGTGGTAACGCCGCACCCCGACCGGTCGCGCCATGGGCGCATCGGTCGAGGTGGTCCTCCTTAGGGCAATGCGATAGTTTGAAATGTCTTTTGCCTGACAATTCGTCGGGAAATTTTGCCAGGCCGCACTTCTGTTGCGGTGCAGCAAGTATGGAATGCGACGGTCGATGCAATCATGATTGCTGCAGAATATCTCAGGCGCATCGCCGCCTGGTCGCGCGAACTGAACGAGCGGGAAATCGAGGTCGCCCGTGCCGGCATCGTGGAGAAATCCTATCGTGCCAACGAGCACATCTTCATGCGCGGCGATACCTTCGACTACTGGACCGGCATCGTCACCGGCCTTGCGCGAATGAGTACCGTATCGAGCGGCGGCAAGGCGGCGACGTTCGCCGGCCTCACGGCGGGCGCCTGGTTTGGCGAAGGCACGGTGCTGAAGAGCGAGCCGCGCCGCTATGACGTGGTGGCATTGCGCGACACCAGGCTGGCACTGATGGACCGCAGCACCTTCTTCTGGCTGTTCGAGAACAGCGTCGCGTTCAACCGCTTTCTGGTCCGGCAGCTCAACGAGCGGCTCGGCCAGTTCATCGGAGCGGTGGAACATGGCCGCACGCTCGACGCAACCAGCCGCGTTGCGCGTTCCATCGCCTCGCTGTTCAACCCGATTCTCTATCCGGACATGACGCGCCACCTAGAGATCACGCAGGAAGAAATCGGAGCGCTCTCCGGCATTTCGCGGCAAAACGCCAACCAGTGCCTGAAGCGGCTCGAGAAGGAGGGCCTGCTGCGGCTCGAATATGGCGGCGTCACCATCATCGAACTCGAACGCTTGCGCCACCATGGCGAGTAGCCGGGGTCATGCCGCCGTTCCGCGTGGATGCCGAGGCCCCGCCGGCGTTGCGATCAGACCTCCAGCCATTCCTTGCGGATGGCGTCGTTGTCCCTGAGATCGGCCGGCGTGCCTTCGAACACGATGCGGCCGTGACCCATCACATAAAGCCGGTGCGAGATCCGCATTGCGATCGACAGCTTCTGCTCGACCAGCAGGATGGCGACGCCGCGGCGGGCAATTTCGGCGAGGAGATCGCCGACCTGATGCACAATGAGCGGTGCCAGCCCCTCGGTCGGTTCGTCGATCATCACCAGTTCTGGATCGCCCATCAGGGTGCGACAAATCGTCAGCATCTGCTTTTCGCCGCCCGACATCACGCCGGCCGCCGTATCGGCACGCGCGGCGAGATTGGGGAACATCTGCAGCATGTCCTCCAGCCGCCACTTGCCCGGCTTGCGCGGGTCCTTGATGCCGAGCATCAGGTTCTGCCGCACCGTGAGACCGGGAAAGATGTCGCGGTGCTCGGGAACGTAGCCGAGCCCGAGATGCGCTATCTTGTAGCTCGGCAGGCCCGCAATATTGCTGCCCTTGAACAGAATGGTGCCCTGCGGCGGAACTTCGCCCATGATGGCCTTGACGGTGGTGGAACGGCCGACGCCGTTGCGGCCGAGCAGACTGACCACCTCGCCGGCGTCGATCTTGATATCGACGCCCTGCAGGATGTGGCTCTTGCCGTAATAAGCGTGCAGATCCCTGACCTCGAGCATCATGCCGCTTCCTCGCCGAGATAGGCTTCCCTGACCTTCGGATTGCCGCGGATTTCCTCCGGTACCCCCGAAGCGATGATCTGGCCGTACACCAGCACCGAAATCTTGTCGGCAAGGCCGAACACCACGCTCATGTCGTGCTCGACGATCAGCAGGGTGCGCCCTTCGGTAAGGCGGCGGATCAGCGCTACCGCGCGTTCGGTTTCGGCGTGGCTCATGCCGGCGGTCGGTTCATCCAGCAGAATGACATCGGCGCCGCCGGCGATGGTGATGCCGATCTCGAGCGCGCGCTGCTCGGCGTAGGTCAAGAGCCCGGCCGGCACGTCGCGCCGGGCGGTGAGGTTGATATCCTCGAGGATCCGCGCCGTCCGCTCCCGTACTTCCGGCAGTCTGTCGACGTTCTTCCAGAAGGCGTAGCGGTGGCCGGTGGCCCACAGCACCGCGCAGCGCAGGTTCTCCCACACGCTCATATTGGCGAAGACGTTGGTGACCTGAAAGCTGCGCGACAGCCCGCGGCGGTTGATCTGATAAGGCGCGAGCCCCGAGACCACTTCGTCGCGCAACAGGATGCTGCCGGTGGTCGGCAGCATGTAGCCGCTAATCAGGTTGAACAAAGTGGACTTGCCGGCGCCGTTCGGTCCGATCAGGGCATGGCGCTCGCCCTGCGCCACCGCAAGGTTGACGTTGCGGATCACCGACGTGTTGCCGAAGCTCTTCTCGACGCCGCGCAATTCGATCGCGGTGCTCATGCGGCGATTCCTTTTTCGCGCGCGACGCTGGTCGCGTCATCCCAGGCGTGCCCGACGAAGGTCCATGTCTTGCGCGCCACCCAGTAGCCGCCGACCAGCAGGATCGCCGCCATCGCCCAGACGTAACGGTTCGCCGCGTCGAAGGGGACGCCAAACGCCTTGATGTGAGAATCGTCGCCGGAATGGACGGCATAATACACAATTATTTCGGTCCCGAGGATGAGGCCGATGAGCATGGCGAGCGTCGGCACGAAAGCGATCAGATAACTGGGCAGCACCTTGCCGAACGTGCCGGCCTTCAACAGCGGGCGATGCATCATCAACAGTCCGGTGATGCCACCCGGTGCGAACAGCACCACCGCGATGAAGATCAGCCCGAAATAGAGCTGCCACACCTGCGTCAGATCGCTGAGGCCGAGCGAAAGAATCGTGACGAAAATCGCCCCCACGATCGGTCCGATGAAGAACCCGACGCCGCCGATATAGGTGGCGAACAGCACGGTACCCGACTGCACGGCGCCGAGATAGGCCGAATTGGCGATTTCGAAGTTGATGGCCGCGAGCGCGCCCGCGATGCCGGCGAAGAAGCCGGAAAAACAGAACGCCAGATAGCGCACCACATGCGGATCGTAGCCGACGAACTGAACGCGTTCGGGATTGTCGCGAACGGCATTGCACATGCGCCCCAGCGGCGTGCGGGTGAGGGCGTACATTGCGATCACCGCAATCAGGGTCCACGCCGCGACCAGATAATAGATCTGGATTTGCGGCCCAAAATTCCAGTCGAACAGCCGGAACACCTTGGTGCGGTTGGCGGAGATGCCGGCTTCGCCGCCGAAAAAGGTGCGCAGGATTAGCGCCGACGAGGCGACCAGTTCGGCAACGCCGAGCGAGATCATCGCGAACGCCGTTCCGCTGCGCTGGGTCGAGACCCAGCCGAGCAATACCGCGAACAGTAATCCGGTCAGTCCGCCGATCAGCGGCACCAGCGGCAGCGGGATCGGCAGCTTGTTGGCGCCGATGATATTGATGGCGTGGATCACCAGGAAGCCGCCGAGGCCGTAATACACGGCGTGTCCGAACGACAGCATGCCGGTCTGGCCTAGCAAAATGTTGTAGGACAGCGAGAAGATGATCGAGATGCCGATCAGGCTGAACGTGGTCAGCGATCCGCCGGAACTGAACAGCTTCGGCAGCAGCAGCAGCACGACCGCGGCCCCGACCCACAATCCATAGAATTTGAGTTTTTCGGCGGCGGTCGGATAGGGAGGTGCCACGCTCGAGGTTGTCTCGGTCATGTGTCGCGTGTCCCGAGCAGGCCCATGGGGCGGAAGATCAGGATCAGGACGAGCAATACGTAGGGCATGATCGGCGCGATCTGGGCAATGGTCACGTTCCAGATATCGGCGAGCCAGGTCGCCGCGTAATCGGGGCTGAGCGGGCCGAAGGCGCCGGACAATGAGCCGTTCATCGATACCGCAAAGGTCTGCACCAGCCCGATCAGCAGCGAGGCGGCGAAGGCCCCGGGCAGCGAGCCCAGTCCGCCGACCACCACCACCACGAACAGGATCGGTCCGAGCAATCCGGCCATGTTCGCCTGCGTCACCAGCGCGGGACCGGCGATTACGCCGGCGACGGCGGCGAGCGCGGTGCCGACACCGAATACCAGCATGAAGATGCGTCCGACGTTATGGCCGAGATGGCCAACCATGTGCGGATGAGTCAGCGCCGCCTGCACGATCAGGCCGATCCGAGTCTTCTTGAGTGTGATCAGCAGGACCGCGAAGATTACGATGGAGACCAGCAGCATGAACATTTTGTAGGCGGGGTAGTTGGTCGAGAAGATCGTGAAGGCCGGAAAATCCAGCGACGACGGCACCCGGAAATCGACCGGACTCTTGCCCCAGATGATCTGCACGACTTCCTCGATCGCAAAGGCCAGGCCGAAGGTGAACAGCAGTTCGGCGACGTGGCCGTTCTTGTGCACGCGGCGCAGGCCGTAGCGCTCGACCGCGGCGCCGAGCGCGCCGGCCAGCAATGGCGCGATCAAGAGCGCGGGCCAGAAGCCGAACCAGCGGCTGATCTGGAATCCGAAGAACGCGCCGAGCATGTAGAAGCTGGCATGCGCGAAGTTCAGCACGCCGAGCATGCTGAAGATGACGGTGAGCCCGCTCGCCATCAAAAACAGCAGCATGCCGTACAACACACCGTTCAGTGTGGACATGACGATCAGTTCAAGCACGGCACACCGCCTGGGGAATAAGGGACGCGTCCGTCCCGGAGGTCGGGGCGGACGGGTTACGCGCGAATGGTTACTTCGGTCGTTCCATCTTGCAGGTTGTCGGCAGCATGGTCTGGGCGGTATCGATCTTAGCGATGAGCTTCCAGCCCCAGCCGGTCTTTTCCTCGTCGAACGGTTCCTTTTCGGTACGATCGCCGAGCGAGGAAATGTAGATCGGCTGGAAGAATTGGTGGTCGTCCTTGCGCATACTGCCCTTGCCGCCGTTGAAGACGTCGAACTCCATGCCTTCCAGCGCAAGCGCGACCTTGACCGGATCGATCGACTTGGCCTTGTCGGCGGCGGCCGCAAGCATGCGCATCTGGTTGACGGCGCGCGGGTAGAACAGGCTGAAGTCGTATTTCGCGCGGAGGGCCTTTTCGAACTCCTGCGACGGCTTATTGTCGAGGTTGGCGATGCCTTCGCCGACCTGGAATACCTGATGGTTGAGGTTGGCCTGTTTGACCGCGGTCGGGCCGCCGGTGCCGCCGGCGTAATAGGTATACCAGCTGACCTTGAGCCCGGCGTCGGCCGCGGCCTTCAGCAGGAGCGCGAAATCCTGGCCCCAATTGCCTGTCACCACGGTGTCGGCGCCCGATGCTTTGATCTTGGCGATATACGGAGCGAAATCGGTGATTTTCAGCAGCGGATGCAGTTCGTCACCGACGATCTTGATGTCCGGCCGCTTGGCGGCGAGCATCGACTTGGCGGCGGTTCGGACGGAGTGGCCGAACGAGTAATCCTGATTGATCAGATAGACGTTCTTGATGGCGGTCGCGGTCTTCATGTAGTTGGTCAACGCCTCCATCTTGATGTCAGAGTTGGCATCCCAGCGGAAATGCCAGAAGCTGCATTTGTCGTTGGTGAGGACCGGATCGACCGCGGCATAGTTGAAGTACAGGACTTCCTTGCCCGGATTGCGCTCGTTGTATTTCGTGACGAAGTCCGACAGCGCGCCGGCGACCGAGGAGCCGTTGCCCTGGGTCAGGATCCGGATGCCTTGATCGATGGCCTTCTGGGCCTGGATCAGACTCTCCTGCGGATTGGTCTTGTTGTCGAAAGCGACGATTTCGACCTTCTTGCCGAGAACACCGCCCTTGGCGTTCAACTCCTCGGCCAGGAACTGAAAGGTCTTCAGGCCGATTTCGCCAATGCTGGCGCCGCCTCCCGACAACGGGTCGATGTAGGCGATCTTGACCGTTTCTTGCGCGATCGCAGCAGTGCCGAACATCGGCAGTGCGATGGCCGCAGCCATCATTAGTTTACGCATATCGTCTCTCCCTTTATTGGCTTTTCTTTGGTCTAGGGTGGGCTCGAATACCGAAATGGCCTGGATTTCAGCCGTTCGGCCATCAGTTTTCACGTGAGTCGATTGTGGTCCAAGGCTCCATCTCCCGCAAGCCCGATGACGTCTGGCCGGTTGCGGCCTCCCCCGGGACTAATTTGCTTGGGTGATGGGGGCATGATAGGGGCTGGGACCGTCCGGCTTGCGTCCATGGGACCGAAGTTGCCGGCCGGCCCAGCGCAATATTTTGGCGGTTTGTCGTGGTCGGGCGGCTCCTGGGTCCCCGCGTTGTTGGAGAAGAAATGGCAGTTCAGGATTCGAAACGACGCGTGGCGCTGATCACCGGCGTCACCGGGCAGGACGGCGCCTACCTGGCCGAATATTTGCTCGGCCTCGGCTATGAGGTCCATGGCATCAAGCGGCGGTCGTCCTCGTTCAACACGGCGCGGATCGATCACCTCTACCAGGACCCGCATGCCCGCAACGTGCCGTTCCTGCTGCATTACGGCGACATGACCGACTCGACCAACCTGATCCGGCTGATGCAGCAGATCAGGCCGTCCGAGATCTACAACCTCGCCGCCCAGAGCCATGTCGGCGTCAGCTTCGAAAGCCCGGAATATACCGCCAACGCCGATGCCATCGGCGTGCTGCGGCTGCTGGAAGCGATCCGGATTCTCGGCATGGAGAAGGAGACGCGGTTCTATCAAGCCTCGACCTCGGAGCTCTATGGCCTGGTCCAGGAGGTGCCGCAGAAGGAGACCACGCCGTTCTACCCGCGCTCGCCCTACGGCGTCGCCAAGCTGTACGGCTACTGGATCACGGTCAATTACCGCGAGGCCTACGGCATGTTTGCCAGCAACGGCATCCTGTTCAACCATGAGAGCCCGATCCGCGGCGAGACCTTCGTCACCCGCAAGATCACCCGCAGCGTCGCCCGCATTGAGGTTGGCCTCGACCAGGCGCTCTATCTCGGCAACCTCGCCGCCAAGCGCGACTGGGGTCATGCGCGGGATTATATCGAGGGCATGCACAAGATCCTGCAGGCGGACGCGCCCGACGATTTCGTGCTGGCGACCGGCGAGACCCGCTCGGTGCGCGAGTTCGTCGAGCTGGCGTTCGCCGAAGTCGGCCGTCGCATCGAATGGCACGGCCAGGGCGTCGACGAGACCGGGGTCGACCAAAAGTCCGGCAAGACCGTGGTGCGGATCGATCCCGACTATTTCCGGCCGACCGAGGTCGATCTTCTGGTCGGCGATGCCAGCAAGGCGCGCGAGAAACTCGGCTGGAAGCCCAAGACGTCGGTCACCGAATTGGTCAAGGAGATGGTCGCGAACGATCTGGCAGAAGCGCGGCGGGAGGTCGCCAATGGCAAGCCTGCCGTTTGAGCTGAGAGGCAAGACGGTCTACGTCGCCGGCCACCGCGGCATGGTCGGCGCTGCGCTGGTGCGCCGGCTGGCGCAGGAGGACGTCGAACTGCTGACGACGCCCCGCAATGAGGTCGACCTGCGCGATCAGGCCGCGGTCAACCGCTGGTTTGCCGCAAGGCGCCCGCAGGCGGTGTTTCTGGCCGCCGCCAAGGTCGGCGGCATCGTCGCCAACAACACGCTGCGCGCCGAATTCCTCTACGACAATCTGGCGATCGCTTCCAACGTGATCCATGCCGCGCATGTCCACGGCGCCGAGAAGCTGATGTTCTTAGGCTCGTCCTGCATCTACCCCAAACTGGCGCCGCAGCCGCTGCGCGAGGACTCGATGCTGACCGGGCCGCTGGAACCGACCAACGAGCCCTATGCGATTGCCAAGATCGCCGGGATCAAGATGGTGGAGGCCTATCGCAGCCAATACGGCGCCGACTTCATCAACGTGATGCCGACCAATCTGTACGGCCGCGGCGACAATTATCATCCCGAATACAGCCACGTCGTCGCCGCCCTGATCCGCCGCTTCCACGAGGCCAAGGTCGCCGGCGCCAAAGAGGTCGCGGTCTGGGGCACCGGCACGCCGCGGCGCGAATTTCTCTATGTCGACGACCTCGCGGATGCCTGCATCCATTTGATGAAGAACTATTCGGATAGCGAACTGGTCAACATCGGCACCGGCGAGGACATCACGATCGCCGAATTCGCCCGCGTGGTCGCGGCGACCGTCGGCTATACCGGCGAGATCGGCTTCGACACGTCGCGCCCGGACGGCACGCCGCGAAAACTGCTCGACGTCAGCCGGCTGGCAAAACTCGGCTGGCGCGCCAGCACGAAGCTCGACGACGGCATTCGTCTGGCCTATCAGGCGTTCCTGAGTGAGCACGCATTGAACGTCTAGCTCGCCGAACGAAAGCCCTGTCAGTCCGCGTTAATGCGAAGCATTTCGCCTCACCCTCACGAAAATCGGTATCCAATTTTCCCGATCATGCTTTAGGATACACGCGCCGAGCGGCCGGAAAGAGCCGCGTGTTGTCGGAGGAAGCATGATGAAATATCAGCGTCGCCAGTTCTTGCAGTTCGTCGCCGGTGCGGCTGCGCTCCACGTTACGTCAAGCATCGCAAGTGCACAGGCCTATCCATCACGACCGGTTCGCCTCGTAATCGGCTATACGCCCGGCGGCTCGGCGGATCTCACGTCGCGCCTGATGGGGCAATGGCTGTCGGAAAAGCTCGGGCAATCCTTCGTTATCGAGAACCGGCCAGGTGGTGGCACCAACATCGCCACCGAGCAGGTGCTGCGTGCCACGCCTGATGGCTACACGCTGCTGCTGGTGGCGCCGGCCAACGCCATCAACGCGACGCTCTACGACAAGCTGCCCTTCGATTTCATGAAGGAGATGGAGCCGATCGCCGGCCTCATTCGCTTTCCCAACGTCGTGGTGGTGCATCCCTCTCTGCCGATCAAGTCGATCCCCGAGCTGATCGCCTATGCCAAGGCCAATCCGGGCAAACTCAACATGGCATCGTCAGGCAACGGCTCGACGATCCACATGTCGGGCGAACTGTTCAAGATGCTGACCGGCATCAACATGCAGCACGTGCCCTACCGCGGCGGCGCTCCGGCCCTCACCGACATGCTCTCCGGCCAGATGCATGTCATGTTCGACAATCTTCCGACCTGCGCCGAGCACGTCAAATCTGGCAAGCTGCGCGGGCTTGCAGTCACCAGCACGACGCGCTCGGACGTACTGCCGGACCTGCCGCTGGTCGCCGATTTCCTCCCCGGCTACGAGGCAAGCGCCTGGTACGGCCTCGCAGCGCCCAAGGGCACGCCGCCGGAAATCATCGGTACCCTCAACAAGGCAGTGAACGAAATCCTCGCCGATCCCAAAGCAAAGACACGCTTCGCCGAGATCGGCGCCATCCTGCTGCCGGGCTCGCCCGCCGATTTCGGCAAGCTGGTAGCGGACGAGACCGAGAAGTGGGGCAAGGTGGTCAAGTTCGCCGGCGCGAAGGTGGATTAGGCGGTCATCCAACTGGCGGCGAGGTAAGCCAGTAGTGTCTGCGTGCAGGCACGGATCGGCCGCGCCGGATGTCCGCAGTAGACCCGATTGTGTTGCAAAACTCCCATTGAGGCGACTCGCGAACCGTGATTCCGTTGATGGAGAGGGCATCAGCGGGAGCGGCGCATGATGGGGCGGCGGGAGGATGGACAAGGACAGTTTTTCTATTCGTTTGATCTCGACAAGGTGGTCCCGCCCGATCATCTGGTGCGGCAGATCGACGGTCTGCTCGACCTGAGCTGGGTGCACAAGGAGTTGGCGCCCTATTACTCGCACACGGGGCGGCCCTCGATTGACCCGGTGCTGATGATCCGGATGCTGATCGTTGGCTACGTGTTTGCGCTCCGCTCGGAGCGCCGGCTATGCGCTGAAGTCCAGGTCAACCTGGCCTACAGGTGGTTCTGCAAGCTCGGCATTGAGGACAGGATTCCCGATCATTCTGTCTTCTCCCCTGCGCGGCATGAACGCTTCCGGGAGAGCGACGCTCTGCGTCGGGTCTTCGAGGGTGTCGTGGCAATGTGCATTGCGACCGGGCTGGTTGGGGGCGAAGCGTTCTCGATCGATGCGAGCCTGATCAAAGCGGATGTGGATAAGAAGAAGCGGATGCCCGGCGACCAGCCGATTGCATGGCCGAAGGTAGAGGAGGCATCTCATGCAGTTCGCGAGTACCTCGCCGCCCTCGATACCGCCCGCGGCGATGAAGACGGTAGTGGAGATGCTGGCGGTTCAGGCAAAGGCAGCGATCGACACAAGCCTCCAAAGGAAGTCTCGCTTACCGATCCGCAAGCGACATGGGTTGCGAGGCCAGGCCTGGACCCATTCTTTGCTTATGATGCGAACTACCTGATCGACAACAAGGCCGGCATTATCATCGATGCGGTGGGCACTCGGGCGAACCGAACCGTGGAGATTGCCATCACCCAGACCATGGTGGACCGTGTTGAACGCCGCTTCGATTTGCGGCCCCAGCGGCTCGCGGGCGATACGGTCTATGGCGCGGTCAGGCTGCTCAAATGGCTGGTGGATCGCAACATCGCACCGCACGTACCGGTGTGGGACAAGTCTGCACGTACAGATGGCACCTTCAGCCGGGCCGACTTCGTCTTCGATCAACAGCGTAACATCTATATTTGCCCAGGCGGTGCGGAACTGACCAGCACGGGCAATATCGATCAAGGCCACATCGTTTATTACAGGGCCAGCAAGAGCGACTGCTCGCAGTGTTCCCTGAAGCCAAAGTGCACGACCGCGACCGCGCGCAAAATCACCCGCGACCTCAACGAAGATGTGCGGGATCGTGTCCGCGCCTTGGCCGATACGGAAGCCTTCCAGCAGTCCCGCCGTGAGCGCAAGAAGGTCGAGATGCGATTTGCGCACATGAAGCGCATTTTCCGGCTCGACCGGTTCCGGCTGCGGGGCTTGAGTGGCGTCAGAGACGAAGTGCTACTGACAGCAACTGCGCAAAACCTGAGGCGGCTGGCCAAGCTTCTCTGCCATGCCCCGCCTCTGGCACAGGCCTGCCTCGCTTAGCCGCCTCGTCAAGCGTCGATAGCGTCAACAGGTCAGACAAAAGGGAGAGCTCACCCAACGAAACCCGTAAAATCCAAAAATCAGGAGCTGAAATCGAAACCAGCCGAGTTTTGCAACAGAATCGACCCCCTAACAGACATCGCGCTTGGCAGAGTCCACTTTTCGCCGGGGCCACTGCGTTACGCTGAACCAGACGTCCGGCGGTCGGCGCTTCCGTCGACAGATGTGCCTTCGCAAGGCTCTCCCATGTGCTATTCTCATTGTATACGCCATAGGTATACCATGACGGGTATTGCAGAGTGGCTAGCATCGATCGGTTTGAGCGAGTACACCGAGCGATTCCGCGAAAACGCCATCGACCTCTCAGTC
Source organism: Bradyrhizobium icense (assembly GCF_001693385.1). Classification (NCBI taxonomy): domain Bacteria; kingdom Pseudomonadati; phylum Pseudomonadota; class Alphaproteobacteria; order Hyphomicrobiales; family Nitrobacteraceae; genus Bradyrhizobium; species Bradyrhizobium icense. Next base: position 2,326,087 of record NZ_CP016428.1, read on the forward strand.
GTTCGAGATCTCACGGAGCAGGATCTAAAGGACCTGGGTGTTCTGCTTGGGCATCGCCGCAAGATGCTGCGCGCGATCGCAGAACTTCAGGGAGAGGTTCCGCGAACACCTCGAACAGGCACCAAGCCGGCGTCGGCGGACAACGCCGCGCGGCGTCAACTTACAGTCATGTTTTGCGATCTGGTCGGCTCGTCGGCCCTTTCGGCTCGCCTTGATCTCGAGGACTTGCGGGCCGTAATGGGCGCCTATCACCGCTGCATCGCAGAGGTTGTCGCCCAGAATGACGGGGTTATCGCGCGGTACATGGGAGATGGCGTGCTCGCCTATTTCGGCTATCCTCAGGCGCACGAGGACGATGCCGAACAGGCGACACGCGCCGGGCTGGCGCTGGTCGATGCCGTGGCTAAGCTCCGGACGGACCCCGCCACCGAGCTGCAGGTTCGCGTTGGCATCGCTACCGGCATGGTGGTCGTGGGCGATTTGACCGGCGAAGGCTCGGCCCAAGAGCAGACGGTCATCGGCGAGACGCCGAACTTAGCTGCGCGCCTGCAGCAGTTCGCCAGTCCCGGTACCGTGCTGATTTCCGAGAGTACGCACCGACTCACTGATGGGCATTTCGAATACCGCGATCTCGGTCCTGTCGCGCTTAAAGGATGGGCGGAGCCAATACCAGCTTGGCAGGTCCTGGGAACGACCGAAGTGGAAAGCCGTTTCGAGGCACAGCACAAAACCCGATTGGCGCCGCCAATTGGGCGTGACGAGGAAATCGAGATGCTGTTGCGTCGCTGGCAGCACGCCAAGCGTGGCGAAGGTTGCGCCGTGATGCTCACCGGAGAGCCCGGTATCGGCAAGTCGCACATTGCTTTAGCGCTTGACGAGCGGCTCCACGCCGAACCGCACATCACGGTGCGCCAGTTCTGCTCGGCGCACCACACTAACAGTGCGCTGTATCCATTCATCCGCCAGCTCGAACGGGCTGCCCGGTTCGAGCGGAGCGACCCGCCGGCGGAGAAGTTCGCCAAGCTTGAAGCGCTGCTCGTGCGGTCCGGCGCTGATGCCGACCGCGTCGTGCTACCTCTGGCCAACCTTCTGTCGATACCACCCAGTGACCGTTACCGCATGCCAGAGCTGAGCCCGCAGAAGCGCAAGGAGATAACATTGGCGGCGTTTTTGACTCAGCTCAATGGCTTGGCGGCGCGACAGCCCGTGTTTGTCATTGTTGAGGATGTCCATTGGGCGGATCCGACGTCGCTGGAGCTGCTCACGATGACCTTGGAACAGGTACCGCGGCTTCGGGTGCTACTGCTCATCACCGCGAGGCCCGAGTTCGCGCCGCCCTGGCCAGGTCATGCACATGTGACGACGATCTCGCTCACGCGGCTGAACCGGCGCGACGGGGCGGCGTTAATCGAGCGCGTCACCGCCGGCAAAACGCTCCCCGGGGAGGTAATGGACCAGATCCTCGCCCGCACCGATGGCGTGCCCCTGTTCGTGGAGGAGCTGACCAAGACGGTGCTCGAAACCGGGCTGTTACATGAGCAGGACGATCACTACGTCCTCAACCGTCCTCTGCCCTCGATGGCGATTCCGACGACATTGCACGCATCGCTGATGGCGAGGCTCGATCGATTGGCTCCGGTGAGGGAGGTAGCTCAGATCGGCGCTGTGGTGGGTCGCGAGTTCTCCTACGAACTGCTGAGCGCCGTAGCTGGGTTGCCAAAAGAGAGACTTGAGGAGGCGCTTGCCCAGTTGGTTCGGTCGGAGTTGATATTCTGCCGGGGCGAGATACCCCAGGCGGTCTATACCTTCAAGCACGCGCTTGTGCGGGATGCTGCCTACTCGGGGCTCCTGAAGAGCCGACGCGCAGCGCTGCATGCCACAATCGCAGACGCCTTCGAGCAACGGTTCCCGGAAATCGTGGAGACTCAACCCGAAACTCTCGCGCATCATCTGACGGAGGCCGGGCTGTTCCAAAAGGCAGAGGCATATTGGCTGCAGGCCGGCAGGAAGGCCGCGATGCGCTCGGCCAACCTTGAGGCCATCGCGCATTTGCAACGAGGTATCGAGGCCTTGGGCCATCTGCCTGACAGCGCGCGAAAGGACAGGTTGGAACTTGACTTCCAATTCGCTCTCGGGCCCTGCCTGATCGCTACCCAAGGGCCGGCCTCGAACAAGGCGATGGCAACCTTCACCCGCGCGCGCGAGCTGTGCGAGCGCCTTGGAGACCCTCCCGAGCGACACCAGGTGATGTTCTGGTTGACCACGGCGAGCGTAATGCGCGGTGAGTTGCCGCTGGCCGAGGAAACGATCGCAGCCCTGCTCCAACTCGCCGAAGCGCGCGACGATCGACCGGCGTTGCTCAACGCGATGCGCGGGCAGGGGATGATCCGCCTTTTCATGGGACGTCTCACCGGTGCCCATGAAGCGATCGAACGGGCCTACGAAGCATTCGAGGCCAGCAGCGAGGAGGATAGGCTGGCGGCGCGTGCGGCCGGCCAGGATGCCGGCGTGGCCGATCTGGCGCTGATGTCGTGGGCCCTCTGGCTGCTCGGCCACGCCGATACGGCAATTATGCGAATGAACGCTGCCATTCAGCGTGCCAACGCCATCGGTCATCCGCATTCGCAGGCGTATGCTTGTTACTATGCATGCATTATTTACGCGCTTCGCGGCGAGTTCCTGACTGCGCAAGGTCATGCCGAACGCTGTATCGCCCTGTCGGAGGAGCATGGATTCCGGCAATGGCGCCTGGCGCGCGCCATTCGGGGCATATGCGTAGCGTCGCTCGATCCTTCACCCAGCGCACTCGGGGAGATCCGTGCCGCGCTGGACGAATATCGTAGCGCAGGTTATCAGCTGGCTACCACTGCGCTCGACGTGCTTTTGTGCCCGCCGTTGTTGATCGATCACGACTACGAGGCCGCGCTGGAATTGGTCGAGCACGGCCTCGCTACAACCAGCCGCAACAGCGAACGAATTTTGGAGGCCGAATTGTATCGGCTGAAGGCACGGGTGCTGGTCGTCCGCGGCCGACCAGACGTCGAAGCCGAAGCGCAGGCACTGCTCGACCAGGCATTAAGCACGGCAAGAAGCCAACACGCCAAGACGCTTGAACTTCGAGCCGCAACGGACCGTGCCGCGCTGTGGATCGATCAGGGCAGACGCGAGGAAGCGCTCAATTTCCTCGCGCCGATCTACGCCTCGTTCACGGAGGGCTTCGACACACAAGATCTAAAGCAGGCAGAGACTTTGCTCGACCGGTTGAGGTGACGTTACCTGGACTACAGCAATTTGGTCTTAGAGCTGCTGTTTACCTTGGCTTTGCAGAGCCGCTCGCTTTACATATTCATCATGTTTCTTGAGCAGCGCTAGCCATTCGTCCTTGTCTTTCTCTTCCGGATTTTCGTTTATAAAATATGGCTTGTTGTGCGGCTTTTCCTTTATCTCTCTGCCATACACTGCAATTGCTTGGTCCGCAGCGGCTTTCCCCAGCTTTCGCCCGTTATCCAGATTGCTGTGATTCCAGTTGAAATTGATGTGCCCCGGCACGTGAATCTCGACGACTGTGCCGTTCCATTCTTTCCCTGTTCCCGGATTGTCATACCGGACATGGTATTTGAACAGCTTGACGTCATCTTCGCCCACGGTTGCTGCAAACAATTGGCAAAGATTTGCCAAGGCATCATGAAGATTTTCCGGTTTTCGGATTTGCTTCGAATCGACGATCCTGCTCACCCATATTTCGTCTAGATTGGAGTGTTCCTCGAGTAAGCTCCAGAAGTTGACCGTATCGACCAAAGCTCCTTCGCAGTAGGTAACCCCGTCGATTTCTACGGTTCCCTCGACGAAGGGGAGAGCCGAACACGCACAAAGAGAGCGTGCATCGATAGAACCCTTGTACTCTTTCGTTTTTTTCATTTCACGATTGGAAAACAACGCGAGCTTCCGTTCGTCGAGATTCCACGCGTTGTGAAAGATGGCTGGCTTTCCTTGCTTTTCCAGCTCCGCGAAATTTATGCTCTTCATGAACTCGCTATCAGGATAGTTGATCCTGGACAGGCCGTTGACATTGGACAAGTACATCATCGATGTGAGGTAACGGACGAGGGGATTGGTCGCCATCGCTTGGTTGAGAATCCATCTATTGAAATCCCCTTCATCCAATTTTGTGAATTTCCTCTTTTGATACCGGTCAGGGAACTGATCGAAGAAAATCTTCATGGAGTCCTGGAAGACATCCATCATCTTGTAAGGGTCCCATAGGAAGTCTTTATAGTTTTCGCGGTCGGTGACGAAGTCATTCAGAGCCTTGATATTGCTGCGCCAATCCGGTCCGAAAACGGTGTTTATCGGAAAGCGCGCATAGCTTTCGTCGTCCCGAAAAACTCCATTCTTGAAGAATTGATAAGTCTTTTCGACCCTATCTTCGTTGTCACCCCACTGATTGTAAACAATGCCAACCCATGCGCCGATGCAGGACAATGCCCACACATCAAACGTTATATCGTTGTCGGCAAGAGCTTCCAGAACCCCGATGTGCAGCCCTGCTGCCGGCCCACCACCACCAAGCGCAATTGCTCTCTTCACCATTGGTTCCTCCATTTAATCTGTTGCGTGCCTCAATTTGAACGTTCTCCGATCGAGTTTTTGAACTACACGAGTTGTCGCTTGCACTGCGTTGTGTGGCGCTATGGTGGGAACAACAGCCGCACCGCGGCTTCCGGCTCCTTGCGACGCATCGCGAGCACGCCGTAGAGTCGGAAGCGGTACCGATCCTGCGCGGTCGTTTCGATGAAGCGCAGCGTTGGTTCTACAGCAACGACTCGGTCTGCAGGATCGCCTCCAACCGAAACAAGCACTCCTTCTTCCGCATCAAGCGCCGGGGAACGTCGAATGGGCGATGCCAAAAGAGGCTCTATCTGGTCCTTTGGAAGTACCAGAGCGGGTGCGTTCGGTGTGAGGGCGGCGATGAAAGCATCGCGTCCGAGAATCAGGTGATATGGCCCCATGTGTCCGGCTGCTTCCAAAATGACAATCGCTTCGGCTACAGCCGAAACGATGAGGGGGCCGTAACCGAATCCGCCCCCCGTAGCATTCACTAGCTGATGCGGCCGACGGCGCGGGCCGTAGGCGACATTGCGAGCACTACCAGCCAAGCCATCATAGTTCGCGCGGTCCTGCCCGCGTTGAATATCCGCGCGCCTTGGCAGAGCACGACCATCTGGCCGATAGCCGTTAGCAACGACTGCAAGGCCGCGAAGAAGTACCTCATCCTCGATGCGAGCAAAATCGCTCGCGGCGCGTCGAGCCAATGAAAGTGCGCGCGTGAGCTCGGGTTGCTGGACCTGCTGCTTATCCAAGAAGAACTGGACCGAGATCTCGGGTAGCGGGATCGTCGTCACGTCATCGATGGTGCGCGTCAGAGCGTCGATCCGATCAATGGCGACTGTCTTGTCGTTTGCACCGACTTTCGTCGTCGGAATCACTTGTTCCACGACCCGAACGCGTTTCACTTCCGATGCGACTGCCGCGTCGATGGCCCCCCACTGCTGCTGTGTCCAATCAACTCCCAATCGTTGAGCGTCACCCATTGTGTGCTCCTTCCTGGTCCGTCCAGAGCTATGGCTTTCACTTCTTGCCCTTCGCTTCGCCTTCCTTCTGACCAGACAGTTTCACGCGTTCTTCCTGGAGCTTCGTTTTCGCTGCTTCTTCATCGTCACAGGAATGCACGATCGTCCAGGTCCGGGGGACCCATCGCTCCCTGAAGGCCGTTTCGTCGGCTTCAAGCTCGTTCTCCGGCTCTTTATCTGGCGGTTTGCTGCCGTAAAAAATCTGGAGCTGATCTCTGTCCGTGCTCACAACGTAATATTTAAGGTTTGGCATGATAACTTGCTCCTACTCAGACGTAACGTTGACCTACAGCTCCAGGTAGCGCAGAACCTCGAAATGCTTTTGAGGATTCTTGCTCCGTCGATCAGGACGGCGGATGCTGTCCGCGTGATCAGCTCGATACGTTGATAGTCCTCCGACCTAAGCCTCTTCAGGGACATCGTTGGGTCTTCTTGCTTAGTCGGAAATGTACGGGTCCCAGAGGAAGCCTTTATAGTCGTCGCGGTCGGTGACGAAGTTATTCAGAGGCTTTATGTTGCTTGCGCCAAGCGGGCCCGAATACCGTATTGATCGGAAAGCGCTCATAGCTTTCGTCGTCCCGAAAAACGCCATTCTTGAAGAATTGATAGGTCAGCTCGGCCCTGTCTTTGTTTTCAACTTCATCGCCGAATTGATTGTAGACAATGCCAACCCAGGCGCCGATGCAGGACAATGCCCACACATCAAACGTTATCTTCGGCTTGATGTCGGCAGCGGCAATAGCTTCCAGAACCCCGATGTGCAGGCCGGCTGCGGGACCGCCGCCGCCGAGCGTAATCGCTCTCTTCACCATTGGTTCCTCCATCTAATTATCGTGTGGCTTATTCTCCGATCAGGTTTCTGAATTGCGTGAAGAGGAAGAGATTAATCGTTTTTGGGATCATTGGAAAGCGCGATGGACGTCGATGTTCGACGCTCTCCCGAACCTGGTGATCGCACTAGCGCACATCCGCCAAAGGGCCCGGGCCTGCGTACGTGCGCGTTAGTTTGGCGCCATCGTCCATTTGTGAGCCAGTTCACGTCAGATATTAATCGCTGACGGTAGTATGGAAGTAGCTGTAGTCAGTTCGTGACTTCCGTTATCGCGGGTAAGGTGGACCTTCCTTAGCCGTGTCGTCAGGTCAGCTAGCTTGGCACGTCCCGGACATGCGGAGATCAGCGCGTAATATCCGCTTTCAGCAGCAAAGCGGACGTTTTGCCGGTCGCGAGTAATCCAGATTATGGTTGAACTCGTCAGTTTCCCGCAGCCGCGCGCGGCGGATTCCTGCCAAGCTCTGCCGCCATCGCCGATATCAGCGGCCGCATGAAGAAGGCGTCCTCGGCCGGATAGATATCGGTGCGCAGGCCGTGGGATTTAAGTTCATCCGATACCGCCGGTCCGACGGAAGCGATCGGGGTGCGATCGAGCCCGGCGCGTAACCGGTCCTCGCAGCCGCGCGCGCGGGCGACTTCGATCAGGCGGCGGACCTGGCCGAGATTGGTCAGCGCGATCGCGTCGATGCGGCCAGCCGCCATCTCGTCGATCGCGCTGATGATGTTGGCGTCGGCGGCTTGCGCGTCGTAGACGTAAGGCAGCACGGTATCGACCTCGGCGCCTTGCGCTTTGACCGCGCCGATCAGTACGCTGTGATCCTTGTCGGGATAGAGTTGCAGGCCCACGCGATGGCCGCTGAGGTCTAGCCGCGACAGCATCTCGGCGACGCCTTCGGAGGTTGGCTTCTCCGTCGTCATCTGCGGCTCCAGCCCGATTTCGCGCAGCGCCTTGCCCGGCTTGGGCCCGCGGGCGAATTTGCGTGCCTTGCCGAGCGAGGCAATGAATTCCTGCTCGACGCCGATGCGCCGGACGACCTTCATCAGCCGGCGCAGGCCTTCGCCGGTCATCAGCACCAAATCGTCAAACGGCTTTTCGATCGACCGCCTGATCCAGGCTTCGATGGGCGCCGGATCCGGCGCGTCGTGGATGGTGAACATCGGACATTGCAGCACGTCGGCGCCCTGCTCGGTGAGCAGGCGGGAAAACTGCGCTTCCTCGCGCGTTTCCAGGATCAGGATGCGGTAACCGTTCAGTCTGTCAGCCATGATCTCGCTCCAACGCTTTCGCTTCGCGCTTTGTTCATCCTGACCCCGGTTTCCGGATTGGCGCAAGCGCCTCTGCGGTGATAGAGCAGGGCCGCAAATCCGAGGTTTCACCCTTCTGCCCGAATTGTAGCCAAGTCCGCGCCATGCCCGATCATCAATTCGTCCTGACCCTGTCCTGCCCGGATCGCCCCGGCATCGTTTCCGCGGTGTCGACCTTTCTGGCCCATAACGGTCAGAACATCCTGGACGCCCAGCAGTTCGACGACGTCGAGACCAAGAAATTCTTCATGCGGGTGGTGTTCACCGCCGCCGATCTCGCGGTCGAACTGCAGGCCTTGCAGACCGGTTTCACCGCGATCGCCGATCGCTTCGGCATGGAGTGGCAAATGCGCGACCGCGCTAGCCGGCGCCGGGTGATGCTGCTGGTCTCGAAGTCGGATCATTGCCTGGTCGATATCCTCTATCGCTGGCGCACCGGCGAACTCGAAATGATCCCGACCGCGATCGTGTCCAACCATCCGCGCGAGACCTATGGCTCGCTCGATTTCGGCGAGATCCCGTTCCACTATTTGCCGGTGACGAAGGAAACCAAGCGCGAGCAGGAAGAGGCGGTCTGGAAACTGGTGCAGGACACTGGGACCGATCTCGTCGTACTGGCCCGCTACATGCAGATACTGTCGGACGAAATGTCGGCAAAACTATCCGGGCGCTGCATCAATATCCACCATTCGTTCCTGCCGGGCTTCAAGGGCGCGCGGCCCTATCACCAGGCCCATGAGCGCGGCGTCAAGCTGATCGGCGCCACCGCGCATTACGTCACGCGCGACCTCGATGAAGGCCCGATCATCGACCAGGACGTCGAGCGCATCAGCCATCGCGATACGCCGGAAGATCTGTCGCGCAAGGGCCGCGACATCGAACGCCGCGTGCTGGCGCGCGCGATGCGCCATCACCTCGAGGATCGCGTCATCCTCAACGGCCGCAAGACCGTGGTGTTTATGGACTAGCGCGCCGCATCCTGGGACCCGGGAGCCGGGTTGGTCTCCTTGTCGCGCTCGGAAGCCGGCATCAGGCGTTTTCGCTCGCGCTCCCGCATGTACTCGTCATACTTCGCGGTTCCCGGGCGCGGCGGCGCGTCGGCGGGCAGGCCCCCGGCCCAGGCCGGAATGGCATCGCTGACGCCGGCTGAGACCTTCTCGTTGATGGTACCACAGCCGCTCAAGCCGCTGCCCGCGAGGGCAACGGTGGCGATCATGGCAATGTGGCGCGCGCTGGTCGGCATCGGCAGAAGGTTACGCCTTTGACGTTTAAGGATGATGGATTTAGGGCGCTGTCTTGGGGAACCGATGAGAGGCCGTTCTTTGTTGACAGGACTTCATTTGTACGATCGTACAAAATAGGCGGCAACCGCGGGACATGCGGTCAGCGACATCGGATCATATTATAGTACCATCGTGTCTTTCACGGCTATGGGCTTCATCGCTGCGACACGCCCATGGTCCGATTGACAAAAGGACGGTCAAGGACGCCATGTTGCCGTGCTACCCGGCGGAAAATTCTGGGTTATGGTGAGATCAAGGGCCGGGGACTCGGTTCGAGGCACAAGGCCGATCAGGGGGAGAGATGCTCATGTCTATTCGCAGTCAACTATTGCTGGCCGCAGCCTCGGTCGCCGCGATGCTGGCGCTTGCGCCGGCCCACGCCCAGGAAACAGTCAAGATCGGCCTGATCCTGCCGATGACCGGTGGCCAGGCATCGACCGGCAAGCAGATCGACAACGCGGTCAAGCTCTACATGCAGCAGAACGGCGATACCGTCGCCGGTAAGAAGATCGAAGTCATCCTCAAGGACGACGCAGCGGTTCCCGACAATACCAAGCGTCTCGCGCAGGAACTGATCGTCAACGACAAGGTCAATTTCATCGCGGGTTTTGGCGTGACCCCGGCAGCCCTTGCCGCCGCGCCGCTGGCGACGCAGGCCAAGGTTCCGGAAATCGTGATGGCGGCGGGCACCTCGATCATCACGGAGCGCTCGCCCTATATCGTCCGTACCTCCTTCACGCTGGCGCAGTCGTCGACCATCATCGGTGACTGGGCCGCCAAGAACGGCATCAAGAAGGTGGCGACGCTGACCTCCGACTACGCGCCCGGCAACGACGCTCTGAACTTCTTCAAGCAGAACTTCACCGCCGGTGGCGGCGAGATCGTCGAAGAGGTGAAGGTGCCGCTGCAAAACCCTGATTTCGCTCCGTTTCTGCAGCGCATGAAGGATGCCAAGCCCGATGCGGTGTTCGTGTTCGTGCCGGCGGGGCAGGGCGGCGGCTTCATGAAGCAGTATGCCGAGCGCGGGCTCGACAAGGCGGGCATCCGGGTGATTGGCCCCGGCGACGTGATGGATGACGACCTGCTCAACGGCATGGGCGACGCCGCGCTCGGCACCGTGACGGCGCATATGTACTCCGCCGCGCATCCGTCGGCCGCGAACAAGGAATTCGTCGCTGCCTACAAGAAGGCTTTCGGCCAGCGCCCGGGCTTCATGGCGGTGGGCGGCTATGACGGCATCCGCCTGATCTACGAGGCACTGAAGAAGACCGGCGGCAAGACCGACGGCGATGCGCTGGTCGCGGCGATGAAGGGCATGAAGTGGGAAAGCCCGCGCGGCCCGATCATGATCGATCCGGAAACCCGCGACATCGTGCAGAACATCTACATCCGCAAGGTCGAGAAGGTCGACGGCGAACTCTATAACGTCGAGTTCGCGACCTTCGAGGCGGTGAAAGATTCCGGCAAGACGAAGAAGTGACGGCAAAGCCGTCATTCCGGGGCGCGCAAAGCGCGAACGATGGTGCGCAATTGCGCACCTAAGAATCTCGAGGTTGTTGCAAAGAGATTCCGGGTTCAGCGCTGCTGCGCCGCCCCGGAATGACGAGTCCTAAAGGTTCTTCGGCGCCCCATGACCACGCTATTCACCATCCTGTTCGACGGTGTCGCCTACGGCATGCTGCTGTTCGTGCTCGCCTGCGGGCTGGCGGTGACGCTCGGGCTGATGAATTTCGTCAATCTCGCCCATGGCGCCTTCGCCATGACCGGCGGCTATATTTGCGCGGTGCTGGTGAACAATTCCGGCTGGCCGTTCTTCGCGGCGCTTCCGCTCGCCTTTGTCTCAGCCGCGGCGATAGGCGTGGCGCTGGAGCGCACGCTCTACCGCCACCTCTATACCCGCAGCCACCTCGACCAGGTGTTGTTCACGATCGGCCTCACCTTCATGTCGGTAGCGGCGGTCGATTACATCATGGGATCGTCGCGGATCTTCATCAAGCTGCCGGCGGCGCTGGAAGGCCAGTTCGATTTCTTCGGGGTCGGCATCGGCCGTTACCGCCTGATGATCATCGTGATCTGCGGCCTGCTCACGGTGGCGCTGCAACTGATCCTGTCGAAAACCCGTTTTGGCAGCCGCCTGCGCGCCGCGGTCGACGATCCGCGCGCGGCCAGCGGCCTCGGCATCAACGTGCCGCAGGTGTTTGCGTTCACTTTCGCTTTCGGCTGCGGCCTTGCCGGCCTCGGCGGCGCGCTGAGCGCCGAGATTCTCGGGCTCGATCCGTATTTCCCGCTGAAATTCATGATCTACTTTTTGATCGTGGTCACCGTCGGCGGCTCCTCCAGCATCACCGGGCCGTTCCTCGCTTCGCTTTTGCTCGGTATCGGCGACGTTGCCGGCAAATATTACGTGCCGAAGATGGGACCGTTCGTCATCTACACGATCATGATCGTGATCCTGATCTGGCGTCCGAACGGCCTGTTCGGCCGCGCCGCTGCGCGTTGAGTCCAAGATGACCGCAACCTCCGACGTCTCATCCCATGCCATCGCCCGCGCCCGCTGGCGCCCGGCCGAGATTGCGTTCTGGATTCTTGCCTTGTCCTGCGCGTTCCTGTTTCCGTCCCGTTATCTGATCATGACCGATATCTTGCGGCTGGCGTTGTTCACGCTGTCGCTCGATCTGATCCTCGGCTACGCCGGCATCGTCTCATTGGGGCATGCCGCGTTCTTTGGCGTTGGCGCCTATTCGGCGGGCTTGCTGGCGCTGCACGGCATCATCAACGAGCCGGTGATCGCGCTGGTCGTCGCCGGCCTCGTCGCCATGGTGCTCGGCTTCCTCACCAGTTTCCTTGTCATCCGCGGCGTCGACCTGACGCGGCTGATGGTGACGCTCGGCATTGCGCTGTTGCTCGAAGCGCTGGCGGAGCGCTTCTCCAACATCACCGGCGGCACCGACGGGCTGCAGGGCATCGAGATGCAGCCGATCCTCGGCCTGTTCGCGTTCGACATGTTCGGCAAGACCGGGTTCTTCTATTCGCTGATCGTGCTGTTCCTGCTGTTTCTGTTGGCGCGGCGGATCGTGAATTCGCCGTTCGGCCTGTCGCTGCGCGCAATCAAAAACAATCCGTTGCGGGCATCCGCGATCGGTGTGCCCGTCAACCGCCGCCTGATCGCGATCTATACGATCGCCGCGTTCTACGCCGGCATTGCCGGTGCGCTGTTCACCCAGACCACGGCGCTCGCCTCGCTCGACGTGTTCGCGTTCGAACGCTCGGCCGATCTGATGCTGGTGCTGGTGATCGGCGGCACCGGCTATCTCTATGGCGGGCTGATTGGCGCCGTCGTCTTCAAGATGCTGCAGGAACTGTTTCAGACCATCACGCCGCAATACTGGCTGTTCTGGATCGGCCTCGTTCTGGTGGTGATGGTGCTGGTCGGCCGCGAGCGCATCCATCGCTGGGTGCTTTGGGGGCCGAACCTCGTCATCCGTCAGGTCTTCGGACGCAAGGCCGTCGTTGCCGTTCCCGAGAGCGACGCGCCATGACGATCGCGCTGGAAACCAGGGGGCTGGAAAAATCCTTCGGCGGGTTGAGGGTCACGCGCGACCTGTCGCTGAAAGTAGAGCAGGGCGCCCGCCATGCCCTGATCGGGCCGAATGGCGCCGGCAAGACCACCGTCATCAATCTCCTGACCGGTGTGCTGAAGCCCAATGCCGGGCGGATATTGCTGGAAGGCAATGACATCACGGACCTTGCGGTTCACAAGCGGGTGCTCCGCGGGCTGTCGCGCACCTTCCAAATCAATCAGCTCTATGCCGATCTGACTCCGCTGGAAACCGTGGGGCTCGCGGTGTCCGAGCGGCTCGGCCGCGGCGGCGACTGGTGGCGCCGGATGGGTACGCGCGACGACGTCAACCAGGAGATCGCGGAAACGCTCGGGCGCTTTCATTTGCTCGACGTGATGAACGAGCGCACGGCGACGCTGCCTTATGGCAAGCAGCGCCTGCTCGAGATCGCAGTCGCGATTGCCACCAAACCGCGGGTGCTGCTGCTCGACGAGCCCGCCGCCGGCGTGCCCGAGAGCGAGCGCCACGATATTCTAGCGGCCGTCGCCGCCCTGCCGAGGGACGTCACAGTATTGCTGATCGAGCACGATATGGATCTGGTGTTTTCCTTTGCCGACCGGATTTCGGTGCTGGTCAATGGCGCCATGCTGGTGGAGGGACCACCGGATGAGGTGGCGCGGGATCCCCAGGTCAAGGCGGTTTATCTGGGCGAGGCGGTCCATGCCTGAGCTTCTCGCCATCGACGCCTTGCGCGCCGGCTACGGCGAAGCCGTGGTGCTGCCCTCGATGTCGCTGACGCTGGGCGAGGGCCAGGTGCTGGCGCTGCTGGGGCGCAACGGCACGGGCAAGACCACGCTGATCAATTCGATCGTCGGCATCACCCGACGCTTCGGCGGAACGATCGCGCTCGGTGGGCTGGATATCACCACGATGCGCCCGGACCAGCGGGCGCGGGCCGGGATCGGCTGGGTGCCGCAGGAACGCAATATCTTTCGCTCGCTGACGGTCGAGGAAAACATGACCGCCGTGGCCCAGCCCGGCCCATGGACCGTGGAAAAGGTCTACGAGATGTTTCCGCGGCTGAAGGAGCGCCGCAGCAATTTCGGCAACCAGCTCTCCGGCGGCGAGCAGCAGATGCTGGCGATCGGCCGCGCGCTGACCCTCAATCCCAAGGTGCTGCTGCTGGACGAGCCGACCGAGGGGCTCGCGCCCATCATCGTCGAGGAACTGCTGCGGGCGCTCGGCACCATCACCCGGGCCGGGGGCATCTGCTCTGTTATCGTCGAGCAGAACGCACAAAAGATTCTGGGGTTGGCCGATCGGGTTGTGATATTGGAACGCGGCGCAATCGTGCATGATGCGGCCAGCAGCGCGTTGAAAGCCGATCCCGCCGTGCTCGAACGCTATCTCGGCGTCGCTGGCGCCGTCGCGCATTAGATTTGATGGGAGTTGACCATGCAGAGAACAAAGCCACCGTTCCGCGCCGACGAAGTCGGCAGCCTGTTGCGGCCACAGCGCATCAAGGAAGCGCGCGCCAAGCTGGAGAAGGGTGAGATCACGGCGGAGGACCTGCGCAAGGCCGAAGACCTCGAGATCGAAAAGGTCGTGCACAAGCAGGCCTCTATCGGCCTCAAGCTCGCGACCGACGGCGAATTCCGCCGCTCCTGGTGGCATTTCGATTTTCTTAGCCAACTGACGGGGTGCGAACTCTTCCACCCCGAAACCGGCATTCAGTTCGCGGGCGTCGAGACCCGCCACGACGCCGTCCGCGTGATCGGCAAGCTCGATTTCCCCGACAACCATCCGATGCTGGATCACTTCCGCTTCCTGAAGAAGCATGCCGACACGGCGCACGTCACGCCGAAGATGACGATCCCGTCGCCGGCCGTGCTGCATTTTCGCGGCGGCCGCAAGTCGATCTCGAAGGAGGTCTACCCCGATCTCGAGGAATTCTTCCTCGACCTGGGGAAGACCTACCGCAAGGCGGTGAAGGCGTTCTACGACGCCGGCTGCCGTTACCTGCAGTTCGACGATACTGTCTGGGCCTATCTCTGCTCGCAGGACGAGCTGCAGAAGGCGCGCGAGCGCGGCGACAACCCCGACGGTCTGCAGGAAATCTATGCGCGCATCATCAACTATGCGCTGGCCGAGCGGCCGTCCGATATGGTGATCACCACCCATGTCTGCCGCGGCAATTTCCGCTCGACCTGGATTTCCTCGGGCGGTTACGAGCCGGTGGCGGAGACCATGCTCGCCGGCACCAATTACGACGGCTACTTCCTCGAATATGATTCCGACCGCGCCGGCGGCTTCGAGCCGCTGCGCTACCTGCCGAAGGGCAACAAAGTCGTGGTGGTCGGCGTCATTACCTCGAAATTCGGTGAGCTCGAAAAGAAGGACGACATCAAGCGCCGCCTCGAAGAGGCCGCCAAATTTGCTCCGCTCGACCAGCTCGCGGTCTCGCCGCAATGCGGCTTTGCTTCCACCGAGGAGGGCAACATCCTCTCCGAGGAAGAGCAGTGGGCGAAGCTGAGCCTCGCGGTGGAGGTGGCGAACGAGGTGTGGGGGAAGTCGTAGACACTCAGCCGTCATTGCGTGGAGCGTGAGCGGCGGGCGTTCGCCTCGCAACGACGGCGCTTGGGCCGGACAGGGATTCATTTCCCTCGGTGGGCAGATGGTGGTAGGACAACCGGGCCATCTCGTGCTGCCCACCGGTGCTTCCCAAACCCTCTGCCATGAAAAACGACCAGATCCTCAGCCAGATCACCGAATTCTGCCGCCAGGCCGACATGGCGGAGACGACGTTTGGCCGCCGGGCGGTCAACGACGGCAAGCTGGTGCACCGGCTGCGTGAGGGCAAGCGCATCACCATCGATACGCTGGACCGCATCCAGGCCTATATCGCGGCGTCCACCGGCGCGCTGCCGCCGCCGCGCGGCCTCGAAGTGCCGCCGGAAAAGCGCGACCCCAGGGGCAATTTCCGCTTCTTCGAGAACCGGCAGAAATACCTGCTGTTCGTCCATACCTGCAGCGAAAAGCGGGTGATTGCGGAGCGGGTGGCGCTGGAGCTCTCCAGCCTGCACCCACGGCCGCCGGCGCTGCGGGTATTCGATGCGGGCGTCGGCGACGGCACGGTGCTGGCAAGGGTGATGCGCTCGATGCACGGCCGCTTTCCCCATATGCCGTTCTACATCGCCGGCAAGGAATTGAGCCTGGAGGACGTCCGTCTCACGCTCGACAAGGTGCCGGACCGGCTGTTCGAGCACCCCGCGACCGTCGTCGTCCTGACCAACATGCATTACGCGGAGGCGCCCTGGCTGACGCCGGCTTCGCCTGCGGCAGCCGCGGGCATGCTCTGGCATGAGGTGGCTCTCCGGGGGGGCTCTTCGGGGGAATTCGAGACCCAGATCGCAGAACTGGGGCCGTTTCTGGAACAGAACTGGCGGGCCAATATCAGCCCCAAATCGGGCATGCCGATCTATGAGCGGCCGGTGGCGCTGGTGCTGTACCGGGAGGACCACCGGTTCCTGCTTGATTCGATCATCCCGCGGGCAGGCCGAACCGAGGCCAATTTCGACCTCGTGATCGCATCCCAGCCATACCGGGCGAAATCCTCTGTGAATTTCCGCGCCAAGCGGATTATCGCGCCATTGGCCCGGAGCTTGCGGGCAGGCGGCCGTTTGATTGGAATTCACTCCCACGGGCAGGATCCGGGCCTGGAAATCATCCAGGCGGTCTGGCCGGGAGAAAATCCTTTCGCCGTGAGCCGCCATGAGCTATTGCGCGCGGTGAAATACGAGCTGGGTTCGGCCGGGCGGGATCTTAACTTTAATGCCTATGCCGATAACCGTTCCATCTTCCGTTATGATATGGAAGCGCTGCCCAACGAGGTCACCGGCTCGATCGGAACCTCGACGGCCTTTGCAGCGTGGAACGCGGCGGTGTATGTCGCCCAGATCGAAGATGACCGGTTGACGGAAATGACTGAAAACAGCCGAACCCTCGATGCCACCAGAGAGGTTCTGCGCAAGCATAATGGGCTTTGGTTTTACGACGAATCCTACGTCATTTCGCGCCGTCGCGACTGACATTCCAGGATACACAACACAGACAGCCGCCGGGGTCCGGCGGGAACAAGGGGTTTGTTGATGCGCGCGTCCTATCTCTTCACCAGCGAGTCGGTTTCCGAGGGTCATCCGGACAAGGTTTGCGATCGAATCTCGGACGAGATCGTCGACCTGTTCTACCGGGAAGGTCCGAAGGCGGGCATCGATCCGTGGCAGATCCGTGCCGCCTGCGAAACGCTCGCAACCACCAACAAGGTGGTGATCGCCGGTGAAACCCGCGGCCCGGAATCGGTCACCAATGAGCAGATCGAAAGCACCGTGCGCGAGGCGATCAAGGACATCGGCTACGAGCAGGAGGGTTTTCACTGGAAGACCGCCGACATTGAAATCCTGCTGCATCCGCAATCCGCTGACATCGCGCAGGGCGTCGATGCCAAGCAGCCCAGCAACCAGGAAGAAGGCGCGGGCGATCAGGGCATCATGTTCGGCTACGCCACCAACGAAACGCCCGACCTGATGCCGGCGCCGATCTTCTACGCCCACAAGATCCTGCGGTTGATTTCCGAAGCCCGCCACTCCGGCCGCGAGAAGGTGCTGGGTCCGGACTCCAAGAGCCAGGTCACCGTGCAATACGAGAATGGCAAGCCGGTCGGCGTCCGCGAGATCGTGGTCTCGCACCAGCATCTGGTCGAGGACCTCACTTCCAGTCAGATCCGTGACATCGTCGAACCCTATGTCCGCGAAGCGCTGCCGAAGGAATGGATCAACGGCAAGACCATCTGGCACATCAACCCGACCGGAAAATTCTTCATCGGTGGTCCCGACGGCGATTCCGGTCTCACCGGCCGCAAGATCATCGTCGATACCTATGGCGGCGCAGCCCCGCATGGCGGCGGCGCCTTCTCCGGCAAGGACCCGACCAAGGTCGACCGTTCGGCTGCCTATGCCGCGCGCTACGTCGCCAAGAACATCGTCGCCGCCGGTCTCGCCGATCGCTGCACGCTGCAGCTTGCTTACGCGATCGGTGTGGCGCGTCCGCTGTCGATCTATATCGACACCCACGGTACCGGAAAGGTGCCGGAGGACCAGCTCGAGAAGGCGGCGGCGAAGGCAATGGATTTGACGCCGCGCGGCATCCGCACCCATCTCGATCTCAATCGCCCGATCTACGCGCGCACCGCGGCCTATGGTCATTTCGGCCGCACGCCCGACAATGAAGGCGGCTTCTCCTGGGAGAAGACCGATCTGGTCGAGCCGCTCAAGCGCGCGGTTTAGTTTTAACAGCGTCATTCCGGGGCACCGCGACAGCGGTGAACCCGGAATCTTTTTCCATGATTTCGAGATTCCGGGTTCGTGGCTCACGCGCGCCCCGGAATGACGAGCTCAACAGAGGGAAACTCCCCATGACCACCGCCGCCGCCAAGCAGCCCGCCTTCACCGACTACATCGTCAAGGACATCTCGCTCGCCGAGTTCGGCCGCAAGGAGATCTCGCTGGCCGAGACCGAGATGCCGGGCCTGATGGCGACGCGCGAGGAATACGGTCCGAAGCAACCGCTGAAGGGCGCCCGCATCGCCGGCTCCCTGCACATGACGATCCAGACCGCGGTCTTGATCGAGACGCTGGCCGCACTCGGCGCCGACATCCGCTGGGTGTCGTGCAACATCTATTCGACGCAGGACCATGCGGCTGCCGCGATCGCCGCCGCCGGCATTCCGGTGTTTGCGGTGAAGGGCGAGACGCTTGCCGAATACTGGGACTACACCGCAAAGCTGTTCGACTGGCACGGCGGCGGCACGCCCAACATGATCCTCGATGACGGCGGCGACGCCACCATGCTGGTGCATGCCGGCTACCGCGCCGAGCAGGGCGATACCGCCTTCCTCGACAAGCCGACTTCGGAGGAAGAGGAAATCTTCTATGCGCTCGTCAAGCGCCTCCTGAAGGAGAAGCCGAAGGGCTACTTCGCCGAGATCGCCAAGAACATCAAGGGCGTCTCGGAGGAGACCACCACGGGTGTGCACCGCCTCTACGACATGGCAAACAAGGGCACGCTCCTGTTCCCCGCCATCAACGTCAACGACAGCGTCACCAAGTCGAAATTCGATAATCTCTACGGCTGCCGCGAGTCGCTGGTCGACGGCATCCGCCGCGGCACCGACGTCATGATGTCCGGCAAGACCGCGATGGTCGCGGGCTTCGGCGACGTCGGCAAGGGCTCGGCCGCCTCGCTGCGCCAGGCCGGCTGCCGCGTCATGGTCTCCGAAGTCGATCCGATCTGCGCGCTGCAGGCGGCGATGGAAGGCTATGAAGTCGTCACCATGGAAGACGCCGCGCCCCGCGCCGACATCTTCGTCACCGCGACCGGCAACAAGGACATCATCACCATCGACCACATGCGCGCGATGAAGGATCGCGCCATCGTCTGCAACATCGGCCACTTCGACAACGAGATCCAGATCGCGGGCCTGCGTAACCTGAAATGGACCAACATCAAGCCGCAGGTCGACGAGATCGAATTCCCCGACAAGCACCGCATTATCTTGTTGTCGGAGGGCCGTCTGGTGAATCTCGGCAACGCCATGGGCCATCCGTCGTTCGTGATGTCGGCGTCCTTCACCAACCAGACGCTGGCGCAGATCGAGCTGTTCGCCAACAACAAGGACGGCAAGTACGAGAAGAGGGTCTACGTGCTGCCGAAGACGCTGGACGAGAAGGTGGCGCGGCTCCATCTCGCCAAGATCGGCGTCAAGCTGACCGAACTGCGCAAGGACCAGGCCGACTATATCGGCGTCAAGCCGGAAGGCCCGTTCAAGTCGGATCATTACCGCTACTGATTTCACGCAGGATGTGCCGTCGCGGGCGACGTCCTGAAGTAAACGCCAAGGCACTACCAAGCCCCGGAGCGATCCGGGGCTTTTTGCTGGCCGGTCGCACAACCTGCGATGGTTGAAATTCAACAGTAAATTCCGATACAGCCTGTATCGTCGCAGCAACCTGACAATGCGAGTTGCAATTTCTGCCTGCTGCCCATTACATCTGAAAGCAGGGAGATCGCCATGACCGATACGGCAGAGCATTTCGACGTCCTCATTGTCGGCGCGGGACTGTCCGGGATCGGCGCGGGGTATCACCTGCAGGAGAAGTGCCCGGGCAAGAGCTACGTGATCCTGGAGGGGCGCGACTGCATCGGCGGCACCTGGGATCTCTTCCGCTATCCCGGCATCCGCTCCGACTCCGACATGTACACGCTCGGCTATTCGTTCCGGCCGTGGACCGAGCCGAAGGCGATCGCCGACGGCCCGCGTATCCTGAACTACGTCCGCGAGACCGCAACCGACAACGGCATCGACAAGCACATCCGTTTCCACCACCGCGTCAATCGCGCGTCGTGGTCTTCGCCGGATTCGTGCTGGACGGTGGAAGCCGAACGCACCACAGGCGAGGGCGCAACCGAGATCGCGCGCTTCACCTGCAGTTTCCTGTTCATGTGCTCGGGCTACTACAAATACGAGGAGGGCTACACGCCGGAGTTTTCGGGCACCGCGGATTTCGCCGGCCAGATCGTACATCCGCAGAAATGGCCGGAGGATATCGACTATGCGGGAAAACGCGTGGTCGTGATCGGCTCGGGCGCCACCGCGGTGACGCTGGTGCCGGAAATGGCGAAGACCGCTGCGCACGTCACCATGCTGCAGCGTTCGCCGACCTACGTGGTGGCGCGGCCGGCGGAAGATGCGCTTGCCAACAAGCTGCGCCGGAATCTTTCCGCCAAGCTCGCCTATCACCTGATCCGCTGGCGCAATGTGCTGTTCGGCATGTATTTCTTCCAGCTCTGCCGGCGCAAGCCGGACCGCGCCAAGCAACTCATCCTCGGCGGAGTGAAGATGGCGCTGGGGCCGGAATACGACGTGGCCAAGCATTTTACGCCGCGCTACAATCCGTGGGAGCAGCGGCTGTGTCTGGTGCCCGACGGCGACCTGTTCAAGTCGATCCGCGACAAGCGCGCTTCCGTCGTCACCAACGAGATCGATACGTTCACCAGGCGCGGCATCAAGCTGAAGGACGGCAGCGAGCTCGAGGCCGACATCATCGTCACCGCGACCGGACTGATCCTGCAGGTGCTCGGGGGGCTTGAAGTCAGTGTCGACGGCCGCACGGTCGATTTCGCGCGCACGCTGAACTACAAGGGCATGATGTATTCGGACATCCCGAACATGGCGTCCGCGTTCGGCTACACCAACGCGTCGTGGACGCTGAAGTGCGATCTGACCTGCGAATATGTCTGCCGCCTCATCAACTACATGGACCGCAACGGCTACAAGCAATGCATGCCGCATAATGTCGACCCTGACGTCACCGAACTGCCGTCGCTCGATTTTTCCTCCGGCTACGTGCAGCGCTCGATCGCCAAACTGCCCAAGCAGGGCTCGAAGCGGCCGTGGCGGCTGTACCAGAACTACGCGCTCGACATCGTCACGCTCCGCTACGGCAAGATCGATGATGGCGTGATGCAGTATTCGTGAACTCGCATCGGCGGTGGCTGCGTCCGGACGGTTCCATGCGTTATTTCGCGTATACGTGTGTGAAGACGAATCGTCCAAAATGCCCTCACGGTTAACGCCGGATTAACCGGCGTGCCCCTACGCTGCGTGCCTTGCGGCACCTGACAGCATGAGGAAGCCCATGGACGCCCAGCGAATTGCCGTCGACGCTATCGTTGCGCTGACCGACTGCGACCGCGATGCGGCGGTCGCCTTCATCCGCAAGCTCTATCTCGCCGGCGTCCGCGACCCCAAGCGGCTCACGTTCAAGGGACTGCAGGCGCTGCGGGGGTGAGGCGGGGGCTCTGCAATTTCTGAATTGCGGTACCAACGCCGTCATCCCCCGCGAAGGCGGGGGATCCAGTACGCCGCTGGCTTCTCGGTTCAATCACTGGCGTCTCTGGGATACTGGATCGTCCGCTGGAGCCTGTCATCGGGCGCGCATTCGCGCGACCCGTTGGCGGACGATGACAACGGAGTATGACTTCGCGATCTCGCGACGCATGGCGCCCGAGCTTTGCTTTTTCTTTTCGCCCTCCGAAAACAGAGGGCGCAGGGAAGACCGCATAGGCGTTAAGGTAGCGCGAGCATCGATTGATACCGACGTTTTCGAGGAGGCTCGCGCAGGTGCCGCCCAAGCGCTCGTTTTCTGCGGCGGAAGCAACGGATGGTTGGTTGTGGAATGATCGCTTGTAGCAAGGATGCAACGAGTTGTTGCAGAATACGCCAAGCGCCAGGTGTCGTCAGGCGGCCTGCATCCAGCGGGGAGAGTCCTCGAAGTCGCGGGCAAGCGGCTCGAGCAGCAGGATGATCAAGAGGTGGGCCAGCAGGTAGGGCTTGGCGGAGCGCGGATCGGTTCCAGGTGGCGTCTTGAGACCAATCAGGCTCTTCAGTCGCTTGAAGCCAAGTTCGATGCGCCATCGCAGTCGATAGAGCGCGAGTACATCCTTGGTGGAGAACTCGTTCCGTGCGAGCGACGTGACCAGAATGACCCAATCCGCGGCTTCCAGAGTTTCTTTGGAGATGACGCGGTTTTCGTCTTGTGCGTCTCGCCGGGCTTTACGACGCGAAGCCGCGACTGCACCGGCGGGCTTCTTGACTGCGACCAGACGCATAGCCAGAGGCGCACCGTCCTTGCGTTTGATCCAAATCCTCCGATCGATCAGTCCGTGCGCCTTCGCCGCACGCAATTGGGCCATCAGATCGAACGGAAGGCCTTTGGCATCAAGCCAACGTGCGTTCTTCCAGCCCGCTCGGATCAAAACGTCTGCCCCGGCGTCGCGGACAGCGGCGATGCGGTCAGGTTGCAGATATGCGCGGTCAGCAATGCGGATCTCGTTCTTGACCACCGGTATCCGGTCAAACGTTTCGCCCTCTTGCTGATCTGTCAGCTCGAAGTGACCAAAGCGCTCATATGGCAGATCGAATGCACTATGAACGCGCCAAAGCTCACTGTTCCTGCGCGCAGCCGGTCCTGCCTGAGGCACTGTCGTCGCATCGATAATACGGATCAGGCGGCCTCGGCTCGCCTTCGGGGCTGCCGCAGCGAGCAAGCCCTCCACCAGCACTGCAAACCAATCGCCACATTGACGCAGGCGATAGAACAACGCCACGCTGCTGAGGTCGGCAAGGCCAACAGAAGCGGCCCACGCGGCTGTCGATCTCAACCCTCTTTCACCCAGACAATAGGCCAGCATCAGCCGAAGTAACGACACCGCATCTGGAATTTGGCGCCGCACGAAAGCCTTCGTCTGGCGCGCACTTATCTCAAGCTGCGCAGCCCCGCCGAGCTGCGTAACCACTCTCGTCCAGTCCTCGTTCAGAAGCGATTCGTCTGCCATCCCGTTTTGGAATCACACGTGATTCCAACACTCAAGAATAAACTTAACGCCTATGGGGAAGACCGGGTGCTTGCTGCACCCGCGGTCTCGTGTGCAATTGCGCATAGGAAGAACGCACACGAGCATACAGGTACAGCGGGAGCATCCCGGCCTTCCCTGCGCAATGGCCTTACGGCTTACTTCGTGCTCTTCCCGGAGAACGGCTCTTTTGCCTCCGTCGCCCCTGAGAAGCTTCGCTTCTTAAGGACTTAACGCCAGCACCGCGGCGCCCGAACCACACGACTTCGCCGTACGCTTCCGGCGCCTACGTCTTGCGCCTTCCGCGTCCATCGCATCTCACCGCACGTTCGTGACGATCGCGACCCGCCCCTCAATTGGGTGAGATGGGCGGAGTTATGCCGATGATTTGCTCTCGAAGTTAAGTGGAATATTTTTGTCGGAAGGGCTGGACAGACTTTTGGTGATTTGCCCGTCGTGCCAATTGGTCGCAGCCGCGCGTTGAAATTTCGCTTGGGCGCGAGGCAAATCAGCTCGCAGTCGGTAGGGTGGGCAAAGCGAAGCGTGCCCACCATCAAGGAACGCGCTCGATGACAAATGGTGGGCACGCTTCGCTTTGCCCACCCTACATCGCGAGCCGGGAGGCTGCGGCATCAGCCGACGACGACTTCGCTGATCTGGATGACCGGAGACTGATCGGTATAGTTCGGGATATCGGCCATGATCTCCTTGGCATGGGGCCCGAAGCCGGCCTGGAACGCCTCGACCGAGTCGCAGAAGATGTGACACATGCCGACATAGGTCGCTGGCGCGCCCGGCGCGCCGCCGGCCAGGCCCTTGTCGACCGTGTAGGACTTGCAGGCGTCGCCCATGCGCGCCTTCACGAGCGGCATATGCTTGTCGCGGTAGTAGTCGTGATCGAAGCGCCCGCCGGGCGTATTGGGATACATTACGCTGACCTTGATCATGGACGTGCCCTCCGATGCTCGCGTTCGCCGTTATTCTCCGGCAATGCCCGAAATCTGTGTCAGTTTTGCGGATCTTGCAACCGGAAGGCGGCGGGCCTTCATCTCATTCTGCCGCCGCACGTCTGCGCCGATAGTCCAGCGCGGGCAGGCCGGCCGATCGTTTCATTCGTAGGCAAATATTCTCCTGATGTGCCGGCGGGCGTATCTCGCGCGTTCACGCCATCGCGCGCTTTCAAGCACGGCTTTTCAAATCGCGGTGAGAGCCGTAGCACGGCTATCGGCTTTTGCGGTGCGATACCCAATTGGGTGGAGTGATTTCACGTTAAAGAGGATATCACCAATGACCAAATCTATCCCAACACTCGCCGCCGCATTTCTGATGACCGCTATCGCAACGCCCGTGTTCGCGCAAGCCGCGATCCAGGAGCCCGGCGCCTATTCCTTCTATCACCCCAATGCCGACGTGCTCAACGGCCGGCCGGCATACCGGTCGTTCAATCAGTCCAATGCGTATTACAATTCCAATGCCTATTACAACCAGGCTGTGCCCGCGCCCGAACCGCGGATGCGGCAGAGGTCGACGCGGCACTATCGCAGGGCGCAGTAGCGTGAGCGTGTAGCCCAGATGGTCCGTTGGGTCATCTGGGCTGCTTCGTCATGCAGCTATTTGCGTCTATCCTCCAGTATCATCGTCGCGCCTTTCTCCGCGATCATCGCTGTCGGCGTGTTGGTGTTGCCGGACGTAATCGTGGGCATCGCCGACGCGTCGGCGACGCGAAGGCCCGCGATGCCGTAGAACTGCAGCCGCTCGTCGACAACCGCCATCGGGTCGTTGGCGGTGCCCATCTTCGCGGTGCCGACGGGGTGGAAGATCGTGGTGCCGATATCGCCGGCGGCCTTTGCCAATGAGGCGTCGTCGTCGCCGACGCTGGGGCCGGGCAGGTATTCGACCGGGTGGTAGCGTTCGAGCCGCTTCTGCTTCATCAGCCGCCGCGTGGTGCGGATGGCGTCCGCGGCGACCTGGCGGTCATCGTCGGTCGAAAGATAGTTCGGCGCGATCGACGGCGCCTCGTCTGGCTTTGCCGAGCGGATGCGCACGGTGCCGCGCGAGGTTGGCTGCAGATTGCAGGCGCTCACGGTAATCGCGGGAAAGCGGTGCAGGGGATCGCCGAACTTGTCGAGCGACAGCGGCTGCACGTGAAACTGGATGTTGGCGCGTGCGCGGCGTGGATCGGAGCGCGTGAAGATGCCGAGCTGCGATGGCGCCATCGTCAGCGGCCCACGGCGGCGGAAGGCGTAATCGAGCCCCATCATGCCGCGCCGGACCAGCGACCAGTAGGTCTCGTTCAGCGTGCGGACGCCCTCGACCTTGTAGATCGCGCGCTGCTGCAGATGGTCCTGCAGGTTGCGCCCGACGCCCGGTCTGTCGAGCACGACATCGATGCCGAGCGGTGACAGCCAGTCGGCCGGTCCGATGCCGGAGCGGTGCAGCACCTGCGTCGAGCCGATCGATCCCGCGCACAATACGACTTCACCTTTGGTGCGGGCCTCGAACACCTCATTGCCCTGGATGAAGCGCACGCCGACGGCGCGGCCGTTCTCGATGATGAGCCGGTCGACCAGCACGTGCTTTTCCAGCCGCAGATTGGCGCGGCTCAGCACCGGCTTGAGAAAACCGCGCGCGGACGACCAGCGCCGGCCGCGCTTCTGGTTGACGTGGAAATAGCTGACGCCTTCATTGTCGCCAGTGTTGAAATCCGCAATGCGCCTGATGCCCATTTCCTCGGCGGCATCGCCGACCGCGTCGAGCACTTCCCACGACAGCCGCGGCGCCTCGATGCGCCAGCCGCCGCCAATGCCGTGATGTTCGCTTTCACCGAGAAAATGATCCTCCAGCCGTTTGAACAGCGGCTTGACGTCGTCATAGCCCCAGCCGGTCAGGCCGAGCTGCCGCCAGTGATCGTAATCGGCGGCCTGGCCTCGCATCGAAATCATCGCATTGATGGCGGAGCAGCCGCCGATCACCTTGCCGCGCGGATAGGCAAGGGAGCGACCGTTGAGACCGGGCTCCGGCTCGGTCCGAAACATCCAGTCCGAACGGGGATTGCCGATCGCGAAGAGATAGCCGACCGGGATGTGAAACCAGATCCAGTTGTCGTTGCCGCCGGCCTCCAGGATCAGCACGCGGTTTTTGGGATCGGCCGACAGCCGGTTGGCCATGATGCAGCCGGCTGTGCCAGCGCCCACCACGATATAATCGAAATCGCCTTCAAGCCGTTTCGGCATTGTCCGTTTCCACCCGTCCACGTCTTTCCGCCCTAATAGTCAGACGCCGATGGCCGGGACAAGCCCGGCATTGCCGGCGGGGCAGGATGTTCCTTGTGCGTCTTGGGTGGACCGCCGCTTGCATGCTACAGAGGTCTAACGTTCCAACCTGAGGTTCGAGAATTCCCATGCCCATCGTTAACCGCGTCGCCGATCTGCAACCCGATATTCAGGCCTGGCGCCGCGATATCCATGAAAATCCCGAATTGCTGTACGACGTGCACCGCACTGCAGCATTCGTGGCCGACCGCCTGCGCGAATTCGGCTGCGACGAGGTCGCCACCGGCCTTGGCCGCACCGGCGTCGTCGGCGTCATCAAGGGCAAGCAGCCCGGCAAGGGCGAGATCAAAGTGATCGGGCTCCGCGCCGACATGGATGCGCTGCCGATCGAAGAGGCAACCAACGTTCCTCATGCCTCCAAGACGCCGGGCCTGATGCATGCCTGCGGACATGATGGCCACACCGCGATGCTTTTGGGTGCAGCGCGGTACCTTGCCGAAACCAGGAATTTTGCCGGTGACGCGGTCGTGATCTTTCAGCCGGCCGAGGAGGGCGGGGCAGGCGCTGCCGCCATGATCCAGGACGGGCTGATGGACCGCTTCGGCATCGAGCAGGTCTACGGCATGCATAATGGGCCGGGAATTCCGGTCGGCTCCTTCGCCATCCGGACCGGCCCCGTGATGGCCGCGACCGACTCGATCGATATCAAGATCGAGGGGCTTGGCGGCCATGCCGCGCGCCCGAACAAATGCATCGATTCCGTGCTGGTCGGTTCGCAGCTCATTACCGCGCTGCAGTCGATCGTGTCGCGGACCATCGATCCCCTGGATTCGGCCGTGATCTCGATCTGCGAGTTCCATGCCGGCAATGCGCGGAACGTGATCCCGCAGACCGCCGAACTCCGCGGCACCGTGCGGACGCTGACACCGGAAGTGCGCGAAACGGTCGAGAAGCGGGTGCGTGAGGTGTGCGAGGGCGTAGCCAGGATGACCGGGGCGAAGATCGACCTCATTTACGAGCGCGGCTATCCCGTCACCAAGAATCACGCCGAGCAGACCGAGTTCGCCACGCGGGTTGCCAAGGAAGTGGCCGGCGCCCAGAACGTCCACGAGATGCCGCCGCTGATGGGTGCAGAAGATTTTGCATATATGCTGGAAGCACGTCCCGGCGCCTTCATTTTCTGCGGCAACGGCGACAGCGCAGGGCTCCACCATCCCGCCTACGATTTCAACGACGAGGCGATCGTGTACGGCACCTCGTACTGGATCAAGCTGGTCGAGAACAAGCTGGCGGCGTCGTAAGGGAGTACGTCACTTCAACTTCGATCGCACATGAAGTGCGAGGTCACATGAGGAAAGGCCTGTATCTCCAATGCAGGCCTTCATTATTTGCCGCTCGTTTCGACTGAGCATAGTCTTCGGTCCCGCGCTCAATAGCGCGACGGTACGTACATTTCGGGTGGAATCGGCCCGCGGCTATATTCCGGGTTGCGAACCCGCGGCGGCAGTACCACCGGCTCGCGCTTGATTTCCTGGTAGGGAACTTGTTCGAGCAGATGCGCGATGCAGTTCAGTCGTGCCTTCTTCTTGTCATCGGCCTCGACGAGGTACCAAGGAGCTTCCTGAATGTGGGTACGCTCCAGCATCGCTTCCTTGGCCTTGGTGTATTGCTCCCAGCGGCTGCGCGATTCGACATCCATCGGGCTGAGCTTCCACTGCTTGAGTGGATCATGGATCCGCATCATGAAGCGCAAATACTGCTCTTCGTCGGTGATGGAAAACCAGTACTTGATGAGGGTGATTCCGGAGCGCACGAGCATACGCTCGAATTCCGGCACTGACCGGAAGAATTCTTCGACGTCATCTTCGGTGCAGAAGCCCATCACTCGCTCGACGCCGGCGCGGTTGTACCAGCTACGGTCGAACAGCACGATCTCACCGCCGGCCGGCAAATGCGAAACGTAACGCTGGAAGTACCATTGGGTGCGCTCACGCTCGTTCGGCGCCGGCAGCGCCGCGACGCGGCAGACCCGCGGATTGAGCCTCTGGGTGATGCGCTTGATGACGCCGCCCTTGCCGGCGGAATCGCGCCCCTCGAAAATCACCACCACCTTGAGCTGGTGTTGCTGCACCCAGGTCTGCAGTTTTACCAGTTCACCCTGCAGACGGAATAATTCCTTGAAGTACACGCGGCGATCGATCGTCTCTTCTGCCGTATGGTCGGCAAATTCATTGGTCAGCGCATCGAGGCGATCGTCGTCGATCTCAAGTTCCAGTTCTTCATCGAAACTGTCCAGCATTTCCTCCCGAATCGGGTCGTGGATCAGCTTGGTGCCATTCGGGGGCTTTTTGGTCATGGCGGGCTCCGGCTGCAGAGCTGTTGGGTTCGCGTGATGTGTGAATGTTGGTGTCCTATCATCCTCTGTCAGGTACTTTGCGGAAAGCAGAAGGCCGCAGTTTGGTTCCGGTCTCCCGCTATCCGTCGGGCCTGCCACGGCAGCGTCCCGACCGCATCGCCGATGGCGTCAGAACAGGTTCGAGAACGGTACGTAGAGGCTCGCCGACAGCAGATCGCGCCGGCATCATGCCAGCAGGAGATTGCGAACCGTTAATGACAGTTAGGCTATCCCGGCCGCGTATGGCCAGGGATGCGCGCTGTCCGGGCCACAGGTGGTTCAGGGAAATTCCACAATATTTTTGATTGCCCCTGTCGGAACGCCGCCTCCTCCATCCGTCCTTGCCACAGAAGCGGCCGCGCGCCGGCCGGTAGCTGATGGAGAAAGGCAGCTTCGATGAAGGTCACACAGCATCTCTGGTTCGAAAAGGATATGGAGGCCGCGATCGGCTTCTACACCTCGCTGATCCGCGGCTCGTCAGTCCAGTGGGTCTCGTCGCTGCCGGCCGAGAGCCCGAGCGGCCCGCCCGGCAGCGTCAAGATCGCGGCCTTTACCCTGGGCGACCAGCGCTACATGGCGATCGAGGCGGGTCCCCTCGACCGGTTCAACCACAGTTTTTCGATCATGGTCGAATGCGACACGCAGGCGGAGATCGACCATTTGTGGGACGCCTTGAGGGAGGGCGGCAAGATCGAGCAATGCGGCTGGCTGCAGGACCGCTGGGGCCTCTCCTGGCAGATCGCGCCCAGACGGCTCGGCGAATTGATGAACGATCCCGACCCCGCAAAAGCCAAGCGTGTTGCCGAGGCCATGCTGAAGATGGTCAAGTTCGATATTGCAGAACTGGAGGCCGTGGCGAGAGCATGATCCGGAAAAGTGGGCACCGGTTTTTCGAAAAGATCATGCTCAAACAAAAAAGATAGAGCGAGATGACGATTCCAGGAAAAATCATCTCGCTCTAGCTAGGAAGAGGGTCGCGCGCTGCACGGCGCCGGGGCTGGAGGTAGGGAACCGCGCAGCGCGTCGACCATGTGGGAGCATCACAGCGTGAGCAGACGTCCCACATTCCCTTGAGAATGCGATTGTGTCTTTCATCAATTAATGGTTGCGGGCAGGATTGTCAATTTTTCCCGTTATATTTCACCAGAAATTGCGCCTGCCGGATTGGCGGAATTCAGGCCGCATGTGCTGATTTTCGCAGCACGCCGGCGGCGATTTTGAGATCCTGGACGAAGCGCCGGTATTCGCGCGCCTTGGCATCGGCGTCCGGCAATCGCAGCAGATAGGACGGGTGCACCGTGACCAGCGCCCTGGTGCCATCGGCGAGATCGATCGGGTGGCCGCGGTTCTTGTTGATCGGCGTGATTTTCCCGAACACGCTTTGCGCTGCGGTTGCGCCCATCGCCACCACCAGGTCGGGTTTGATCGCGGCCAGCTCGCGCTCGTACCACTGCCGGCAGGCCTTGATCTCAGGTGTGTTCGGCTTCTGGTGCAGGCGGACCTTTCCGCGCGGCACGAACTTGAAATGCTTCACAGCATTGGTGACGTAGACCGTGCGGCGGTCGATGCCGGCTTCTTCCAGCGCGCGGTCGAGCATTTGCCCCGCGGGTCCGACGAACGGCTTTCCGGCGAGATCTTCCTTGTCGCCAGGCTGCTCGCCGACCAGCATGATCCGCGCGGTTTGCCGGCCTTCGCCGAACACGGTTTGCGTCGCATTCTTGTAAAGAGGGCAGGCGCGGCAATCGGCGGCTTCTTCGCGCAGCGTCTCAATGTCGTCCTGAACTCTTCTGCGCACCATGGGCGGCTCCGGCCGTTTTGGCGCCTGATATGGTTCCGTAGCGTCGCGTTCCGCACGCTTGACTGCAGGCTTAATCATTGAACCCTCTTGCAGGTTCCTCGTCTTCACAGTCAGCCGTGCTGGATTGAAGATGCTGGCGTAATCGCGCCGCCAGATTTCGTCCAGCCGGTCCGCGCTGGGGGCTTCGCTTCTGCTGACGCCCGGCGTGAACGAGACGACATGGCCGTCCCAATGCGCGCAGAGATCAGGCGTCAGGATCGACCAGGGCATGTCGGCGAAACGGCGCGCGAAGAACGGGGCGGCCAGTTCGACGATGTGGTGCTCCGGCTCGAACCAGGCGACGAAGTGCGATTTCTGTTCGCGACCTATTTCGCGGAAGCGGACAAAGACATGCATCTTGTGCTCGTCGCGGCGCACGGACTTGGCCATCGCGGTGATTTCAGCCACGTCAGGATCGGTCGCGAGTTCAAGTAGATCGTGATGCGTTCGCAACCGCCATAGCAGGCGATAGAGCAGGGCGAAGCGCTCGGGGTTGCGATGCAGGATCGCAACCTCCGCCAGTTCAACGAATCTGGCCGGTACGTTGAAGGTGCCCTGTGGCGGTTCGAGCGGTGGCGCGGTCGGCTCGAACAGTTCGGGCTCATCATCATCATCAGCCACGCGCCAGCTCACGTCGGACGGTTTCACATCATTCAGCGCCAGCGTGCGGGCCGCTTTACGCCAGCCATCGAAATCAGTTTGGCTGTCGAGGGTGATGTGGTGCATGTGCTTACTCCACACTCTCCGCCGGCATCTCCGCGCAACGGCTTCGCCGTTGTCGCTGGGGAGTCGCGTATCACTTTGATTTCGCTCATGAATCGGCAAGGCGATCGATCTCGATTGACTCTGCCGGCGCTGTTAGCTTTATATTAGAACATATCATGAACAAATGAGCCAGCCGCGCGTTCACTTAGGGAAGAAGCGGTAAAGGCCAATTTTCTGAAAGGAACGGCGGATGAGCACCGCACGCACGAGCACGCTTGCGAGTTTGCGCGGAAGCATCGAGCGCCTGGAGGCGCATGGCGATGCGCATGACCTCAACAAGATTGCGCTTGGCCATAAGGCGGCGGATGCTGTGCTGCAGGGTGGGCTTGCGCTCGCAGCGGTGCATGAAGTGTTCGCCGAGGGACACCAGAGCGCGACCGCAACCGGCTTCATCGCAGGGCTGGCGGGAAGGGTATCGCCGCGCCGGCCGCTGGCCTGGGTGCGGCAGGATTTTTCGGAAATTGAATCGGGTGCGCTGTCGATGAGCGGGCTCGCCGAACTCGGGCTCGATCCGCGGCTGCTCGTCACCGTGCGCGCCACCGACACCGACGCTGCGTTGCGGACCGCCGCCGACGCGCTGGCCTGCGATGCGCTCGGCGCCGTGGTGCTGGAAGTCTGGGGGCAGGCGCGTCAGCTCGATCTCGTCGCCAGCCGCAAGCTCACGCTAGCCGCTCAAGCCTCCGGCGTCACCGCATTGCTGCTGCGGACAGCGGCGGAGCCGCGTCCCTCGACCGCGGAGACAAGATGGATCGTGCGTGCGGCGCATTCGCCGCCTGGATCACCGTCGCACGCGTGGGGCGCACCCGTCTTCGACGCGCAGCTCGTTCGTAACCGTCATGGCCCGGTCGGCCGCTGGATCATGGAATGGAATTGTGATGAGTGCCTGTTCAGTGAACCGTCGGCGTATCCTCAGCCTCTGGCTGCCACGCCTGCCCATCGACCGCATCAAGCGCAAGCTTTCGCCGGCCAGCGCCGCGCAAGCTGAAAATTCCAAGATCGTTTCAAGCGACGCTGCTCGCGACACGGCCGGTGCGCTCCCTCTCCCGCTTGCGGGGGAGGGCTGGGGTGGGGGTGCCGCCGCGAGTCGCACTCTCGAGATGACGCAAACCTACCCCTCCGTCGTCGTCGCCAAGCAGCACAATGCCATCCTGATCCACTCCCTCGACGATCTTGCCGTTCAGGCCGGTCTCTCGATCGGCCTGCCGCTCGCCAATGCGCGCGCGATCTGCCCCGAGCTGACGGTGTTCGACGCGGATGAAGTCGCCGATCGCAAGACGCTCGAAGACATCGCCGACTGGTGCGATCGCTTCACTCCGCTGGTGGCGCTCGATCTGCCGTACGGGCTCTATCTCGACATCACCGGCTGCGCCCATCTGTTCGGCGGCGAGCGTGCGTTGCTGCAGATCGTCAGCGGTGCGCTGAGCCGCCGCGGCTTTGCCGTCAGCGCCGCGATCGCGAGCACTGCGATCTGCGCCCGCACGCTGACGCGCCAGACTTCCGGAAAAATCGTTGCCGAGGGCGAGGAGGCCGAAGCCGTCGCTTCGCTGCCGGTATCCGCGCTCGGCGCCGGCGATGCCATCACCGCCGGCCTGCGCCGGGCTGGGCTAAAGGCCATCGGCGACGTCGCCTCGCGCGGGCGCTACGAAATCACGGCACGGTTCGGTGCGCCCTTCACGGCATTATTGCAGCAGGCGCTGGGGCAGGGCGACGCGCCGATCAGCCCGAGAAAACCGCTGCCGGATTACATCGTCGAGAAACGTTTTCCCGAGCCGGTCGCCACCGACACCGTAATCGCGATGAACCTGTCCGCGCTCGCCGGCATGCTGGTCACGGCGATGGACAGGCAGGGCAAGGGCGCGCGGCGGCTGGAGGCGAGCTTTTTCCGCACCGACGGCGCGGTGCGCACGATCTCGGTCGATACCGGACGTCCGGTGACGAAGCCAGAGATGATCGACCGCCTGTTCCGCGAGCGGCTCGATGCGCTCAACGATCCCCTCGACCCCGGCTTCGGTTTCGATCTCATCAGATTGTCCGCCAGCCGCACCGAAATCGTGGTGCAGCAGCAGCGCGACCTCGACGCCAACGTCCATGACAATGACGAACTGTCCGCACTGATCGACCGCATTGCTGCGCGCATCGGCGGAAAACGCGTCGTCGTGCATCTGCCGGAGGATACCCACATCCCCGAACGCGCGGTGCTGTCGGTGCCAGCGCAGCATCATCTGGCGGCAGCCGCCCAGGCCGCCTGGCCGGAGCGCATCGAGGGCGAGCCGCCGCTGCGCCCCTTGCGGCTGTTCGACAAGCCGGAGCCGATCAAAGTGCCATTCGCAACGGTGCCCGACGGCCCGCCGCATCAATTCACCTGGCGGCGCGTCACGCACGCGGTGGTGCGGGTGGAGGGACCTGAGCGCATCGCCATGGAATGGTGGAAACAAAATGGCGATGGCCCAACGCGGGACTATTTTCGTATCGAGGATGAAGCGGGCCTGCGTTTCTGGATCTTCCGCGACGGCTTCTATGAGAGCGAACCGGTGGACGAGGAAGGCGAACCCGCGCCAGTCCGGTGGTTCGTGCATGGATTGTTCGCATGAAAAGCCCTGTGCCCGACTATGCCGAAATCGGCATCACCACCAATTTCTCGTTCCTGCGCGGCGGCTCGGACCCGCGCGCCTATGTGCATCAGGCGAGCGAGCTTGGTATTCCCGTGATCGGCATCGCCGACCACAACACGCTGGCCGGCGTGGTGCGCGCCTGGAGCGAGCTCGACAACCCTGCCGTCACGCATAAACCAAAGCTTCTGATAGGCGCGCGGCTCGTCTTCATCGACGGCACGCCTGACATTCTGGTCTATCCGCGCGACCGCGCGGCTTACGGCCGGCTCTGCCAGTTGCTCACCCGCGGCAAGCGCGGCGACGACATCACGCGGATCGAAAAGGGCGAATGCCATCTGAAATGCGATGACCTCCTCGATTTCGCCGAGGGTCAGCTTCTGGTGCTGGCGCTGCCGCATCGTTTTGATGCGGCGAACGCGCAGGCAACGCTGGAGCGCCTGAAGAGTAGCCGCGCCGATGGCGTGTGGCTCGCCGCGAGCCTGCTCTACCGCGGCGACGACAAACGCCGGCTGGCGCGGCTGCATCGCTTGGCGCTTGCCGCCAAAGTCCCGCTGCTGGCGACCAACGAGGTGCTGTACCACCATCCCGCCCGCCGGCCGCTGCAGGACGTGCTGACCTGTATCCGGGAAAAGACCACGATCGATGCGATCGGCAGGCGGCTCGAAGCCAATGCCGAACGCTATCTCAAGCCTGCGCACGAAATGGCGCGGCTGTTTCGCGATCTGCCCGAGGCGATTGCGGAAACCATGCGCTTTGCGGAGCGCATTTTGTTTTCGCTCGACCAGCTCAAATACCAGTATCCGGACGAGCCGGTGCCGCCAGGCAAGACCGCGCAACAGCACCTGGAAGACCTGACCTGGGCCGGTGTCGACAAATATTTCGGTGGCGTAATCGACGACAAGCTGCGCGCCACGTTGCGGAAAGAGCTCGATCTGATCGCCGAGCTGAAATACGCGCATTATTTTCTTACCGTACACGACATCGTCCGCTACGCGCGCAGCCAGAACATCCTGTGCCAGGGCCGGGGCTCGGCGGCGAACTCCGCGGTCTGCTACGTGCTCGGCATCACCTCGGTCGATCCGACCAAGGTCGACCTCTTGTTCGAGCGCTTCATTTCCAAGGAGCGGCTGGAGCCGCCCGACATCGATGTCGATTTCGAGCATTCGCGGCGCGAGGAGGTGATGCAATATGTCTACCGCCGCTACGGCCGTCACCGCGCCGCGATCATTGCGACCGTCATCCATTATCGTCCGCGTAGCGCGATCCGCGACGTCGGCAAGGCGTTGGGGCTGACGGAAGACGTCACCGCAGCCCTCGCCGATACGGTGTGGGGAAGCTGGGGCAAGGGTCTCAACGAGATGCAGGTCCGGCAGGCCGGGCTGGACCCTGCGAATGCGATGGTCGAACTCGCGGTTGCGCTGGCCTCCGAGCTGATCGAATTCCCTCGCCATCTGTCGCAGCATGTCGGCGGCTACGTGTTGACGCAGGATAGGCTCGACACCTATGTGCCGATCGGCAACGCCGCGATGGACGACCGCACCTTCATCGAATGGGACAAGGACGACGTCGACGCGCTCAGCATGATGAAGGTCGACGTGCTGGCGCTGGGCATGCTGACCTGCATCCGCAAGAGTTTTGATCTGATCGCGGAGCATAAGGGTGAGCGCTGGGAGCTGGCGACGATTCCCCAGGACGAGAAGCCGGTCTACGACATGCTGTGCCGGGGTGAATCGCTCGGCGTCTTTCAGGTCGAAAGCCGCGCCCAGATGAACATGCTGCCGCGGTTGAAGCCGCGGACCTTTTACGATCTCGTCATCGAAGTCGCGATCGTCCGCCCGGGGCCGATCCAGGGCGACATGGTGCATCCCTATCTAAAACGCCGAAAAATGAAGCCTGAGGATATCCAGTATCCCTATCCAAAGGGCGGCAACAAGGATGAGCTGCGCAACGTTCTGCACAAAACCCTTGGCGTGCCGCTGTTCCAGGAACAGGCGATGCGTATCGCGATTGAGGCCGCGGAATTCACCTCGGAAGAAGCCAATGGGTTACGTCGTGCCATGGCGACGTTCCGCAACGTCGGCACCATCGGAAAATTCGAATCCAAGTTGATCGGCAATATGGTCCGGCGCGGCTACGATCTCGAATTCGCCAAAAACTGCTTTGAGCAGATCAAGGGTTTTGGCTCTTACGGCTTTCCGGAAAGCCACGCCGCAAGTTTTGCGCAACTCGTCTATGTCTCGTCATGGCTAAAGCATCACCATCCCGATGCCTTCTGCTGCGGCCTGCTGAATTCACAGCCGATGGGTTTTTACGCTCCCGCACAGATCGTCGGCGACGCCCGCAAGAACGGCGTCGAGGTGCGCGAGATCGACGTGTCCTACAGCTTTGCCCAGAATACATTGGAGGAGGGCGAGGGGAAGTACTGCGCCGTCCGTCTCGGCTTCCGCCAGATCGACGGGTTTCACTGGCTCGATGAGGACGAGGAGCGGTTGAAACGAATGCAGTCGTCGTTCCGGGGTGGTGCGTTAGCACCAGACCCGGAACCTCGAGATTCTCGGATGTGCAATTGCGCATCGGAGAATGACGTAACCAGCCGCACGGGGACAGTGCTCCCTCTCCCGCTTGCGGGGGAGGGCTGGGGTGGGGGTGCCGCCGCGAGTCACACTGCCCGTGTGGAGAGAGCTTCCCCCACCCGGATCGCATCTATCGATGCGATCCGACCTCAGAGCGAGCTTCGCTCGTCTCGGCCCCCGCAAGCGGGAGAGGTGAAGCATGCCCGCGGACCAGCCGTTGTGGAAGCAACCGACTGGGCCGACCGCATCATAGCCGCGCGAAACCGCCGGCCCTTCACCTCGCTGGAAGAATTCGCCCGCGACACCGGCCTGCCCAAGCGCGCGCTGATCCTGCTCGCCGACGCCGATGCCTTTCGCTCGATCGGGCTCGATCGTCGCGCAGCACTCTGGGCGGTGCGGCGGCTGCCCGACGACGTGCCGCTGCCGCTGTTTCAGGCCGCGATCGCCCGCGAGCAGCCCGACGAGAACGCCAAGCCACTGCCCCAGATGCCGCTGCCGGAGCAGGTGGTCGCCGATTACCAGACAATACGGCTGTCGCTGAAGGGCCATCCGATGGAATTTTTGCGCGAGCGGTTCACGAAGGAGCGCGTCGTCGCCTGCAAGGATGTCAATCACAAGAACGACAAGCGCCGCGTCCGCTGCGCCGGCGTGGTGCTGGTGCGGCAGCGGCCAGGCAGCGCCAAGGGCGTCGTCTTCATGACGCTGGAGGACGAGACCGGCATCGCCAACATCGTGGTGTGGCCCAAGGTGATGGAGCAGTACCGGAAAGAGGTGATGGGTGCCCGCCTGATCCTGGTCGAGGGCTACATCCAGAGCAGCCCGGAAGAGGTGACGCATCTGGTGGCGCAGCGGATGTTCGACCGCTCCCCCGACCTGATCGGCCTCGCCAATGATGCGTCAAGCCGCAAGCATCCGGTGCCTGCAGGGCCCGCGCTGGTCGAGCCGCTCAACGACGACCGTCGCGACCACGCCGATACGCCTGCGCAAAAAATCCGCCACCCGCGCGACGTACGCATCCTGCCGCCGTCCCGCGATTTTCATTGACGTTGACGGCGTCGGTACTACGCGGCACGTGACGCCGGTCTTGCTATTTCACCCAGAGCTTGAGGGGAACGCCCTGTCGACCAGGACAGTTCATCGTACCGGTATATGAGTCTGATAATTGTCCGCTATAAGTGCACTCGACTCCGGCAACCGATATTGTTGCATTCAATCTTGACGATGAGGCGGATATTCGAAACCGCAGCGCACCTGTTTTCTCCTCCGGGCCATCCTGGGTACAGATGCCGACGTGCTTCATGGTCAACGGCCCGGCGTATTCCGTTGCCGAGCCGGGAGCCGTTTCCGTAACCGTTGCGGTCAACTCCCACTCGCCGAGATGACCTGAGTATCCGATCACCTGGAGCGGCTGGGCAGCACCGGCCGGTATCACTAGAATCCCCAACAGGATTGGCAGAAAGTATGCTTTCATAACGTGCTGCCCTGCCTTCCACCTCAGTGCTTTTGCAGGAAGGCCTGCGCCTCGGTAACTTCAGTGCGCTCCTTGTCGGCACCCTCGGCGATCGCGACGAC
This sequence comes from Bradyrhizobium icense, assembly GCF_001693385.1. Classification (NCBI taxonomy): domain Bacteria; kingdom Pseudomonadati; phylum Pseudomonadota; class Alphaproteobacteria; order Hyphomicrobiales; family Nitrobacteraceae; genus Bradyrhizobium; species Bradyrhizobium icense. Next base: position 2,364,193 of record NZ_CP016428.1, read on the forward strand.
CTTGCCGTAATACTCCCGCGCCTTGGTGAGGTCGCCGGACTTTTCGGCAGCCATGGCCGCACCCGCATAGGCCCCGAGTCGATTGGGCTCCTTCCTGAGCGTCGCGTCGAAAGCGGCGAACGCTTCCTTGGGCATGCCACGCTCAAGCAGCATGGAGCCGTACAACTCGCGCGCCGGCTTCGGAACGCCCGGAGTCACCGGATGCTTTTCTGTCTTGTCCTCGGCATTGGCGGCCGCGCTCATCGCGGCCAGCGCGTCGTCCTGCCTGCCTTCGGCATAGAGAACCCAGGCGGCCGCGACCTGCCTCTGGATCTCCGCCTGCTCCGACCAATAGGCGTCCTTTGCCGCACGCAACTTGTCGCGCAGCTCGACGAGCTTGGCGATGTCGGCCTTGGCGGCTTCGGGATCGCCCGAGCGGGCCGCCCCGAGCGCACGTACGCCATGGGTAATCGCCTGTACCTGAGCCAGCGGGCTGGGGCGGACCTGAAGATTCGCAGCCGCCTTCCAGTCGCCGCGTTCCACCGCGTAACGTGCCGGCGAGATCGCCAGCGCGTAAGGCCCGGGCAGGAAGGTCTCGGTAAAGCCGGTGATCGCCGTCATTTCGTTGATGATGGCCTTGGCTTTGTCGTCCTGCCCGAGCTGCAAGTAGGCATAGACCTGATAGTCCATGGCGTGCAACTGATCGTGGAGGTCTCCGGACTCTTTGGCCACGCGCGCGGCCTCGGCGTTCGATGCGATCGATTCAGTCCAATAGCCGACGCGGGTGAAAATGTGCGACGGCATATGCTGCGCATGGGGCGAAGCCGGCGCGATTTTGGCGTAGCGCCGCGCTGCATTGAGGCCTTTCTCGGCAATCGGCGGATAGTCGTAAAGATGGATCAGGTAATGCGAGACGCCGGGATGTTGCGGCTGACGTTCTGCAATCGGCTCCAGGATCGCGGCGCCCTTGAGCTGGCTGGCGTAGGTCTTGTCGGCAGGCGATGCCGAAGTATTGAGCGCGAGGGCATAATGGATCTGTGCCTCGTCGTCGCTGGGATAGCGCTGCGCCAGTTGCTCCATCGCCTTCGCATAGGCCTGAATGCGGGTACGGTGATCGACCTTCTCGTGGTCGGCATACATGACGGCGAGCGCGTCGATATAGTCACGCTCGCGTTGGGTCTTGACGCCGACGGCCTTGCCCTTCGCGATCATGGCCGCGCCATCGGCGAGATTCTTTGCGGGCGGCGAAACGTGGGGATTCCACAGCAAGCTTAGCGCGATGCCCCAATAGGCAATGCCGCATTCGGGGTCGGCCTTCAGCGTATCTTCGAACACCTTTTGCGAGGCGCGATACCAGAACGAGTGCTGATAGAGCATCCCCTGGTTAAAGAGCTTCTGCGCTTCCGGTTTGCACGATGTTTCGAAATTCACCGTACCGAGCTTGTCGTCTGATTGTGCCAATGCGGGGTGCGCGAGCGAAAATCCAGCCGCCGCTATGGCGGCAACCGCGAATGATGTTTTGTTCATGATAAAGCTCCAAGGCAGGATTAAATACCGACAGAGCACGCTCAGAGATTATGCGGATTTCATGAGGCCTGCCATGCTTTTCTATCTGGCACTGCAGGGCACGTCAGGGATGCTTACACTTGTTGGGGACGCTTGAGGACGAGACCAGCATCCTCAACATCGTGGTGTGGCCAAGGTGATGGAGTAGTACCGCAAAGAGGTGATGGGCTGCCCTTTTGAAGTGATCCGATTGAGGGAACCGGGATTTCGGATGCGCGTTCACTTCATATGACCTGCGGAGCGCGCTTTGCGCATCAGGGCTTCCGATTACGTCAACGCTGCCCGGCACCGGATCCTGCGCTCCAGCCGTAACAGTCAGGTTCACCTGCGAGTGGGCCGCCTGGTTGTGACTGTTTCGTCGCGCGAGCCTTTGAGCGACTTACCATGGTGCACTTTCTTTACAGGCTCATTATCGTAGCATTGCTCGCCCTCGGCTCCGGGGCAGCACTTGGACAAGCGAGCGAGCCGGCGAATGTCGCCATTCTTCTGGATGTGAATGGAGCGATTGGGCCAGCGACTTCTGAATATATCCGCAATGGATTTGAGGAGGCGCGTGGGCGCCAGGCGAAGCTCATCGTGCTGAGACTGAATACGCCTGGTGGTCTCGACCCCTCAATGCGCGAGATCATAGGAGAGATACTTAAGTCCCCCATTCCCGTGGTCTCCTACGTAAGCCCGAGCGGTGGGCGAGCTGCCAGCGCCGGCACCTACATTGTTTATGCCAGCCACCTGGCCGCGATGGCGCCGAGCACGCATCTCGGTGCCGCCACGCCTGTCCAGCTTGGCGGCGGTGGCTCCATCTGGCGCCCCGATGACAAGAAAGACGATGACAAGAAAGACGGCGACAAGAAAGGAGCTCCGTCGCCGGCCAATGCAGGCGAGGCGAAGGCGATCAATGATGCGGTTGCCTACATCAGGGGACTGGCAGAGCTGCGGGGAAGAAATGCTTCCTGGGCGGAGAAAGCCGTCCGGGAAGCCGCCACTCTCACCGCGAGCGAGGCCCAGTCGCAGCGTGTCATCGAGATTGTTGCGAAGGACTTATCCGATCTGTTGTCCCAGGCCGAGGGCCGAACCGTAACGATCAACGATCAACAGGTCGGGCTGCATACCGGGAGCCTGAGCACAACGGCAATCGAGCCCGATTGGCGCAACCGCATTCTGGCCACGATTACCAATCCTAACGTCGCTTACTTACTTATGCTGATCGGACTCTACGGACTTCTATTCGAGTTCATCAGTCCAGGCGCCGTTTTCCCGGGAGTGATCGGCGGAATCGCTCTGCTGGTCGGTCTCTACGCCTTGAATCTCCTGCCAATCAGCTACGCCGGTGCCGGCCTGCTGCTGCTCGGCATTGCGCTGATGGTTGCAGAAGCGTTTCTCCCCTCGTTTGGCGTGCTCGGAATTGGCGGCGTGATCTCGTTCGCTGTTGGCTCGCTGTTCCTGTTTCGCGGCGACGTGCCGGGTTTCCAGCTCTCGTGGCCGGTCGTCATCACGGCCACCGCCGCCAGTGCCGGATTTCTGGTGATTGCACTCGCCGCCGCCTGGCGGGCGCATCGGCGCGACGTGGTCACGGGCGAGGGGGTTCTGCTGCGCAGCGCGGGGCAGGTGCTGTGGTGGGCGGACGGCAAAGGCGAGGTCCTAGTCCTGGGAGAACGTTGGGCAGCGAAATCGAAAAGCGAGTTCACCCCGGGCGATCGCGTGCGTGTTCTCGAACGTCAAAACCTGAAACTGCTCGTCGAGCCGGATTCTGATGCCCCACGGAAATCATGAGGAGTGAAACCATGCCGACATTCGTAACAGACACCCTCCCGTTGATCGTGATCGGAGCCGTGATCATTGCGGTGGTCCTGTCGGCGATTCGGATCATGCGGGAGTACGAGCGTGCGGTGGTCTTCACATTGGGGCGCTTTTCCGGCGTGAAAGGTCCCGGGCTCATCATATTGGTGCCGATCGTCCAGCAGCTTGTTCGAATAGATCTTCGTACACTCGTGCTGGATGTTCCAAGCCAGGACGTGATTTCTCGAGACAATGTCTCGGTAAAGGTCAATGCGGTTATCTACTTCCGCGTGGTAGATGCGGACAAAGCCGTTATCCAGGTAGAAAACTTCATGGCGGCTACCAGCCAGTTGGCACAGACCACGCTCAGGTCCGTGCTCGGCAAGCACGAACTGGATGAAATGCTGGCAGAGAGGGACAAGCTCAATCGAGACATTCAGGAAATTCTCGACAGCCAGACCGATGCGTGGGGCATCAAGGTCGCGAATGTCGAAATCAAGCACGTCGATATCAACGAGAGCATGATTCGTGCCATCGCTCGTCAAGCCGAGGCCGAGCGGTACCGCCGCGCACGAATCATAGGCGCCGAAGCCGAGCAGCAGGCCGCCGAGAAACTGGTGGAAGCAGGCGAGATGCTCGCAAGGAGGCCGGAGTCCATGCAATTGCGTTACCTGTCGACGCTGCAGGACATTGCGGGCGAGAAGAATTCGACGATCGTGTTCCCGGTGCCTGTGGAGTTTCTTCAAGCCCTGGCAGCGCCGGCGAGAATACAGCGCGAAACCGCAAATCGCCGGCGGGGATCAGAAGCTGCCCAGGCGTGACGCTCTTCCGGTTCGCCCGAGATCGGAAGCCAACCCTGGCGGCCTCTTTCGCTTGGATACGTCCGCCTACCAGTAGATCAATCCGCTTCGCGCCGTCCCGGCTCCGCTTTTCGCAAATGCTGCTGCAAGTCTCTGCTTTTCGGCGCAGTGTGCAGCGAGCGTTTCGTACAGCCTTGCCTCCACGAATGGGGCGTGTTCCCTGGGGCTGGATGCCGCATTAGCGGTCGCTGATATCAGGGCACTGATTTGGCGTATCAGCAGATCGTCTGTCGATGGCTGCATGTCCTCTTCCCTCGATCTTGATCCCGATTGAATTCCCGATGTCGGTTCACGGCAAGTCACACGCCTTAGATGTTGGCTGCGACAGACTGCTCGCGCCACTGGTGTTCAGTGCGAGAGGTGAACCCTGCGCATGTCCTTTAACCGCGCCAGGCAATATTCCCTATACAGTATGTTGATGAGGTTCCACATGATCGAACTCCAGGTTTGATCATTGCGTTACTTTACTATCATGTTGTTTCCGGATTTTTTCGTCAGCCCGGAAAATGACTTCGCCAGAGGGTGGAATAACGCGGGCAACGAAATACCTTCACGGCGCCGTGACTGTTATTCCCGTTTGCGCCCGCAGCGCCCCCGGCCCTCAATCCATCTTGGTATCTTTTTCATCCTTAACCAGCGTCAGCAGCGTCAACGTCAGGAACGTAAGCACCGCGATCGTCACCGCGACGTCATAGCTGCCTAACCCGACGGAGAGGCCGATCGCGCCGGTGGCCCACAAGCTCGCAGCCGTCGCCGTGCCTTGCACGGTCGTGCCGTGCTTGAGGATCGCGCCGCCGCCAATGAAGCCGATGCCGGTGATCACACCCTCGATCACCTTCGACATGCCATCGGGAGAATTCACCATCAACTGTTCGCTGGCCTGCACGAAACCGCAGCTTGCCAGCGCCACTAGCGGGAACGTTCGCAGGCCTGCGCTGCGCGCCCATTTTTCGCGATCCCACCCGATCGGTATCGCCAGCACGAACGCCGCTGCCAGCGTGAGAAAATGGATGCCTATCTGAGTCCAGTCCAAAACACGCCCTTCTGAAAACAAAAGCCGGGCTACCCGCGACGCATGCGGGTAACGCGGCAATGCGGCGTAAAGTTTCAGCGCGGCGCGGTTGTGCTACCGGGTGCTGCCGAGGACGGCCGTGCCCGGCGCTGCGCTCGTGATCGCGGCTTCGGTCCGGTACTGCGGCAAACGATGTTCGAGCGAATAGAAGACGCACAGCGCAAGGCTGGACCAGACGGCCAGGCTGAAATAGAGCGACATCCAGGCAATCTCGTCCTTCCACTCGGCAAGGTCGTGCGTCACGACCCAGCGCGTGCTGACGTCGCGCAGGCCTTCGCGCGGCGTCAGGCGCTTGTCGCCATCGGCGTCGCCGGTCCGCCAGCGCTTCAGGTACATCGGGACGTCGATCGTCATCAGAAACGCCAGGAAGCCGACAATGCCCGCGATGGCGACGGCCAGGCCCACGCGAATCGCGCCGTTGAATTCCGGAAGCAGGCGACAAAGGCCGACGCCGATGGCGAAGAAGGCGACCGCCCACAGTGAATTTTCGATGGCATTGCCGAGATAATTCCTGGTCAGCACCGCATACCACGAGAGGCATTCGGCGATCAGGATCAGCGGGACGATCACCCACGCGACATTCACGGCCGTTTCCGCGCCGGTCATCGTGCCGAGCTGGTGCAGGATAATGGCCCATTGCGCCACGAAGCAGATCTCGGCCACGGTCGCCACGGAACGTCCGACCATGACGCTCGACAGCCAGGTGTCGAACAGGCAGATCCGCTGAACGTCGGCGCGCGGCAGGAACGACCTGAAGGCGCAGCCGAACACATAGGCCGCACAAAACAGCAGCATGATCCCGATACTGGACGTGCCGCCGGCAGCGCTGGTGGGCTGGACGGGCAGCTCGCGATACAGCACGAACCACACGGCGATGTTGACGCCGCTCACCAGCGTCAGCAGGCCCCACCACCAGGACACGGGATTTGACCAGGCAAGGGAACCTGACCGTGCTTGCCATTCCAAGCTCATTCACCGCTCCGCCGTAATCGAACTGACATGTGAATGTAATAATACAGTCACATACCGAAGCCAAGGCGACGAGAGTAAGGCGGGGCGGGATGGCACCCCGGCGGCGAGGAGGGCCATGAGGCGACAGACGGGCCTGCATCCTTCGAGACGCGGCAAAGCTCCTCAGGGATGAGGTCCTATGCTGGTGTTGGGGGCAAGATTTAACGCGCGGCTGCGGAATCTCCCCTCATAGTGAGGAGGCGCCAACGGGTCCGCGCGTGGCGCGGCCCGATAACAGGCTCCGCGCCGTCTCCGGACGATGCTTCGCATGGCCGGGAGAACCAATGAGGCCACGGCGGGAGCCGGATCTCTGGAGTTGCGGCGGAGACGCCGCTTCTCAAGACAGGAATTTCACACCGTAGGTCTTGCCTCGGCGCCAGACCACCTCGCATGACTGGCGCGTCGTATGTTCGGGCACCAGCGCCAATTCAAAGCTGTCCCTGACGTCGAACGCGGCATCGGTCGCGATCTTGGCGCCGCCCGGTGAGACGTCCAGGACAAAGCATTCGATCTTCGTCATCCCGTTGTCGATCGTCATCCATGTCGGCCGTTTGCGCAACTGGCGTCGCGGTTCGCGCTGCACTTTTGTCCTTTGCTCGTCGACAATCATCGTGGCCATCCGTCATTGGACCCAGGGGTCATCAAAGCCGACGCCAGAGTGACGGTAAGTTCGTAAGGTTCCCTTAGCATATCGATTCAAATTGACCGGTTCGGTTCGCGGGTTGTAAGCCGAGCTCTCGCAACCCTGCCAGCCCAGTTTGCTGGCGCTTACTAGCGTCCTCAAAAATTCACGCGGTTCGAAATCGCGCCGTCGACGACGAGGTTCGAGCCGGTCGTGAACGAGGAGGCAGGGCTCGCCAGGAACACGGCTGCATTGGCGATTTCCTGCGGCGTCGCCATGCGGCCGGTCGGGTTGCGCGCCAGCGCATCCTGGTATCGCTTCGGCCTGTTCTGCTCGACCATGTTCCAGATGCCGCCCTTGAAATAGACCGTGCCCGGCGACACCACATTGACGCGGATTTTCTTATCCGCATATTGCCGCGCCAGTCCCTTGGCCATGTGGATCAGCGCCGCCTTGATCGGGCCATAGGAGCTGGCGCTATCCGCCTGCGCCGCCGAGATCGATGAAATGATGATGAAGGCCGCGTCGCCGGTCTTCTGCGCGCTCGCTTCGAGGAACGGCCGTGCCGCCTCGAATGCGTTGACCGCGCCGAGCACGTCGAGCCGGAAATTCTGCTCCCATGAGGCCGGATCGCCACCCTGCGCCATGGCGCCCGCATTGGAAAACAGCATGTCGATGCTGCCGAGCTCCCCGGCTGCGTCCGATACCCATGATTTCAGCGCGGCCGCGTCGGTGACGTCAACCGGCGCGCCGATCGCGCGCACGCCAAGCCCTTTCAACTCGGTAACGGTGGCCGCGACCTGATCCGCATTGCGGGCGCACACGGCGAGGCCCGAGCCTTCGCCGGCCAGCGTGTCCGCAATCGCCCGTCCGATGCCGCGCGTGCCGCCGAGCACGACGGCGTTTCTGCCCTTCAAACCCAAGTCCATTTTGTTTTTCCTTATGTGATCCGGCTATATTGTAGCGGCGACCGAGGTCACGACGAAAGCTCAAACCGAGGAAGACTCTCCCTTTCCGTCGTTCCGGGATGTTGGCAACAGGCTCGCACTGACGGGAGAGACACGCCGATGCAAAGCCCCAGAGAAATCCTTTCCGATATCTGGACCTCCATCGGCGGTAGTCCGTCCGCGCTCGGTGCGCTCACGTTGACTGGCGACGAACCGCAGTTGCCGTCGTCGTTTCGTGTCGCCGCCGCGGCGCAGGTCAGCGTCGCCGCAACCGGGCTTGCAGCCGCCGAGATCTGGAGAATGCGCAGCGGAGAGGCGCAGGACGTCGCGGTGGACTTGCGCCATGCCGTGGTCGAATGCCGCAGCGAACGTTATCTGCGCGTCGACGGCAAGCCACCGCCGCCGGCCTGGGACGCCATCGCCGGTGTCTATAAGACCCGCAATGGCTTCGTGCGGCTGCACACCAATTTTCCCCACCACCGCGACGCCGTCTGCAAGGTGCTGAACTGCAAGCCGGAGCGTGACGCGGTGCAGGCCGCGTTGCTGCAATGGGATGGCGAGGCGTTCGAGACCGCGGCGTATGCGAGTGGCGGGGTCGTCGCCGTCATGCGCTCGCATGACGAATGGCTGGCGACACCACAGGCCAAGGCGCTCGCCGGCTTGCCGCTGATCTCAATCACGAAGATTGGCGAAGCGCCGCTAAAGCCGTGGCCCGCAGGCGAGCGGCCGCTCGCAGGTATCCGTGTGCTTGATCTGTCGCGCGTCATCGCTGGTCCCGTTGCGGGGCGAACGCTCGCCGCACATGGCGCCGACGTGCTCTTGATCTCGGGGCCCGATTTGCCGGCGATCCCCTGGCTCGTCATCGATACCGGGCGCGGCAAGCTGACGAGCTTTGTCGAACTCAAGAGCGAGCAGGGGCGGGCGACCTTGCGCGATCTGCTGGTGCAGGCGGATATCTTTTCGCAAGGCTATCGGCCCAGCGCACTCGCCGCCCTCGGCTTCTCGCCAAAGGATGCCGCGCGCATCAATCCCGGTATCATTTACGTCACGTTGTCGGCCTATGGTCATGCCGGGCCGTGGGCGGAGCGTCGCGGCTTCGACTCGCTGGTGCAGACCGCCACCGGATTCAACCATGCCGAGGGGCAGGCGGCCGGTGTTGACGGGCCGAAGGAATTGCCGGCGCAGATGCTCGACCATGCCACCGGTTACTTCATGGCATTCGGCGCGATGATGGCCAAGGCGCGCCAGGCGCGAGAGGGCGGCAGTTGGCACGTCCAGGTGTCGCTGGCGCAGACCGGACGCTGGCTGTGGAATCTCGGGCGCGTCGCCGACGGTCTTGCGATCGAGGATTTGAAGGGGGAAGCGGTGAAGCCGTTCATCGAGGAGATGGGCTCCGGCTTCGGGCCGCTGCGGTACGTGACGCACTCGGCGCTGTTGTCGAAAACGCCAGCCTTCTGGGCGCGCCCGGCAATGCCGCTCGGCAGCTACCCGCCGCAATGGCCCGTACGCGAGTAGGAGGTCCCGCTCGCTCAGGCTGCCTCTCCAAACTGCAATCGCGTCCGATACGGTATTTTCGCTTCTTGGTGATCCCGCTAGATGTGGGCACACGCCCATGTTTCCTGCCCACTCGGTTTGTGGTTGACGCAATCCGGCGGCCGTTCCTTGATAACGGCAGGGATAACCGCAGGAGCAAGCCATGCGGATCGAGGAAAGCCAAGGAACTGGCCAAGGATCTGCGGGGCAACAAAACGGCCACGCGCCGCCGGCGAAATCGGCGCCTACAGCCGAGCAGATCCTCGGAGAGATCCGCGACTATTGCCGCCAGACGCGCACGGCCGAATCGACCTTCGGGCGGCTGGTGGTCAACGACGGCAAGCTGGTGTCGCGGTTGCGCGACGGCGCCCGGATCACGACCGGCACGCTCGACAAGGTCCGTGCCTACCTGTCCGAGCATCGACCCGCTTCGGCCGCTGCGGCGGGCCAGCCGGGGGAGACCTCCAAACCACTGAACGGTGCGGTCGCCGCCAATGCGGTCGCGCCGCCCGGCTTCCGATTCTTCGACAACCGCCAAAAGTACCTGCTGTTCGTCTCGACCTGCAGCGAGAAGACTGAGGTCGGCAACCGCATTTCACTCGAGCTCGGCAACCTGCAGCCGGCGCCGCCGGCGCTACGCATCTTCGATGCCGGGGTCGGCGACGGCACGGTGCTGTCGCGGGTGATGCGGGCGGTGCATGCGCGATTTCCCACCATGCCGCTCTATGTCGTGGCGAAGGAAATCAGTTACGAAGACGTCCGCCTGATGCTGGAGAAGATGGCGGACCGCCTGTTCGAGCATCCGGCCACGGTGCTGGTCGTCACCAATCTCTATTACGCCGAGGCGCCGTGGCTGACGCCGCGTTCGGTGACGTCAGCGCAAGGCCTGATCTGGAAGGATGTCACGCTATCAGGCAACACGGCGCACGGCTTTGCCGAGCAGATCGGCGAACTCGAAAGCTTCCTCGCCGAGAACTGGCGCGCCGGCATCAGCCCGACCACGGGCAACCCGGTCTATCAGCGCCCGGTGATCCTGACGCTGCGGCGCGAGGATCATTCGTTCCTGCTCGATCCGATCATGCCGCGGCCGGGCCGGGTGATGGCCGACTACGATCTGGTCATCGCTTCGCAGCCTTACCGGGCGCGGGCGAGCGTCGAGTTCAAGGCCTCGAAAGTCGTGACGCCGCTGGTCAAATCGCTGCGGCCGGGTGGGCGGCTGATCGGCATCCATTCGCACGGCAAGGATCCCGGCATCGAGATCATCGATCAGGTCTGGCCGGGCGACGATCCCTTCAAGACCGACCGCTACGCGATCCTGCGCCAGGTCAAGCACGAGCTTGGCGCGGCAGCTCGCCACTACAATTTCAACGCCTCCTCCGACGCGCGCTCAATCTTCCGCTACCACATGCACACGCTACCGGACGAAGTCAGCGGCCCGATCGGGACCTCGACGCTGTTCGCCGCCTGGAACGCGGCGATCTATGTGGCGCAGATCGAGGACAACAGGCTGTCGGAAGTGGTTCGCGATGGCCGCTATCTCGAAGCCACCGATCGTGTGCTGAAGAAACATGGCGGCCTCTGGTTCAACGACGAAACCTATGTGATCTCGCGCCGCCGTGCGCCGGCATGACAAGGGGGAGGCGCCCGTGACCGTCTCCGATCAGTCATCCCCCAGATTGGCCGCGCTGCTGCCATCGGCCTCCGTCGAAATCTCCTCGCGCGGGCATCAGATCGCGGAACTGCGCGATCATTTCGCAGCCGGCACCGACGTTACAATTACATTCCTGCCCGGCGATAACTATCGCCACAACATTGAGACGGCTGCCGCGCTGCGTCGAGCCGGATACAATCCGGTGCCCCATATCGCGGCGCGCGAAATGCCCTCGCGGGAAGCGCTCGACGATTTCCTGGCGCGGGCACGCGGCGAAGCCGATGTCTCGCGCATCCTCCTGATCGCCGGCGATGTCGCCGCTGCAAGGGGCCCGTTCAAATCGACGCGCGAGGTTCGTGCCAGCGGCTTGCTCGAGGCGCACGCGATTGCATCCGTCAGCATTGCCGGTCATCCCGAGGGCCACCCTTATTTCGAACTGCCGGACGCACTGAACGGCCTGAAGGCGTGGCGCGACTGGGGACAGCAGTCGGGAACGCGGGTCGATGTCGTCACTCAATTCTGCTTCGAAAGCACGCCGATCCTGCAATGGCTCGGCGCCCTCGATCGCGCCGGCATCGATCTGCTTGTCATCGTCGGCCTGGCTGGTCCGGCAACGCCGGCGACACTGACGAAATTCGCGCTCCGCTGCGGCATCGGCAATTCGATGCGCGCGCTGCGGGCCCAGATCGGCCGGTTCGGGCGGCTGTTGACCGACACCGGGCCGGACGATGTCGTCAGGGGATTGCGCTGTGCGTCTTCGGCTGCGACCGCGCCGATCGCGGGTTTCCACCTGTTCCCGTTCGGCGGACTGCGCAAGGCCGGCGTGTGGCTGCGCGAATGCGATCACGATTCGCTCCGGCCGGCGGAGCGGGTCGCGGTCTCACGCGCCGGGCTTCAGAACCCGTAAAGCTGCGTCGGGATTGTCGACCAAAATCTTCTTGCGGATCGCCGCATCCGGCGCCGGGAAGCTGGTCGAGTAGCCGTCCGTCGTCGATCTGGAACAGCGGCGTGACGTCGGTGATCTTCTTATCCGGCGGCGTGACCGAGTTCGGGTGCGGCCAGTCTGCCTCGCGGTCTGTGCAAGAAGATATCGGGAGAACCGGGCTGTGAAGAAGGCACCCATCACTCGGGGCCGTCACCGTGGCCGCCGATCATTCCGCGAACTTCCGCGACCAGTTCGGGCAACGGCCGCGATCCATCCATCCGCAAGACGGGACAGGCCAATTCGGCTAGCCAGGCCTGATGCTTTGCTTGAGTGCGGCTCACGTTGCCTTCCTCATAGCCTGAGGCCCATTCGATGAATTCCTCGGTCTCTGCATGCCGCCAGCCACCGGGCGCCACCGCCTCAGTGCCGAACAGGGTGGCCTCGCGCGCACGCAGCCGCTGCAACCGTATCTCGCGAGGCGTTGTGAGGAAGACCACCACGTCGAAATTTGGGATCAGCACGTCACCCCAACCGTTAAGCGATCCGCTCAATACCCAGGCCGCGCGCGGCAGGAAGACGTCCTGCATCAGCTTCAGGCGCTCCGCGACGTCGCGAATATGCCGGTAAGGCGGATCGGTCGGCAGCCAGAAGTAATCGTCGGTGTCGTGATGCGGGACGGCCAGCGTGCTGGCGAGAGCGCGGCCGAGGCTGGTGACGCCCGCGCCCGGTGCTCCCATCACATGTATGCGGCAGCTCTGCATTTGTTCGCCCCGGTTTATCGCTTCGGTAACGCAACCGGTCTATCGAACCAGAAACCGCCCAAATTTGACTAAAGATCCGCCCGCCCGGAATATCTCGCATCCTTGGAATCAATTCATGCAGAAATTTTCGCAAAAGTTCAAAACCGGCGTCTCCGTGGCTGCCGTGGTCGTTGTGTTGCTCGGCGTCTACAGCTATCGCAAACTACAGGCGCTGGCGGCCGATCCCGCTGGCGAGAAGGATTGCGGCCCCGCGGTCGGTGGCGGCGAGCAGGCGAAAATCGATCTGGAGCGGATCAAGGCGATTGCGCCGCTCAAGGACGTGAAATGGTCGCAGCTCGGCGGCAGCATCAATGATGCGAGCTGCCTCAACAAGACCGAAATCTACGGCGTGGTCGAGGTACGCAGCGTCGAGGATATTGCCAAGACGCTCGCCTTTGCGCGCGACAACAAGCTTTCCGTCACCACTGCCGGCGTACGCCACAGCATGGGCGGGCACGCCTTCCGTAAGGGCGGCATCGTGCTGGACATGCGCGGCTTCAACAAGATCGTGCTGAACGAGAGCGCGCGATCGGTTACCGTGCAGCCGGGCGCGACCTGGCACGACATCCAGAACGTCCTGCATCCGCGCTTTGCGGTGCGCGCCATGCAGTCGACCGACATCTTTACCGTCGGCGGCTCAATCTCGGTCAATGCCCATGGCATGGACCATCAGGCCGGCGCGCTCGCGAAATCGATCAAGTCGATGAAGGTGATGCTGGCGGACGGTTCGCTGCGCACGGTTTCGTCGACTGAGAATGCGGATCTGTTCAACCTCGTGGTCGGCGGCTATGGCCTGTTCGGCGTGATCGTCGAGGCCGAGCTCGATATTGCCGACAACCTCGTCTACCAGACCGGCCGTCGCGTGATGGACTACAAGGAATTTCCGGCGCTATTTGCCGGCGAGATCGAGGGGGACAGCAATATCGGCCTGATGTATGGCCATCTCTCGACCGCGCCGAGCACGTTCCTGAAGGAATTGCTGCTCTATACCTACACCAAAGTCGACGGCACCGATTTCAAGCGCCAGCCGCTCGGCGAAGTCAGCGGCACCAAGCTGCGACGGCTGACCATCAACCTGTCCAAGCAAGGCCCGCTGTTTCAGGAGATAAAATGGCTGTCCGAGAAGCACATCGAGCACCGCATGGAAAACTGCACGGTGACGCGGGCACAAGCGATCGGATCGGCGGAGGCCTGTCTCGTCAACCGCAATGACCCCATGCACGATTCCGTGCCTTATTTGCGCAACTCGCTGCCTGACGATACCGACATCCTGCACGAATACTTCATTCCGCGCAGCCAGTTCGTCTCGTTCGTCGACGGCATGCGCAGGGTGCTGACCGACAACAAGACCAATCTGCTGAACGCGTCGGTCCGCGTCGTGCATCAGGAGAACAATTTCCTGACCTATTCGCCGGAGCCGGCGTTCTCACTGGTGCTCTACATCAACCAGACCACGGACGAAGAGGGCAACCGGCGGATGAAGAAGGCGACGGAGGAACTGATTGATCTCACCATCGCGCACAAGGGCCGGTTTTTCCTGCCTTACCAGCTCTATTATTCGAAGGATCAGTTGCAGCGATCGTACCCGCAGATCAACGATTTCTTCGCGGCGAAGCGGAAGTATGATCCCGGCGAGTTGTTTACCAATACGTTCTACCAGAAGTACGCTTCGTGATGCCCATCCGTCCGCTTGCCCGGCACAGCAAGATGGTAGACATCACAAAAAGTCGCGCAGCCTGGCAATTTCAACGACGAGTTCGGCGGAGATGACTGCAGGGATCAACTCGCCCTGTGGAGCGGTGTGAATCTCGTAGAGATGACGCTGGCCCAGCGGCTGCTCCAGGAACTTCGTGATGCATTCGTCCAAGGTGCCATCAAGGACAGAGTACGGGATCGGCCAGACGGCGTCTTTGACGCGTTCGTTGTTTTTCGAGGGCCATTTTTTTAGAGCGGCAGGAGCATGAAAGTTCGTTTGAGGGCACTCCTTAAGGATTGGCTTCCTGGCTCGGAATGACAAAGATCTGGCCGGGATAGATGAGGTTGGGATTGCGGATTTGCTCTCGGTTGGCCTTGTAGATCGTAGCGTAGCGCGTGCCCGCGCCATAGGTGGCCTGGCTGATTCGCCAGAGGCTATCGCCGCGCGATACCGTGGTGGTCGTGATCTTCGGCACCACCACGGTGGAGGAGCTCGTGACATCCGGCAGGGCGGCGGCCGAGGCATCCGCCACCTGGGACTTCGGCAGGGCGACTGAGTCTGGTTTGGACGGTGAGGTCCGCGGCGGCACCGACGCGGTCACCACGGGTTCGGGCGCGTTGAACGGCACCTCGGCACGTCCACGGACTGCGCCGGACTTCGAATCCACCTCGTCCAGCCTTACGCGATAGTTCCCGGGCCCGATCCCTTCATTGATGGTGACGGCAAAGCGTCCGTCCGTCCCGGCCGTCACCGAGGCAACGAAGCTGTCGTTCAGATAGAGCCTCACCGGGGCGCCGGCGCGCGCGCGGCCGCTCACATGGAATTTGCCGCCGGCCTCGGTCTCGACCGCCTCCACGACCACGGCGGCGGCTTCCGCCTTTGGCTGGGCCGACTGCGACATCACGACGGTGGGCTTGTTTGGCGCCATCAGCGCCACGACCGGCTGTTCCTTCAGGTTCGGCTCGAGAGCCACCGTTACGCTCTGCTTGGATATGGTCTCTCTGCCGTCCGGCTGCTTGGCGCGCAGCGTCAGGTCATAGGTGCCTGGTGGGAGCGGAGGTGGGATCATCGCAAATTGTCCGGATTGATCCGCGACCACGCGATCATGCAGCTCGCCATTGCGCAGCAGTTCCACGGTGACGCCCGGCGCCGCGCGTCCCGCGATTACCGCTTCGCCGTTCGGCTCGATGCGGGCGACGTCAAACGCCGGCCCGCCATCGCCGCTCTCGGGCGCGGCGGCCGATCCGGCCAGCGCGGCCGCCATCGCGTTTGCCTCCGCCTGCGCGGTTGCAAGTGCGGCCGGCCCTTTGGCGCGCTCGTCAGTGACCGGCTTTGGTGCGTCGCTGGCTGCCTTGTCAGCAATCGGCTCCCGCCCGATGTACTGGATAGCGATAATCGTTGCGATGATGCCAGCAGTCGCGACAAGCCCGATCAGGGGCACGACCATTCGGTTCATGGATGTCTTGATCATGGTCTTGGCCCGTCGGCCGGAAAGTCGGCCCATAACCATTATACAGCTATTTCGGCCGAAATGGGTACCCAAGCGGTGAGAAGAAGCTGCAGGTAAAGAAGGATTAGGCCGTTCGAGGCGGACCGGTCGGCATGGCTGGAACTCGGGTCCGTCAAAGCTGCGCGGTGAATCGCTTCGGCGGCAGGCCGCTGCAGCCGCCCGCCTGTTCGGCGTCGAGCACCAGCAGCGCGCCGGCCGCGTAGAGCCGGCCGACGAAATCGGCGTCGTCGGAGCGCGCGATGGTGACGTAGTTGTTCGACACAAGAATGCGGCCGTTGGCCTTGGCGACCGCAGCCAGCGCCTGGGACGGCGGACCAATGATTGCCATCGACTTGCCGGTGGCTGATCCGAATGTCAACGCGACGACCGCAGCGAGCCAGCCGACGATGACGAGCGCAACGGCGCCGGCAATCCGGCCCCACCGCCAGCCGCCGCGCTGACGCCGGTCAGTAATCATAGAAGTGCTCAATGCTTGCACCCCTGGCCTCGAGCTCGCGGTTGATTTCAACGAGACGGTCGATCCTGGCCTTCAGGCCGGCTCGGCGAAAGCCGGGCTTCGCATCGAGTTCCAGTGAAAACAGTTCGGTTGTGCCCTTGATGTCGAGCTTGGCGGCATCGGGGGCAATCACGGTGACGAGAATGTCGTGGTTGCCCGCGATCTCCGCAAGGCCGTAGCCTTGGTCCACCAGGCTCCGGACAATTTCGGTAAAGTCCTTATAGCGCGGCGTCTGCACGAGCTGCCATTGTGTGTTAAGTGCGCGGATCGGACTGATGCGCGGCTCCTTCGCCAGTACCTCCGGCGGCAGCGTTGTGACCGCGAACATGATATCGCGCGGCTCGCTGTCGTTGCTGGCGTCGAGCGCCTTCTGAATCAGCGCGGCGTAACCGATCTTGACGAAGTATTCCGCGCCGAGCGCGAAGTCGCGCTCTCGGCTACGCAGCGCGCTCGGCGTCGGCGCCGAAATTGCCATCAGGCCGTCGAGCTTCTCGCGGAACGGATATTTGTACCAGGGAACGGTGTAGAGGAACGCGACATAATCCTGCAGCACGGCGCGGCCGAATTCATCCTGCGGGGTACGCTTCTCGCCCCTGATCCATTCGAACACGCGGCCGATGGTATTCTCGTAGAATCCCTTGATGGCATATTCGACGGAATAGCTGATGCCGATCACGTAAATCATCGTCTTCACTTCGGCCAGCGATTCTCCCGTCGCGGGCACGGCGCGGTTGATTGTGCAGAAGCTGCGCCAGAAACCGAAGATGTGGCCGAGATAGTTGAATTGGCTTTCGCTGGAGCGGTCGAGGAAGCGGCCGAAATCCTCGAAGGAATAGACGATGTACCATTCGGGGAAGGTGAAGAACGTGTTGTTCAGCTTACGCCGGTAGCCCGGCTCGTCGATGGCGGGAAGGGTGACGGCCGGCGCAGTCAAGGTCGATGTGCTGGCCGCCGGCCGGCACGCGCCCTCGATATAGGCCAGCGGCACAAGCACCGTCAGCGCAATCAGGATTGCGATGACAGCGAGGATACGCCGCAGCCATTTAAGCATGAACGGCGGTCCGCGTCCGCGGCGCAAGCAAATAGCCGATCAGGATGGCGACGCCGCCGAGGGCGAGATGCGGTGCGTTGGCGAAAAATCGGGTCGAGAGCGGCAGGTCGAGGACACCGTTAATGAGGATGCCGAAGTCAAGATATCCGCTGCCGGTGAGCAGGCCGAGCATGCCGTCAGCGAAATAGAACACGCCGAATAGCTGAAAGAACAATTCCGAGGCGCGGCGCGAGGTCATCGCTGCCGCTGCCGCCCATATCGCCGAGACCAGATGCAGCCCGTCGGCGTACCAGGTGCGGCGGAACAGGCCGAAGATCATGTCATTGGCGTCGATGAAGGCGGGGATGTAGCCGGTGAGAATCACGAAGCCGAGCAGGGCGGCATAGCCCCAGGCGCACAATCTGATGATGTCCATGATGTCTCCGGCCGGTGCGAATCTCGGGCCAGTCTAGAGTTTTCCGAGTGTCTTGAGCAGGGCGTCGTTGAACAGGCCGGGATCCTCGATCTGCGGAATGTGACCGAGCCCCGGCAGCAACGTCAGCTCCGTATCCGGCGGCAGCAGCGTTCGAAGGTCGTGGGCTTGTTCGACCGGGGTGATGGTGTCCTTGTCGCCCCACAGGATCGCGACGGGGACTTCCAGTTTCGCATAGGCATTGCGGTCCGCGCTCGCGGCGCTGGCATCGGAGCCGAGGAAATAAAGCAGCCAGTTGGCGATATCGCTCGTGCTGTCGCGCTGCGCCAGCGGCCATTGCAGGATCGCGACATATTCCGGCAGCGCGCGCTCCTTCTTCGCGATCATCGATTGGAGCAGCATCTGCGTCGCCACGGGATTGGTGATGGTCAGCGACACCAGGATTTCGCGAATCCATTGCGGCTGGACCACCCAGGGCGCGTCCGATGGCGCAGCCGTCAATCCGAGTGCCGCATCGACCAGCACCAATGCGCGCGCCCGATCCGGATATCGCATCGCCAGTTCGGTCGCAGCACCAGCGCCGAAGGAGTGACCGACGATGATGGCGGGCTCAGCTTTCAGTGCGTCAAGCACATCGTTGATCCGGGCGGCCTGATCCTGCCGCGTATAACTGCCGGGACGGTCCGAGAATCCAAACGGCGGGAGATCGAGGGCGATCACATGAAAGCCTGCCGCGGCCAGCACGTCGCTGGTATGACGCCATAGCTCGCTCCACGCTGCCGTGCCGTGAAACAGCACCACGGGAACGCCGCCCTCCGGACCCTTCTCCTGCACGAAAACGCCGCCTGAACGCGTCGGCACCAGATGGCCGGTCCTTGGCGCCAGTTGAGCGCGCGTGCTGGTTTCGCGAATCGATGCCGCCATGCGAAATGAGGTGATCAGAAGGATTGCCGCCAGGAACAGCACCAGCAGGCCGTTGGCCGACCAGCGCAGAATGTTTGAAACCACGAGGCCTCGCAAATCGGTCATCAAAAAAGGGAGCCGGAACGGACCCGAGTTTTACGGCAAGGCGAGTTGCTGGCGACTGAAAATACCGGACATGATCAGCGTCCGGTTAACACCGCGACAAAATACAACCTACTGCCCGGACGGCGTCCGCAGGCCGTGCCAGGCGTCGCGCACCTGATGGTAGTGCACTTCCGGCAGATAGTCCGGCGTGTTGAGGCGGAGATTTTTGACGTCGAGCCGGCCGATCGCGCTCAGCAGCGTATAGGAAGCGATGACGCGGTCGCGCTGCGCGCCGATCAGTCGTGCCTTTGCCAAGATCAGGTCCTGCTGCGCGTTAAGCACGTCGACCGTGGTGCGCTGGCCGCCGGCCGCCTCCCGTTGAACGCCCTGCAGCGCGACGGTGGCGGCGCGCACTTCGGCTTCGGATGCCGTGACCGCAATCTTGGCGCCTTCATTGGCGACCCAGGCGCCGACCGCGGCGGTGCGGGCCTGATTGCGGACCTGGTCCAGCACCTGCCGGCTTTGGGCCGCGATTTCCTTGGCTTGTCGGGTCTGTGAGGCGGCCATGCCGCCATCATAGATCGGCTGCGTGAGCTGGCCGGTCACGGAAGCCTGGTCGGTCCCCAAGGTGCCGAGTGTGGGGTCCGACTGCTTGCTGCGGCTGGCGCTGCCTTGCAGCGTGATCGTCGGCATCAGGCTGCTCTCGGCGACGCGGATCGAGGTCGTGGCGACGTCGAAATCGAAGCTTGCCGCCATCACGGCAGGATGCCCGCGGAAGGCCATTCCGGTGGCGTCGTCGCGGCTGCGCGGCAGCAGGCGATCCACGGCTTCGGCCGGGCGGAGCACGGCGGGTGCGTTGCCGATGACCTGAAGATAAGTCGCTTGGCTGACGGCCAGATTGACCTCAGCGGCATTCAAATCGGCACGACCCCGGCTCAGACGTGCCTCGGCCTGCGCAGCGTCGGTTGGCGTGACGTCGCCGGCATTCAGACGCTTCTGGGTGATGCCGAGCGTTTCCTGCAGAAATTCCACGTTGGCGCGCTGGGCTTCGACCAGCGATTGGTTGGCGAGAACGTTGGTGTACACCGTGACCGCATCCAGCAGCACGCCCTGACCGACATTGCGCAGCGCCTCGCGACCCGCCTGCACCTGCAATTCCGCCACGCGTACACTGTTGGCGGTCCTGAAGCCGTTGAACAGCGTCTGGGACACGGTCACGCCGATGGTCCATGGCCTCAGATTCGCCGACTGGACGGTGTTGTCGAGCAGCAGGTTGCGTACCGCCTGAAAGCCGGCGGAGAGAGTAGCGACGATCTGCGGCCGATAACCCGAAAGCGCCTGCGGCACGTTCTCATCGGTGGCGCGCTGGCGGGCGCGTTCGGCATTGAGCGCGGGATTGGTCTGGTAGGCCTTGGCCAGCGCCTCGGGGAGGCTCTCACCATGCGCAGCCGGTGCCGCAAACGCGAGGCAAGCCACAGCAAGGCAAATGCCCGATCGAAGCAACTGTCTTTGAACGTGGCCAACCCTAGCGGCGCGCCTGGTCATTTGATTCCGTAGTCAACACGAGAACGTGATAACTCTGCTTCGAGCCATCCCGCTGCATCTTCTTGTTTGAGCATGATCTTCAGGGATGCCGGTTACCCGTCATTCCCTATCATGCAATTCGGTCCGCCCCCGCCGACATCCTCGGTTCGTCTACCTGTTTAGGGGGCACCATGGCCACAGGCAAACTGCCGCGCGACATCAGTACATTTAGTTCGGTGAAATCCGTGCTTGGCTGTTGCCGGTTCGTCACAGACGAATCTTGGGTGAAGATAGGCTATAGCTCTCGTGGCTGGCGTCCGATTCCAGGGCGGCTGCCTGCTCGCTACGCCCAGGTTTGCATTCGATGCCAAAACTGTTTTCCGATCCCGAAGCGATCGCGGAGGATATCATCCGCGATGTCGGAACCAACCTGGTGGTCGGATTGCCGCTCGGGCTCGGCAAGGCCAACCACATCGTCAACGCGCTCTATGCACGCGCCGCTGCCGACCGCGCGATTAACCTGACGTTCTTTTCCGCGCTGACGCTGGAAAAGCCGCGGGCCTCGAGCCTGCTGGAACGACGTTTCATCAGCCCGGTGATCGATCGCCTGTTTGGTGGCTATCCCGACCTGACCTATGCGAATGCCCTGCATGCCGGAGAGTTGCCGCCCAACGTCAAGGTGATCGAATTCTTTTTCCTGGCGGGCAAATGGCTGCACGTGCCGTTCGCGCAGCAGCATTACATCTCTGCAAACTATACCCATGCTTCGTCCTATCTCTTGACGCGCGGACTGAACGTCGTCACCCAATTGGTCGCGAAACGCGTGGTCAATGGCGTGACGCGCTACAGCCTGAGCTGCAATACCGACACCACGCTCGATATCCTGCGCGCCCGCGAGCAAGGCCGTGCATCGTTCAAGCTGATCGGCCAGGTCAATTCAGAACTACCGTTCATGCCGGGTCTCGGCGATCTGCCGGCGGACGAATTTTCCGCGGTGCTCGACAGCCCCGCGACGGATTTCCCGCTGTTCGCCCCGCCGGCCGAGCCGGTCAGCGACACCAAATATGCGATCGGGCTTCATGCCGCGAGCCTCGTGCCTGATGGCGGCACGCTGCAGATCGGCATCGGGCAAGTCGGCGATGCACTGGCACAGGGGCTGATCGTTCGCCATCGCGACAACGCACAGTTCCGCGCCATCGTGAAGCGGCTTGCGCCTGGCGTGGAGCCGGTGGAGAGCGCGCCGTTCGCGAAGGGGATTTATGGGGTCAGCGAAATGCTGATCGAGGCGTTTCTCGGCCTGCTCGAGGCCGATATTCTCAAGCGCGAGGTCGATGGCGTCGTGCTGCACGGCGCATTTTTCCTCGGGCCGAAATCGTTCTATCGCGCGTTGCGCGAGATGCCGGCCGAGCAACTCGCGCGTATCCAGATGATGCCGGTATCGTTCACCAACGAGCTCTACGGGGACGAGGACGCCAAGCGCCGCGCGCGTGTCGATGCCCGCTTCGTCAACAACGCGATGATGGCGACCCTGATGGGGGCGGCGGTTTCCGACGGCCTCGACGATGGCCAGGTTATCAGCGGTGTCGGTGGACAGTATAATTTCGTCGCGCAGGCGTTCGCGCTTCAAGGCGCGCGGTCGATTCTCACGCTGGAAGCGACGCGGCAGGCGGGCAGGAGGACGCACTCCAACATCCGCTGGAACTACGGCCACCAGACCATCCCGCGGCATCTGCGC
The DNA here is from genome assembly GCF_001693385.1 of Bradyrhizobium icense. NCBI lineage: Bacteria > Pseudomonadati > Pseudomonadota > Alphaproteobacteria > Hyphomicrobiales > Nitrobacteraceae > Bradyrhizobium > Bradyrhizobium icense. Next base: position 2,386,367 of record NZ_CP016428.1, read on the forward strand.
GACGTCTTCGTCACCGAATACGGCGTCGCCGATGTCAGGGGCAAATCGGACGCCGAGACCATCGCGGCGATGCTCGCGGTCACGGATTCCCGTTTCCAGGACGAACTGGTGAAGATCGCCAGGGATGCCGGCAAGCTGCCGAAGGCGTTCGAAATTCCGCGCGCGCATCGCGAAAACTTTCCGGAGCGGATCGTGGATGCCTTGAAGCCCGCGCGCGAGGCCGGGCTGTTGCCGTCGTTCCCATTCGGCAGCGATTTTACCGAGGTCGAACAGCGGCTGATCCCGGCCTTGCAGTTGCTGCGGGAAGCGCAGCGGATGCCGCTGCGTCTGCCGGGATTGCTGTGGCAGGGAATGACGCAGCCGCCGGACGCTGCCGCCCGCGAATGCCTCGCGCGCTTAGGACTCGATCGTCCGACGACGTTTGCTGAACGGGGCTATCGCGCATTGGTCAATGCGGCGCTGGCGCGGAGCCGCATACATGATTTTCGTCGTCCCTGCGAACGCAGGGACCCATAACCACAGGGCTAGTTGCTTAGAGCAGATGTCTGTCTGCTGTCGGTGCTTCTGCACGACGGCCGCGGCGTATGGGTCCGCGTTCGCAGGGACGACGAGCGGAGAGAGCTCGGCCTACCTGTTCTTATTCACCGGCTTGCGCTTCTCGATGAACGCCGCCATGCCCTCGGCGCGGTCTTCCAGCGCAAAGGTCGAGTGGAACAGATTGCGCTCTACATTCATGCCCTCCGACAGCGGCGTCTCGAACGCGCGGTTGATGGCTTCCTTGGCCATCGCGGCGGCGGGCCGCGACATCGAGGCGATCTTTTCCGCCGCCGACATCGCTTCTTCCATCAACTTGTCGGCCGGTACGACGCGGCTGACCAGGCCGGAACGTTCCGCTTCGGCCGCATCCATCATGCGCCCGGTGAGGCACAGATCCATCGCCTTGGATTTGCCGATCGCACGCGTCAGACGCTGGGTGCCGCCGATGCCCGGGATGGTGCCGAGCGTGATTTCGGGCTGGCCGAATTTGGCAGTGTCGGCGGCGATGATGATGTCGCACATCATGGCGAGCTCGCAGCCGCCGCCGAGCGCATAGCCGCTGACGGCCGCGATCGTCGGTTTCCGGCAGGTGGCGACGCGGTCGCCACCGATGGTGGTGAAATCGCTGGAGAACATGTCGATGAAGCTTTTCGGCTGCATCTCCTTGATGTCGGCGCCGGCGGCGAACGCCTTTTCGCTGCCGGTGAGCAGGATGCAGCCGATCTTGTCGTCGGCCTCGAGGTCATCGACGGCGGCAGCGATTTCACGAAATACGCCGAACGACAGCGCGTTGAGCATTTTCGGCCGGTTCAGCGTAATGATGCCGACCGCGCCCTTGCTCGCGACAATGATGTTTTCGAATGTTGCCATGATCCACCCCGGGGCGTCCTTTTCGCGGGCAATGTGCCCGCTGCCGGGGTGGGCTTCAAGTGGGCTGGAACGGGATCCCGGATGCGGGATTGCCGCGCCGGTACGCCGATAGCTACGCCATGAACATCCGCGCGGCCGAGGCCACCGTCAGCAGGGCGCCGAAGGCGATGAAGATCTTTCCGATCAGCGAGGTCTTGTCCAGGGTGGAACTATCGCTGTTGGCGGCCTGATCGGAGGCTTCCGATGCAGGGTTGGTCGACGCCATCGCGACCGTCTGCGTGGCGGGGTCCTCGGGTGGGGTCGCCTGCAGTGCCCGATCGACGTCGTTGAGCTGGTCGGAGGCAACCACGGTGGCATCGGCCGGCGCCTCGGCGTCGGCCGGCTTCTCCGCCGCCGATTGCAGGACGGTGTTGGCCTTCTCAGACATCGCCGCCGACATCCCCTTGGCGCTATCGGGCGCCTCGGCTGCGGTCATTTGGGCATTGGCGTTGGCAAGCCATTCAGGCATCGCGGTCGGAGTACCGCCGCTCGCATCGGCGACCTGCTTTTCCTCGGCTTTCGTGCTCTCGGCCGGTTTCGCTTCTGCGTGCGTATCTTTGCGATGGGCGGAGCGCTTCTTCAGGTGACGAGAACCCTGCCTGACGGACTTTTCGGACGTCGCATTCTCCGGTTTCGACGCCGCAGCGCCCTCGGCGCCGGCGGCCGTCGCAGGCGATGGTCCTGCGAAACTCAACAGAAGCCCTGCCGCAAGAATGAAGGCCGACCCCGCGCTGGCTCGGATCGTCATGTGGAATCTCCCCATTGGCCGCCGCCCAGCGGCGAAATGAGACCCCGCAGGTGTCCAGAGCACGGCGGAAAATGGGAATCTTCGGGCAAGACCGGGCAAAAGCTGGGCAATGGCGTTACATCGACGAGCTGGCATGAATTTTTGCCGGTGCGGACTTGGCGAGCTACGCGGATGCGAGCCTGAGCAATCGATGTTATGAGCCTGCCATCGCGCAGCCGGCCGTCCGCGATTCCCGGACAGGGAGCCGGCCCAAGCTGCCGACGGGGCACTCGATCACGAATTCGTGATCATTGTCGTCCTGATGTAACAAATTGAAAGATCGACCGAATTGCAGGGTAGGAGCGCGGGTGCGCGAACGGGATGACGAATGGACCGGCCTGATGCGGTCGGCCATTGCAGGCGACAGCGCGGCGTATCATCGCCTGCTCAGGGCCGTCACGCCGGTGCTCCGGGCCGCGGCGCGACGCGGTTTGGCGCGGGCAGGGCAACCGGTCGATCAATCCGAGGACATCGTGCAGGACATTTTGCTGGCGGTCCATCTGAAACGGCACACCTGGGACGTCACCGCCCCATTTGCCCCATGGTTGTTCGCGATCGCCCGCAACAAGCTGATCGATGCGTTGCGCCGCCGCGGCCGGCGCATTTTCGTCGATATCGACGATTTCGCCGAGACGCTGCCGGGCGAAGCGCCGGCCGAGACTGTTTCACCAAGCGAGGTCGCCGCCCAGCTCCAGACGCTGCCGGCGCGGCAGCGCGAGGTGCTGCAGTCGATCGCGGTCGACAGCGCCTCGATCAAGGATACGGCGGCGAAATTTTCGATGAGCGAGGGTGCGGTGCGGGTGGCGCTGCACCGGGGGCTGACCAGCTTGACGGCGAAGTTACGGGAAAACTGAGCATGGATACCGATCAGCTCATTCGAACGTTGGCGGCCGACAACGCGCACCGCGCGCGCCCGGTCGGCTTCGCGCTGATGCTGGCGCTCTTGGCCGCAGCGCCGGTTTCGCTGTTGATGTTCTTCACGGAACTCGGCGTCAGGCCCGACGTGATGGTTGCGCTGCGCAATCCGTTCTTCGACCTGAAATTCGCGGTGACACTGGCGCTCGCGATCTCGGCGATTGCCGTCAGCCTGCATCTGTCGCGGCCCGAAGCCTCGCTGCGCGGCTTTGGCTGGCTGCTGCTGGCGCCGGTGGGAATTCTGACCGCCGGGATCGGCGGCGAAATGATGATGCCGCAACGGCCGCCGATGATGACGCGGCTGGTCGGCAAGAATTCGTGGGTCTGTATGACGGCGATCCCGCTGATGTCGTTGCCGATCCTGGCCGGCGCGCTGCTCGGATTGCGCCACGGGGCCCCGTCGCGGCCTGCATTGTCGGGAGCTATCGCCGGACTGTTGTCAGCGGGATTGGCGGCAACGCTCTACGCCTCGCATTGCACGGATGATTCACCGCTGTTCGTGGCGGCCTGGTACACGATCGCGACCGCGCTGGTGGCGGCGATCGGCGCGCTCGCCGGAGCGAAGCTGCTGAAATATTAGCCAGCTACGAACTTACGCCGGCACGTTCTGCTGCATGCGGTGGAAGCGCAGCACCTGCTGCGCCGTCGACGGCCGCAACCGCTCATAGGTGTCCTTGCAGGCCGCAAGATCGGTCGGCTCCGCGCCGGACAGTTCGTCGCGCATCCTGATGATGGTCCTGACCGTCGACCACGACAGCCCTGCGACCTTCGCCAAAATCATCACACCTTCGGCCCGGCTTTCGATCATCATGTTCTCGGCGATTGCCACCGGCACGTTGGCGAGCGCCGCAATCGAGGCATTGGCCTCGTCGAATTTCCCGGCATCGGCAAACGACGCCACCTCGGATTCGTCGAGCCGGCCGTCCTCGTACAGCGACTTGACCAGCGCGTGCGCAATCGCGGTGTCCTTGGTGATATCAGAGGTCGCCGAGCGCGCGCGCCGCGTTGCCTCCTTGACCGCGTTCGGCACCTCGGCCGCCCGCTGCGGATTGGCGGCCTCCAGCCGCTGCCGCACCGTATCGGAGGCCTTGGCGAGCAGTTTCAGGTAGAGATGCCGCGGCACGGACGGATGCATGCCGATGCAGGCGGTGAGATCGTCGTCGCCTCCGGCGCGGCTGACAAGGCGGGTAAAGCCGCGCTCGGTGAATTCCGCGCCGGGATTGTTTACCGTCGAATGGATCACTTGATCGTTGCCGCGCTGGACCAGCACGTCGGTGACCGCACCGCTCAGCGTTTTGCGGGTCGAGATCGCCATCAGATGCGCCTGGCTCTTGCTGCGCGCATTCTCGATCAGGGTCCTGTCGTCGAGCCGCATCGATTGCGATAGCACCGGACCCGCCACCTCGATCACGTCGTCGAACGCAAGCGCGCGGATGGTGAGCGGCGGGGCGCTGTCTATCGGGGCAAGGCGATTGGCCAGCAGCATCTTGGCCGAGGTTTCGATGTGGTCGATCAGGCACCGGAAGACGTCGTCGAACAGCCCGACCTGCTCGTCCGAATAATCCACCGCGCCGTTGATGAAGAGATCGGTTACCCGGCGCAGCGTTTCCACGCGGCGAGCGACGGTTCCGTTCGCAAGCGTGGACTGCAATTCGTCGAGCAGGTTGCCGGGAGAAGGAGAGGTAGCGGTCTTCGAAATCATGACTCTGTCCTGGAGCAAAAAGGCGGCGGAGCTTCTTTCGCCGCGGGAGCTGAAAAAATGTCGGATCAGGCGCGGGTAATGCGGTTGCGTCCCTGCGCCTTGGCTGCATAAAGCGCGCTGTCGGCGCGCGCGAGGAATGTGTCTGATGTCTCGTTCGAATTCAGCATTGCAACGCCCGCCGACATCGTCACCTTCATGCCCGGCGAGAACGCGCTCCAGTCGAGATCGGCAATAATGGCGCGCAACCGGTCGAGCGCCCGCATGGCTTGGTCGACGTCCATGTCGGGTAGCACCAGCAGGAATTCCTCGCCGCCATATCGGCCGAACCGGTCGATGCTGCGGATGTTGGCAAACATGGTGATCGAGAATGTCCGCAGCACCTCGTCGCCGGTCGGGTGACCGTAGGCGTCGTTGATGCGCTTGAACCAGTCGAGATCTATCAGCGCGATCGAGCAGGGCGCTCCGCTGCGGCTCGCGCGGGCAATCTCCTCCTCCAGCATCCGCATGATGCTGCGGCGGTTGGACGACCCGGTCAGTTCGTCGAGTTCGGCAAGCTCCTCGATCCGCTTGTACGCTGCCTTCAGTTCGAAGCTGCGGTCGTAGAGCATCTTGCGCATGGTGCTGCCATACAATCCTACGAAGGCGCATTGTCCGATCGTCAGGACAAAGGAAAGCATGGCCGCGACGCGTTCGGTCTGGGTGGTAATCGGCAGGCCGATCGGGGTGCTGGCAAACAGGAAGATCGGTGCCAGACCGATCATGGTGAGCGTCCAGGTGATGATTGCCTGCCGGGAGGTCATGCGCAGCGCGCCAAATCCAAAGATCAGGAACACGACGCTCAGGAATGCAAATCCGATCTGTGGCGCGGCCAGCAGAAAACCGAGTTGAAGCGCGACGTGGCCGGCGACCTGGAAGATCGTGAGATAATGATCCTCGAACCGGTCGTTGAAGTGGGCCTCCGACAACACGACAAAGACCGACACCAATCCGATGCCGGAAAGGAAATAGGCCGATGGAATGATGATTGGGACGGTGCCGGCGTAGCAATAGACCAGCAGGACCAACGTGATGAGCGAATAGCTGACGCCTTGCACGGCGAGCATCTGGCGGCGCTGGCCGGCCCGCCGCTTCAATATTTCCGGCGGCAGGCGGTCGACGTACGCGGTCGCATGGTTGGAGCCTTGCCCCTGAAGCAATGATGCCGCGCTGCTCATGTCCCGTCGCTGTTGGTGTATGCCGGACGAAACTTTAGGGAATAAAGCCTTTAGGTTTGGTATCTTTTGAAGCCGAATCGGGTCCGTTAAAACCCTGCCATTGCACTGATTTCGCAACGGAAATCTGCCGAATTCCGATAGTGTAGAACCTGCCTGTGCGGAAGCCTCAGGCGTCACGCAGATGCTGCCCTGCCGGCGAAGCCTTGCTAAGGTTGCGGGCGGCGCGTCTTTAGGAAAGTATTTCCGTATTATGGTACCAATTCTGGGATTTAGCTCGTTTACGCCGGAAAAATGGCCTGCCAATGGTCATCTGTGGGGTAGATCACACATGCGATTCGGGCATTGCCGTAATGTGAAGAATCTCACCCTTCACATCGAACCGCCGGCCACCCCCGTCCGACCAACCTTGCGAGACGGCCATTGAGCGCGACACAGGCGGCTTCAGACGAAATTCTGATCGCCCGGATCGCTCAAGGCGACCGGCTCGCCATGCAGGTGCTTTATGGAAGGCACCATGTCAGGGTGTTCCGTTTCGGGCTTCGGCTCGTCAGGGATGAACAGATTGCGGAAGACCTCATCAGCGAGGTTTTTCTCGATGTGTGGCGTCAGGCCGGCAAGTTCGAAGGCCGATCCGCCGTTACAACCTGGCTCTTGGCGATTACGCGATTCAAGGCCCTTTCGGCACTCAGGCGCCGCAAGGACGTTGGACTGGACGAAGAGACCGCGAACGCGATCGAGGATACGTCCGATGATCCGGAAGTGGTGGTCCAGAAGAAGGATACGGGTGAAGCGTTGCGCAAGTGCCTGACGGCGCTTTCGCCAGAGCATCGGGAGATCGTCGATCTCGTCTACTACCACGAGAAATCCGTGGAGGAGGTGGCCGAAATCGTTGGAATTCCGGAGAACACCGTCAAGACGCGCCTGTTTTATGCGCGCAAGAAATTGGCCGAGTTGCTCAAGGCAGCAGGCATAGAGCGAGGTTGGCCATGATGGCAGCGAGCAAAAAAATGCTGGATCACGAGCCCGGCGACATCGAGATGCTGTTGCCGTTCCATGCGGCCGGTACTCTGAACGCCCGTGATGCACGCAGCGTCGAGGAAGCACTCGCCAGAGATCCCGAGCTTGCCCGGCAGTACGCCGTCATCCGCGAGGAATATGCCGAGACGATCAGCCTCAATGAGAGCCTGGGTGCGCCATCCGCGCGCGCCATGCAAAAGCTGTTTGCCGCGATCGACGCGGAGCCTGCGCGTGAGCCCTCGCGCTCGGTGAGCCTGTCCGCGCGCGTATCGGAATTTTTCGCAAGCCTGTCGCCGCGCACGCTCGCCTGGTCGGCGAGCCTCGGTGCCGTGGCGCTCGTGCTGCAGGCCGGTGTGATCGGCGCCGTGCTGATGAAGAACCAGACCGCGTTGTTCCAGACGGCGTCGCTGAGCCTGAATGAGCGGTCATCGGCGCCGATCACCCGCGATCTCGGAAGCAGCGTCGCGCCGCCGCGCGCGCTGGTGCGGTTCGCGCCTGAAGCGCGCGTCGCCGACATCACGGCGCTGCTCGACAATTACCAGGCCTCGATCGTCGACGGCGCCAAGGGCGGCATGTTCCGCCTGCAGTTCGGCAACAAGGCCGTTGGCAAGGACGAAGCCGCAGCCCTACTGGACAGGCTGCAGCGCGAGAAGATCGTCAGCCTGGCGGTGGCAACGCCGTAAGGCCCTCTGGCGCGGGCCGGGCAAGCTGAGGTCCCATGGTTCATGATGGCGTGAGTTGGCGGGCAAGGATCCAGCGTGCGGCACGGGTGTTGTCGGCCGCGCTGTTTCCGCTGATCGCTTTCGGACCATCGGCGGCGCATGCGCAAAGCATCATGCGCACCCCCAATCTGAATGTTGGCGCGCGAGTACCCACCATCAATCCGACGGTAACACCGCGAATCAACCCGACCGTCGCGGCGCGGCCGGCCGTGCGTGCCGATACCGTCGCACGGACGCCGCCGTCCCGGATCGGCACCATGAGCTCGACACTGCGAGTCCGTCCGGGGGCCGGCGTGCCGTCGACGTTGCCCCATGCGCGATTTTCGCCCAACCTCTATCCGGCTTGCCAGTCTGCGTTTCGCGGTCCAGACGGCGAGTGTTTCGATCGTCCGGTGATGTCGGCCGGCGGCGGCAAAGGCTCCTCGGCCAAGAAGGGCAAGGGCGGGTCGGGCAACAACAGCGCACAGGCGGCCGTCAATCTGCGCGCGGTCAAGAACGAGCTCGTCGCCGAAATCGACGGCACGTTATCGACCGCCGAGGCGGACGAACTGGCACGGCGTCACGGGCTGGAGCGCATCGCGTCGCAGAGCTTCCCGCTGCTCGGCGGCACCATCGGTCTGTTCCGCATCGTCGATAACCGCCCGATGGACACGGTGCGGCGCGAACTCGCGGCCGACGCCAGCGTGCGTTCGGTGCAGCTCAATTTCCGTTACTTCCTGCAGGATCAGAAGAAGGCTTCGACCGAAGGCGACGCCGCCCAATACGCCGTCTCGCAACTTCGGCTGCCGCAGGCGCACGCGCTCGTCCGCGGCATGAACGTCACCATTGCGGTGATCGATTCCGGCGTCGACGCCAAGCATCCCGAACTTGCCAATTCGGTCGCCGACAGCTTCGACGCGCTCGGAAGCAAGGAAGGTCCGCATATCCACGGCACCGGCATTGCGGGGGCGATCGTCGCGCATGCCAAGCTGATGGGTAGCGCACCGGAGGCGAGGTTGATCGCGATCCGCGCCTTCGGCACGGGATCGAAGGGCGCGGAGAGCACGTCCTATGTGATCCTCCGGGGATTGGACTATGCGGCCGAACACGGCGCGCAGATCATCAACATGAGCTTTGCCGGTCCGAAGGATCCGCTGATCGAGCGAGGCATTGCCGCGACGGCGGCCCGTGGCATCCTGATGGTGGCTGCGGCCGGCAATGCCGGCGCGAAGTCGCCGCCGCTCTATCCGGCCGCCAATCCCAATGTCATTGCGGTGAGTGGCACCGACGCGCAGGAAAGACTGTTTGCGGCATCGAACCGGGGCAACCACATCGCGGTGGCCGCACCGGGCGCGGATATCTTCCTGCCGGCACCGGATGAAAAATACCAGATCACATCCGGCACCTCGTTCTCCGCCGCCTATATCAGCGGCGTTGCGGCGCTGATGCTGGAGCGTAATCCTTCGTTGAAACCGGGCGATGTTCGCGCAATCCTGACCAGGACCGCCCGCGATCTCGGCAGCCCCGGCCGTGACGATCAGTTTGGGGCAGGCAGGGCCGACGCCTTTGCCGCCGTTACCGCCGCGGCCGCTGCGCCGGCGGTTCCGCTTGCTTCGGTATCCGGCAAGCCCGCGGGAGAAAAAACGCCGGCGGTTGAGCCGGCCGCCGATAACACTTCCGTGAGCCGCGCGCTGAACGATGGCTCGCCCTCGATGGCAGCGGACAAATCGGCCGCAAACGCTGCAAAATAAGCCTGTTATGCCGAAATTTCGGCAGTCGTCCTTGAAGGCAAGGTTAAAAAATCGCCCGGCCTTTTTGAACGTCCGCCGAGGGTGCTGCGACTTATCTATGTGGGAGCGGTAATCCCTCCCCATAGGCTGTATTCGGCGCGAGCGCCCATCCACCCCAAGCGCCCATATGGCTTGACCCGTCCGGTTGTCCCCCCGGACGGGTCTTTATTTTTCCCTAACCTGTTGTTTTTCCTTAACCTGACCTTCGCCGCGTGCTGTCTGCGTGCCAAAAAGTCCCTCGGTCAGCGTGGCGTCCTCCATCGCGTGCGCGTAGGTCTTCATGAACAGGCCGATGTCCGCCCAGCCGCCGAGGCTCGCCGCAGTCTTCGGGTCCACCTTGTCGCGCAGCATCTTGGTTGCAAAGCCATGCCGGCAGCTATGGAAGGTCAGGCGCTCGAATCCGGCCGCCTTCACGTCCTCATCCCAGAAGCGGCGAAGCTGGCTCTCCGACCAGTAGAAGGGCTTTTTGTCCCGCGGCAGGTTCGCCAGCGCCACTAATAAAGGCTGCGTCATGTGGGCGAACCGCTCGTTCCCGGTCTTGGTGTCCTGGATCTTGATCGTGCGCCCTTGGAAATCGATGTCTGCCCATTCCAGCCGATGCGCCTCCGAGAACCGGCAGGCCGTCGAGAACATCGTCAGCACCAGGGCCTTGATGACCGGCCGGCCATTGGCGGCGAGGGCGGTGACCCATTCCAGCGAAACCGGCTTCTTGATCTTGGCATCGAACTTGAACCGCCTGATGCGGATCGGCGGGCACAGTTCGAGCTCGGCGCAATGATTGATGATTGCCTGCGTCGGCGTGATCACCTGGCGATTCCGCGTGGCGCCGCCGGCGTCAGGATATAGATCAACCGCGCTCTGTCGGATTGCGCCGGCCGTCATGTCCTTAACCTTCGTGTCCTTCCAGTGGTCCTCGATCTTGTCGAGATACTTGTCCGACTTGCCGGCCTTGAGATAATGGGCGACGGCCTCGGGGAATGTCAGCGAGTCTTGCGGTCCATCGAGATGACGGTTGAGCCGTTCGTGTTCGATCGCGGCCGCAACTCGCGCTGCGTCTTTTTTGTTCGCTGTGCGAGTCGATCCGCGTAGGTAATCGTCGGCGACGGCCCCGCGGTAATGCCAGACGTAACTGCCGTCTTTCTGATATCGCTTAAAGAGCTTGAGGGGCATAGCTTCGTCGCCTCCAAAATCACCTGAATATCTTCTGGCATGAGCGCCATACGATTGCCCAAAACCCGACATGCGCCAAGCTTTTTCGCGAGCTGGCGCACGCGTTTCGCGCCCCAGCCCATCTCCTTGGCAAAAGCCTCTGGCGTGACGGCCTTATCCATCTGAACGGTCCTGCGAGGAAAGCGCCCTGATCTTGGCTGCAATTTTCTTGCATTGATCCCGCCGAGCCGCGAAGAAATTCCCCGCCGCGATTGGAGATGTTTCTTCGGCCGCCTTGGCGCATTCCTCGATGATCTCGGCACGGATGCGGCGCATCGTGAATTGAGTAACAGTCTCGTCTTCCCGTTTAATCATCTGCACGCCTCTGCGAAGGAAGAGCCATGGAAAGTGACACCGGCTTGCCTGACCTGAGCCGATCACAGATGTCCTCGTGGAGGACCTGAGCGGCATATTCATCGCCGCAATGAAGCTGGATCGTCACCATATCGAAGGCAACTTCGATAACGACCCGCTTAGCAACCAAGTCGGCTTTCATTTGCCCTCCTGCGAAGGGATCGCGTCACAGATCCACGAAACGCTGTGATTCACGGAAACGCTGAACTTGTTGCCGCACTGGTCGCATTCGTCTTCCGTGTAACCTTGCTCGTCATAGTAATGCGGCTCGTCCGCCGTGAATTGGCGCCCACAGTGGGGGCATTGCGGGCCTTCGTGGGAATAGGTTTCTTCAGCCATCAGACCGCTCCTGTGAAGCAAGCGAAAATAGCCTGACCTTTGCGAGCCCCATAGCGCCGCCCGCTCCTTCGTAGCTGCGGCGCGCATCATTGGTCCGGCAGGCTTTGTTGAAAATCTCTAGCTCTTCCTGAGTGAGTAGGCCGACGTAGAGCCCCTCGATCCGATGCAGCGTGTCCCACTTTGTCATTGTCCTGCTCCGTCTTCAGAAACAGCCGCTCAGTAGCCGCGTGCTGGATTGTCGCAATAGCCGTCACGGTCATAGTGTTCGTTGAAGCGCCACCAGCCAGATCGTCTTGCATCGACGACTTTGCGCAACCGGCCATCGAAATATTCGAGCTTGCCGGGGATTTCCTTCTCGTCCATCTGTCCGATGTCTTTCTTGTCGGTCATCTCAGTGCTCCTTTTCGTGAAGGATGGCGCGAGAGGGCGGCAGAATGGCGCCTATCGCCTTAGCAATGCTTTTGGCCTCTACGATTCGACCGCGCGAATAAGCCCCTTGCTTGCCCTCTGTGTCGCGCTCAGCAATCGCGTGGTAGCGCTCGACAGTATCCTCGTGCAGGGCGAATACTTCTCTGGCCATCTCGCGCCGCCCCCGGTCGAAGCCCTCAGCTTCTGCTTTCCGGCGTTCGAATGGGATCAGTCTGGCGATCTCCAGGGCGGCATCATGGATTTGCGCCGTGCCCTCGTCATTGGCGAGTTGGAACAGACGCTCGATTATTTTGTCTATTTCGCCCATCGCCACCTCTCCTGATCCACTACCATCCAAGCGAGGACTCCACCGTCGGCGCAGACCTCATCGGGATCAATGCCGCGTCGGGCACACTCTTCCCGGGCCTCGATTTCGCGCTCTTGCTCTGGAGTAATTTCGTAGTATCCAGAATCGATTAGATAGTCGCCAAACGTGATCCCCATCAGCGGCTTCCTCCAAGCGGTCCAGCCCGCAAATTCGCGCGGTATTCCTCAAGACGTTCTGGGATGTTGTTTGTCCCCGCGCGGTCGATCTCTAAATCTTCGTCAAGGAAGCACCGCTCGCATAAAGTGAAGGCGTGGTTCGGCGAATAGAGTCCGCTTTCGCCCAAACAGTCCCTCACTTGATCGACGCGGACCCGGCATCGCGCGCACATATAGCCAGTGGCATAATCCATCATTGCGCGGTGCCTTCTTCCCGCTCCTGCGGAGGGTGCGCGTCTATGTATTCGCGAGCCTCCAGGTCACAGCCGCACTTCTGGTGCTCTCGGCAGGGCTGCCCTGTCCTTGTGCAATTGTTCTCGGTCTGCAAATAGGCCAAGAATGCGGCGTGTGTCCGAGCGCAAATCGCTATCTCTCTTTCGAGACAATGCAGGGCATAGTCACGCTCAGCCCGCGCGATACCAAGTTCGCTGCTGTCGTCTCCGATCACGAACTCGGCGAATCTCGCCAAATGCGATTGCTCAGCCATCTGCACGCTCCGTCGATGGGATGGGTGGTAAGGGCATCCAGTGTGTCGGAGGCCAGTAGGTCGTATTAAATTCGCCCCAGCCGACATACCCTTTGCGATCTTCTTCGCGGCGCCACCAAGTAATGCTCATAACCGGGCCTTTTGCTCCATGATGAGAAAAGGCAAGGATTCTCGTACCATCCTTCGGCGCCGTCTCGACCGGCCTCCATTGCTGCTGCTCGACCGAAGCGCGCAGAGCCTCTAGCTCGTTGACGACGCATACGGCGCTGTGACCTTCCTGCTTGCCGCAGTATTCGCAGACATCACCCGCTCTACCCGGAGAGCGATTAGAAGCGGCGTTGCGCTCTTTCCGCGCCTCATACCCCTGAATGCCGGAGGGTTGCACTTCGGACAGCACGGCGGTCGTGCGCTCGCACATTCCGCTATCGCTGTATTCGTCGGCCATATTGAGAACGATGCCGTCTCCAAAATCCTGCTCGCCCTGTGCAAGATGCCAGTCATGTTGCTCCTGCAGGGCCTTGCGAAGAGATTTATTTTGCCGGTAGAGCTTGACGCTTTCGGCGTGCCAATCCGGCTCTACGCCGCCACGAGGCATGGGGTCGCTCATCTGTCCGCACTGCGGGCTGAGGGTCGATGAATCTGAGGGTAAACCTTCGATCATGTGGCACACCATGGCGTCGGCCTGCACGGCGTCGAGAAGATTGGTTCCGATTGGCTCCCTGCGGTACTCGTGCGGCGTGCCTTTGTTACCAAGGCGCTCAAAGCTGATGCCGCCGTCTGGGTTGAAGTTCTCCGGCAGCTTCCAGTTCAGGAAGCGGTTCACCATGTGTCTGACCTGATCTTCAGTCATCGCTCACTTCCTTTTCAGTTAGCTCTTTGCTCAACCAACCGGCTTGTGAGAGGGGGGACTGCTGGGTCGTGGCGGACCATTCTGCTGCTCGTTGCGATGGTCGCCGGCAGTGCCAACCCGGCTCTCTTCCGTTGCGTGCACGGCGGAGACGCCGACCGGCGGCATATAGTCGTTGATGATATTTATCTCGAGCGCGCCGCCGGCATTGAGAAGCTTCAGCTGCCCTGCGTCAGGCCGCCATGCAAAGCTGAACTGCGTGTAAGGGCCATACTTATCTTGGCGCACCCAGAGATCGCCACATGGGCCAGCTTCCTTTTCATTCCAATCGCGCGGCTTGCTAAAGTTGGCGGTGGCGTTCTTGATCTTTACGAACGGCATTTATTTAACCCCTCTCGGTTGAATTCGGTCATTAATTATGTTGGCCACTCAAGACGGCTTATGAGTTTGGAAATGCCGCTCCTCGTAGGACTCGGCGACTGTTGTCAGAAAGTCCAGCTCTGCGCCCTCTGGTGAATCTGGCTTTGCGCCCATGAGCGCTTCGATGCGCTTTAGGACAGCTTGGTAAATCTCAAGCTCTGTATCTGGGGCCATGGCGGTCTGATTGTTCCTCAAGACGGCGTGTAACGAGCATCCGTTGATGACACGACTGCGATAATGCGCTCAGCCAATGCTGCGGCTGATGGGCGCTTCTCGGCATGGCATTCACGCCATACCCGGATCAGTTTCAGGACCTCGAAGTCCATGTCATCCGGTGATGGCGGGGAAGACAGATCAGATGCCATGAGGCAATCCGCCATGTGCTCGATGAACTTAATATGCAGTCTATTGTTCGCGGCATACGAGACATCAGCAGCGATAATCGCATTGATGAACTTTTGGCGCTGTTCGGGAGATGTCTTTCCGTTCATCTGTCCGGATGAAACAGGAGAAGGATCGTTCGGGCAGTCGTCATCGCAGGGCTCGCGCGTGCCGCAGTCAGAGCATGTTTCCTGCACCTGTGGCGGTTCGGCTGCCACAACTTCCACGTCACACGATCCCTCGCCTTGACATTCGGTGCATTCGTTTCGAATGCACGGCTCGCCGATATACCCCGATCCTTGACAGTGCTGGCAGGTGCGATCCTGTAGCGACTTCTGTCCGAACGGAACAGGACTTGCGTTGCCGACGTGATATCCGCCCTGGCCGTCAGGATACATAACAGGCAAAGTCAGTTTTTCCCCTTGGGCAGAACGCGCAGCCTTGGTGAACGCCTCAGTGGCCAACCTGTTAAGTTCGTCTGGATCTAGATCCAGAGGTGTTCTTTGGGCAGGAGCGCGAACCTCTCGCTCTTCATGAGACCACGATTGTTCGCTAAAGCGAAGTTCCTTCGTCATCATCTCACCCTCTCAATCTCTTCCCGCCGTTGATAATCGTTTGCGTCGCCAACGAAATGCAGAAATGCGCCGGCCGCGACAAAGCCCATGACGAAAATCACCGCGTACAGCGCGCGGATCATCCGAAGATCACCCAATAAGCTGCAAAGCCAAGGATGCACGGGAGAACCAGCGCGGCTGTGGCCGGGTCGATCGGAACGAAAGGAGTCATGGTTTCCCTCGGGCTGTGGAACGGCGGACTACTTTGCGTATCGCGCGGGAACATGTTCGCTCTGCTCGAAGTATTTGCAGGCCGCAGCGTCGTCTGGAATCTTGTCGCCAACTCGCTGTGTCATCTGTCGGTACTTGTTGCAGTCCGCCGGCAAGATCAGACCGCGCCACTTCCCATTCTTCGCGCGGTAGTCGTAGAGCTTGTGGTTCCAGAAGGCGCATTCTCGGCACGTCTTTAGCGCCGGGCCAGTGCCGGCAAAATGCGCCATGCCTGGATGAGTGGCGCGGGCGAGGGTGTCCACTGGTCCGGCAGTGAGATGATCTTGGATGTCTCGCTTGGTGGTTTTTTCGAGATGGCACGGCACGCAAAGGAAGGCGCAGTTCTGCAGGCTGTTGTCCCCGCCGATCGCAGCCGGAATGATGTGATCGAAGTGGCAAGGCTTGTGCGCGAGGTTCGCGTTGCAGCGCTCGCCGTTCGAAAGCAGGCCCTCGCAGAGGCCTTCGGCGCGTTCGCGCGCTTCCCGCATAGTGCGCTTGCTGAATTCCAGCCTCATGCCGCCTCCGTCGCGTTCTGATCACGGAACACCACGCCATGCCGCGCGCCGAATTCGTGAATGAGTTCGATCAGATCGCAGAATTCGTGCTTGGACAGATTCGAGGAAGAGCGGCCGAGGTTGACGACGCCTTCACCGTTGAGGCTGGGGACTGGTCGCATCTCGCGATTGAGTGCATCCAGGAACAGGATTTTCCAATCATCGGGCGCCAGTTTCTGACCATGCCACGCAAGCTGCGTCGCAACTTCCGTGAGCATCGCCCACATCTTGTCGTTCTGGTCTTTGGTGCGCTTGGACTCCTTGAAGGTGACGCGCGTTCCTGCCGGCATCTTCCAGACCCAATTGGCGGCGCGCTCACGGTCGACGCGCCCGCAGAGGGTGACTTGCGCGCGGCTCATACGAGTTCACCTTCTCGACGTCGGTAAGCTCCAAGCAAGTCTTCTTCGTCCGGCGGGAACAGATGCTCTTTGTTCGGCTCAACCAGGGTTTCCCAGAGGTCATTCAGTTGGTCGCCGTCTGTGGCTTCGGCAAACCGGGCCATCACAGCGCGCACAAAGCCGTCCGAATCCTTGGCAGCATTGGGCAGGCCATCGGCCTTCGCAGTAGGCGGGATGACTTCCGTCTCAATGACGGGCACCGCTTGCTCAGCCGCCTTTGCCTCGGTCGGGGCAGCGGGCGGTGCCGGCGGTTCGTCTTGGGGCGTCACATCCCGCATTTCGGCGATCTTCTCGCCCTCGTCCTCGTCATAGATGCCAGAGAAGCCGAACGCGTATCGCGCTGCCTGGATCATGGCCTTATGGCGCAGCATGCGGTGCTGCATTTTCCACGGCTCAGTCCCGCGCTTGCATTCCGACAGATATTCGGTGACCGTCACCGGACGACCGCGATCCTTGCGGAACATGCGGCAGGTGCAGGAAATCAGCTCGCCGCCCTCGCCGTGCTCCATGTCGAATTCGAAGCCGTCGCAAGCCTTGTGCGAGTTGACGAGGTTGATCCATCCATCGATGGAAACGACAGGGACGATCCCGCCGCCCTTCGCGGGGAAGGCGTAGATTTCCTTGGTGAGCGGGTTTAGCCCGTATTCCTTGGCGACAAGCAGGAAGGCGGCGAACTCTTCACGGCTGGCCTTCTGAATGCAGGTGGCGCGAACCGTGGCCTCGAAAGCCTGCGGCTCCATGCCAAAGCGGGTTGCCATGTCGATCAGGACCGAGCGGCCCTGCGGCTTGATTGCAACTGCGTTGCTCATGCTGCCCTCTGTTCCTCGGTGATGGAGACGCCTGGCACGGTGCCGCCGGCCGCCGCGACCTTCTCAGCCAGTTTCTGCAGGACTTCGGTGATCTGCGGGTTCTCGGCGAAGAAATCGAGAACGGCCTTCCGGTCGGTGATAGTGACAACCTTGATTGTGCGGAGTGCGACCGAACGACGGCCGCCGCTGCCGGCCTTGGGCGCCGCGCGCTGCTGCGCGGGTTCAGGGATGGGCTGCCCGGCCTTAGCCGCTTCTTCAGCCTTTCGGCGCGCTTCGGCTTCCGCGAGACGACGCTTCTTCTCCTCGCCCACCAGAAACGGCGTAATGACCGCCTCCTTGATGCGCCTGTAGATGTCGGCGGTCCCAAGCAGAGGCTTCCATTTCGCCTGGACAGCAGCGGCGGCTTCGTCATGCGGCTTCTTCTCCGCGGCGCGGGCGGCGTCGGCTGTCTTTTGCAGTTCGGAAAGACGGTTCGCCAAGTCAGAGGCCCGGTCGGCGGCTGACTGATCTTCGGCCGGGCCGGCCTCGATTAGCTTTTGAGCATCGCGGGCTAGATCCTCGATGCGGTCCTTCAAGCCGTCGAACGAATTCTCATCGGCGGCGCCGGTAGAATTCGCGCGGTCGCGAATGACAGCCTCGTGCTGATCCGGCCACGGCTCGCCAGCAATGACGGCCTTGTAAACCTCGTGCGTAATCGGAGCCTTAGACGCCCATAGCCAGCGCTCATTGGCAATTTGTTCGTTGACATCCTTGCCGCCGATCCTGCAGCGCAGATCGCCTTCTTTCCCAAACCAGTATGCAACCGGTTGCCACTCGCCATCGCGAGTCTTCAGCCTGTAGAAGCCGGCCTGCGGCTCGCCGTCGTGGATCGGCACAACTTCGCCGGCCATGCGGCGGCGCCAGAAGTCGTACTGGTCCGTCGGGATGACGGAAACCTTCTCAACTGCGTTCATGACGTGCGCTCCAAACAGCTACGGATGACTTCCAGATCGGGGGAAAGCGGGGCTTCGGTGACGATCGCGCCAACATCAAACTGAGTGAGCGCGTAGTCTGTCGCCTCGGTGATCTCGCCAAGCGAGGACAGCTCGTCCATCGCGGTCTCATAGAGGCGGCGGGCTTCGGCCGTGGCCTCGTGGAATTCACGCTGCGCGGCGGCGCGCTCGCGGTCCCAGCGCGGGGCGCCGCGGTACGCGGCAGCAACTCCCATCCGGCTGTTGTATTCATTGAGCTGGGGCTTCGTGACCCGGGCGAACCATTTGCCCATGCTCTCTTCGTCGGTCATGTCGTGCTCCCGTGTTGATGGGAAACACCCTATGGGAAATTTCCTGTATTGTAAACAGGAAAATTACAATCGCCCAAAAATAATTCAGCCCCGGGGTTAACCGGGGCTATAAAAACTTGGTTTCGCTACGAGAAATAGCTTCCTACGACCCTATGGCGAATCTGCCATTCGCTCTTTTTCAGGGTGAAATCTTTCGGTGGATTGTATTGGCGGACCTTCCAGACCGCCTCGGTTTCGCCCCGGTACTCCTTGATAGCGGCGTGTGTTGTGCCATCCTCGGCGTGGCTGCGGAACAGGCAGTAATCGCCTGGCCTTGGTGGCAGGTGGGGGTTGATGAGAGCTATCGATCCGGCCCTAAGCGCTGGGTCCATTGAATCGCCCGTCACGATCATCCCGTACCCGTCCTTAACCCTAAGAAGAGGGTCAGGGCGGACTACCCAGTCCACCGGCTCATTGGTCACTATTAACGCCCCGCTGCCACCTTGCGCGGTCCCAAAGACCGGCAAATCCTTATCCCCTACCAGTTGCGCCCCCGGCGTGATGGCTGGGGCTGGTTGTTGATTTTGAGGCAGATTATAGGCGCGGGGCTGGTCCACAACTAAACTTTCACGGGAACTCACATTAGTTTTAACGTATTCCCTTTTAGGCAAAATTGACGAAGGGCCGCGTAGCTGGTCCTCGGAAACGTTAAGGATTCCAGCCAAAACTATGCGATCTCGCTCATGCAATTCCCGGGGAGACCCTCTCTTTAGGAACTGCTGCAGATAGGTTTCATTTCGGCCAAGCCGGTTCGAGACCTCGGCCATGTTGAGACCGAGTTCCTGCAGCCGATCGAGAATCAGTTTTCGCACCACATCCATAACCTCCCTATAGGAGATTACCTTTAAGGAAATGAACTAGGAACTGCCCTGTTGACAGGATGGGAAATTTCCTGTATTTCCTGTTCTATGACTATTCATCCTGCCATCCGATTGCTGATCGCCGAGATCGAGGTCTTCCGGGGAAAAACCGGAATGAGTTCAACGGCCTTTGGCACGCTTTCCCTGAATGACCCCAAGTTCGTCAGCGACCTCCACAAGGGCAGGACCCCTAGTCTTTCCACCATGGACAAGGTGAGGGCGTTCATGCAGGCGAACGATCGCGCGCCGTCGGAACACGCGGGCGCAGCATGAACACATCGACCCCCATTGCGTCAGTTGCATCCTCTCCTGACGCGATAGCGCCGGCTGCGGCGATGCTCCAGCCCCCATCCCAGGTCGCTGCCGGCGCAAGCAATTCACAGCACATGCGGAGAGTATCATGACGCATCACCGTCATTTCGGGCTTGCAAGCGCAACGAGCCGGATCGCGTCGGGGGGACAACCACGATCCGGCTCTCACCACCGCGCAATTACGCCGCGCGATCTCTCATCTCTTCCGCCGCTTCCCCGCGGCTCTCTCCTCAAACCGTCTGAGGTCTCTGATCCTCCGGTTCACAAATTCCAGGCGTTCGAGAGCGCGCTTCTCTTCATCACTACTGCTGCTGCGCTCGTCGTCGCGTTGGTCCTTCTGTTCGTCTAGTCGCAGATATCTGGTGACGTTCGCTGTTAGCGCAGCGAACGAGATAAAGCTGAACGGTTCGTTGTCGTTGTCCGCCTTCATGTCCGGAACAAAAACATGAAGGAGTTTTCAAGTGTGCAAAAAGCGTCTGCGTAAACAGGGGCCACCAATGAACGATGCTGTGTATCTCGATCAAGCTGCGATCTGGTCGAAAGACCTGACGCGGATGAAAGCGAGGGGTCCCGGCGACACCGAGAACGCAATGCGCCAGATCGAGCGTGAGTATGGAGTTGATTACGGATTCCTCTGGTCGCTTCGCTATCGCCGGGACCGACTGAGGACAATCAGCATCTCGGTCTACGAGAGCATCAGGGCGGCTTATCGCGCAGAGTGTGCGGCACAAATGCGAAAGCTGGAAAATGAAATTAAGCGAACCGAGGAAATCGCCGGGTCTGATGTCAATTCAGTTCGCTCGGCTAAGGCTCTTCTTCAGCAGAGTGTGGGCAAGGATTAGACGATGAGCCAGCCTCGCCGCGTTGAATACTTCGTAAGCATCCAACAGAGTTGCATGATCATGCCGCTCTTCCGACAAGGCTACGACACGCTGGTCATCGCGAACACGTTGGCTCTTCCCGAGCATGTGATTGCCAATCTGCTGGCGAAGTTAAGAGACGAGGGGAGGGGCTAGTGCGGGGGAATGCTTGGACGGAAGAGCGGATAGAGACGCTGAAGCACCTTTGGGATACCGGCTCTTCAGCGGCGGAAATAGCTGCCGAACTTGGCGGCCTAACCCGCAATGCGGTTCTCGGGAAAATCTTCCGCTTGGGTCTATCCGAATCCAAGGTTCTGCGCGCGGAGAAGATGAGCCGGGCCATCCAGAAGAGCTGGGAAAAACGCCCGAGGCAGTCGGTGAGGGCAGAACTTCCTCCAAAAATGTCGGCAGAAACCGTGCAGTTGCGCTGTGCTGAAATCATCCCGCGCAATGTTTCGCTCTACGATCTTGCCGAGGATGATTGCAAATACCCGTACGGCGAGGGCTGCGAGATCACATTCTGCGGCCATCCAAGCGTAGTCGGGCGGAGCTATTGCGGGCCACACTCCTGGCTAACGGCTGACGTGAGCAAGCGTTCACGGGCAGAGCGCGAAACCTTCCGTCGTGGGAGCCGCGCAGAGCACAAGCAGAAGCTATTGGAGGCCGCCGAATGAGCAAGACCATTGCCAAGCAGTATTTCGAGACACGCGCCGCGGCGCAACGCTGCAAGCCTCGCTCTGAGCGCAAGACAAAGCTGGAAGAGCGGCTGGCGAATTTGATGCTGCGGCAGCTCCGTATCGAGTGCAAGAAGCGGAGAGCGGCATGATTGCCAAGATCGCATATTTGACGACACCAGGGCCTGACCGTTTCGTCTTCAATTTTCAGGCGTTCGGTTCGGAAGAACTCCAGTCCATTGAGATATCCAAGGCTCATCTCGCCAACATCATCATTGATGGCACGTCCTTGGCTCTTCGTGAAACCAGTATCCACCGCGTTCCCACCAACACCAACCAAGGGCAACGCGATGACAACCCTACCACCGTCGCCGTTCACCAATCCTGACCAACTATTCCCCCGCGGCTTCAATCCTGAAGCCTTCCTGGCTGCGATCGAGGAGGGGGCCGAGGAGATCGATGCGCCGGCATTCATTAGCGATCCGAGCGATGCGTATCTTGAGGCCATCGAGGCCATGCAGGAGTATTTGCGATGAGCGAGCCGAGTGCAGGGCATAACTCGATAGCCAAGGACCAACTCAAGGCAATCATCGAGCGTATCGAGCGGCTGGAGGAGGAAAAGTCCGGCATCGCATCCGATATCCGCGATGTCTATGTCGAGGCCAAGGGCGGCGGCTGGGATGTCAAAACGCTGCGCACCATCGTGCGGATGCGCAAGCAGGACGCCAGTGACCGAGCCGAGCAGGAAGCTGTTCTGGAAACCTACATGCACGCATTGGGAATGCTGTGAAGCCCTGGTTTCGCTTCTATACCGGCGTCGTGGATGATCCCAAGGCGCAGATGCTCTCACCCGAGATGTTCAAGCATTGGGTGAACGTGCTGTGCATTGCCGGCAAGTACGATGGCGAGCTGCCGCCAATCGCGGTTACGGCTTTCACGTTGCATATGACGGAAGCGAAGGCCGCTGGCATCCTTGCCAAACTGCATGCGCTCGATCTGCTCGACAAGACAGAGAAGAGTTTCAAGCCGCACAATTGGGACGGCCGCCAGTACAAGGTCGACCAAGTCGACAACACGAATGCGGAGCGACAGAAGAACCACAGGCGGCGCAAGCGGGATGAACTGAACGAGCTAAAGGCGTTACGTGACAGTGTACGTAACGGGCCGTTACGTAACGGCGTTAGTCACGTTACTGCAAAACGGCCAGATACAGATACAGAAAGAATAACTTCTACTGTCTCTGTTGAGAGAGGGCTTGGCAAGGGGAATGTGTCTCCCGATCTCGGTTCAATCATCAAGCAGAAGGGGTGGGCATGAGCGACGAAGTGATCAAAAACATCGACCCAAACGCGCTGTACACGGTTGAGCAGGCTGCACGGCTATTAATGCAGGTTGACCCGAGTTTCACCTATGAGGAAGCGCTGCGGGAGGTCCGCATGGCGCTTTCGTCCGGTGAACTACCGATTGCTGGATATCTCAGTTCATGATCCGCGACCCCTCAGACGGCAGCGTGAAGGAAATCAGTCCAAACGCAAATGAAACCAAGGCTGTGCGTGCGAAAACGCTGTCCAAGGGAATCACCTCGGGGCTGCCCACACTCGAACCAGAGCAGCTTGTCGAAACCGTCCGCCTACAGCGCTCGCGCGAGTGGCTGAAGGGATACCACGACGGCAATGTTAAACCTGAGAGGACCGAGGAATGCACGGGGCAGCAATGACATACCAGATCGGCCAGCACGTCGGCTTTGTCGACCTGATCGAGGAGAAGCGAGCCGAGTTCCAGATCAGCCCGACCTCGCGCTGGTATTGTGCCGTGACCAATCCGAACTGCCAGGCGCGCGCCGCGCTCGGGCTGCACGAATTGGGATATCGGAGCTTCTACCCGAAGGTTCGGCGCTGGGTCACCCACGCCCGCGTCAGGAAGGCCAAGGATAAGCCGCTGCTCGGCCGCTACATCTTCGTGGAGGTCGACCCAGAGAACGACCAGCAGTCGTTCTATGCGGTGCGTGCGGTCAACGGAATCGAGGCCATCCTTTCGAAGTGGCAGGAAACCAAGTTCGGCATGCGCGTCCAGCCGGCGCCGTTCTGCTCGGATTGGATAGCCAGCATGCGCCTTCGACAAATGGCCGGCGAATGGGACGCGACCCGCGGCACCATCCCGATCGGCGCCAGGATCAGGGTTATGGAAGGCGAGTTTGCCAACCAGCTCGCAACGGTCACCGCCAAGGAGGGCCGCCGCGAAAAGACCGTGGTGTTCAAGATCCACGGCGAGAACCGTTATGGGAAACTGCACATCGGCAACGTGAGGGCTGCATGAGTGAGACGGTCGACAACCCAACTCTCACGGAGAAGGCGCAATTGGTGCGGGTGACCCTCGAGCGCGCCGCCGTACGCATTGAGCGAGCCCAGGGAAATCGGGTCTATAAATCGGCGTTCAAAGCGGCAGCAAAAATAATCAGGGAAATGAAACCAGAGGCTTGAATGCTTAGCACAAATCAGTTCGTTCTGATTTCCGGCCGATGAACGTTTCACCCGCCGGGCGGCTTGTGCCCGCTGAATAAAATTCAAACAATCAAACGGAATTCAAAATGGCCCGAGGCGGAGCGCGCAAGGGCGCCGGCCGAAAGCCGGGTGCCTCAACAAGGGTAAATCAGGCCGCGCGAGAACAGGCGCTGGCTTCTGGTATCAGCCCTCTCGATTACATGCTGACGCTGCTGCGCGATCGGGACTTGCCGCGGGCAGATCGATTTGAGGCGGCCAAGGCCGCAGCGCCCTATGTGCATGCCCGCCTAGCTGCCGTTGAGCATTCCGGCAGCGTCGGCATCAAGCGCGCAACCGAAGTGAGCGACGATGAACTTGCGCATATCGCCGCAGGAAGCAGCGAAGGAACTGCTGAAGCGCCGATCGATCCGGCGCAGCTTAACTGAATGGTGCCGGTACGCGGGCTTTGAGCCGGCCGCGCATCACCGTTTGCTGCTTGAGAAGCTTGAAGAGGTCTCAGTCGGCAAGACGGATAGACTGGCGATCTTCATGCCGCCAGGTGCCGCCAAATCGACCTACGGAAGCATTCTGTATGCGCCGTGGCATTTTGCCCAGCACCCGGATCACTGCGTCATCGCCGCTTCGCACACTGCGGAGCTTGCGGAGAAATGGGGCAGGCGAGTCCGAAACCTTGTTGCAGAGCACTCGCTGATTTTGGGGGTTGGGCTTGCAACTGACAGCCAAGCTGCTGGTAGATGGGAAACCAATCGCGGAGGAGAGTATTTCGCGGCTGGCGTTGGAGGGGCTATCGCCGGACGACGCGCGGACCTTGTGGTTATTGATGACCCGGTACGAAGTCGCGAAGATGCCGACAGCGAGTTGGTGCGTGACAAGACATGGGACTGGTACAAATCAGACCTGTACACTCGCCTTAAACCAGGCGGGCGCATCGTCCTGATCCAGACTCGATGGCACGAGGACGACCTTGCCGGCCGTTTGCTGGCTGATATGGCGGCCGGCGGTGACCGCTGGGAGGTTATTTCGCTCCCTGCCTTGGCAGAGCATGGTGACCCGCTCGGGCGCACTGTTGGTCAGCCGCTGTGGCCTGAGTGGGAAGATGAAGAGAACTTGGCGCGCAAGCGTCGTGCTGTCGGGCCTCGTGACTGGTCTGCGCTTTACCAGCAGCGACCAGCGCCCGAGGAGGGCGATTACTTCAAGGCAGAGTGGCTGAGACCATACGAGAAAGCGCCGGACCCGAAAACACTCCGGGTCTATGGCGGCTCTGACTACGCGGTGACGGCGGACGGCGGGGATTTTACTTGCCATGTGGTTGTCGGACTTGATCCTGAAGGTCGCATGTATCTGCTTGATCTATGGCGCAAGCAGGCGGCATCGGACGTCTGGGTCGAAGCGTTCTGCGACCTCGTGAATCAGTGGAAGCCGATGGGATGGGCGGAAGAACAGGGCCAGATCAAGTCCGGCGTTGGCCCTTTCCTTGATCGGAGGCAGCGGGAGCGCAGGGCGTATGTCGCTCGCGAGCAATTCCCGACCCGAGGCGACAAGGCTGTCAGAGCGCAGTCCATTCGCGGCCGCATGGCGCTGGAGGGGCTTTACGTGCCGGTCAATGCAACTTGGTACCCGGACCTCAGAAGCGAACTGCTGAGCTTCCCAGCCGGCAAGCACGACGATCAGGTCGACGCGCTCGGACTCGTCGGCCAGTTGCTCGACCGTATGCTGCTGGGGACAAAGCCGAAGCCGACCGAAAAGCCGCGGGTCGACCGCTGGGATCGTGAGCCGACCAACGAACTGAACTGGAAAACCGCCTGATGGCTTCAAGCGCCGTGGCCTACCGCAACGACACTGCAGACGAGTTGCCACGGGAAAGCCTGCTCGATGTTGCCGACCTCGTCCGCATGTTCGAGGAAAGCGAGGAGAGCACATACGAGGCCCGCCAGCTATCCGAGCGCGACCGCGACTATGTGGACAACAAGCAGCTCACGGAAGAGGAACTGGCAACGCTGAAAAAGCGCGGCCAGCCGCCCCAGATCGACAACCGGATCAAGACCAAGATCGATTATCTGGTCGGGCTCGAGAAGCAGCAGCGGATTGACCCCAAGGCCCTGCCGCGGACCCCGATTCACGAGGTCGACGCCGACGGCGCAACGCAGGCACTTCGGTACGTCGCCGAGACAGAGAATTTCGACGCCAAGCGCTCGGGTGTGTGGCGCAACATGCTGGTGGAAGGCGCTGGCGGGATCGGTGTTTCGGTCTCGGAGGCGATCGGCTACAACGGCCAGCCCGGCATCGAGGTCAAGCTGCGCCGCTATGCGTGGGATCGCATCTTCTGGGACCCGCATTCAAGCGAAACTGATTTCTCGGACGCCGGCTATCTCGGCGTGGTCGTCTGGATGGACTATGACGACGCCGTGGCGATGTACGGCGATGAACAGGGCGCCGTGGAAGCGCTGGACACAACGCTGTCGACCGCCCCGTCACAGACCTATGACGACAAGCCGAAATTCACGCTCTGGGCCGACAAGAAGCGCAAGCGGGTTCGCATCTGCCAAATCTGGATCAAGAAGGCCGAGCAGTGGCATTTCGCTGAGTATACCAAGGGCGGCATCCTGAAGGCAGGGCCATCGCCCTACATGACTGACAAGGGCGAAAGCGACTGCGAACTGTTCTTCCAGTCCGCCTATGTCGACCGCGACAATAACCGCTACGGCCTCGTGCGTGAGATGATCACGCTGCAGGACGGCATCAACAAGCGGCACTCAAAGGCGCTGCACCTGCTCAATTCCAAGACGGTGCGCGCGAAAAAGGGCGCCGTGGATGATGTGGAGAAGGCCCGGCGCGAGATTCACCGGCCGGAAGGCTGGCTTGAAGTTAACGATCTGGGCTTGCCCGTCAACGAGACGCTGCAGATCGACAGCAATACCGATTTGGCCGCGGCCCAGCTCGGGCTGCTCCAGGAAGCAAAGAACGCAATCGACCTGAAGGGGCCGAACGCTACCCAGATGGGTGACAAGACGCAAGGCTCCAGCGCTGCGTCCGGTAAGGCCATCCTGGCCAGCCAGCAGGGCGGCATGATCTCGCTCGGGGACTTGCTCGATAACCTGCGCCATCTCGATCGCCGCGTGTTCCGCGCGGTGTGGGCGCGCATCCGGCAGTTCTGGACTACAGAGAAGTGGATTCGTGTCACCGACGATGAGCGGAATATCAAGTGGGTTGGCATGAACCTCGACCCCGAGAAGATGCAGCAATTGCAGGCGCAGGCCCAGCAGAACCCGCAGGTCGCGGCCAAGATCGGCGGCATTATCGCGAGTATTGCTGAACTCGACTGCGACATCATCATCGACGAAGTTCCGGACGTGATCGCGTCTCAGGAGCAGTTCGCGATGCTGGTCGACCTGAAGAAGATGGACGCCAACAATGAATTGCCGTTCCGCGCGCTGGTTCAGGCCTCGAGCATCAAGGACAAGTCCAAGATGCTGGATGAGATGGACAAGGCCAAGCAGCCGAACCCGCAGGTCGAACAGCTCAAGTTGCGCGGCGCCGTGGCCGAGGTAGCGGAGACGGAATCCAAGGCTGCGCTGAACATGGCCAAGGCGCGCGAGGCCGGCATGCCCGACCAGGCCGCGCCCATGCAGCCCCCGGAGCAAGAGATTCCGATGGAGGTTCAGATCCAGCAAGCGATTGCCGAGATCATGGAGCGGCACGCAAGCGCGAAACAGAAGAACGCCGCGGCGCACAAGACGATGGTTGAAGCCGATCTGGCGCCGGCCAAGGCCGAGCATGACGCCAGTCTGGCCGAGGCCAATTTCGCACAGGGCATCAAGGACCGAGACGCCGATCGCAAGATCGCCGCGAAACAGAAGGTTGGCGCATAATGGCTACGGCATGGATTCGCTGCTATTCAAGCGTGAAGAACTTCGGCGCCATTCAGGTTTGTGAGGAGCCCGGGACCGATCTTGCCAACGTCACATTTTCGACCACGGAGAGGTCAGTAGTCATCCCCGAGGGCGTGAAATACGTCGGGATCAGCGCGAGCGCTGACTTTCACTATAAGGTTGGTGGCTCGACCGTTACCGCCGCTACGACCGACCTCAAGGTCAGCTCTAGCAATGCACCATACTTCGTTGGTGTGTCGCCTGGGCAGTACATCGCGTTTATCGCCGCTGCCTAACGAGATCCCGGTCGCCGCGGGTTAACGGGCGTTCTGGAGCATGACCATTCAACATGCGCTGCCGCCGGGCATCGGGCGTATGTGACCTAGCACACAAACAGGAAGCCATGAGCAACGATCTGGAGAGCATTCTCTCCGGGCAGCAATCTGCTGCGCCGGAGCCCGAGCAGGAACAGGTAACGCAGGCTGCGGCGGCTGAGGGCGAAGGCCAACAGGAGCAGCAGCAGACCGGAGCAACAGAGCAGGAAGGCCAGCAGCAGACCCGAACGGTCCCGCATGAGGCCCTTCATGCCGAGAAGCAGAAGGTCAAGCGCTACACGGAAGAGGTTGCGGAGTTTCGCCGGGCCAACGAGACGCTTCAGCGTCAGGTCAGCGAGCTTTTGCAGCGTGTTCCGGTTCAGAAGCAGGAAGCCCCTCAAGCGCCTGATTTCTTTGAGGACCCGAGTGCGGCGACGCGGCACGAAGTGCGGCAGACCGTTTCTCCCCAGTTCGATCAGATCAATCAGACGCTCCTCGCATTCGCCAAGGACAACGCGATCACTCGGTTTTCCGAGGAGGCGGTGAACGAGGCGGAAAGCGCCTTCATCAGCGCGATGCAGAGCGGCAAGCTCGATCAGGGTGACTACCAGAAAGTTGTCAGCAGCCCGAACCGCTATGCGGCGGCTGTTCAGTGGCACAAGCGCCAAATCGCTCAAGCGGAGATCGGCGACGATCCGGCGGCCTTCAGGGCCAGGCTGGAAGCCGAGCTGCGCGAGAAGATCCTGGCCGAACAAGGTGGGCAGCAACAGGCGCAGCAGCGTCAGCCTGTCATGCCCTCGAACATGGCGGCAGCTCGGAATGTCGGCGCCAGAAGCGGCCCGGCGTGGGGCGGTCCGTCGCCCATCCAAGACATTTTCGACCGATCAAGACAGACGGGTTAAGGCCCGTCCTTCGGTCGTTGAAAGGAAACCACGACCATGGCTGACACTCGCGTTAGCACGGGTCTCACTGTAGAGCAGTGGGACGACAAATTCTTTGTCGAGTACCTCACCGAGAACCGCTATGCCGGCGAAATGGGGACGAATGAAAACTCCATCATTCAGGTGAAGGAGAATCTTTCCAAGAAGCCCGGCGACCGCATCAACTTCGCCTTGGTCAACAAGTTGACCCAGGACGCCATCACCGGCCGCGATGTGCTGGAGGGCAACGAAGAGGATATGGCTTCCCGCTCCAAGGAAATCACGGTTAACAAGCGCCGCAACGGCGTTCGTGTGGCCGAGATCGATGAGCAGTTTTCTGCCATCAGCCTCCGTGATGCGGCCAAGCACGTCCTCAAGGATTGGTCCATGAAGGACACCGAGCGGCTGATCACCCGCGCGCTCGGCAACATGAACGGCATCGAAATGACCGCTGCGGCTGTCCTTCTCGCTGGCAATCAGACCACACTTGATGCATGGCTGGTGGACAACGGCGATCGTGTCTATTGGGGCAACAACGCATATTCGGCCAATACCGACTTCTCGGCAGGCCTTGCGACGTTGACCACGGGCACGGCTGCGGAGAACCTGACGGCGGCCAACCTCAGCGCCCTCAAGTTCAGGGCAATGAACGTTGCCAACCCGAAGATCCGCCCAATCCGTTCGGAGAAGAACGGACGCCACTACTTCATCGTTTACGCTCATCCGCTCGCCTTCCGCGATCTGATGAATGACGCGGTGATCACGGCGGCGCAGCGCGAAGTCAACATCCAGATGGAGAACGAACGCCTGTTCAAGGGCGGCGACATCCACTGGAACGGGATGATCATCAAGGAGGCGCATGACCTCTACGATTATTCAACCCTGACCGCCGCAGGCGACACCTCGGCCACTGTCTGCCCCGTTTACCTGTGCGGTGCACAGGCTGTCGGTGCGGCCTATGCCAAGCGCTGGACTTCGAAGCAGGAAACCTTCGACTACGGCGACAAGCATGGCGTGGCGATCGAGTCGATCTACGGCATCGAAAAGATGGTGTTCGGCTCGGGCGCCGCTGATCGTGACGACACCAAGGACCACGGCGTCGCGACGCTGTTCGTGTCCAGCTCCACCGCAGCTTAAGGAGGCATGAACAATGGTTGCTTCGTCTCGCGCCGCCGCGAACTTCCCGGTTCCCGGCACTGGTGTACTTCGTGTTGCTCATGGCACCTATGAGCACGCCTCCAACCTCGCCGCCGGCACCACCATCGATTACTGCCGCATCCCCAAGGGCGCGGTAGTTGTCGGTGGCTATTGGTGCGGTGACGATCTCGACACCGGCACTGAAGAACTGAACATCGATATCGGCTGGGCCGCAAATGGCGTCGATGCCGCTGATCCGGACGGCTTCGGGAATCTGGATGTCATCACGGGCGACGTGTCGGTTCACGTTCCCGTCGCCGGCATCTACTACCCGCTTCAAGGCAAGCTGTTTACGGACGGCCCCCAGACGTTCGGAGCGGAAACCGTTCTCCAGGCCGTCATCAACGTCGATGCGGCGACAGGCGGCACCGGCACGACTTCGATGGTTGTCTATTACTACGTTCCGTAAGGAAATAGAGCATGGCGACGTTTGTTTTCTCGGGCGACCCCGAAGCCAAAGGCACGGACCCGGAAGAGTGCGGAATGTTAGGCATGACGTTCCCGCTCAACAAGCCGGTTTGTGTCGATGACGAAAGGGTCGCAGAAAGGCTGCGTCGCCATTCTCATTTTACCGAGGTCAAGGAAGAGGAGCCAGCAGAGGCTAAACCTCGCCGCGGCCGGCCTCCGAAGTCAGAAACATCTGAGGGCGGCGCGTGACCGACAAGACCCGTACCGAGCTGATCCAGCGCGCAGCCAAGCTGTTGGCTCTGATCGAGCCGGGTGAGGCACCCGCGACCGAGGACTACAACTCGCTGGACGGACTGATTGACCCGCTCATTGAGCAGTTGGCCGAGGATCAGATTTACTACGTCGACGACGCGAACGCCATCAAGCCGGCAATATTTGAGCCCTTGGCGCGGCTGCTCGCCAACATGGCCGGGCCTGACTTCGGATCGCCGATCAACGAAGAGGCACGGCGGCGCGATGAGCAGACCTTGCGCCGGATGGGCGGGGCCAAGCCGACCGGCGAAGTCATGAAGACCGAATATTACTGATGGCGAAGATCATTTTTCCGGTCTCTCATTCGCCCGGTTTGCGAGCATCCGAAGGTGCCGGGCGGCTGTACAATTGCTATGCCGAACCCCTTGGAGAAGGCGCGCGCGCGGTCGCTGTGCGGCACCGCTCGCCGGGCCTGACAAACTTCGGGACGACGACGCGCGAAGGCTGCCGCGGGTTTCTGGAGGTTGCGGGCGTCCTTTACGTCGGGTTCGAAACCAAGCTGGAGAAATTCACGTCATCCGGCGGCGCGTCGACCAACGTGGGAAACCTGAACGGGACCAAGAAGGGGTTTTTCGCGCGCAACAACGCCACCACGCCGGACAAGTGGTTCGTCGACCCCGACGGCAACATCGCGGTGTTCACGCCGACAACGGTTACGAACTCGTGGCCGGATGCTGACCTGCCTGCGGTCAACTCGACTTGTTCGATCAATGGTTACGGCGTCTTCACGACAGGCGACGGCAAGGCGTTTGCCACGGGCCTTAATTCGACCTCGGTCGACGCGTTGTCGTTTGGCACGGCGCAGGCCAAGCCTGATGGCCTCTATCGGTGTATAGAGTGGGCGGGCCGGCTCTACCTCTTCGGAACGCAGACTACCGAAATCTGGACCGATCAGGGGCTTTCACCGTTCCCGTTCGCAAGGTCCGATGTGATGCCGCGGGGACTGGCCGGGCCTTATTGTGTGACCGGGCACGAGGACAGCTTTACCAAGGGGCTGCATATCGTCGCCGATGACAACGCGGTCTATCGCATCGACGGCAACGCGCCGATCAAGATATCCCCACCCGATCTGGACGCGCTAATTGAGGCGGTTGCCGACAAGACCACAATTGAGATGTGCTCCTATATCTCCCGCGGGCACGCCTTCATTCAGGTCAAGTGTGCGGCATGGACGTGGACCTTCAATATCAACAACGGCAAATGGCACGAGCGGCCGAGCTATCTGATCGTCAATAGCCGGATCACCCAGACCTATTACGCCTTCGGCAAATGGCTGTGCGGTGATGACCTGACCGGCAACGTGCAGCAGATCACCAGCGCGTCGCACAAGGAGATCGACAATCCGCTGGTTTGCGAAGTCTGGTCTGCACCATTGCAGGACTTCCCACGGCGGTCGAGGGGCATTTCGGCGTTCTTCGACTTTGCGGTAGGCGTGGGCGATGCGGCCGGCGAAGACCCTATCGCGACTGATCCAGGCGTCGAGATTTCCTATTCGACGGACGGGGGGCAGACATTTTCGATCCCGCGGATCCGCAAGCTTGGCCGGCAGTCGATCGGCACGGCGCGCATCCGCGTCAACCAGATCAAGGCGGCGGGACCACAAGGCTACATCTGGAAGGTCCGCATGTCCGATCCGGTCCATTTCGGGCTGATGGGCGGCGAAATGACCGGAGAGCCGAGAGCCGCATGAAAAAGCCTGTCGAACCCGATTTCCAATGGATCAGGCCGGATGGGAAGCCGACGCAGTATTTTCTTGAGCTGATCCAGGACATGCATGCGCGGACCCACACCATGTCCGTTTCGAAAACTGAGCCGGCGAACGGCGAAGTCCTGATCTACAACTCGACCACCCGGCAATACGAGCCCGGAGCAAACTGATGGGCATCTTTGACATTTTTACGGGCGATAGCGCTGGAGAGGCCGCTCACCAAAACCGGCTTATGCTTGCGCAGAACAAGCGCGAGGGGACTGATATCCTTCGGCAGGGCGAAGCAAGCTCCCTTGCGTCCCTCGATAAGGCCGGCGGTTACTATGCGCCGCTGGCCTCGAAATACGGCGCCGCGACGACGCTGGGGCTTGATGCATTGAACGTGAACGGTCCTGAAGGGGCAGCGCGTGCGCGCGCCGCATTTCAGGCCAGTCCCGGTTATGATTGGATGGTCGACCAGTCGCTGGAAGGCATTGCGCGCAAGGCGAATGCGCTCGGCGTCTCTGCCGGCGGCAATACACTGGCGGCGCTCTCTGATCGCGCCGGCAATCTAGCCAATCAGGAATATGGCTCATGGCTGGACCGTTTGCAGGGCTATGTCTCGCCTGAGATGGCTGCGGTATCGGGCCAAGCAGGCGCGGAAGCTGGCAAGGTGCCGGTTTATCAGGGCACGGCAAGCTCAATCGCCAACCTTGGCACGAACACGGCGAACGCGGTTGCAAACCAGAACACGCAACAGGCCAACGCTGAAATGCAGGGCTCGGCCAACCTTTGGGGGCTCGGGCTGAACCTTGCCAAGCTCGGTGCAAGCGCCTTTTCCGGCGGCACGTCGCTGCTCGGGGGTAAGTGAATGGCTGAACTCACGGTCCCTCGGGTTGACTTCTCATCGCTCGGCGAACTGCCAGCGCTGTGGAAGAAAGGTCAAAACGAGCAGAAGCTCGCTGATCTCGGCCGCGGCTTGGCTGATGGAACGATCGACTACAAGACCGCGGCAGCGCAGACCGCCGGAATGGGCGACATTACTCACACCCTCCAATTCCTCGCGCTGGCAGAGGCACGCAAAAAGCAGGAAGACGAGCTGGCCGCAAGCAATCAGTTTCGGCAGGGACTGCAGGGCATGTATGGCGCGCAGCCCGGGCCGGGCGTACCGATGCCAAGCGCCATACCTGTGCCCGGCGCGCGGCCGCGCGAGGCAATCGGCGGCTCCGATGCTATCCCGAGCGTAGCGCCGCGCGCGCCGATCCCATCCACGTCGAAGGTCTGGGGCGATGCGGAGGCCGAGGCGGCTGGCCTATATGAGCCCACCAAGCCGACCACGCTTGCAGCGCTGCCGGTGGCGCCCGTTCGGGCGGGGCCTGCCGCGCCGGCTGCACCGACCAGTGCCGGCCTTCCCACCGGTGTCACGCCGCGCGCGCTGCAACTCATTGAAGCATCCAGCAGCCCGCGCCTACCGCAAGCCCAGCGCGAGCTGGCCAAAACTCTTTTGGCCTCCGAGCTCGACGCAGGCAAGGCCACTCCCGACATGAAAGAGTGGGCCTTTGCCAAGTCGCAGGACCCGAACACGCCCGACTACACGACGTGGGTGCGCGCGAACAAGGCCGCTGGCAAGACCGAGATTAACATCGACCAGAAGGGCGAAAGCGAATTCGAAAAGGAGATGAGCAAGGGTCAAGCCAAGCGCTGGAATGGCTATATTGCAGAAGGGCAGGCGGCCGAGCGGAAGCTGGTCGACATCAACACCATGCGCGAAATTCACCGCCGCATGGGGTCTCAGGGCGCCGCCGCGAACATCAAGGAGGCCATCGGCCCTTATGCCGAAGCGCTTGGCATCAACATCGGCGGGCTGTCCGACATCCAGGCCTATAGCCAAGTCATCCAGCGCCTTGCGCCGCAGCAGCGTGCCGAAGGCTCCGGCTCGACCTCCGATATCGAATTCAAGGGCTTCCTGAAGTCGCTCCCGACACTGTCGCAGAACCCGGCGGCCCGGGAAATCGGCCTAAATACGATGGAAGCGCTCACGCGTGACGAGATGGCACGCGGCGAGATCGCGTCCCGGCTCGCGACCAGGGAAATTACGAGAAAGGATGCCGAACGGCAGTTGCGCGCGTTGCCCGATCCGATGCAGGGCTTTGTCGAGTGGCGCAAGGCCAATCCGGAGCTCTATGGCCAAGCTCTCAAGGGCAATGCGCCGCCGGCCGGCGCGCCGAGCAGCTTTGAGGACAGGTTCAACGCGGCCCGGCCGGGACAGACCAAGGCGCCGATCCGGGTTGCTTCGCCGGCCGAGGCGCGCAAGCTGCCATCAGGAACGGAAATCCTTCTGCCTGACGGGACAGTGGGGCGGGTGCCCTAATGGCCGACGAGTGGGCAGAATTCCGGATGAAGTCGCCAGCGCCGCCGACCGGCGGCGATCCGTGGGCTGAGTTTCGCGCGCCGCAGGTCAGCGTTGCCGAAGACGTCGCGAAGTCGGCCGGCATCGGTGTGGTCAAGGGCGGCATCGGAACGATCGGCGCCGCCGGCGACGTGCGGGAATTGCTTTCGCATGGCGTCGACTATGCTGCACAGCAATTTGGCATCCCGGCCGAGCGCGCGCAGGCGTTTAAGGATGCGGTTTACGAGGGCGTCAGGCGCGCTCCGGGGCCCGGCAGGGTGCTGGCCGAGGCACCTAGCTCAGGGACGATCCAGAAAGCCGTCGAGGGCGTCACGGGCGATTTCTACAAGCCGAAGACGACGGCCGGCGAATATGCCCAGACCGCGGGTGAATTCCTGCCGGCGGCAGTGGGTGGCCCGGGCGGTGCTATCGCGCGCGGCGCGCGCGTGCTTGTCCCAGCCGTAACAAGCGAAACGGCCGGGCAGGCGACCAAGGGTACTGCTGCCGAACCAGTGGCGCGTTTTCTCGGTGCCTTGGCCGGCGGCGGTGTGCAGGTGCTGGCCTCGCGCCCTGGCAGCGCCTCGCGGTCGATCGCCAATCAATTGCCAGAGGGCATCACCGAGCCGATGGTGGTGCAAGCCGATCGGCTGATGCAGGATGCGGCCGGGCGAGGGCTGCAGCTTTCGTGGCCGGAAGCGCTCAGCCAGGTTGCCGGGCGTCCCGTGCTGACGAACATGATGCGGCATCTGGAGGCTTCGCCCCAGACTGAGGGCCAGATGGCCGCCTTCTTCGGCGACCGTCCTGCGGCGGTAGAAGGCGCGGTTCGGCAGGAGTTGGGCAACGTCGCTCCGGTCAACCGGAATCCTTCTGCGATCGGGCCCGCGGTCGGACGTGAGGCGGAAGGAACGCTGGAAGAGGTCCGGGGCGCGATCAACAACGCAGCGCGGCCATACTATGACAGCGCTTCGACAGTTCTACTGTCGCCGCAGGAAATGGAGCGGGTGCGGGCGCTGCCAGGTTACGCGGCGGCGCGCGACGCAGTCCGCAATGATCCGCAGCTCAATCGCTATGTGGCTGACCTCCCGGAAGAGAGCGTCGGCTTCCTGAACGAGGTCAAGAAGCAGCTTGATAACGCTGCGCAACACGCCGCCGAGCCGCTGAACACGCAAGGCCGCAACATGCAGCGCGCTGCCGGCTTCGGCCAGGACGCCGCAGCGGTGCGCAACATCGCCTCCAACGTTCAAACCTCGACCGCCTATCCGACCGCGCTGGCGATCGAGTCCATGGGCCGTGAGCGTTTCCTGCAGCCGCTTCTCGACGGGCCGCTCGGTAAGATCGCTGGCCGCGACACGACCACGAAAAACGCCATTGAGGCGCTGTTCCCGCGCAACCCGCTTCCGAACAGCGAGCAGGAGATAGCAACGACCGTTTCGGCGCTGACCCGGCGCAACGAGCGCGCGGCGCGCGACCTGGTCCGGGCGCATGCCGAAAGCACCTTCAACGAGGCCGCGCGGGATCTCCAGACAGGGCCGAACCAGGCATCCGGCGCAAAATTCGCTGTCGCCATCGCTGGCAATCCCCAGCAGCGCGTCAACCTGCAAGCCGCTGTCGAGGCCCTACCGAATGGACAGGAGCGTTGGCAAGGCTTCAATCGGCTTCTCGACGTGCTGGAGGCAACCGGGACGCGGCAGAACGTCGGCTCCCGTACGGCCTACAATCAGGAAATCAACAAGGCGCAGGGCGCCGGCGGCTTGGCTCGCGACGTGGGTCGCATCGGAGCCAATCCGACGCGGCTCCTGCAGCCGCTAGCCGACAAATACGACCAGTGGAAGCTAGGGCGCAATCTTGGGCAGCTCGCGACGATCCTGACCGATCCGAACGCGGCCGGCATGCTGCGGGCGATCGCCCGGGCTCCAAGGGATGGGCGGCGGTCGGCTGAGCTTGCCATTCGCCTTGTTACCTACGCGGAGGCGTCGAAGCCCGTTGAGAATAGAAGTCAGCAAAACGGTCGCCAATAACGCCGCGATCATCGCAACAATGGCAGGGGCCATTCCCTGTCCGTTCAACGTCACAGCGCAGAAATAGTAAACCGGCGTCGCCACGATGGCCTGAAACACCATCCATCTGATCTGCATCGTCTACCGTTCCCAGCCCGCCGCCCGGCGGGTTTTTCTTTGAGGCTTGAAATGCTGAAAAAACTGCTCATCGGGCTTGCCATTCTAGCCGGTCTGGCCGGCCCTGTCCAAGGCGCGGGCTCGATTTCCCTCAGTCTTTCCCAGCAGTTTGACAGCCTGGGCAACCCGCTGAACGGCGGACTGCTCTACACCTACGCCGCGGGCACGACGACGCCGCAGAGTGCCTATCAGGATTCCGCGCTCACCATCCCGTACCCGAACCCGATCACGCTGGACAGCGCCGGCCGGGTGCCGCAACTGTTCTTTGCTGACGGGTCAATCAAAGTCCGTCTCACCAATTCGGCGGGCGTCGTTCAGCTTGCCGCCGACGGCATTCTGGTGATCGGCGCGTCGTCTGGCGGCGGCGGCGGCTCTCCGGTTGATGCCACAACGATCCTAGCTACAGGCGATCTCAAGGTCAGGTATGGCACCGGCGCGCTTACGGGCTTTGTCCGAGCCAATGGCCGTACGATCGGCAGCGCTACGTCAGGCGCGACCGAGCGCGCCAACGCCGACACGCAATCCCTGTTCGAATATCTCTGGGGCGAGGACAGCAACCTTACTGTGTCTGGTGGACGCGGGGCATCGGCAAATGCGGATTGGGTAGCGAACAAGACGATTGCGTTGCCGGATTGGCGTGGCCGAACGATCGCAGGCCTCGATGACATGGGCAATACCGCTGCTGGTGTTCTTACATCCTCCGGGGCTGGCTTTGGTGCTCAAGGGGGAACCCCAACTATTTTGGGGCAAGCCGGCGGCAGTCAAAGCCATTCACTCACGACGGTACACCTCCCACCATACACGCCATCAGGGTCGATCGCGAATGGTGCCATCTCCATAAGCGGGGGGTTTGGTGTCTTGTCAAACGGTAACGTGCCTGGCGGTGGCGGCAGCGCTGGTACCGTCGCAAATCTGACTGCTAGCCAGGCGGCTTCAACCTTCACCGGAACGGCGCAAGGCGGCACCAGCGCTCCTTACCCAATCGTCTCGCCGACGCGAGTCGCGACGATCTATATCAAACTTTAGCAAAGGGCAGCATAGATGTACACGGGCTCCCTCGCTGCCGTCTCCAACAAGGAAGACTGGATTGCCGTCAGTCCTCTGATCGACGAAAACGGGGAAGAGGTCACGCTGACCGATGCAACTTTCGAAATGTTCATCTGCAAGCAGAACGATCCGAGCACTGCGGTCCTGACGGCCTCGACGGCCAACGGCAAGATCACGCTTCCGAGCTCTACGACCTTCCAGTGGGCGTTCACGCCTGACGATATGGATGACCTTTGCGCCGGCACCTATGATGTGTTCCTGCGGGTTACGATCGACGATGTGGTGACGCAAATCCTGTCCTGCACTGTTCCGATCGTGGAAGGCGGGCCAACATCTTGAGCCAGTCCTATCGCCTGAAGATTTCCCGACCAGCCTTGAAGATGCGGGTTGCGGCTCGCATCCCGGCGCAGTTGGTCGGCGGCAATGGCATTGCGATCAGCAAGGCAAATGGCGTCTACACATTCGACCTGGACTATACAGAGTATGCTGAGATTCTGTCGTTTGACCCGGCAACTAAAATGGTGCTGGTTTACGATGCCATAGCAGGTTACGCGCTGGTATCTCTTGCAAGCCTGCTGACGAATTCCGCCGCTGTTCGTATCGTGACAGAAGCCGGCGACATCACGGTCGCGAACGAAACCCAGCTTCTGATCATGAACCGGACGGCTGACGAGAGCCCGAGCAATATCAATCTTCCGGCCTCAGCCTCAAAGATCGGCAAGATCAAGGTGGTCGATTGGAAGGGCAACGCTGGATCGTTCCCGCACACGGTCAACCCGAACGGATCGGAAGAGTTTCAGGGCGGTCTCACATCGTGGTCGATTTCCAGTGATGGCGCATCGGCTGTGTTCGACCCGATTCCCACAGGACTAGGTTACGCTGTATGAATTATCTGCATAGGCTTCTCGCGGCGGCGTCAGTCGCCTTTTTCTTTGCCTCGGCTGCGCTGGCCCAGACCAGCGGCACGGTCACTAACCACGCCTTTGCGATCGGCAAGGGCGCGGGCCAGACCGGCTTTACGTCGCTCCTGTGTGCGGCAACAGAGATTGCGATCGGACAGACCGCAGCCAATCCGGCATGCGCGGCACTTTCTGGCGATGTGACCATGAACGCCTCCGGTGTGACGGCGATCGGCACGGCCAAGGTCACGAACGCCATGCTGGCCACGATGGCGGCCAACACGACGAAGTGCAACGCCACCGCCGGCCCTGCATCTCCGACCGATTGCAACGCATCCACGATGCGGACAAATATCGGCGTCGTCATCGGGACGGACGTGCAGGCGTTCGATGCTGACCTGGCCGCACTGGCTGCAAACTCAACGGACGGGCTTTGGGCGCATACCGGCGCTGGCACAGGCGCGGCGCGTACACTTTCGGCCCCTGCGGCAGGCCTTACCATCACGAATCCGGCCGGCGTCGCTGGCAATCCTACCTTTGCACTTGCGAATGATCTGGCGGCCCTTGAGGGGCTGGCGAGTACCGGCATCGCGCGCCGCACGGGTTCGGATGCATGGTCGGTCGGAACGGCGGTTGCCAACTCCGAACTAGCGACAATGGCCGCCTATACGGTCAAAGGCAATGCGACGGGGTCAAGCGCTGCGCCAACTGACATATCAATTCCCGCGCTGACCCAGAAGGCGTCCCCCGTCGCTGCCGACAAGGTTATGATCGCGGATTCGGCTGCGTCAGATGCACTGAAATATGCCACGGTTTCGTCTCTTGCGTCTGCTGGCTCGGTTTCATCGCTCAACGGCCAGACAGGTGCGCTGACTTTATGGAGCGCTCCGCAAGGGAGAATTACGCTCTCAACGGGCGTCGCCGTGATGACCTCTACGGTATCCGGTGCCACCACCGTTTATTACACGCCGAGCAATGGAAATATCGCTCCGATCTATGACGGCACGAATATTGTTCCAACTGTATTTTCTGAGGTCTCACAAACAACGACGGATACGACGAAATCGCCTGCGGCCGTTGCGGCAGATTCCTGCTACGATATGTTTGCATGGTCAGATGCCGGGACGTTCAGAAATACCCGAGGCCCAGCTTGGACCAGCACCAGCGCGCGAAGCGCGGGGACCGCATTGACTTCTATCAACGGTCTTTTGCTGAACGCTGTTTCAATTACCAATGGGCCGGCTGCTGAACGCGGCACCTATACCGGAACGATCTGCTCCAACGGCAGCAGCACCATCGACATGATTTTTGGCGGATCTGTCTCTGGCGGAACGGCCGGCTATTTTGGCGTGTGGAATATGTACAACCGCGCTAAAAGCGTCGCAACCGTCATAGACAATGGTGCAAATTATACCTATACGTCAGGCACATTTAGGCAGGCGCGGGCGAGTGCTGGCAATCAGGTTACATTTACGACCGGATTGTCTCAGGATGCTTTAACGGTGATGGCTACAACGCGGCTTGATACGACGGCTGTGTCAGGTTCCTTTGGCTCAATTTGCATTGGATTGAATTCGACCAGCGCTTGCACCTCTCCGCGTACATTTGTCCGCACAGTCGCCGCGGTGATCAATATCGGGAGCATGCTGCCACATTATCAGGCTTATCCTCCTATTGGTCGACACTTCGTTAGTTTGCTTGAAGCAAGCGACGGCACAAATGCAAACACATTTAACTCTGACTCCAACCAGCACTTAACAGTTTCAGTGTGGAACTAGATGACTATTACGCGACGCGCGGCCATCATGGCTAGTATAGCCGCTCCATTCGTTGTTCCTCGTCTCGGATTCGCCCAGCGATCCAGTCCGACATCTGCACCAGACCCCGGCACCTTCTTCAATGAATGGTCTTACGCTAACCAGCAGATCCACTTCAATGTGCATAAGTCGAAGACCGCGCGCGCCATAACCATTGCGAACGAGAGCACGCTGATAATGTTCGTGGCGGGGCAGTCGCTGGCATTGAGCATTATCACCGATACGTTCACCCCCACCAACGGTTCGAAAATCGACAATTACTGCTGGTATGACGGCAAAAACTATGTCGCAGCTAATCCTCTGATCGGTGCCGGCGGCGATGAACATAATTTCAACTTGAAAATCGCAGACGGCCTCATCAGCAACGGGAAATTCGCTCGGGTTATTCTCGTGCCCGTTGCGCTCTCAGGTGTGACTATCCAATACTACGTCTCAGACGCGTACAAAGAGATCGTTGCCGCCGCGAAGAAACTGGCCGCTCAAGGGATCACCACGGCTACTCCCAACGTCAAGTTCTTAGTAAAGTGGAACCAGGGCGAGAGCGACACCAGAGACGGCACAACTCAACAGCAGTACACCGACCGTTTCAGCGCGCTGTACGGCCTAGTATCTCCGCACCTTCCCGGCGCAAAGTGGATGGTGGCAAAGGAGACGCGCTACATAGGCACCAATAGCGCGGCTATACAGGCAGCTCAAATGGCCCTCGTCAACGGGACGACGATTTTCGCTGGCGAGGATATGGACAGCATTCCAGACTCCAGCCGAAACCCCGACCAGACGCACCTTAACGCTACGGGCGGCAACAGCGCGGCCACGATGGGCATCGCTGCCATAAGTGCAATCACTTTCTAGTCTCGCCAAAATCAAACCTGACATGGCCGCCCAAGGGCGGCCTTTTCTTTGCCAAAACCATAATCGAGCAACCCTATGGTAGACACCAACGCCCTGAAAGCGGCGAACGCGAAGCGCTGGGCAAATGCCAAGCTGACGCGCGGGCCGGAATTCGTTCCGGTCGCGAAGCGGCTGGTCGCGACCAAGACGCGCTATCTGGCGGTTGAGCATGCAACAGGCGTTCCGTGGCCCTTCATCGCCGTGACGCATCAGCGCGAATCCTCGCAGAATTGGGAGCGCAGTCTCGCGCAGGGCGACCCTTGGAACCGGGTCTCCACTCACGTCCCGGCCGGCCGCGGGCCGTTCGGCTCATGGGAGGCCGCAGCAATCGACGCGCTGGTCAACTGCGGGCCTTACGCGGCGCGCAACAGAGACTGGTCGATCGCTGGCACCCTGACCAAGCTGGAGGAGTACAACGGCCTTGGATACATGCGCCGCGGCATGCCGTCGCCTTACGTGTGGTCTGGGACTGACCAGTATTCGCGCGGCAAATATGTTCGGGACGGCGTGTTCGATCCCAACGAAGTCGACAAGCAACTCGGCTGCGCCGGCCTGATCCTGGCCATGATGAAGCTCGATCCATCCATCAGGTTCGAGGATGGGCCGACGTCGACGCCTGCCGGCGCGCTGCGGGATGGGGAATGGCTGCAGTCGTCGCTCAACAAGCTCGGCACCGACCCGCAGCTTGACGTTGATGGCATCGTCGGGCCAGCAACGCGCAACGCTGTCCGGGCCTTCCAACTTGCGCAGGGCCTTGCCGTCGACGGCATCGCCGGTCCGAACACCATTGCCGCGATCGAAGTGGCCTTGGCGAAAGGCAAACCGCTTCCCACGATCCCGGTCCCGCCTGAAATCACATTGCCGCCGCCGGGCACGAAAGCCCGTACCGATCTAGCCCCGACGTTTTGGGGGCGGGTGTTCGATCTTTTCAGACCGAAGGGGAATTGAATGTTGAAGGAAGGCATTGCGCCGCTCGTTGTTTCGGTGATCGTCCTCACTGGATTTTCTGTTTTCTCGTTTCTCGCGATGAAGCCTGAGCTTGCAGGCGTCAAGGAATCGGTTGTTCTGTTCCTGCTCGGCGCGTGGTCGACAATGGCCGCCGGGGTGGTGTCGTACTGGGTCGGCAGCAGCGCCGGCAGCAAGCAGAAGGATGACACGATCAAGTCTATAGCAGAGCAGAAGCCATGATTGCAGCCATCGGCGCTATCGCTGGGTTTCTCTCCACGGTTGCCCCGCTGCTCGTTCAGTGGCTCACCTTGCGGGAGAATAATGCCCATGCCGTCGAGATGGAGAAACTCCGTCAGCAGGGCGAACGAGAGAAGGTCGCCGGGCAGGTGGACATTGCGAATGCTCAGGTGGATGCTCGACAAGCAGAGCATATTTATGATTTTGCAAGTGGCGCTAGTGGCTACCGTTTTGTGGACGCGATGGCCGTATTTATCCGACCTTTTGTCACGCTGATGTTCTTCACGCTCTACCTGCTGATGAAGGTCGGGCTGTTCATCTACGCGGTTAATCAGGGCTACGACCTCGGCCAAGTCGTGAAACTACTCTGGGGCGAATCCGACGAAGCGGTCTTTGGTGCCATCATGGGATTCTGGTTTGGAAATCGAGTGATCATGCGAACGCAGGGGATGGCTGCGACGCAGGCAATTATGCAGAAAGGAAAATAGCATGTTCTGGCTTGGTCTAGCTCTCGGCGTCGCAGGTGGCGGCGCGCTCATCTGGTTCTGCAAAGAGCCGCTGCTGCTCTGGTACAAAGGTGCCGAAGA
The DNA here is from genome assembly GCF_001693385.1 of Bradyrhizobium icense. Classification (NCBI taxonomy): domain Bacteria; kingdom Pseudomonadati; phylum Pseudomonadota; class Alphaproteobacteria; order Hyphomicrobiales; family Nitrobacteraceae; genus Bradyrhizobium; species Bradyrhizobium icense. Next base: position 2,429,736 of record NZ_CP016428.1, read on the forward strand.
CCGCATCGGCGACCTCAACGACAAGATCAAGGCGATCAAGGCCAAGATATGAGGAAGGCGGGCCACCGCGGACGCTTGCGACGCCGCGATGACCCTAACCAAACCCCGAGCGTTAACAGGGGTCAGGCTGGGAAGTGATCCTAGCGAACGGCGGTTGCTAGGAGATTAATGGGGATGACGACCTATCAATGGGTGACGCTGGGGCTCGGCGCTCTTGGGTTCCTTATCACATGGACCGGGATGTGGTTCGGAGCAGGCCGCTTCGTCGAACAGATGCGGGCCGAGTTCAAGAAACATATCGGCGATGAGCTAGATAAGATCATCGTGAAAATGGAAGCGATGGAAGCCAGATTCGATACCGATCAGAAAGCCCAGGATCACAATTTCGGAGAGGTTGGCGCAGCCATGCGACAGTATATCGCCGATATTGAGAAGAAGGTCCGCGAAGTCGAGATTTACGGTCGTGACAACTACGTGAAGATCCCGGATTTCGAAAAGGCAATCGACCGGATGGGCGAAACCATCAAGGGCGCGGTGACCGACCTGAAGGAAGACATGCGGCGCATTCTGAGATCTCCGAATTGATCGTTCTTGCCGTGGCGCTGGCGCTAACCGTCGCAGACCCGCCCGCGCCTCCCGTCGATTGCCACATGATCCGCGCGCACATTGCACAGCATGGCAAGCTGGCCGCCTACGCGTGGGCCATTGCCAACGGCTACAGCCCGAAGGATATCGCGAGAATAAGGAAGGTTTGCGGTGTTTAGCCAGAGGCCGGAAGACAAGCAGCTTCGCGCCGTGCTGACGATGGTCGGCGGAGCAATTCTGGCCGGCGGCGTCGCGCTATTCGGCTTTCTTCGCTTGTTTGGGATCATCTGAATTCGGCGCGAGCCGTACACCCGCCCGAGAGGGCTGCAGGGACACCCTCCTGACCCTGTATTCGCCTCCCAACTGCCCGCCCTAACCGGCGGGCTTTTTCTTTGCCGCACTCTTTGAGAAGGAACGCAAGTATGAGGCTTGGCGGACTTGGACGCGACTTTGGAAAGTTGGGCGCCAACGGAAAAGCAACCGCTGCCGGCGGCGGCGCAGGAACTACAGGACAGCCGATCGGCCTCCTGCTCGCACTAACCCACGCATCATAAGGACAAACCACTATGGCTGATACCGCTGTAGCAATTACTGCCGGATCGGGAACGAACATTGATACCCGAACCGAAGGCACCAACGGAAACCATCGGCAGGTCGTCGTCATCGGCGATCCGGCAACGAATGCTGGCGTTGCGACTGTCACTGACGGGGCGCCCGCTGCATCTGATTACGGCCTCGTAGTCGCGATCCATCCCGACAGTGTGAACGCCAACGGCCGCGCGGCTGCTGCTTCTTCGGCCCCTGTGGCCTTGTCCAACGAGGACAAGACGGCCCTGGTTGACGACGCTGCTTTCACCGCCGGCACCTCCAATGTCAACGTTGCCGGCTTCGTTGCGGACGAATCCTCGACCGACAGCGTAGACGAGGGCGATGCAGGCGCGGCGCGCATGACGCTGGACCGCAAGATCATCATGACGCCGCAACCCCATACCTCGGGTGGCCTCTCAATCTTCCGTTCGCTCGATCTGGACGAGACCGCGGAGGACGTGAAGACCACTGCAGGCTGTCTCTACAAGCTCCGTATCACGAACCGAACGACTTCGGCACGATTTGTGAAGCTATACAACGCGACCGCAGCGAACGTCACGGTGGGTACCACAACGCCGGTCGATACCATCGTCGTTCCAGGTGGCGGCAGCGCCGATTTGGCTACCGTCCTTACCGAGAACTTCGGCGGCCTCGGCCTGACGTTCGGCACCGCGCTTTCAATGGCGGCCACGACCGGCCTTGCCGACAACGACACGGGCGCCCCTGGCGCAAACGATGTCGTTGTTACCGCTTATTACAAGTAAGGACAGAACATGGCCTCTCGATTTTGGGTTGGCGGCACGGGGACGTGGAACGACTCTAGTACCGCAAATTGGTCAGCGACCTCCGGTGGAGCGAGCGGCGCAAGCGTTCCGTCTTCCGCCGATACGGTCACGTTTGATGGATCGAGCGGAGGCGGCACTGTAACAGTAGCGGCAACAATCAACGCATCGAACACGATCCAATCGCTAGTTTGCGGTGCGTTCACCGGTACACTGGACTTTGCCACGAACAACCCCAACATCACCTTTAATCTATCGTCCTCTCCGAATTTCAGTATTTCAGGGACTGGCACTCGCACAATCAATCTGGGCTCTGGTACGTTCACTCTCGTTGGCAACAACGGTAGCGTTTTTGACGCGGCCACCACCACGAACCTGACGTTCAACGCTGGCACCTCGACCATTCAAATAAACAACCCGGCGAACGGCAACTCCGCAACATTTGCCGGTGGCGGGTTGACTTACAACATCGTCACATTCGGTGCCCGCTCCGGTGGGTCTCAGATATCTATCAGCGGCAATAATACCTTTGCCGCTTTGAACTTGAACCCTCCAACATTCCTGACGTTTGGTAACGGATCGGCACAAGGGGTCACGGCCCCGCTGGCATGGAACGGCAGCTCATCGGCGCAATTCAACATTTCCAGCGGCGCTGACACCAAGGCAACGATCAACTGTGCCGTTGGGTCAGTTATATCTTGGGCTTTGATCCGTGGTATGGCCTTCGCCGGAACTACAGTTCCTGCAACAAATTCATTTGACCTGAAGAACAATTCTGGTGTGACAATTACGGCGCCCGGAGGCACCGCCGCCGCTAAGGTAATCGGCGGATGACGGTAGGGCTTCTGAGTTTCGCCGCCTCGACTTCGCGCTTCAATGGGGGGCGTTCAGAGGTCAACTTCAACTTCTTACAGGGCGGCGGTGAGTTTCCTTTCATCAACAAGATGAAAGAATCACAGTTGTGGAATTGGGGCGACAACTCGACGGCTGTCGCGTTGACGCCGGACCTTTTCGACGATGATGGCTATTGGGCGACGGCAAACGTTACGTTACCTCGCAGCGGCCTGCGGACTGGCAACCTCTACATCCCCTCGCAGACTGAATATCCGGGCAACTATGCTCTAATATGGGATGGTCTCGGAACGCTGACCGCCTCTATTGCGTCCGGCGGAGGCTCGCTGACCACTGTAAGCGGAAGCTTGTCGAATCTTGGTGGCGGCGCGGGTCGATATGAATTTTCACTAACCACGGCCACTCGGCTGACCATTGGCCACACTGTCAATGGCGCGACGCGGGTTACCAACATCCGACTGGTGCACGTCGACGAAGAAGACGCTTACAATGCCGGTGAGGTCTTCAGTGCCAAGTTCAAGGCACGTCTCCAAGAGGCAAATTTTGGCGCTCTCAGGTTCTTGAACTGGCAAGCCGCGAACATCACGAATGTCTCAACTTGGGATACGGCGAGCAGGCCGGAAACATACTATAGTTACAACTCCTCGCAGTTCAGAGCTGATTTGCTCTGCAATCTTGCGGGGTCGGGGATAACGACTAATTCCGGCGCTGACTATGCAGTGGCTGCTCCGTCGAACTGGTCTGGTCTAGTCGACAAAACGACTGTGCACGCTGTCTTTAATGAGCCGTCGCCGGGGCAGTCTGACCCAACCGGAGTTACGTTTGCTGGCGGCGGATCTCCCAATATCACATGGGACACTGATGTCACCGCTTCTATCTCGGGTACCACTCTCACCATCACAGCGCAGGTAGGATCGAGCAATACCGCTGCCGGTATTGCGTCTATTGGAATGGGAGTGAGCGGGCCAGGCGTCACCGCCGGAACCAGGATCATCGGCCTCGGCACGGGGATCGGTGGTACCGGAACGTACACCCTCAACAATTCAATGACTGTTGCGTCACAAACCCTGACGCTTGGTCATGGGTTGGTTGATGGTAACCGCTGCATATTTCAAATATCCGGCGGGTCTCTGCCGACGGGCATCGTTGCTAGCCCAACTTTCCCCCTGACGATGTACTACGTCACGGTAGTCGACGATTTCACGATTAACGTTTCGTCCACTCTCGGCGGCTCGGCTATAAACTTCGCCACCTCAGGAACTGGTACCCCTTTAGCTTACACCGTTCCGACGTTAAATGTCGGTTCGACAAGAGGCGTGCCGATCGTGAGTGAGTACGCGACGTACATCAACCGTGGCGGTAATTCGTATCCAGTTGGCGGGTCCGTAAAAAGCCTTGCCACATTGGTCTACGATGCCACCCTTGACGGGTGGATTAAACAGGGCGGAACGCTCGGCGCCGGGGGTATTCAGAATGCGGTTCCAATTTCTATCTGCCTTCGAATATGCAAGGAGATGGGCGCGCATCCGTGGTTCACGTCGCCGCCGCTTGCTTGCACGCCAATGTCGGACTGGCACACCGAGCTTGCAACCTATGTAAGGGCGAATTCGCCATCGTGGATGATTCCTCGATACGAGGGGCCGAACGAAACTTGGAATACGGCCGGCGGCTTTTATCAAACGTCCTACGCGAATTCCATTAGCCAAGTCTATGGATGGGGCAGCTCCGACTATAATAACTGGTACGGCAAGGCAACTTCAACGATCGGACAGGCCATCAATGCGGTCTATGGGGGCGATCCGCTCGCCGGAACGCTTTATCGTGTTGTCGCGGGTGTACAAACATCGACCGGCCTATCTGGCACTACGTCTAGCAATCCGAGGCTGGCATCAACGAAATACCTCGGCACCACGCCGCAGGCTGGGTATTCGTCGAGCGTTGGTGTCGCGGAGGCGTGGCGGTGGGTGACAACCGTATCTCCGGCGCATTATACCGCGCCCGGCGCGCTCGGTCAGTGCAATGAAGTGAGGTTTGCTTACAATCATTATGTTGGCGACGCCGCGGCAAAAGCCGCGGCAACTGCGGCTTATATGTCAAGTTTGGTTGGTGGCGGTCCTTGCACATTTACTAACGGCTCAAAGACGATCTCCTGCCCCGGACATGGGCTTTCAGTCAATCAACTGGTGTTTATGACTACCGGCGGCACCTTGCCGACCAATTTCTCCAATGGTGAATTGTACTACGTCGGCGCTTCCAACTTCACCGCAGATTCATTGGAATTGGCGACGACGGTCGGGGGAACTACTATCACAGCCGGGTCAGCAGGATCTGGCACACACGCCTTGACGCCGGGCATTTATACGCAACCGTATTATAGTCGCGTCTTTAAGAACTGGGCGGATTGGGCTGCCGGATTCGGCATTCAGTATTTGGAGCCTTACGAGGGGGGGTACGGTGAGGGAGGGCAAGCATTTGACAGCACAAACAGCGTGACCTCGGTCATCACTGGCGCGACGAATGCGGCAAATTGTGTGTTCACCATTTCAACGACGAATAATCAATCGATCCGGGCGGTCCAACAGCGGAATGCGCTCGGCAATGTGGCGACCGTTGCCGGCATGTTCTTGCGGTTGTCCGGTCTTACTGGCAATTTTTCTGGTTTCAATAATCAGGTAGTCACTGTTGCATCGGTGTCGGCGGACGGTACCCAGATCACCACCGACCTTGACACTAGCGGCGTCGGTGCATTTTCCGGCGGCGGGACATTCACCTACTTCTTGAATCTCGCGGCATCAATCCCGATGTCAACGGCGTTGATCGCGATGAGATACGACGCCCGATTTACACCGGCTCTGGAAGACTACACTGCGGACTTTTATAACTCCGTGGTGGGGATTAGTTCCGGAAGCGTCCAGGGAGGGTTCCCGTCGCAATACCTGTTCGCCGGCGCTCAGCTTTGGGGCTCTCTTATCCCGGATATCTATACGACTGTGGAGCATCCGCAATTCGAGGCGATCAAACAGTTCAATGCCTAGGCCAAAACATACCAGTCATCCCACAGGCTGATACTTTCGAACATCCGCTTGTAGCCCAGTGACGTTAGCAGGGAAAAAATTTGCTGCCGCTGGGGTCCGTAATTATGTTCGACGGTGATCACTCGAAACGATCGTTTCGAGAAATCGAAAGCGCTAAGGATCGGAAGTTCTGTGCCCTCCGTATCGATTGACAAATAGTCAATCTCCTTCGGAGAATTGTGTTCGATCAATAAATCGTTCAGCGAGACCGTCTCAACTGGGTACTCAATAGCGCCGTCTCGGCCCCGCTCGTCCAATCCGCGCGCGGATGAGATGGTTGAAAAAACCGTCTCCGGAGATTCGGAAAATTGCAGCGTTTCGCCGGTTTTGGTCCAGACGCACCTCAGATCAACACTGCAAGCTCTATTCGCTTGTAACGCTGCATGCGTACCACGCGACGGCTCGGCGACAATACCGCGCCATCCGTACCCACGTTCCAGCAGCACGGAGTTGCTTAGAAACTCCCCGTCGGCAGCGCCAAACTCCACAAAATAACCACTGCGCTTTTCGCCGAGGATGGACAGAACGAATAGGTCTTGAAATATCTGGGATCGAGAGACTGACAGATTTCTCATGACGAAGCGGAGAAACCTTCGCAGATCGTCATCGTGGTTGGCGTCCTTGCGAAGCTGGTTTAGCAGCTCCAAACCGCGCATCTCATGCGTCGGCTGCGTTCTCTTGATCTCGTAGCCCAGGTTGGAAACCGCTCTCTTTAATAAGTTTTTCATTCTCTGCCTGATTTTTTAAAGCGCGCCGAAAAACCAACGTGGCGCCCACAATGCAAATTGCTACCCCGGGGAGCGTGAAATAAGCGAAGTGTTCTAAAACGAAAGATTGCATCCCCGCCAACCTACCCCACCTTCCCACCCCCGCCAATCCCCTTGACAAAATTGGGGACAATGACCAGCGGAGGGGGAGGCGACACCTGTTCGGTTATTAACCATCCTTTAACGCGGCATCTATCATCCAGCCCCAATAGAACGCGGCGGCCTCCTGCTCCTTATGCCCCTCGAATTGATCGACCATCGCTTGCGTGGGCTTCCGCATCGCCTCAATAGCAGCGCGAGCAACCGGCATAAGCTCCCAGAATGAATTACTGTCCTCGTCGGCAATCATCAAGACGGGTTTTTCATCAAAAGTTGCGCCAGACCGAGACTGCGAAACAATCGCTACAGCAATTGCCCTGGCCACTCTCTCAATCATCTCGCTCATGGTGAAGCATCCTCCGCTTTCTGATGACCGATAGCCGGCGGGGTGCGAGCAGGCGGTTCGCAGACTGACGCAGCTTAACCACCTTTTTCATCAATTTTTCGGCTTCTTTTGCAAGCCTGTCCGCTTCCTTGAATTGCGCCTCCGCGAACGCCTCTCGCTTGTCTGCGGTAACGAATTGATGAATCTTTGCCATCGGCTGTCCCTGTTTAGAACACGTCTACAAGGCGTCTCGGGTTTCGCGCTCGATATAGTCCAGCAGCTCACGCTGAGCTTTAATGAACCTGTCGGCGTCTCCTTGGCGGATCGGTTTGTCTCGATATTCCTGCAGATCGAGAGAGTCGCCGGCCCATTCGGCCGCTCGCTTCGCTATCCTGGCTGCGAATTTCGCAAAATCAGCGTTGGTCATCGGCATATCGGCAATTCCTGTTTTATGATTGCGGTGGAGCCCGATCCACAACAATAACCTTATCTCCGCTCTTGATCCTCACCGCGACGTCCTGTGGAGGCCCGTCATTTACGATAATTTGCTTATCTGCGGGCGGCGTTGCCCAGCCATCTACGGATACCGTAACTTCAAAGACCGGCTTCTTCTCGTCCATAGTCATCCTCCCTGTTTACGACTGCGTAGAAGCCGGCTCGGGGCGGATCAAGACCTCATGCCCGAGGTGCTTCAGGATAGCCGAGTAAACATCGGAATCCGAATAGTGCGCTCCACCTAAGCAATGCGCCACCGGGCTCATATCGACCGCTAACGCCCCGTCTACATACACCCGAGCGCCTTCGGCATATGACGTGCCGCAAGTCTCGCAGTTGTCGTAGCTGTCATGCAGCCATTCAATTTCAATCTTCATGGCATTTCCTGCTCAAGAGTGGGGAGGCGGATCGCCGTAAATATCCGGCCGGTCGAATGCGTCTCGAATTTCGTTGTAGGCCCGCTCTGCTGCCCACCAATCGCGCCGCGAAATGGCCGCGCCTAGAGCTTGGATGCGAAGCTGCTCCCGCCGCTTGGCATCATCGCGCCATTGCAGATGTTGTTCGTTCATTTCCCGCACCTCCATCAATTGCCGCAACAGAAGTCACAGCACGATTGATCCGGCTTGCAGTAGGGGCGATCCGGATCAGACTCGGTGGGGCCTCCGCGCCGATCTGGCACGCCCTTAACGGGTGGTATTACGGCCTCAGCCTTCTGATACCACTTAGCCTCTTCGGTAGGGCTCACGCACTTGAAGCTGAAATACGGATTGCCGTGATGCTCCTGCATCATGCGCAAGGCCGTGATGCTGACGGCAAGATCTCGCTGACGTTCGGCAATCATTTCGTGTGGGTAGATTTTGCCGTCAAATTCCGCTTCCATTTCTCCTCCACGATGTTCGGTCACGGTTCTAGGGGCTGCTCAAAGGGCGCGTCCCATCGCCATCTCCTCAGATGGACGGCCTGACCAGCAGTTGCCGGGGCGTCGGTGATCCGTCCGGGTTAAAGCCGCGCTTTGCCAGCCAAGCCTCTGCGCCCTTGCGGGTCTTGAAGGTCTTGGACTCCGAGAATGTGAGGGCAGTGAATTTGCCGTGAAGTTCGAAAATGCCCCGGCTAATCGTTTCGTTGTTTCCCTGGTCTTGAATGTGCATGTCCCGTCTCCCGTGATCTGATATTGCAGTTATAAGCGATATCGGATATAGTGTCAATAAGCGATATCGCTTTTAGGGAGAGAATTTTCATGGGGCGCCCGCCAATGCAGGTTAAGGCAACCGTTGTTCGGCTTTCAATAGAGGCATTGGAGCGGATTGACGCGCTCGCCGGGCCGAACCGGCGCGCCGAATTCATCCGGGAAGCGGTCGAACGGGAACTAAAACGGCGGGAGCGCCAAACTTAGCTGCGGTCATCGGTCAGGATCGCTTGCGTATCGACAGCGCGTCCAGTCCCGCCATCGTCTCTTCGTGAAATGGGATATTGTGGTGCGGCTCGTCGGGGGCTGCTTTGGCAGCCTGCCACCAGCGCCAAGCTCGGTCCTTGTCGGATTCCTTTTCCAGGAGCCAAGGGCGCGCGTTCCAAGCTTTCAGGAAGGCGTCTGAATAGTTCTCTCCCATCTTATGTTCCCTCTCTAGTCAAAATCGCTGTGACTCTGATAGTTCGTCCAGCGCGTTCGCTACGCATGGGTAGTGTTCTAGAAGCTTCGCGGCGTGTTCCACCAGATCTTTGGTGATGATGAGGTAGCCGGCGGCATTGAGATAGCCGATTACGGCGTCTGCAGTTTGACTGCAGCGGCCAAGATTGGTTTCTTCGATCAGGCAGGATTCTATAACCTCGGATGCGTTGGGCATCTTATGTTCCCTTTCTACTGACGAACGGGGACGGCCACCCGCGGCTTCCACGCCGGCAGCCATGCGAGGGCCGGGTCGAGTTCGGCCAGCTCACGGGCGGCGCGTCGGATCTCGGGCGTCATTGGGCGCCGGTCGTCGATCGTCCGGATGATGTCGGAGGCTCGGTTGGAGAAGGGCAAGCCGTCCCGACCCGGATGCCTGATGCGGTAGCTGTGCAGCCACGATCGCAGATCAGACAGCGAACGCGGGCGTGCTGTAGGCGTGTCAGTTTTCAAATCTGTTCTATCCATGTTCGCTCCTGTTCTTCCGTGAACGGAAGGGTAATTGGCAAAAATCGTAGCAAAATCAATACGGGTGGGAACGTATAAACACCCCCCGGACGGGTCTTTCATTTTCGGCGCATGTTTTTGGACGAGGCGTTGCGTGTGGCACCGTGACGGCTTGCCGCCTGCAAGTTTTCCGACTCGTTCTACGCCATGCGCAATTTTCCCGTGTATCTTCTCAAATGAAATGATCGAGGCACGCTGCGCAACACGGCCATGCTGTTGTGCGGCTTGATCGTAAACAGAGCTGATCGCGCCCCGTATTTGTGCGGGTTTCTTCGATGGCTCGCGCCCCGCAGCTTGACGCACTGGACAACGAAAAAGTTTTCCACAGAATATCCCTGTCACATCCCACTGATTCGTCTCGGTTGCGTCTGCGTCCGTCTCTCTCTTACGGGCTGATTTATGGCACATCCTGCAGACGTGGCACGTGGCCGCAACATTGTTGCGCGCTGGTGCAACCTTGCCGAGCAACGGCTGGAATATCTCACCGAACTGTTCGAGACCGGGCGCTGGCGCCGCTTTCACACCGAACGCGAATTCCTCGAAAACATCCAGGAAGCCAAGGCCGCCGTTGCAACCTGGCGTGACCTGTTGAGCCGCGAAGCTTCACTCGACAACACGCAGATCGACCTGGCCTGGCTTGGCCGCCGTCGAACGACGCCGCTGCCGCTGACGCCGCTACCGCGCGATGAGGGCTATCGAAAGCCGGTCGTGCACCTTCAGCCGCAACTGCAGTCGCCACCGATTGTCGCCGAGCCGCCGCCGATTGCGGCCGCGCCGCTGCGCGATATTCCCGCGGATGTTCTGGTCGCGCTGGAAAGCCAGCTCGCCGTGGCGGACGAGGCGCCGTCCGTGCCGGATGTGCTGGCACTGGACGAGATGTCGTTTCCGGCGCTCGATCTCGACGCGATGAAGGAACGCTATCCGCTGCTGCGCAACGCGCTGTAGGTGGGCGAGGAGGGCGAACTAGCGCCGCACCGCGTTGCCTCCCACCACCACCTGCGCGTAACGCTGCGCGCCTTCGGCTGACAGATCGGTCGTAATTGTGCGGGCGTGATCGAGCCCGACCACGGCGCCGCGCGGGGTTTCCGAAATCATGTTGTTGTTGACCAGAGCCGTGCCGGCGCCCGGCAGCACCGATACGCCGACGCCGACGAAGGCGTTGCGGATCACGTTGCCGGTGATTGCGACGTCGCGGAGATACTTGCCCCAGCCGGCAATGATGCCGAAAGACGGTGCGTTCTCGATCACGTTGCCGGTGACTGTCGAATCTGCCTCGACATAGATGCCGATCCCGGCGTCGTCGTCGGGCGCGGTGCCGATCGGCCGCTTCGGCAAGAGATTGCGGATAATGTTGCCCTGGACGACGGCGATGCGTCCGCCCTCGTTGAAATTGCAGACGGAGACGCCGACGGCGGCGCCATCCACCGTGTTGTTGGCGATGACGGCGCCTTCGAACGCAAATTCCGAATAGAGCGCGACCTCGCGGACATTGCTGACGCTGTTGTCGGTGATGTGAATATTCGATGCCGAATTGCCGCGCACGGCCGAATAGTCGCAATTCTTGATGCGGTTGCCGCGCACGATCACATTGCCGGCGCGGAAGGCGTTGATGGCGTTGCCATACTGCCCGGAGCCGCCGGGCCCGGCCTTGATATCCTCGATGCGGTTATCGAGGACCAGCGTGCCGTCGTCGCCGATCGCGGTGCGCAGGATTTCGATGCCGTTGTCATTGGTATCGGTGATGGTGTTACGGGACACGATCAGGCCGAGCGCGTCGAAGGATACGACGGCAGTGGTCGCGATTTTCGTGAAGATGTTACCGGAAATATCGCCCGAGACCTGTTCGAGCCAGATGCCGTTGCCGCCGCTGCCTGATATTTCGCAGTCGGCGATGCGGACGTCGCGACCGCCGAGGCAGTGCACCAGGCCGCGGCGCGTTGGCAGCGGAATGCGACCGCCGTCAAAGGTGATGCCCGTCAGGCCGACGCTGTTGGCGCCTTCGCTCTGCAGCATCGAGGCGCCACCGGTGAACAGCAGCTTGGTCGCGCCGCGGATGCCGACCAGTTGTGTGCCTTTCGAAAGCCGCAGCATGCCGATGCGATAGATCCCCGGCGGCAGCGCCAGTGGCACCTGCGCGCGCGCCGCCTCGTCGATCGCGCGTTGCAGTTTCTCGGTCTGATCGTCGGCGCTGCCGGGACGCACGCCATATTGCGTGACGTCGCGGCCGAGCGTGGAGGTGAGGGGCGCTGCGCGCGCAGCGTCAGGCGACATCGCCAGCGCACCGGCTGCACCGGCGGCGGACGCTCCAATGAGATGGCGGCGGTTCATGTCCATGGTGAATGGCCCTCGCGCAATGCAAGTTGCATTCGCGCCTTCGTAGGTATCGCGAAAATGCGACCGGGCACGGTGAAGACCGGCAAGAGAGGCGGCGATTATTCGGGGTAGGGTTAATGTTGGGTACGGCCAAAATTCGTAGGGTGGGCAAAGGCGCGCTAGCGCCGTGCCCACCATTGGATCCGCGGGGAATAATGGTGGGCACGCTGCGCTTTGCCCACCCTACGCTCTCCGGGCCAGCCGCACCATTTCCAGCAGCATCGCTTCGCCGGCATCGACCAGCTCTTCCAGCGTGATCCGCGGGAAACCTTTGCGTCTGACCGCGCCGCTGCGCGCCAGCGGCGGGATGTGGATGAAGGCGACGAGGCGGGGACCGTTGGCCGCATTGACGGTCTCGATCGCGCGCCAGCTCAGGTAGTTGCAGAGGTAGCTGCCGGCATCGCGCGAGGCGCGGGCATCGAGGCCGGTGGTCTTGGCCGCACGCAGTAATTTGGCCGTATACGGACCGAACCTTTGCGCATCGGCGCCGTCGGCGATCGATCCTTTGCGAGCGCGGGTCTGCGCCGCGTCGGGCCACAGCATGGTGACGGCATTGCGGGCACGGGTTTCGATCCGCAGATACGGCGTGCGAGAAGCGAGGCCGAACATCAACAGCGCATGCGGCCGATGCTTTTGCAGCGTCAGCGGCAATTCGCGGTCGACCGCGTTGTAAGTGACGGGAAAGATGTGGCTGGACAGCTCGATGTCGGCCAAGGCCGGGCGACGCAGCCGCGTGAGCCGCGCCACCAGCGGCTGCGTCGGATTGTAGGGCGCGCCGGGAAATGGACCAAAGCCGGTGATGAGAATGCGAAGCTTGTCGCTCACCGCAGCCACTCCGCGATCTGCTCGGCGGCGACCGCCGGCGTGATACGGCCGTCGGCGACCTCGGCCTCGGTCTTCTTTACCTTGGCGCGGATCGTGGCATCGGAGCGGAGCCGCGCCATCATCCGCTGCTCCAGCATCGACCACATCCATTTCACCTGCTGCTCGCGCCGCCGCGCAGCGAACTCGCCCGAGGCGTTCATGGCGGTGCGGTGGTCGAGAATCTTCTGCCACAACGTGTCCATGCCGGTGCCGGTCAGCGCCGAATAGGTCACGACCGGCGGATGCCAATGCTCCGAGCGCGGGCTCAAAATATGCAGCGCGGAACGATAATCGGCCGCCGCCAGATTGGCGCGCTTGACGTTGTCGCCGTCGGCCTTGTTGATCGCGATCATGTCGGCGAGTTCGACCAGCCCTTTCTTGATTCCCTGCAATTCGTCGCCGGCGCCGGGCAGCATCAGAGCAAGAAAGAAATCGGTCATGTCGCAGACCGCGGTTTCGGATTGGCCGATGCCGACGGTCTCCACCAGCACCACGTCGAAGCCGGCGGCCTCGCACAGCAGCATCGCCTCGCGGGTCTTGGCGGCGACGCCGCCGAGCGTGCCCGACGACGGCGAGGGGCGGACGAAGGCGCTGTCGGAATTGGCGACCCGCGCCATCCGCGTCTTGTCGCCGAGAATCGAGCCGCCGGTGCGCGCCGAGGAGGGGTCCACCGCGAGCACCGCGACCTTGTGGCCGCGCTCGATCAGGAACATGCCGAGCGCATCGATCGTGGTGGATTTTCCCACGCCGGGCGAGCCGGTAATGCCGACGCGGACCGCCTTGCCGGTGTCTGATAACAGCGCCTGCACCAGATCGCGTGCCGCGGCCTGATGGTCGGAACGCCTGCTTTCGATCAGGGTAATCGCACGCGCCAGCGCCGCGCGGTGGCCGGAGCGGAGTTCTTTGGCGAGTTTCCCGACATCGGGGGAAGGATTCTTCGGCAGGGTCATGGCTTGGTTTACAACGCCCGCGCCATGCAGGCGAGGGGGCCCTGCGCAGTCCTTCAGGGCGCCGAATTGGCGGGGACCGGCGCCCGCTTGAGCTTCCGCCAGACCCAGACCAGCACCGGCCAGATCAGCGCGCCGATCGCCATGGCGGCGAGGATCGCGGCGATCGGCCGCTCGAAGAACGGCAGCACACTGCCGTCGGACTTGATCAGCGAGGTGACGAAACTCTGCTCGATCATGGTGCCCATGACGATGCCGAGCACCATCGCGGCGACCGGATAGCCGTTTTCTTCCATGACATAGCCGATGACCCCGAAGGTCGCGACGATAACCACGCCGAATATGTTGTTGCCGATGGCGAAGGAGCCGACCGCGCAGCACAGCATGATGACCGGCATGACGGTGGAACGCGGCGCGCGCAGCACGTTGCTTGCGAGCCGGATCATGACGATGCCGAGCGGGATCATGATGATGTTGGCGATGATGAACATCAGGTAGATCGCATACATGCTCGACGCTTTTTCGGTGAACAGCGTCGGGCCGGGGTTGAGCCCCTTCATGTAGAGCACGCCGATCGCAATCGCCGCGATGGTGTCGCCGGGAATGCCGAACAGCAGCGAGGGCACCCAGCCCGAGGCGATGCTGGCGTTGTTGCTGGCGCCAGCTTCGACCACGCCCTCGACGTGGCCGGTTCCGAACTTCTCCGGTTCCTTCGAAAAGCGCTTGGACATGGCGTAGCTGACCCAGGCGGCCATGTCGGCGCCGGCGCCCGGCAGCACGCCGATAATGATGCCGACGATGTTTCCGCGCGTCATCTGCCGGTTGTACTTTTTGGTGAGCTTCCACTGGCCCGCCATGATGCTTCCAAATTTACGCCGCGGGATCGGTGGCGGCTCCGGTGTCAGCATCGCCCGCATGACCTGCGCCACCGCGAAGACGCCGACCAATGCCGGGATCGGCTCGATGCCGCCAAACAGGTCGGTTATTCCAAATGTGAAGCGGGGGACGCCGCCGGGGTTTTCGATGCCGATGCAGGCGACAAGCAGACCGATGAACATGCTGGCGATCGCCTTCACCGGGGAAGAGCGCGCGACCAGCGTGGCGCACATCAGGCCGAGGAACGCGAGCCAGAAATATTCGAAGGTCGAGAACGACAGTGCGATTTCGGCGAGCGGCGGCGCCAGGATCATCAGCGAGAGCGTGCCCGCGATGCCGCCCACAGCGGAGAACCAGACGCCGGCCCCGAGCGCGAGTTCGGCTTCGCCCTTGCGCGTCATCGCATAGGCTTCGTCTGCGTAAGCCGCCGAGGCGGGGGTGCCGGGAATGCGCAGCAGCGCGCCGGGGATATCACCGGCGAAGATCGCCATCGTGGATGCGGCGACGATGGTGGCGATCGCCGCGATCGGCGACAGATAGAAGGTGACGGGGACCAGAAGCGCGGTCGCCATGGTCGCGGATAGCCCCGGCAGCGATCCGATGACGAGGCCATAGACCGACGCCGCGAGTATCGCGATGATGACTTCCCAGGTGGTGATGAGCGCGAAGGCTTGCGTGAGGGTATTGAGCATCAATCACCAGGGCATCGGCAAAACGCCGGGCGGCAGCGGCACGCGCAGCAATTTTGAGAAAATCAGGTGGATGCCGATCGGCGCAAGCAGCGCGAGCGGCAACGCAACCTTCCAGCGGGCGCCGAGCGCGGTCGAGGTCACGTAGACGATCGTCGCTGCCGTGAGGATGAAGCCGAGCCGCTCGGCGACCGCGACGTAGAACAGCAACAGCGCCGGCGGGAGCAGGACGCGCAGACCATAGAGCTTTCCGGTCGGTGGCGGCGGCTGGCCGCCCTCGACCGGAATGAGGTGCTCTTCCTCTTCAAAGCTGCGGCCGATCCCGAATGCAATCGCGAGCCCGCACAGCGCAAGGCCCGTTCCGATCACGAGCGGAAAGACGTTGGGCCCGACCGGCTGGCCGGGCACCGGCGGCAACTGCCAGCCGCCATAGGCGGCAGCCGCGCCGAGGCCAACGAGAAACAATCCCGTGACGCGATCGGGTAGACGCATGAACTGGCTCCGCGGATATCGGGCGATGTCAGCCGATCAGGATCAGGCCTTGGAGAGGCCGGCGGCTTTCATCGCCACGCCCATCTGGGCGTCGCCCTTCTCCATGAATGCGGCGAATTGGGCCGCATCGCCCCATACCGTTCCAAAGCCGCGATTGCTCATGAAGTCCTTGAACTCCTTGGAGTCGTAGACCTTCTTCAGCGACGCTGTGAGTTTTGTCGCCACATCAGCGGGCAGGCCCTTGGGACCGGCAATACCGCGCCACGCGCCCGTCGAATAGTCGATGCCCATCGCTTCCTTCAGCGTCGGCACGTCCGGGAATGCGGGGTTGCGGGCCGTAGCCATGACGGCGAGGCTGCGCGCTTTGCCGGCCTCGATGATCGCGCGGGCTTCCGGCACCGAGCAGGTGGTGAGGTCGAGACCGCCGGCAGCCAGATCCTGCATCGCGGGCGCGGCGCCGTTCGACGGCACCCAGGCCACGTGATTGGGGGCAAGTCCCATCGCCTGCATCCAGCCGACCAGCGCGAGATGCCAGATGCCGCCCTGACCGGTGCCGGAGGCCTTGAACTTGCCGGCGGGGGCGGCCTTGATCGCATCCGCCAGTTCCTTCACGGTCTTGTAGGGTGAGGTGGAACTGACCTGGATGCCGGGCGGATCCTCGTTCATCAGCGCCAGCGGCGTGTAGCTCTTGGGCGCCAGTTCGGTGAGCCCCTGCCAGTGCATCATCGAGATTTCCACCGTCAGCATGCCGATGGTGTAGCCGTCGGGCTGTGCGGTCGCGATCGCGGAATGGCCGACCACGCCGGAGCCGCCGGTGCGGTTGACCACGTTGAAGGGCTGGCCGAGATCCTTTTCCAACAGCGCCGCGACAATGCGCGCGGTTGCGTCGGTGCCGCCGCCGGCACCCCAGGGCACGATCACGGTCACGGGACGAGCCGGATATGCCTGCGCCAAAGCCGGCTTGAAACCAAAGGCCGCGACGGCCGCCGCAGCAGCAGACGAAGCCGCGAAGGCGCGGCGGGTAATCTTTTTGGACATGGTGATCCTCCCTGCGGCGCCGTGAGGTCAGGCGCTCTTGTAATGTCCGCATTGTAGGCGGCTTTGCGCTCCGCTCGCAAGGCACTGGTCGTGAAGCGGTTTCATCACCGGTTGGACATCTCGCCACAGCCGGAAATCGGGTGGCGGCGGCCGGGCTACTCGAAATAGATATCCATGTGCGGCCCAGTCATCGCGCCGCGATCGATTGCGGAGAGAGAGCCATGACGACAGCCTATTACAGCACCGTGCTGAACCATCCCCTGGAAACCGTGTGGGCCCTGATCCGCGATTTCAACAATTACCCGGCCTATATCGATGGGGTGAGCGAAAGCATGATCGAGGATGACAAGGGCGGCGACGAAGTCGGCGCAGTCAGGCGCTTCTGCTATCTCGGCAACTGGATCAGGCAGCGACTCGCCGGCCACTCCGATGAAGCGCATTCGTTGACCTATGCGGGCCTCGAGCCGTTCCCGTTTCCGTCCGGGTTGGCGCAGGACGCGACCGGGCCGACGCGCTATGAGGGAACGATGCACCTGCTTCCGATCGTCGAGGGCAACCGGACCCTCATCGAATGGTCCGTGAAACTCGACACCGCGCCGCGGGACGCGGATCGCTGGCAAGCACTGTTCGAGTCATGGATTCCGGATTGGACGCATTCGCTCGAACGGGCGCTCGGCCGGCTTGCTGCTTGATACGCCGTCATTGCGGCCGGTCTTCGTCTTCCTTCGGACGGGCGCCGCCGAAAATCCTGGCGCCCTCCGGCGTCAGATAAGGCTTCAAGCTCTCCCACGGCACGAAGGCGACATACTCGCCTTCGGCATAGGAGCCGACCGCATAAGGTGCGTAGTAAAAGTTCAAACCGGAGCTCTTGCCTTCCTCGGTCGATGGCGCCAGTGCGACGGGCCCGATCTTGAGAAGCTTTGGCTCGATGTCTTCGATGGCGCTAGCATCCGTGCCTTCCGCGCCGCGTTTCTTTTTCTCGGCCATGAGAGAGGAAATGACGCCTTGCCGCATCGCTTTCAGCGTCGGGCCGTTGTCGGCCGTTTCGGTGAAGAACGGACGAATGCTGATGCGTTTTCCGGCTGACTTGTCCCACAGGATCGTGTCGGACGAGCTGTTGGGATGGGCGCCGCCCGTATATTCGTAATCGGCCCTGATGATGCTGACATAGCGGCCGTCGACCACCGAGCGGGTCTCGTATTTCCGTTCATACGACCACGCGTTGCGGAACAGGTCCGGATCCTGCTTGCGTCCCTTGTCGGCATCGACGCGGTTCTTCTGCGCCCACGCTTTTCCCTCCGCCAGGCAGTTCGCCGCCAGCGCCGGCTCGGCCTTGATCCTCGCGTCGAGGACGACGCTGGCTTCGACCCATTTGTTCTTGATGGAAAAGTCCGGCTTGGGCTCGGCTGCAGATGCCATGCCCAGCGTTGCAGTACAGGCGATGGCGCCCGCCAAACCGATTGTCCGGGTGAGTGTGAGGAGTGCAATGCCGCGCAAGGGCGATCCTTGGAAAAGCTTGAAGCGGCGGAGAGCTACTCCGCCGCCTCGCTATGGCCGAGCCGGGCGTTGAGCTTGTGGATCAGCTCTTCGGCGGCATCCGAGATCACGGTGCCGGGCGGGAAGATCGCCTCCGCACCGGCCGCATAGAGCGCGTCATAATCCTGCGGCGGGACCACGCCGCCGATGATGATCATGATGTCTTCGCGGCCGTGCTTCTTCAGCGCAGCCTTGAGCTCAGGCACCGCGGTGAGGTGGGCGGCCGCCAGTGACGAGACGCCGAGGATATGGACGTCGTTCTCCACTGCCTGCCGCGCCGCCTCGTCGGCGGTGGCGAACAATGGCCCGATATCGACGTCGAAGCCGACATCGGCAAAGGCCGATGCGATCACCTTCTGGCCGCGGTCGTGGCCGTCCTGGCCGATCTTGGCGACGAGGATGCGGGGCCGGCGGCCCTCGGCAGTCTCGAACGCATCGATCAGCGCCTGCACTTTTTCGACCCGGTTGGACATGGCGGACGCCTCCCGCTTGTAGACGCCGGTGATGGATTTGATCTCGGCGCGGTGACGTCCGAATACCCTCTCCATCGCGTCCGAAATTTCGCCGACGGTGGCTTTCGCCCGCGCCGCGTCGATCGCCAGCGCCAGCAAATTGCCATTGCCTTCGCCGGCGCTGCGCGTCAGCGCCGCCAGCGCAGAATCGACTTCCTTCTGGTCGCGCTCGGAGCGCAGCCGCTTGAGCTTGTCGATCTGCAGGCGCCGTACGGTGGAGTTTTCGACCTTGAGCACGTCGATCGGCGCTTCGTTAACGGGTTTGTACTTGTTGACGCCGATCACGGCCTGCTTGCCGGCATCGATTCGCGCCTGCGTCTTGGCGGAAGCTTCCTCGATGCGCAGCTTCGGCACCCCGGCCTCGATCGCTTTGGCCATGCCGCCAAGCGCCTCGACTTCCTGGATATGGCCCCAGGCTTTTTCCGCGAGATCGCGGGTCAGGCGTTCGACATAGTAGGAGCCGCCCCAGGGATCGATGATGCGGTTGGTACCGCTTTCCTGCTGCAAGAATAATTGCGTGTTGCGGGCAATGCGGGCGGAGAAATCCGTCGGCAGCGCCAACGCCTCGTCGAGCGCGTTGGTGTGCAGCGACTGGGTATGGCCTTGCGTTGCCGCCATCGCCTCGATCGTGGTGCGCATCACGTTGTTGAAGACGTCCTGCGCGGTCAGCGACCAGCCGGAGGTCTGGCAATGCGTGCGCAGCGAGAGCGAGCGCGGGTCCTTCGGGTTGAACTGCTTCAACAGTTTTGCCCAGAGCAGCCGCGCGGCGCGCATCTTGGCGACTTCCATGAAGAAGTTCATGCCGATCGCCCAGAAGAACGACAGCCGCGGCGCGAAGCGGTCGACGTCGAGGCCGGCGGCAAGTCCGGCGCGCAGATATTCGACGCCGTCGGCCAGCGTATAGGCAAGCTCGAGGTCTTGCGTCGCCCCGGCTTCCTGCATGTGATAGCCGGAGATCGAGATCGAATTGTACTTCGGCATCCGCTGCGAAGTGTATGCAAAAATGTCGGAGATGATCCGCATCGAGGGCGCCGGCGGATAGATATAAGTGTTGCGCACCATGAATTCTTTCAGAATGTCGTTCTGAATGGTGCCCGACAGCTTTTCCGGTGGAACGCCCTGTTCCTCGGCGGCCGCCACGAACAGCGCGAGGATCGGAAGCACCGCGCCGTTCATGGTCATCGACACGCTCATCTGGTCGAGCGGGATGCCCGCAAACAGCGTGCGCATGTCGTAGATGGAATCGATCGCAACGCCGGCCATGCCGACGTCGCCGGAGACGCGCGGATGATCGCTATCGTAGCCGCGGTGGGTGGCGAGGTCGAAGGCGACCGACAGGCCCTTCTGGCCGGCGGCGAGGTTGCGGCGGTAGAATGCGTTGGAATCTTCCGCCGTGGAGAAGCCGGCATATTGCCTGATCGTCCAGGGCTGGTTGACATACATGGTCGGGTAGGGGCCGCGCAAATAGGGCGCGACGCCCGGCCAGGTCTCCAGGAAGTCGATGCCTTCGAGATCCGCCTCGCTGTAGGCCGGCTTTACCGGGATGCCCTCGGGCGTCAGCCACGGCTCGGCGCTGCCAGCGGGCTGTGCGGGCGAGGTGGGTTCAAAGGCGATATTCGCAAAGTTCGGTATGCGGCTCATGTTACCCATTATACCATATCTGGCTGGCCGAGATCGCCACCCCTAATCATGGTCCGGATGCTGGTGGCTGGTGATGGTCGCCATCTTTTCCGGTCCGTAATTCTGCTGCGTGGTCTGGCTCGGCAAATTGGCGATGCCGACCACCCAGCCGAGCCGGGATTCGGTTCCATATTGCCGGGTCGGCACCACCAGGTCGGGGCGGTCGAACGTGCCGGTCATGATCTCGATCCGGGGGCCGCCGATCAGCCGGTAGGTCAGGGGCGTGCCGCAGGCCGGGCAAAAATCGCGCTCGGCGATGGAAGAAGACTGAAACGTCGCCGGCTTGCCGCGCGTCCAGGTGAAATGCTCATGCTCGATATCGGCAAGCGAGGCGAAGGGCGCGCCTGACGCTTTCTGGCACATCCGGCAATGGCAGATGCTGACCTTGGGCGGCACCTTCGACACCGCAAAGCGGATGGCGCCGCACTGGCAGCCGCCGGTCAGGACCGTCTTGTGGTTGTTGTCCGTCATGCTCGCTCCATCCGCCGCCAGGCTTCCTGCAGCGTCGCCAGCGCATCGCCGCCGGCAAAGATGAAATCGCCGACGCCGGCCGAGCGCAATGCGGCCTCCCGCTCGCCGGGATGCCCTGCCAGATAGATATGCTTCGCGCCGGCCGCTTGAAGGGCCTTGGCGGCGGGCGCCGCGTGTTCCGCATAGACCTTGTCGGACGAGCACAGGCACGCGATTGCCGCGCCGGACGCCTTGAATGCGGCGGAGAGTGCGGCCGGGTCGGCAAAACCTTGCGTATCCAGCGCCTCGATGCCGCCGGTCTCGAAGAAGCTCTTGGCGAAGGTGGCGCGGGCGGTGAAGTTGGCGGGCGTGCCGAGATTGGCGAGGAAGATTGTTGGCCGCGCGCCCGATGTCTTGAGTCTTTCGTCCGATCTGTCGCGCAGCGCCTCGAACGGCGCAGCCAGCCGCATCGGCGGCAGGGGATCGAATTTGAACTTCACCTCGCCATAGGGCGGCAGCGCGATCGGCGTCGCCTCGAGCACGGCGATCTCATCCTCATGCAGATTCGGAAATACGCTGGCGCCGGTCAGTACATCGCGCCGCTTGGCGATGTTGAGCTCGCGCGCGGCCCGCGTCGCGGCGACCTTGCGCTGGATCAGGTTCTGCTCGAGCGCTGCGAAGATGCCGCCGGCCTTTTCGATCTCCTGAAACAGTGACCATGCGGCTTCGCAAAGCTGCCCCGTCAACGTTTCGATGCCGCCGGAGCCTGCCGCGGGATCGCTCACCTTGGCGAGGTTGGACTCTTCCAGCAGTACCAGTTGCGTGTTGCGCGCCACGCGCCGCGCGAACGGATCGGGCAATCCCAACGCCAGCGTGTGCGGCAATACCGTTATGGCATTGGCGCCGCCAAGGCCGGCGGAGAAGGTCGCCATCGTCGCGCGCAACATGTTCACGTAGGCGTCGCGCTGCGTCAGCATGCGCCAGGCGGTATCGGCTGCAATGAACAGCGGTTTCGGCGTCAGACCACATGCCTGTTCGATCCGCGCCCACAACCGCCGCAGCGCCCGGAATTTCGCCAGCGTCAAAAACTGGTCGGCGTCTGCGGCAAGCCGCGCATAGACCATGCCTTGCGCGTCTTCGAGCGCGATGCCAGCCTGCTCGGTCGCACGCAGATAGGCGACGCCTGAGGCGAGCACGAAAGCCAATTCCTGCGCTTCCGATCCTCCGGCATCGTGGATCACCCGTCCATCGGCGGCCGCGAACGGGCTCTTGAAGCCCATCGCAGCAAGACCCTTGATCGCGCTGGTGACCGCGGGAACGATTTCGTCCCAGCTATAGGGACTGGAGCCCGACACCGCACAGGATCCGACCGGGTCGAGGCCGAAGCGGATGTCGCAGGCCGCGGGATTAAGCCCTTTGCGTTTGATGTATTCGGCGACGTGAATGGCTGCCATTCGCGACTGCGGCCCGATCTGAAGCTCGATACCGATGCCGGCATCGAGATAGATACCGTCGAGAACCGCTTCGACGGCTTCTGCCGAAGGATCCAATCCAAAGCCGTGGGCGCCATTGGCGCCGGCGAACACCAGTGTCAGCCCCGTCGCGCCGTTTTCGAGATCGTGCAGTGCCTGCGCGTTGGCCGCTTTGGCGTCGGGATGATCGATCCGCTGCATGATCTGCCAGGGCGCGGCGGCGGCACGGCCGGCGACCGGTGCGGCGCTTCGGGTGCGGCGATAGATCGGATCGATTTTCAACCCATCGGACGTCTTGCTGACCAGTTTCTCGAACGGCGCGCCCTTCAGCACCCCATCGACCAGCTTGCGCCAGTCCTCAAAGGTCGCCTGCGGAAATTCCGCGGCCAATGTCAGCTCGTCGTTATTGGTCATCCGGCCCATTATTCCCTGGTCGTCTCTTGATTTGGCCGGAAATTGCCACGGGGCGGCCGCCAAGCCAAACGGTTGTTTTGGGTTCTTTCGGGGTCAATTGAGGTCGGGCAACCGCTGGATACCCTCGGTTGAAAGCTGCGCCAGCGCATCACGAACGCGGCGTCCCGCAATGATACGATCGGGCGCGATCTCGGCCAGCGGCACCAGCACGAAGGCGCGTTCGAAAACCCGCGGATGCGGCAGCGTGAGTTCCGGCTTGTCGAGCTTGACGTTGTCATAGGCGATCAGGTCGAGGTCGAGGGTCCGCGGACCCCAGCGCACCTCATGGGCGCGGTCGCGGCCGAATTTCTTCTCGATCTTGTGCAGCGTAAACAGCAGCGCATGCGGATCGAGGCTGGTTTCGATCTCGATGCAGGCGTTGATGAAGGGCGCCTGGTGTTCCTCGCCCCAGGGCGGGGTGATGTAATCAGAGGAACGGGCGAGCAGGGCGGCCTGGGTCATGCCGCAAATATTGGAGATGGCCTTTTTGAATGTCGCGCGGACGTCGCCGACATTGCCGCCGAGCGCGATCAGGACATCGGCCATGTCAGGGCGATGGCCGCTTGCGCATGAGTACGACGCCGACATCCTCAAATATCTCGGCGATCGGCGCATGCGGCTTGTGGACTGTGACCTTGACCGCATGGACGCGTGGGAACGCCGCGAAGATCGCGTCCGAGACGGCGCCGGCGGCACGCTCCAAGAGCTTGTAATTGGTGTTCGTGAACGCGGCAGTCGCGGTCTCGACCACGCTGGCATAAGACACCGTGTCGGACAGGCGATCGGAGTGCGAGGATTCCGACAGGTCGATGGAGAGTTCGAGATCGATCACGAACCGTTGCCCGACTTTGGTCTCGTGCTCCATGACGCCGTGGCGGGCATGGATCACGACGCCGGTGATGAATATCGTATCGCTCATTGCCGTTCCCTGATTGCCGCCGCCACGCGCAGCGCCTGTACGGTTTCGGCGACATCATGCGCCCGGATGATCCGCGCCCCGTTTTGGGCCGCCAGCAGATGGGCTGCAATCGAGCCGCCGAGGCGCTGATGCGGTTCCGACGGCGTCACCGTGCTGATGAAACGCTTGCGTGAGGCGCCGACCAATAGCGGCAGCCCGAACGACTGCAACTCGGTTAGCCGCGCCAGTGCGGCCATGCTCTGCTCGGGCGTCTTGCCGAAGCCGATGCCGGGGTCGAGCACGATCCTGTCGGATGAAATTCCAGCCCTTGCGGCAATGTCGAGCGAACGCGCAAAGAAAGCGGCGATATCCTGCATGATGTCGATCGCGGGATCGGCGCGCTCGCGATTATGCATGATGATGACGGGCACGCCACGCTCCGCGACCAGCCCGGCCATGCCGGAATCCCGCTGCAGCCCCCAGACGTCGTTGGCGATGGCGGCGCCTTGATCGAGCGCCCAGGCAACGACGGCCGATTTCATGCTGTCGATCGACACGGGAACGCCGAGCGCGACGACGTCGGCCAGCACCGGCTGCAGGCGCTTCAATTCTTCTTCCGCCGACACCGGTTCCGATCCGTAGGGTCGGGTGGATTCCGCGCCGATGTCGATGATATCGGCGCCCTCGGCGATCATCCGCCGGGCCTGGGCCAGCGCGCGCTCGGGGACCGCGAATTGACCGCCGTCCGAGAAGGAATCCGGCGTCACATTCAATACGCCCATCACCGCCGGATAGGGCCGGGAGAGCAGCGCAGGCAGCACCGGATGTCCGGCCGGACCGGTTGCGGCGGTTGGTCTGGACATGGCTGCGATCATGCGGTCGCTTTGCGCGGTCCGCGCCGGGGAGTCAAGGCAATGATAGCGCGGCCGGCCTGGCCGGCTTCAGCATCTGATCTTCAATAGCTGATTTTGGGCGGAAGCTTGCGCGCCTGCTCGATCAGTTGCTCGACCGATCGCTCCGAGGGCAGAACGCGCACCAGTTTGCGCTTTGTGTTCACGTCTTTCATGTTCTGGGCGAGCCGCGTCGGATTGCGGAGTGCGAGTTCACGCACCGTGGTGACGCCGGCCGCGCGCACCAGGCCCACCTTGGCCTTGCCCATCCCGGGAATTCGCATGTAGTCGGAAAAATTGGCCCATTCGAGCAGTTGCTGTTCGCTGATCCCGGTCTTCGCCGCGAGCGCCTTGCGTCCTTTCACCGTGCGGGCGGCTTCCAGCAGCGCATCCGTGGTGCGAATGCCCAGCGATTTCAATTTCGAGGCAGAGTAGGCGGTCAGGCCTTCGATCTGGGAAAGGGGGTAAGTCATGATACCAGATGAAAAAAGAATGTGCCCGGGTCGAATGTGCTCACCAACGCGCACTATGCGAACTGGCTGAGACCCGGCGTCCCTGAAATGATTTCGCCCATTTGATCCGCTCCGATTTTGTCGCGGCCGAACCCGAAAAGTTCACGCGCCACGCTTTGAATCTCACTCATGCCCAGCCCAAGCGCCATCAGCCTGGTGCCGACCGCCATCAAGCCTCCACCCATCAGCTGCGCGAATCCGCCGTTGCTGCTGGAAGCAGCAATCGCAGCCTCGGCGCCCGGAATTTGGTCGATCAGAGCCTGAACTTTGTCGGAGGGCCCCTCGTTACGGAGAAAACCCAGAACGATGCCGATGGTTTTTTCAGCGACAGCGCTATCGATACCGGCCTTGGAGGCCAGTCGCCCTACCAGTTCGTCCATATTTGCCCCGTCCCCAAACCGGTTTTTGCCGGTCGTCTACTTCCAAATTGATCTTGAGCGCCTGCGATCTGAATTACAAGCGATCCGGGGACATCAAGGCGCTTTTGATTCTGCGAGTGTTGCAGCAATGCAAGAGTGAACGCCGGATTCACGCTGACTTGTTGCGCTGCGTTGTCGATTTTTCTGCCGAAGGTCGGAAAAAAGGATGAGATGCGCGAAAGACGAAGCGGGCGAACGCTCACGTATGGTCCGCCAATGGTTTCAATCGGCGGGCAGGATGCGGTATGATTGCCTCCAAATCTCCCCGATGGGCACGAAGAGGCGATCCGATGGTGACCTCCGATAACAAGACGACCGATACCGATGAGAGGGTTTTTATCGGAAAGGGCGAACAGACGGCTTGGCTGACACTCGCGCTTGCCAATCGGCATGGCCTCGTCACCGGAGCAACCGGCACCGGCAAGACCGTGTCGCTACAGGTGATGGCGGAGGGCTTTGCCCGCGCCGGTGTTCCGGTGTTCGCGGCCGATATCAAGGGCGATCTATCCGGTATCTCCGAAATTGGCGAGGCCAAGGATTTCATCCTGAAACGAGCTGGAGAAATGGGTCTCAATTTCCAGCCCGACCAGTTCTCGACCGTGTTTTGGGACGTGTTCGGCGAGCAGGGTCATCCGGTGCGCGCTACAGTCACGGAAATGGGACCGCTATTGCTGTCGCGAATGCTCGACCTGAACGACGTGCAGGAAGGCGTCCTCAACGTCGCGTTCCGCGTGGCGGACGAAAGCGGCCTCACTCTGATCGACATGAAGGATCTGCGGTCACTGCTGGATGCGATCGTTCCCAATGGCCGCAAGAAGGGGCCGGATGACGAGGAAGATCCGTTTGCCGAGATCCGGAAGGTCGCGCAAAGCTACGGCAATGTCAGCAAGGCAACCGTCGGGACCATTCAGCGCCAGCTTCTGGTGTTGGAAAACCAGGGCGGAACGAAATTCTTCGGCGAGCCGGCGCTGTTGCTGAAGGATTTCATGAAGACCGACAGCGACGGCCGGGGAATGGTCAATATTCTGGTCGCCGACAAGCTGATGCAGAATCCGAGGCTCTACGCGACGTTTCTGTTATGGATGCTGTCGGAGCTGTTCGAGGAACTGCCGGAAGCCGGCGACCTGCCGAAGCCGAAACTGGTGTTCTTCTTCGACGAGGCGCATCTGTTGTTCAACGATGCGCCGAAGGCATTGCTCGACAAAATCGAGCAGGTGGTCCGCCTGATCCGTTCCAAGGGCGTCGGCGTCTATTTCGTCACGCAAAATCCGATCGACGTGCCGGACAAGGTGCTGGCTCAGTTGGGTAACCGCGTGCAGCACGCGCTACGCGCCTTTACGCCGCGCGACCAGAAGGCGGTAAATGCCGCGGCGCAGACCTTCCGGCCCAACCCGAAGCTCGACACCGCACGCGTCATCATGGAACTCGGCAAGGGCGAAGCGTTGGTGTCGTTCCTCGAAGGCGGCGGCACGCCGACCATGGTAGAGCGCGTCATGATCCGGCCGCCGACGGCACGGATCGGGCCGATCACGCCGGAAGAGCGCAAAGCGATCATGAGCAAGAGCCCGGTCAAAGGCAAATACGACACTGCGGTCGATGCCGAATCCGCCTATGAGATGCTGCAGAAGCGCGTGGCTACGACGGCGGCGCCTGCAGAAGGGCAAGATGGTGGCGCTGGCGGCGGTGGCGGAATTCTCGGCCAGATCGGTTCGATCGTCGGCACGATCTTCGGCACCAACGTCAAGCGCGGCAGGCTGACGACCGGCCAGGTGATTGCACGAGACGTTACGCGGTCCGTTACCAACAGGGTGGTCGGTGGGATCGTAGCCGATCTCGGCAAATCCGTTGGTGGATCGCTCGGCGGCTCAGTCGGTCGCGCGCTGGTGCGCGGTGCGCTTGGCGGCTTGCTGCGGCGATAGGACTTTTTCGAGCGAAGGTGGCAGTCGGTTCGCGTGAAGAACTGCGACGTAATCTCCTCTGAATCCGGAACGAGCGTGTGCTGAGATATCCGTCGCTACGAAGGCCGCTCGATATCCTGTTTCTGGTCTGTTGCATCGCCCTGACCGCCGATGTCCTCGTCCCGGAAATCTGGGGCAACGGCAAGACCAAGGACTATCCGCTCTGGTTCTGGGCGGGTCAGCAGGTGCTGCAAGGCAGGAATCTCTACCCGGACGACCCCGCTACCTATTTCGAGTTCATCTATCCGCCGCTGTCGGCGGTGCTGCTCGCGATCCCGACCTGGTTCGGCAAGATCCCGCTGTATCTCATCCTGTCGTTTCTCAACATCGTCGCATGGTGGATGACGGCGCAATTCTCGCACGCGATGGCGGGATCGGGGAAGAAGCCCGGTCCTTGGCTGGAAGCGCTGCCGGGCTTTGTCACCGTCACCTTCGTGTTCGACATGTTCGACCTCGGCCAACCGAACTTGCTGCTGCTGGCGCTGCTGCTCTACGGGTTCTGGCTGTTGCGGGACCACCGCGGCTGGATGGCGGGAAGCATGTTCGCGCTCGCTACCGCCATCAAGGTGTTTCCGGTGGCGGTGTTGCCTTATCTGCTGTGGCGAAGACAGTGGGCGGCAGCCGCGAGCATGCTGGTTTTCATAGGCCTGTTTCTGTTCGTGCTGCCGGCGCCGTTTCGCGGCTTCCAGCACAATTTCACGGAGCTGAGGACCTGGTACCAGGGCATGGTGGGTTCCAGTTCGGAGAAGGGGTTCGGACAGCGCGACGAGCAGAACTGGTCGTGGGTCAACCAGTCGATCATCGCGGTGACACACCGGCTGACGCGGCCGGTGAACTACAACCAGGACAATCCGGCCAAACCCGTGCGCACGATGAACATCATCGACGTCGATTTCAGGACGGCGAACTGGATCGTACTGGCGATCTCGCTCACAATCGGGCTCGGCTATCTCGCTATCATGCCGCCGGCGTCGCGCCGCACGGAACGTTCGGATGCGGAAGAGATCGGTATCTTGTTTTGCCTGATCACAGTCGCTTCGCCGCTGGCCCGCCAGTACTACTTTTTGTGGCTGTTCTTTCCGATCACCGTTTTGGTCCACCGCGCCGCTTATGATCCGCGCCCGCGGGTCAAAACCGGAACCTGGGCACTACTTGCCATCGCGGGCGGCTTGCTGTGCCTGTCGCTGCCGCTGTTTCCGGTTGATCTGCAGGCCTATGGCAACAATCTCGCCGCCACCATCGTGCTTGTCGCTGGGTTGGTCTGGCACATATTGCATCCGCCAGCCGCGGATGTTGCCTTGCCTCAGGCCGCGGGCAAGCTACAACTTGACGTTAATAAGAAGGCTCACAGCCAGGGATAGTCAGTCATGCCCAACGCCAATATCCAGCCGGTTCTCGACCATATCGACGCCGATTTCGACAACAGCCTCGAACGGCTGTTCGCGTTGTTGCGGATCAAGTCGATCTCGGCCGATCCGGCCTTCGCCGGCGATTGCAAGGCCGCCGCCGATCATCTGGCGAAGGATATCGCGACGCTCGGCTTCAAGGCCGAGGTGAGGCCCACGGCGGGACATCCGGCGATCGTTGCCAAGGCCAATGGGGGCGGGGCGAGCCGGCCTCACGTGCTGTTTTATGGGCACTACGATGTGCAGCCGGTCGATCCGCTCAGTCTGTGGCACCGCCCGCCGTTCGAGCCTGTCGTCACCGACCATGCCGATGGCCGCAAGATCATCGTCGCGCGCGGTGCGGAGGACGACAAGGGCCAGTTGATGACTTTCGTCGAGGCCTGCCGCGCCTGGAAGAAGGTCACGGGGACGCTGCCGGTCGACATCACCATCATCATCGAGGGTGAAGAGGAAATCGGATCGAAGAACTTCGTGCCGTTCCTGGAAGCGAACAAGAGCGACCTCAAGGCCGACTTCGCACTGGTCTGCGACACCGGCATGTGGGACCAGAACACGCCGGCAATCACGACCTCGCTGCGCGGCCTCGTCTATGACGAGGTCAAGATCAAGGCCGCCAATCGCGACCTGCATTCCGGCATCTTCGGCGGCGGCGCGCGTAATCCGATCCGGGTGCTGACCAATATTCTGGGCGGTCTGCATGACGAGAACGGTCACATCACGATTCCTGGCTTCTACGACGGCGTGAAGGACTTGCCGCCGGACATCCTGGCGCAGTGGAAGAATCTGAACCTCACGCCGGAATCCTTCCTGAAGCCGATCGGCCTCTCCATTCCCGCCGGTGAGAAGGATCGCCTGCTGATCGAGCAGGTTTCCTCGCGCCCGACCTGCGACATCAACGGCATTATCGGCGGCTATACCGGCGAGGGCTCAAAGACGGTAATCCCGGCGGAAGCCTCCGCAAAAGTTTCGTTCCGTCTGGTGGAGGGACAAGACCCGGAAAAGATCCGGAAAGCTTTCCGAGATTACGTTCGGGCGCGCGTGCCTGCCGACTGCAAGGCCGAATTCACCGACCACTCCAACGCGCCGGCGATTGCGCTCGACTGGAACATGAAGCCGCTGGCCGCCGCCAAGCGCGCGCTGACGGACGAGTGGGGCAAGGAGGCGCTCCTGATCGGCTCGGGTGCGTCGATTCCGATCGTGGCGGATTTCAAGCGCACGCTTGGCCTCGACACCGTGCTGGTCGGCTTCGGCCTCGACGACGACAACATCCATTCGCCGAACGAGAAGTACGACCTGAAGAGCTATCATAAGGGTATCCGTTCCTGGGCGCGGATTTTGGGAGCGTTCGCGGAGGGAGCAAAGTAGCGCGGGAGCGGTAGGGTGGGCAAGGCGGAGCGTGCCCACCATTCTCTCCGCGGAATTGGTTTGAATGGTGGGCACGCTCCGCTTTGCCCACCCTACGATACGCCCAAATAAAAACGCCGCCCGGGATTGGACGGCGTTTGATTCCGAGACGTGTAGAGGGTGTGTAGCAATAGTTTAGCGCATCTGCGCGGCTTGTCCACCGGATATCTCTCGCGCGCTCACTCCACCGGGTAGGGTCCCTCGCGAAAGACGCGGTCGTGATAGCCCTTGCTGCCGACCTCGCGCGCGAGCGGACTGCGGATGTCCTCGTCGGCCTGCAGCCGCGCAATCAGCGCGCGGAAATCATGGCGGGGTTGCCAGCCGAGTCCGGCACGTGCGCGGTCGTTGACGTAGACGCGATCGATGCCTGGAATCATCGTCCAGCCGCGGCGTGCAAATTCGACCTCGAATTCCGGAACGTAACGGCGGACCACACGCGGCGCGTCGTTGCGCAGGTCCGCCATGTCGTGTCGCGTAAACGGCGTGGTGGCGCTGATGATATATTTCGCGAAGCTGGCCGATGGCGCGTGACGGGCCGCCAAGAGATGCGCGCTGACCACGTCTTCGATATCGACGCGGCGATAGAGGAACTCGTTGGTCTTGATGTTGGCGTCGGTGTAGGCCTCGCGTGTCGCGCGATTGTCGTCCTCTTCGGGAAAGAAGCGCGAGGTGCGCAGCACGATGGTGCGAAGCGCGTGATTGCGCGCAAAGATATGACACAGATCCTCCGCGGCCGCCTTGGTGACGCCATAGATATTTTTCGGCACGGCAGTGACATCTTCGGTGATCCAGACTGCCGGCTCGCCCGGCGGCGGCACCAGCGCATCGCCGAACACGCTCGTGGTGCTGGTGTAGACAAATGCCGTGACGCCGGCTGCGGTGGCTTCTTCGAGGAGATTGAGCGTGCCGGTGACATTGACGTCGACGAAATCCTGGCGACTGTGGGTAGCTACATGCGGCTTGTGCAGCGTCGCGGCGTGCAGCACGGTCATGACGCCTTTCATGCAGCGGCGTACGAAGGCGCGATCGGCGATTGAGCCGACGTGGTGTGTAAATCCGCCGGGCAGCACGTCGATGCCAAGGGCCTCGTGCCGCCGTGCCTGCAGCGTGCGCATCAGCGCCTCGCCGAGATGGCCGGAACTGCCGGTCACCAGTACCTTCACGCCGCTATAAGCCTTTCGCGCGTTCGCCGGGTTCAGGTCTTGTAGCTCGGATCGATTCGATCGAGCTTGCGCAACAGCGGCGGCCACACCAGCTCGGTCGAGCGCCGTTCCGCGAAATCGGCATTGGCGAACAGCCGCTCGTTCTTGTCTATCACGGCCTGCTCGATCGGGTAGGCGGTGGGGCCCAGCATACGCGTGCGCACCTGCATCGTGCAGGCGCGCTCCAGATGGTACATGCGCTCGAAGGCGGAGGCGACCGAACGGCCGACGGTGAGCGTGCCGTGGTTGCGCAGCAGCATGTGGTTCTTGTTGCCGAGGTCCTTCTGCAGCCGCGGACGTTCGTCGTGGTCCAGCGCGACGCCTTCGTAATCGTGGTAAGCGAGGTCGTGGGTGACGAACTGTGCGGTCTGGTTCATCGGCAGCAGGCCTTCCATGCAACTCGCCACCGCCGTTCCGTCGGGCGTGTGCAGATGAAGCACGCAGCCGGCATCCTCGCGCACCTCGTGGATCGCCGAATGGATGGTGAAGCCGGCCGGGTTGATGCTGTATTCGCTCTCGCTGAGCTGATTGCCATGCAGATCGACCTTCACCAGGCTCGACGCCGTGATTTCCTCAAACATCAATCCGTACGGGTTGATCAGGAAGTGATGGTCGGGGCCGGGCACGCGCGCCGAGATGTGGGTGTCGACCAGATCGTCCCAGCCATAGAGCGCAACGAGGCGATAGCAGGCGGCGAGATTGACGCGCTGGTTCCACTCGGCGTCGCTCATGCCGGACGGGATTTCCTTCAGGCGAGCTTCGGCTGGCGACATGGCGTAGCTGCTCCCGAAAATTGTTGATTTCGAGCGCGAGCTTAGCCCGGTGCCGGAGGGCCAGCAAGGCAGGCATCACGGGTAGCAGTTATGCTCTTGCCGACTTAAGGCGCCGGAATCGCCAGTAGCGTCGGTATGGGACGGCCGCGGATATCGTAGACGCGCGCGAACACGACATCGTCACGCTTGATCTCCACCATGACCGGCGCGGTGAGGCCCTTGCAGTAGAATTCGCCCAGTGTCATCGCGAAATCGGCGGACTGGCTGTCCCAGCCGATCGTGAAGTCGGGACCGAGCGCCACCTGCGCCGGGCGCTGCGGGCCGCACACCGCGACCTTCCACTTGCGCCCCAGTGGAGGAAATTCCTGCCGTTCGACCAGCTCCTCGCGCAGACCGTCGGAAGCCTGCTTCAGCGCCAGCCCCCAGTAATCCAGCATAAACATCTTGTCGGCGCCGCGAACGGTACCGGCAATGTGATTGAAGTGGGTGTACTCGTAAGGGTGCAGGCGGATCATCTCGCTGAGCGGCAACAGCAGGCCGAACGTGAACACCGCCAGTGCGGCCGGTTGCCAGCGGCGGTGATTGTTCTTCAGCCAATTCATGCCCCAGGCGAACGATACGCCGGCAAGCACGGCCATCGGCGGGATAACGAACACGAAATGCCGGATGCCGTTGTAGAGCGCCGGCCGTTTCACCATCGCGATCACCAGCGGCAGGCTGGCCGCCAGCGTCAGCATCAGGAAGATGGTCTTGCGGCGGGCTGACACATCCGTGCGCGACAGCGACACGAAGGTGCCGACAGCACCGGCGAGCAGAAGCGCGAGCAATATTTCGGGAAGCTGCAGCGCGAACAGCGTCGGCAGGTAGGACCACGGCATGTCCGGCACCGACACCAGCGCCCCGTCGAACATTTCCTTCCACGGTTTCTCGAAGAAATGCGAGAAATAGGTCAGCGCCTTGAAGGGATGATCCGGTTCCATGATCGACCACGGCCACACCAGGCCCATGATCAGATATCCGAGCACGAGGCCTGGCAGCAGCACGTATGCGACATGGGCGAAGCGGTGGATCGCCTCGCGCGAGCCTTGCGTGCGAACGTCCTCGATCAACAACGGGACGAAGCCCACCATCGCATAGACCACCGCCAGCCCGCCGAGAATCCGGCAACCGATCGAGAGGCCGGCGCCGAGACCGATGATCAGGATGGTCCGCGGCGAGGGCGCGGGATACTCCTCGGCAAGGCGCACCAGACCCAGGATCAGGATCACCATCGAGACGGCGAACGGCGCGTCCTTCGGGTTCATGAACATGTGCCCGTAGAAGGTGGGACACAGCGCGAGCAGCAGCAGCGTCGCGAGCCCGGCCAGCGGGCCGCCGACATGCCGCCCCAGCCGCCAGGTCACGGCAAGACCGATCAGGCCGACGACGGCGCCGAGCAGGCGGCGCGTTTCAAACAGTTCGAGCGGGATAACTTTGTGCAGCAGCGCCGCCGCCATGTCGAAGCCGCCGCCATACATGTAGAGATTGGCGAACGACAGCGCGCCGGTGTCCTTGAAACCGGAACCGTACATCCGCAGTAGCAGATCGGCATATTCGGCGTGCGTGTAGTCGTCCCAGCCCAGCCCATAGTCGCGGAAGGTCAGGCCAGCGACGAGGGCGACAACGGCCAGCACGAAGATGGCAAGGTCGTCACAGGCCCTCTCCACCGAGCGCCGCGCAGGCGTATCGAGGGCAGAAGTCGTAATGGATGACATGGCGATTGGTAACCCAGCGTCCCTATGGCCCAGCTTGGATATTCTTGAGCCTCATTCCCCGGGTACCCATATAGCGCAGTTCCATTACCAAGTAATTGGGAATTGTGGCGTAAATCCCTGATGCAATGCAACAAAAAGGCAGTAATTGGTAGACGGTGAAATTACGGGCGCCGGAGTGAACGGCGCCTGAATGGCGCGAAGCACCCGCACCCGGAATCCTGCAATCGAACAACACCATGCGGAACCTGTATGCAATTGGCGGGTGGCGATGCACACAATATGACGGTATCGTGGCGTGGGGCGGCTTGCGAGCGTTTCGGGCGCGGCTGAGGGATTAGTTCAATGATGATTGTCATGTTGGTCGCCGGGATCGGCCTCGTTTTGGCGGGGCTGCTGGCGATCGGCTTCGGGATCCCGATCAAGGAATTCAGCACCGGCAACACGCTGATCATCGCCGGCGTGATCGGCGTTTGCACCGGCGCGATCATGCTTGCGCTCTGGATAGCGGTCCGGGAGCTGAAGAACATTGCGCAGCGGCTTGGCGCCGGCGTGCCTGAAGCGCGCGGCGAGACCGCCACGCGGGATTCTACTCCCTTCGGCGGCGGTACTCCGGCCGCCGAACCGCCCGCTGGTCTCGGACCATTCTCTCCAACGGCACCGCCGCCTTTCGCGCCAGCGGCGCCGCCGCCGTGGCAGAACGAGGCTGTCCTGCGGGACCACCCGATCCCGGAGCCGACACACCCCGAACCGCCAGCGTCGGCCGCGAAACCGAAGCGCAATTTGTTGTTTTCCTCGACGTCGCGAAGGGAACGCGAGCGCGCGCAGGCGCGAGGCAGCGAGCCGCTGCCGCCGGACCTTTTGTCATCGGAGCTCCGTTCCACTCCGCCCACCGTGCCACCGGTCGAGCCGGCCGAACCGCCACGGGGGTCCTTCGAGGATGCCTGGCCGAGAGCGGAGCGCGCAAAATCCAGCGAGACCCCGCTGCAGCGCCGCGGCGGCCGCACGCCCCCGGCGCCCGCGGAAGCCAATGGTGGACCGCCGCGCACGGAGGATCAGCCGGCTGTGACGGTGCTGAAGTCCGGCGTCGTCGATGGCATGGCCTATTCCCTCTACTCCGACGGTTCGATCGAGGCCCAGATGCCGGAGGGCATGATGCGCTTTGCCTCGATCGACGAACTGCGCGCGCATCTCGATCAGCGGTCCTGAACCGGCAATACTTGCCGGAAGACGACTTTTGGAAATAAAGCGGCGCCGTTCTTGTCAATTTCCCCGCACTTCCTTCATATACGTCCAGTTGTATAGGATGCCGCCGATGTATAGGCGCGGTGGATACTGTCCGAACCGCACAGATGCATCGTGATCCCAGAAGGTTGAGCCATGACCGATCCCGCAGGCAAGACGCCCGTCGAACTGACCGCCAATATCGTATCGGCCTATCTCAGCAACAATCCGACCCAGGCCTCGGAAATCCCGAACCTGATCAGCCAGGTTCATGCCGCGCTGATGCGGGTGTCGAGCGGCCGCCCGGAAACTCCGCTTGAGCCGGCAAAGCCGGCCGTGTCGGTGAAGAAGTCGATGACGCCGGAATATCTGGTGTGTCTGGAGGACGGCAAACGATTCAAGTCGCTGAAGCGCCATCTGCGAACGCAGTACAACATGACGCCGGAGCAATACCGCGACAAATGGGGGCTGCCGCCGGATTATCCCATGGTGGCGCCGAATTACGCGGTGGCGCGCTCGCAACTTGCCAAGAAGATGGGCCTTGGCCAGCAGGCGCGGAAGCGGAAGTAGGCTCCCCGCAATGACGGTGATTACGAAGCCGCGGCGAGCGCCTCGCGCGCGTCGGAGCGGATGCGCTCCACCATGGAGCGCAGGCCGTTGGAACGCTGCGGCGTCAGGTGCTCGCGGAATCCGAATTCGTCGAAGACGGCAAGTGCATCGGTCGAAAGGATCTGCTGCGGCGTGCGGCCGGAATAGAGCGTGAGCAGGATCGCGATCAGGCCGCGCACGATGTGGGCGTCGCTGTCGCCCAAATATTTCAGCCGCGGTTCGCTGTTGCCGCCGCGGTCGATCTGCCTGGAAAGCCAGACCTGGCTGACGCAGCCGTTGACCTTGTTCTCTGCGGAATGCTCGGCCTCCGGCATCGGGTCGAGCGTGCGGCCGAGTTCGATGACGTACCGGTAGCGGTCGTCCCACTCGTCAAGCAGTTCGAAATTGTCCCTGATTTCGTCGATCGTCATCTTGGCCCGCGTCCGTTTTCGCAAGGTCTTATAGCAAGGTCTTATATAGGATGCGGATTGAACGAAAGCGACGGAAACGGAACCGGTTCCCCGGCCTATTTTGAGGCCAACGGCATCCGCGGCAGCCGCCAGTCGATCGCCATATCGTCCTCCGTCAGAGCATCAGTGGGCGAGGCGGCCGCGATCACGGCCTCGGCGTCGCCGGCGGTGCCGATCGAGCTGGTATGGTCGGGCTTCTTGTCGTGGACGATGGGACGATCGGGCTTCTTGTCGGTATCGGGCTTCTTGTCGGTGATGATCTTGTACAACTGGCGGGCGCCGTCCTGGGCGCGCTGGCCGAGCGCGGTCGCGGCCTGGCCGCCGACCTCGCAAGCCGCCGGCTGACGCTTGCAGAATTGCCCCACGTCGGAGACGGCGGCGGTCGCAGCCGATACGGCCTCGGACGCGCCGATCTGCGGCACGTTGTCCGATTCAGGCGTCTTTTCCCTCGGCAACAGCACGAGCACGAGCCCGAGCCAGAATGCCATGCGAAGCAGAAAAAACATCTCGCGACCCCGGTCGTCTCTTATGGTTGTGTTGCGGTTAAGTCCGCTGGCTTTGTTTCTGACTAACAGCCCTCGATAAATCGCAAGTGTTTGCATTGAGGTAAAATCGCCGAAAATTTTCTGAAAACCGCAACGATTCGATTCGGCGTAAATATTCGATTGACGACCACCATCGCGCGAAAAGTCCGCGCCGCTCGCGCATCTACCATTTCGAAACCATAGATCGATCGCGCTGGAAACCTGTCGTTCACCATCCGCGTCGAATGCGCGTCACGCGAGGCGCGAAATTCCCGCGAAAACAGGCCGTCGGGCGTTGGCCCTCCGCGCCTTAGCGTTCGCTTAAGTTCACTCTGACACGGTGGCGCAAAGATAAGGGGGCGTTCCGGCGCGTCTGTCTGACGAACAAGCCGAAGCGCGAGAGCCGTGACTGTTTTGAGTATCATCCGCGATTGTCTCGATGCGTTGCTGCATCCCTCGGCACGATATGATGCGCTGACGCGTGCGCGTCATCGCGCGTTCATGGCGCCGCGGCTGCTCGGCAGCCTGGTGGCGCTTGCGGCTTTTCCGGTCTATCTGGCGATGCGCGGGGCGCCCACGGCGCTCGAGGTCGCTGCCTTTGCCTGGCTGATCGCACCCATCCTGTTGTCGTGGTTCCTGTCGCGCACCGGCCGCTACGAGGGCGCACATATCCTGTCCGCGCTGGCGCTGGCAGGCCTTGTCATGATGGTCGCCGCGACCACCGGCGGTATCGAATCGTTCGCCGCGGTCTGGCTGATCGTCGTTCCGCTGGAGGCGGCGCTGTCAGCCTCGCGTCGCGTGGTCGTGTTCGCTTCGGCGCTGGCACTGTCATGCGCCGCCCTGCTGATCGCGCTCGGACATTTTCACCTGCTGCCGATGGCAGAGCCGAACGCGGCGCTGCGCGGCGTCCTGATGGGCGCCGGTGTGGCCTCGGCGACGCTCTATGCGGCAGGGCTGGCCGTCAGCGCGGAATCGCTGGCACGCACTTCCGTGTCGCTGCTTTATGTCGAGGAAGACCGCTACCGCTTGCTGGCGCGAAACATGAGCGACGTGATTTCGCGTCACAACCGCAACGGCGCCGTGGAGTTCATTTCGCCGGCGGCGGAAGCCATGCTCGGCACGCCCGGCGCCCGGCTCACCGGCCACGGCCTGTTCGACCGCGTCCACGTCGCCGATCGTCCGGCCTATCTCACGGCCCTGTCGGATGCCGCGAGCGGCAGTGAGCAGCGCAGCGTCGAATTCCGTCTGCGCCGCGACGCGGCCCGCGGCCAGAACGGTTCCGCCGATTTCATCTGGGTCGAGATGCGCTGCCGGCCGCTCGAGCAGGCTTCGCCCGAGGCCGAAGTCGTCGCCGTGATGCGCGACGTCACCGACCGCAAGATACAGGAGCAGGCGCTCGAAATGGCGCGCACCGCTGCCGAGCAGGCGGATGCCTCCAAGACGCGCTTCCTGGCCACCATGAGCCACGAGCTGCGCACGCCGCTGAACGCCATCATCGGTTTCTCCGAGATGATCGTGCACGAAGAGGCGATGATGCTCGACGCCGCGCGGCGCAGGGAATACGCGCAGTTGATCAACGATTCCGGCCAGCACCTGTTGTCGGTCGTCAACGGCATCCTCGACATGTCGAAGATGGAAACCGGAAATTTCGAAATTTCGCCGGAGCCGTTCGCGCCGCGCGCGGCACTGTTGCACTGCTGCAATTTGCTGGCGCTGAAGGCGCGCGACAACGGCGTCGACCTGATCACCCGCGCGGCGGAGGACTTGCCCGTGATGAACGGCGACCCCCGCGCGTTCAAGCAGATCGCGCTCAATCTCATCACCAACGCCATCAAGTTCACCGAGCGCGGCGGCAGCGTGACGGTTTCCGCCACGGTCGAGGGATCGCGGCTGATGCTGAGTGTCACCGATACGGGGGTCGGTATCGCCGCCGAGGATCTCGCGCGGATCGGCGACCCGTTCTTCCAGGCCGGCAAGACCTATCAGCGCAAACACGAAGGCACCGGCCTCGGCCTGTCGATCGTGAAGGGTCTGGTTGGACTGCACAACGGCGAGATGAACGTGCAGAGCACGGTCGGCGAGGGAACCACGGTGGCTGTCACCTTGCCGCTTGACTTTGCGCCTTCGCTGACCACTTCGAACAACGTCGCGACGCTGAAGCCGGCGCTGCGACCCGAATCCCAGGATGAAGTCCATCAGGTGAAGAAGCGTGCCCAGGCGTATTGACGACGATGACGAGATGCCGCGCCGCCGCCGTCGCGGCGCGAAAGCGGTTGCGATCGAAGCGGAGGAAGAGCGCGGCCTCGTGATGCGCATTCTCCTGCACAGTCCGAAGGACATGATCGCGGGCCTGCTCGCGGCTGCCGCGATCTGCGCCATTGTCGCCAATGCGCTGTTCCTGCAGGCCGGCCGCCATCCCTCGCCGATGTTCGGCTCGGTCGTGACGCTGCCGGCGCCGCAAGCGGCCGTCGTGAGCCCGCTGCCGCGTCCGCGCCCGGTCGAAATAACCGCAAGGCCGGTCGAGTCGGATCCGCCGGAAATCAGGCCGGTCGAGGTGCGGAGCGTCGATCCCAGACACGTCGAAATCAAGAGTGCCGATCCCAAGGGCACGGAGCCCAAAAATGCCGACCCGATGACCAATCTGGTGGTCAAGTCGACCGGTGCGCCCGCCGCGGCCCCTGCCAATGCGTTGCGTCCGCCGGCGCCGATTCCGACGAGTGGGCAAAGCGCCGGCGCGCGCCGCGTGGCGGCGGTACAGCGCGCGCTGACGCAATATGGCTACGGCCAGTTGAAGCCGACCGGCGCGGTCGGTGCGGACACCCAGGCTGCGATCTCGAAATTCGAGCGCGATCGCAAGCTGCCGGTGACCGGCCAGATGTCCGATCGCCTGGTGCGTGAACTCACCGCCATGATCGGGCGCCCGATCGACTAGCTTCCGCCCGGTCGCTGGCCTATCGTCGATCCCATGCGATTGAAATCATCCATCTGGGTGGCCGCTTACCTGCGCCGCTGCCAGAATGAGGGAATATTTGGCGCCATCCGCAAGCGCGGGGCGGAGGAGGCGGGGGCGGTGTTCGTCAAGGTGGCGCTGCTCGACGGCAACGCCATGCTGTATGCGCCTGCGCCGCAGACTGTCTATGACGAGAGCCGCCCGGCCGAGCGGTTGTTTGCGCCGGCCTCGCCGCAGCCGGTGCCGGAGCAATCGGTGGAAGAACGGCTCGCCAAGGAACTCCGTTTCGATCCCGACGCCTGGATCGTCGAGACCGAAGACCGCGCAGGGCGGCATTTTCTGGATCTGGCGAAAGCTTAGCGCTTCGAGCCGTCGGTGCCGGTGCGGACTGCCGGGGCGGTTCCTGGCTGCACCGCGGGACGGGTTTGCGAACCCGTCGCACGCGCGCGGTGCCGTTCGTCGTCGTACAGCGCGGTGCGATATTTGGCGCGGGTAACAGCCATGGTCGAGCCGCGCCACGCGGCCAGCATGACGAGCGCTGATCGTTCGCTCAAACGGTCGTAAAGTCGCGACAAGCGATAGACGCTGTGCACGGACGAGCCGAATTCCGGATTGAGGAACAGCAGCACGCGCTGGAAGATCGCGCTCGGCATGTCGAGCGCCTTCGCCGCGCAGGCCAGCGGCTCGCCGCCGGGATCATTGACGACTTGTGTCGCGATCCGCTGCGGCAGGATCAGGGCCTCGCCAAGTTCGAGCGCGAAGTTTTCGGCATCCTCGGCGAAGGCCGCCATCTCCAGAATATGAAGCGCGCGCGCCGCGCGGGCCGCGGGAATGCGCGCCGAGGCTTTTAGCGGCGTATCGGAGAGATTGTGCAGGATCAGCGCACGCTCGCTGGGGCCGGCCGCGAAGAACATGTCGCTTATTTCGGCGGCATCGTTGGGTCGCATTGCGAGACTGGCCGCCATCCGCAACTGCGCTTCGGTCGGCGGTTTCACCGTCGGCGCGTCGGCCGGAGCCGCGGCAATCGAAGCCGCAAGCGGCAACGGTTCGCCGGGGTGCGCACGCCGCAGGCCGAGCCTGTCCATGATCTCGGCCGGCGTTGCCGGATAGATCGCGAGCCGTGCCCGCACCGCGGCGCGGGTGGCGTCGTCGACCTGACCGATCAGGCGGGACGTCAGTTCGACGAACTGCCGCTCCTCGTCGGCGGAATGGGCGCTGGTCTGAACATAAAGATCAGTCAGCACGCGCAGCAAGGTCGGGCGGATATCGACGCCCTCGCGGCGCGAGAGCGTCATCAGCCCGTCGAATCCCGGAAACAATGGAGCTGCGGTCATGTCAGGTGTACGCGACTTCGATAATCCTTCGCGTAAGCCTACGCAGGGCGTTTTAAGAGTTGGTTAAGGAAAACAGCCTCTGAAGAAATCCGATAAAATGTGAGCTTTCGGTAGGGGATGCGCCAAAAACCGTAACTCTACCGCCTGCACAAATTAAGATGCCGTTAACCACGTTCTGTTCTGAATAATGACATGTCGCCGGCCAAGTCGTGACCGCGGCGACCAGAGAGAACGGAATATGGGCACCATCATTGAATTTCCGGCGGATGCGGCTTCGCGACGGCTGGGCTCAACCATGGATGGCGCTCCACGCGATGGCCTGGGAACCGTGCTGATCCTTCCCGTTGTCCGCATCGAACGCCAAGCCGGCGGAACCGGCGACGGACGCGGGCCGGAAGAGGGGACGGCGCCCGGTCGCCGTCGCCGGCGGCGCCCCTAAAACGACGGAAGTTTGAAATGCCGGAGCTGTGCCTCCCGATCCGGACCACCGGGCTTCGGTCACTCCCGGCTCTTATGCTGTTCGTGGCAAGTGCTGTGCTTGGCGGTTGCAGCGGCGGCGATTTCGGCCGCACCCGCGCGGACATGCGCAACGACGACATGCACCGCTGGCTGGGGGCCGAGGCCACCGCAAGCGTCGGCCTCAAGCCTTCACACTTCCAGCTCACCGAAAACGAACGCCAGCTTCGCGATCTCGCCTATCCCCTGATCGAGCCGCCGCATTCGCGGCCCGCCTGGAAGAGCGTGTTCGGCGATTACCAGCCGCTGCCTTCGCCATGGCGGCAGAAGGTGGTGTTCGACCGCACCACCTACGGACGCGCCTTGATCGACGAGCCGCACCGCTCGCACACCTCGCGCTATCAGCAGTTGATCGAGGACGTTCGCAACGACATCACGAGGTTCGAGCCGTTTTTTGCCTCCGCCATCCGCGTCATCGAACTCGACCGCAAGCGCAGCGCCAGCCTGAGGATGGTGTCGGAACTGTCGCCGCGCGAACAGGCGGACGCGATCGCGCGCATGGAAGAGAACACGCTTATCGTGCAATGGGTCCAGCAATGCCTGGAGCGGCGTATCTCGTCGTATCGCTGGGCGCTCGAGCGACTGGTGATCCATGCGCCCGACGGGATCGCCGCCGACGCCGACCGCCTGATCGGCGAACTCGCCGCGCAAACCGCCAACCCGCCGGTTGCCGCCCAGCCGGTGATCGGGCGTGCGGTGACGGTGAAGGGTTAGGCCGGGGCGTTACTCATGACTCTGAAAAGAGCCATGTACTTGGCGATGTCCGGATTACGCTCAGAAGCGGACATCTGGGCAGGTCTTCAGCGAGTCTGCTAAGGGCCGATTCTGTTGAAAAAGGCGGCTGTTGCGACGCAGAGATATCAGTGATTCAGTCTGTCTAAATTGGCAGGACTGAAGATCATGATGGGACACCGGCAAGTCGAACAGGCTGCGTTGTTCTATGAGTTCTCGCTCGAAAGGCATGTCCCGGCCGACCACCTGCTCCGATCAATCGATAGGTTCGTAGAGCTTGAGGAGCTGCGACGGGAACTGGCGCCGTTCTACAGCAACATCGGACGGCCTTCGATCGATCCCGAGCTGATGATCAGGATGCTCCTAATCGGCTATTGCTTCGGCATACGATCGGAGCGGCGCCTCTGCGATGAAGTCCACCTCAATCTGGCGTACCGCTGGTTTTGTCGGCTGGGTCTGGACGGGGCTGTCCCCGATCACTCGACGTTCTCGAAGAACAGGCACGGTCGCTTCCGTGAGAGCGATCTCTTCCGTCGTGTATTCGAGATCGTCTTGCGCCGCTGTATCCGGGAGCGGCTGGTCGGTGGCGAAGGGTTCGCAGTCGACGCGAGCCTGATCAAGGCGGATGCCAATCGACAGAAGGGAATCGAAGGCGACAAGGGACTTCCACCGGAGGCGGCATGCCGGGCGATAGATGAGTATCTGGCTGTCCTCGATGATGCCGCCTTCGGAGCAGCGACCGAGGTCACGCCGAAGTTCGTGTCGCCCTCGGACCCGGCGGCGCGTTGGACGGGGGCGCACGGCGGTCAAGCCTTCTTCGCCTACTCGACGAACTACCTGGTCGACATCGATAACGCGATCATCGTTGATGTCGAGGCGACCACGGCAATCCGCCAGGCGGAAGTGTTGGCCGCCAAGCGCATGATCCAACGTTCGCTCGAACGGTTCGACCTCTATCCAAGCCGGCTTCTCGGGGACAGCGCCTATGGCTCGGCCGAGATGCTTGGGTGGCTGTTCTACGACCATGGGATCGAGCCGCACGTGACCGTCTTTGACAAGTCGGCCCGCACGGACGGGACCTTCTCGCGCGAGGACTTCATCTATGACCATGCCGGGGACGTCTATCGTTGCCCCGGTGGCAAAACCCTCACCACCACAGGGACGCCAGTGAACGATGAGGCGACGATCCTCTACCGTGCGAGCAAGCACGATTGTCAAGCATGCTCTCTGAGAAGCAGGTGTTGCCCCAACACTCCGGCCCGGAAAGTGCCGCGCTCGGTCTACGAGGGCGCTCGCGACTTGGCGCGCGAGATCGCAAGATCATGGGAGGGCCGCACTTCGCGCCGGCTCCGGAAGAAGATCGAGATGCTGTTCGCGCACCTCAAGCGCATTCTCAAGCTCGACCGGCTGCGGCTAAGGGGCCCGAACGGCGCGCGTGACGAGTTCACCCTCGCTGCCACCGCTCAGAACCTCCGTAAGATGGCCAAGCTGATCCCGATGCCCGCGCTGACGCCCGCGTGAGGTCAACCACCCCAGCTCGTCCGCGGAACAGTGGGTGCTCACGACGAAACTACTGCCGACTTTTTCAACAGAATCGGCCAGAAGGTGACATCACGCCCTTGATTCGACAGGGCTGCGAATTGCCCGTCGAGACAGTCGTTTTGCTGTTGATTTTGGCTGCAACATTTAGTTGTGTCGCGCGCAGAGTTGGATTCCGCGTTTCGATGAGAGCTGATGCAGGGCCATGCGAGTCTTCTGGATTGGAGTTGGATCGATCACAGCTTTGACCCTAGCTGTGGTTTACGTCGCTAAAGAGCGCTGCAAGGACCGATGGGCGACCTATAATCTGGAAGCGATTTGGAGCTATGAAACCGGATGCTCGGTAAGGATTGGCGGCGGCCTCGTGCGAGAGGAATACGTCAGCTTTGATCGGAGAAATCTGACGGCGCCGCCAGCCGGCGG
Organism: Bradyrhizobium icense; assembly: GCF_001693385.1. NCBI lineage: Bacteria > Pseudomonadati > Pseudomonadota > Alphaproteobacteria > Hyphomicrobiales > Nitrobacteraceae > Bradyrhizobium > Bradyrhizobium icense. The sequence continues at coordinate 2,474,368 of NZ_CP016428.1, forward strand.
CTTCGCAAAGCCGGCCGAGGCCTTGGCACGTCCAGACTGGGTGATTCTCGGACCGAGCAATGTTGCCGGTCAGAAAAACGCGCGCTAGGTCGGCTTCGGGTCTTGGCCGTGTAAAAACGCCGGTCCCTAGGCAGTCGAGCGGAAGCCATGACCGGCTTGGTGTCAGGCCGCGATCGCAGCCATCAGCGGCTTGATCCCGACGATGTTCATGACCCGTGTCAGATTGTAGGCCAGGATGGAGAGCGCCATTTCGGCCGCCACTTTCGGAAGCGTTTTGGTCAGGAAGTGTGTCGCTCCCATGCGGGCTTTCATGGTGCCGAACGGATGCTCGACTGTTTCGCGACGCTGACGCATGGCGTGCGGGTTTGCATCAAGGCGATGCTGCACAGCATCGAGCAGATGCTCATGCTCCCATCGCGTAATCCGCCGTTCTGACCCAGGCGTGCATTGGGTCTTGATCGAACAGCTTTGACAGGCCGTGGTCCAGTAGCGCCGCAGCACCTTGCCGTCTTCTTCATTCATATAGCGATATGACAGCCGCTCCCCGGCCGGGCAGCGATAAGCGTCCTCCTCTGGCAAATAGGCAAAGTCCTGCTTACCGAAGCGTCCGTCTGCCTTAGCGCCGGACGTTAG